>NZ_JBIKNQ010000035.1:0-53622 GCF_044358605.1 Ideonella sp.
GGGCCAGGCGCGGCGCGTTGCGCAGCGGCCTGTAGGCCACCTTCTCAATGGTGAAGTTCAGCAGCGAGCAAACAATGATGGCCGCAAACGCCGAGATCAGCAGCAGCACCCAGCCCGGCCAGCCCGTATCGGCCAGGGCCGTCACCACCGTCCAGGACACCATGGCGCCGACCATCAGCACTTCGCCGTGCGCAAAGTTGATCAGGCTGATGATGCCGTACACCATCGTGTACCCCAATGCCACCAAGGCATACATGCTCCCCAGCACCAGGCCGTTGATGATCTGTTGTACGAATATGTCCATTGAGAACCCTTCAGTCGACGTGTTCGTCGCGATTGAAAACAGCACTGCTTATGCACATGCCGTGCCATGCCGCTCGACGCCCGGGTTTGCACTAGGCGCCGGGGCCAGCTGCGCCTTGATGTTTAAGGGCATACCCTTGGTTTTGGCCGCGAAAAGGCGCGAATGGCGGCTGTTGCGCAGTTGGCACTGAGGCGGTGTTGGTGAGCGCACATCGACTTGTGTGGAAATCCGCCCACCTGTCAAACCTGCCGGTGCGGAAATCCGCACTACAGCGCCGCTGCACGGTTGAATGGCCTTGCGGAAGGCTGGAAATATCTGTGGCGACCGGGCTCAAGCCTGCTGCGTTGTTGGGCAAACTACGCGCTCTGATGGTGCATGAACTGATTCTTCGCGCGCGCCACCGCCTGTTGCCGTGGGCGGGTGTGCTCACACGTCCGGGCTGGGTTGTCACCTTCACGTTGGCCTTGGCGATCTTGGGCATGGTGGTGGCGCACCGCACCAGCAGCCGGGCCGGCTTGCAGCAGTTGGCCGCGGTGGCGGGTGAGCGTTTGGAGCTCTATGCCTCCAACTTGGAAGCCGAGCTGGCGCGTCATGCCTACTTACCCAGCTTGATGGCCCTGGACGAGGACGTTCAAGCTTTGCTCAAACAGCCCAATGACGAGGCCTTGCGCCAGCGCACCAGCTTGCGCCTAGCCAGGGTGAATGTGCGGGCCGGCGCCATCTTGATGCTGGTGGCGGACAAGTCCGGGCAGGTGATCGCATCCAGCCAGCCCTCCCGCCAAGACGGGCTGCCGCCCGAGCGCTTGGCTTCTGCGTTGCAAGATGGCGCCACCAGCTTTTTTGCCACCCACTCGGTGGGCTTGGGGGCGGCGCCCGGGATGAGCGGCTCGACAGACCATGTCTTTGTGCAGCCCGTGCAACGCGACGGCCAGGTGCAAGGCCTGATGCTGGTCAAGATCAGCCTGGCGCCTCTGGAGGCGACTTGGATGGACTTGGGCGTGCGCTCTCACGGCGAAAAGCTGTTGGTGGTGGACGAGTTGGATGTAGTGATCATGAGTTCAGTGCCCGAGTGGAAGTTTCGAGCCCTGGGCGAGGTGAGTGCGGCCCGTCGCACCATGCTGATGAATACGGGTCGATATCCCCCCGAGGCGCCACTCAGCCCCTTGATGCTGAGTGATGAAGAGCGCGTGGCCCCGGATGCTGTGCTGAGGCGCGTGCCCGGCGTGTCGGGTGGCCGCAGCGGCCTACGCCTGGCCCAAGAGCGCGAGGTGGTGCCCCTGGGGGTTCGACTGATGACCTTGTCGGACCCGGCAGACGTTTGGCGCAATGCGCGCACAGCGGCGTGGGGCGGCGGGGCCGTGGGCGCGGCGCTCGGGCTTTTGGCGCTCTACCTCTCCTTCCGGCGCCGGGCCGTGCTGCAATTGTTTGAGGCTCGCAATCAACTGCAGTTGGCTCACGATGAGCTGGAGCGCCAAGTCTACGAGCGCACCCGAGAGCTGCGCCGCACCAACGTCGAGTTGAAGCACCAAATTGCACAACGACTGCAGACGGAGGATGAGTTGATCCAGGCTGGCAAGCTGGCGGTGTTGGGTCAGATGTCGGCGGGCATCTCGCATGAGATCAACCAACCGCTGACGGCCTTGCGGGCCTTGTCTCGCAACACCCAATTGCTCTTGGGGCAGGGCCGCACCAACACGGTGGCCGAGAACCTCAAGCTGATCGATGACATGGTCGAGCGCATGGCCAGAATTACGCGCCAACTCAAGACCTTTGCGCGCAAGGCCGAGAGTGCCAACGCTGCCATCTCGTTGTTGGGCGCAGTGCGCAACACGATGCTGTTATTGGAGCACCGCTTGCGCAGTGAAGGCGTGACCTTGAACGTGGATGTGCCGGAGAGCTTGCGCGTGCACTGTGACGCCAATCGCTTAGAGCAAGTGTTGGTGAATCTGTTCACCAATGCGCTGGACGCGATGAGCGACGCACCGCGCAAGGTCTTGGATGTGTCTGCCGTACCCTGGCAGCAGGTACGCGGCGCTGATCGCTCAACACCCCAGAGAGTGTTGGTGCAAGTGAGGGACAACGGGCCCGGCATGCCCCAGGCCTTGCGGGCGCGCTTGTTCGAGCCTTTTTTCACCACCAAGCCGGCGGGGCAAGGCCTGGGCCTTGGCTTGGTGATCTCCTCGAAAATCATCCATGAGTTCGGTGGCACGCTGAGGGCGCATGCGCGGGATGAAGTGGCTGATGACGGCCAGCCGGGCATGGTGTTTGAATTTGATTTGGAAGTCGCAGCAGATGTTTGAAGGCTATCGCGTCTTGTTCGTAGAAGATGACCCGCCCGTGCGGGCCAGCCTGACCCAAACCCTGGAGCTGGAAGGCTTGACGGTCGAGGCCTTTGCCTCGGCCGAGGCCGCATTGCCGCACATACAAGCCGGTATGCAGGCCATTGTGATCACCGATGTGCGCTTGCCGGGCATAGATGGCTTGGCCTTGCTGGACCATGTGCAGCAGGTGGATGCAGGCGTGCCGGTGGTGCTGGTGACAGCCCATGGCGATGTGGCCATGGCGGTGCGTGCCATGCGTGCTGGTGCCTATGACTTCATCGAGAAGCCCTTTGCACCCGAGCGCTTCGTGGACACTGCCAAGCGCGCATTGGAGAAGCGGGTTCTGCGGGTTGCAGTGGATGAGTTGCGCGCCCAACTGAACCAACGCAGTGGCATTGAGGCCGTGCTGCTGGGGCATTCACCCGCGATGCAGCAGGTGCGGCGCCAAATCTTGAACTTGGCCGACACCTCGGCCGACGTGATGATCTTGGGAGAAACCGGCACCGGAAAAGAGCTGGTGGCGCGTTGCCTGCATGACCACAGCCACCGCCGCGATCGGCACTTTGTGGCCATCAATTGCGGTGGGCTGCCCGAGTCATTGTTCGAGAGCGAGCTGTTTGGCCACGAGCCCGGCGCATTCACGTCAGCGGGCAAGCGGCGCATCGGCAAGATTGAGTTTGCCAATGGCGGCACGCTGCTGCTCGATGAGATCGAGACCATGCCTGTCGCCTTGCAGATCAAGCTGCTGCGCATCTTGCAAGAGCGCAAGGTCGAGCGGCTAGGCTCCAACGAGGAAGTGCCGGTCAACGTCCGTGTCATTGCGGCCACCAAGGCGGATCTGCGGGAGCTCTCAGAGCAGGGCAAGTTCCGAGGCGACCTTTACTACCGCTTGAATGTAGCGGTGCTTCATTTGCCGCCGCTGCGCGAGCGGCGTGAGGACGTGCCGCTCTTGTTTGAGCACTTCGTGGCCCAGGCCAGTGCGCGCTACGGGCGTGCCGCACCCGAGTTGAGTGCACAACGCCTGCGTGAGCTGATGGCCCATGACTGGCCCGGCAATGTGCGTGAAGTGCGCAATGCCGCCGACCGCTTTGTGCTGGAGTTGGGCGGCACCGAAGGGGCCACGGCGCACGCAGAGGCCGCACCCACGCTGGCGCAGCAAATGGACTTGGTTGAAAAAACCTTGATCGAGCAAGCCCTGCGCCGCAGCGGCGGCAAGGTGCCAGCGGCGATGGAGTTGCTAGGGACACCCAAGAAAACGCTCTACGACAAGCTGCACCGGCACGGTATTGAGCTGGAGCGCTTTCGCTGATCAGCGGTAGTGCGCCGGGTCGGGCGAGTCTGTGGGTTTGGCAATCACGCGCTTGAAGGCCTCACTCATGGGCTGCTGTAAGTTCAAGCTTTTGGGCGGCACGGGCGACTGGAACCAGCGCTGATAGATCGTGAAGATTTCGCCCCGGCGGTAGAGGTCTGTCAACACGCCATCGACCAGGGCTTTAAAGGGGGCGTCGTCGCGGGGCAGCCCAATGGCATAGGGCTCGACGCTGTAGGCTTCATCAGAGATCACATACTCCGACGATTGTGGGTTGCCGGCCAGCAGGCTGCGCAGCAACACATCGTCCATGGCAAAGGCTACCGCACGGCCGGTTTGGACATGGCGGAAGGCGTCGCCGTCATCTAAGCCCACCAAGATCTTCATGTCCAGTTTGCGGCTCTGATTGACATGATGAAGGTATTGAATGCTGGTGGTGGCAATGGTGGACACCACGGGTTTGCCGCGCAGGTCATCCAGGGTGCGAACACCTTCTTCACGACGCGACAGCAAGCGGCTCTCGGCCAGAAAAGTGGTGATCGAAAACGCTTGGTTGCGTTGCCGCTCAGCGGTGTTGGTGGTGACACCGCATTCCAGGTCTACCGTGCCATTGGCCACCAGCGGCATGCGGGTGGCTGAGGTCACAGCGATCAATTTGACTTCGAGATCCGGCATGTCCAAGCGCCTGCGCACCTGATCCACCACGCGCCAGCACAACTCCATGGAATAGCCCACAGGCTTGAGTTTCCCATCCAAGTAGGAAAAGGGCACAGAGCTGAGGCGATGGCCCAGCACGATCACACCGGTGTCGCGTACCTTGCGCAAGGTGGGCGAGTCGGCCAGATTGCCGGGCTGCACTTGAGCCAATACCGACGCATGAAAGCCCAGGCCCAACACCAGCCCTAAGCCCCCCTGCCACAGGCCGTGAGCGGCGGTGGTCTTGAAGAGGGCGCGGGGAGCGAGGTGGGGGTACTTCGGCATGATCAGCCTGAATTGTGTCAAAAAGCCACCGCCCTCTCCCCTGGGCATGTGCGGATGGCACTTCGGGAATTCGGCGACACTGCTGACCTATTGCCTAGAGACCGACATGAATTACCCCGATTACGACGCCCAATCTCCCATCACCCCACTCGACGCCTCGGAGCTGGACGCCCTAGACAGAACATTGATGAACTTGCCCCAAGACGGCGTGATGACCTTGGACGGCCTGGATGGTTATCTGACCGCGCTGCTGGTGGGGCCAGCGGAGGTTTTGGCCACGCTGCCGACCGCGCAATGGTTGCCCGTGATCTGGGGGGGTGATGCAGACGCCGAGACTGCGGCGCCCTTTGCCAGCAATCGGCAGCGCAAGAACGCCGTGGTGGCAGTACTTCGCCACCTTCGTCACTTGGCCGCTCAGTTGGCGACAGACCTGGATCAGTGGGAGCCGATTTTCAGCGTGGCCGAGCAGGGTGAGCGCGAGTGGGCAGACGCGAGCGATTGGTGTGCGGGCTTTTTGCAGGCGGTGGACTTGCGCCCACAGGCCTGGGGCGCGGTATGGGACGCGGCCGACCTGGGGGCACAACTCGCCCCCTTGCTGCAATTGGGTGGGGGCTTGGGCGATGACCTTGACGCAGACGACTCCGACGAGGACGATCTGAGTGACCCCGAGACCGTGGACACCCTGAGCCGCATGGTGCCCGAGGCGGTGTTGGCGCTTCGGGCACATTTTCATGCGGCGGGCTGAGCATGGTGTTGCTCCAACGCTCAGCCTTCGAGCAGGGTCAATAGGCCATGTGCAGGGTGTAGCTGCCTGCGGAGGCGCTGGTGTTGATGACCCGCACCACCCAGGTCACCGAGGCTGCTGAGGTGTTGGTGCGCACCAGGGTGTCGATCAGGCTTGTTCCTGAGGTGGAAGTCGCCATCACCACACCGCCAGTGGTCATCAGACTGATGGTGTAGTTCTTGCCGACGGCCGGGGTCAGGCCCGCTGTGAGGGTCCTGCCCGCTGCCACAGTGATCTTGTAGTAGTCAGTGTCCGTGCTGGTGGACATGCTGCCTGTGATCTTCACCGGGTTGAGCACCACGTTTTGAGCGGAGGCGATGGTGCCATTGGGCTCTACTTCAGCCAGGTTGGCCACACCCAGAATGGCCGAGTCCACGGCAGCCTTGGCATTCACGATGCCTGTGCCGCAGGTCACGCAGACACCCGGGAATGCACGCGCCGTCGACTTGAGTTTCGACTCGACCAGATCGGGGGTGAGCGAGGGGTTGCGCGCCAGCATCAATGCCGCCACACCCGCCACATGCGGCGCCGCCATGGAGGTGCCTTGGTAGTAGGCATAGCTGTCGGCCAGCGGCGTGTTGGTGCCGGTGTTCAAGGTGGACAGGATGCCGTTGGCGGCCACTGTGGTGTCACCGCCGGGGGCTGCGACATCGATCAATGCGCCGAAGTTGGAATACCAAGCCTTGCTACCCGAACGATTGACCGATGCAACCGCCACCACACCAGCGCAATTGGCAGGGTTGAACCCGCTGACATTCGCATTGCTGTTGCCTGCGGCCACCACCACCACCGTGCCACGCGTGCGAGCGCTGTTGATGGCAGTTTGTGTGGTGGCTGCGCAGGCGCCAGATCCCCCCAGAGAGAGATTCAAAACCCGCGATGGATTTGTGTTGGCTGGAACGCCCGCCACTGTGCCGCCGGATGTCCAAGTGATGGCGTCTGCAATGTCAGAGGTGTAGCCGCCGCACTTTCCAAGCACTCGCGCGGGTGTGACTTTGGCGGCGTGGGCGACGCCCGCCACACCAGAGGCGTTGTTGGTGACGGCGGCAATGGTGCCCGCCACGTGGGTGCCGTGCCAACTGGAATTGCGGGCGGGAGAGCCCGCATAGCACTCCCCGGCCACCACCCGGTCACCGGGATCCAGTGCGCTGGCGTCGCGGCCACTGCCGTCGTTAGCGACAAAGAGGTCGCCGATGAAGTCATAGCCTCCCAAGAGGTTCGCCGCCAAATCAACATGCGGGCGATAGCCCGTGTCGATCACCCCCACCACCACGCCTGCCCCCTTGGTCAAGTCCCATGCGGTGGGTAAGTTCAGCCCGCCGGTGGCTTCAAAGTAATGCCACTGGCTGCCGTACTGGGTGTCGTTAGGCACAAACTGCGGCTGCAGGAGACGATCGGGCTCGGCATACTCCAAGTCGGGCAGCGCGGCTTGGAGAGACTGCGCCAGCGCTTCCAGTTCAGCAACGGGCACCCGCGCATTGGCCTGGAAGACCATCGCGCCGTGAGCGGTATGGCGTAAGTGCTTGAGCATCAGGCCCTGGCGCAGGCCTGCGTCCTGAATGTGGGCGAGGGCCAATGCGTGGCGCTCCGCCTGGACTTCACTGCCCTTGCGGAATTTGACGATCAGGCGGTCCGACCAATCTTGAGATGCGGCATGGGCTATGTCTTGCGCTGCCTCAGCAGACTGACCAGCTTGACTGTTTCCACCGACAGACATCGCGGCGGCAAGACCTAAGGCGGAAAGCACGAATCTCGGAGAGGGATGCAGCATGACGGAACTCCTTGACGGTTAATCGTTGAACCCCAGAAACTGGGTAACCGAATTGTGAGGAAACTCCGCGCACCGTGAATCCGCCTAGTTGGGGGATTGAGTCCTATGCGTTAGGGGGTATGTGTCACTCCCTTGCCTTTCGGTGTCAGGCCTTGACCACCACTTGGTGACCATCAAACGAGACGCACTGACCGGCTCGAATCTTGCAGGTCTTTCTGGTTTCAACCAGTCCGTCTACTTGCACCAAACCTTCCGAGATGACGGCACGAGCTCTGCCTCCACTCTCGGCCAGCCCTGTGGCTTTGAGAAGGGCATCCAGGGCGATGAAGTCGCCGCGAAGGGTAAGGTCCAGTTGTGTCATGCCGGCATTGTCGCAGGCATAGAGCGGGCGGCAGATCGGAAGAGATCCACCGCCCGCGTCGAGGGCCTGTTACTGAGTGAGGTTCAGGGTGTACTGGCCGGAGGTACTGCCGACACCGCCACCGTAGTAGCGGACCCGGACAGTCCAAGTCACCGCCGTTGTGCCGGTGTTTGTCCGGGTGATGGTGTCCACCGCTCCTGTTCCCGCCATGGCACTTGCCAACTGCGTGCCGCTGCTGTTGTAGAGGTAGAGGTCATAGTCCGAGCTGGCGTTGGGTGCCAGCGCTGCCGTTAGCGTCTTGCCCGCCCCCACGGTGAGCTTGAAGTAATCGGTGTCCGTGCTGGTGGCGACTGTGCCATTGACAGTGACGGGCGTCGTGCTGATCAGCTGCGCCGTCGCCAAGGTGTTGTTGGACTCCACTTCATTGATCGTGTTGACCGGGGGCGGTGTGATGCCCAGCGCCGCGTTGACCGCCGCCAATGCGTCCACGATGCCTGTGCCGCACTGAGTGCACGTCGCAGGGAAGGGTCTTGCGCTGGACTTGATGAGGCTCTCGACTTGGTCCGGCGTCAGCGTTGGCTTGACCGACAACATCAGTGCCGCCACACCCGCAACATGAGGCGCCGCCATCGAGGTGCCTTGGTAGTAGGCTGTCGAGTCCGCGCCGGGCGATGAGGTGCCAGAGTTCAGTGTAGACAGCACACCGTTGGTGGCGCCAGTACTCATATTGCCCCCTGGCGCAGCGACATCCACCAGTGCACCAAAGTTGGAGTAACTGGCCTTGCCGCCATTACGACCTGTCGCCGCAACCGAGATCACGCCGCTGCAGCTGGCGGGCGAAAACCCTGAGACATTGGCGTTGGAGTTGCCCGCTGCGACCACGATGACCGTGTTGCGGCTTCGCGCACTGTTGATCGCGCTTTGGGTCGTGGTGTCGCAGGCGCCGCCTCCACCCAGGGACATGTTGATGACACGGGCAGGGTTGGCATTGGCCGGCACACCACTGACCGTACCACCTGAAGCCCAAATGATGGCATCGGCGATGTCGGAGGTGTAGCCACCGCACTTGCCCAAGACGCGCGCATTGGAGACCTTGGCGCCAAAAGCGACACCGGCCACACCACTACCATTGTTGGTGACGGCTGCAATAGTCCCGGCCACATGGGTTCCGTGCCAGCTAGAGTTGGTGGCTGGACGACCAACGCCGCACTCGCCTGCCGAGGTCCAGTCACCGGGGTCGCTGGGGTCGCTGTCACGCCCGTTGCCGTCGTTGGCGACGGTGGTGCTGCTGATGAAGTCGTACCCTGGCCGCAGGTTGGCTGCCAAGTCCGCGTGGGGGCGAATGCCTGTGTCAATGACAGAGACCACCACGCCGCTGCCGGTACTCTTGTCCCAGGCCAGCGGCAGGTTCAGCCCACCGGTGGTTTCGTAGTAGTGCCATTGACTGTTGTAGCCGGGATCGTTCGGGGTGAGCATGGGCTGCATCAGTCGGTCTGGCTCGGCATACTCAACGGCGGCATCAGCCGCCTTGATGCTCTGGGCCAGTTGCTTCGCGGCTTCCAGGTCAATCACTCGATCTAACTTGAGCACGTGAGCGCCTAGGGCGTTGGTACGGAGCCACTTCATTTGAACGCCTTGACGCTGGACGGCCTCGTGAGCCAGGGCCATGGCCTGCGGCGTGGCCGTCCTGGCCGCAAGAGCGGACTTCTTGTACTTGATGATGAGCTGCTGTGTGCTCTCGCCCACAGGCTCTGCAGCCATCATTTCTGGTGCTTGGGCGGCAAAGCTGCTTGGGGCGCACACATAAGCGGCGGCCAACGCAACTGGAATCCAGGTCAGGGACAGACGTGATGTCTTTCGCATGCTCACTCCGTGGGTTAAGTTAGGGAGTTGTTCGGATCGCCTTGGTGAGGCTCGGCGATCATCGTGACGGACATCACAGTCTGCAAGACTCAATTCGCGTTATTTATAATCACTTTGTAAGTGGGTGTTCTTGCATGCATCCATTCCGCAAATACCCATGAGGGTTAACCAACAAGCAGGCTACTTTGGCCGACTTGCATGCCACTGATCAATGGCTTTCATCATGGCGGCAACGTGGCCGTCAGGCTTCATGCTCACATGAGTCGCCAGGATCTTCCCTTCTGGGGAGATAGCATATGAAATGCGATCCGCCATGCCCAGCATCAGACTGGCGTCGTAGGCTTTCATGATCTTGCCGCCGGCGTCGGCAGCGACGGCGAACTTGCTTCGACAAGCCTCCACTGAAAACCTTTTCAAGGTGTCAATGTCGTCATTGGACATGCCGAGAACGGTCGTGCCCTTGGCTTGAAACTGGGGCGTTGCTTCTGCAAAAAGATTCGCCTCTACAGTGCAACCACTGGTGAATGCTTTGGGATAAAAGAAGAGCACCACGGGCCCCTTCTGCAGCGCATCTTGCAAGACAAAAGTAGCGCTTTTCCCCCCGAGTGCAGATTCCGCTTGAAACAATGGCGCGGTGGTGCCGACGGGCAATGCAGCCCAGGGTGAGGTACACAGCAAGGCGAAGAGCAGGGGGAGCGTACGATGAAGGCGCATGGAGGACTCCAATGGACTGAGACAGTGTTGCGAGCGCTTGATGGTGGGGCGGTGTCAGGGGGAGGTGCCTTCGGCGTGCCGAAGTTGATCCTCAGCCTCCTGGACATCCTTGCTGTACTCTGCAAGATATCGACCTCGCTCCTCACTCTGCCACTCTGCGTCAGAGAAGCTGAGATATGCATGCTGGCCCGACAAAACGGTGGGGGCACCTTCTTTGGGCAGCATCACGCGGTCAGGAAATGTGTCCGGAACCAGCCTGAATGCTTGCACATCCCGTAGCTTGAGCGGGAATCGGGGCCTGAAGTCGCGCACAAGTTTGCCAAACAACACCAGGCGAACGCGCTGCTTGCCGGCCCGTAACTCTTCATTGAAGGTGAGCAGCGCGAAGGGCTTGCCGTTCGCATCGTCTACTCGGCCTGTCGCCACATAGCGGCCCGCTGCATAAACCTCTACGGGCAAGTCGAACAGCAAGGAGCCATGCTCCATTTTGTCCTGCGCACCAGGCAACCACTTTGCAGTGTTTTCGGGGTGGGTTACCACGTCAAAGTAAGCATATCCGGGGTGTGCGACGGAGCCGTGCTGGGCCTCCATGCTGACCTCCACGCGCAAGGTGCCGGCGAGTTCCGAAAATCCCAACAGCGTTGGTGAAATGACCGCCGTATGCACACCATCACCAGCGAGCTGATCACTGCTAGAGCCATCATCCCGAAATTCAACCAAGGCGATGTGAGGGTGACTGGCTTGCTGACCTCGGCCTCCTTCATGGGCCCAGGCGCGCTGAATGGACAGAGGCAAGGGCTTGCCAGCATCATCCACTGCGGCAACGGTGACCGTCACACTTTCCTGAGCCTGGATGTGCACTCTGTCTTGGGTGGTCTTGAGGTTCAACCCTCGGATCACCGTGCCTTGGGGCAATCGAAACGCACGTTCTTCGACGATGGGGCGATAGGGAAAGGCTTGATCGGGTTGCTCGCTCAGTGGCCTGGCATTGAAGGGGTAGCGGGTGGCTTCTCGGTAGGAGGTCAGCGTCGCTTGTGCTCGCTCCAATCGACCGCGCCAGAGCGCAATGAATTCCGGCTTGGCTGGTGCACGCGCAAACACCGAATTTGCTGCGGCGTCAAACTGAGGCAGCGACGTGTTGCTGGGGTCGCGTGTAGCAACAGCGGTTTCGGGCAGCGGCATCGGAGCAGGGGGCTCGGCCGTTGCCGCCGCTGACCACCAAGTCAGCACGAGAGCCGCAGCGCCCAATGCGGTCAGCCAGCGCCAGAAATTCACTTGGCGTTGGCTTCCATGTCCTGCCTCACCAGTGACACGATGCCCCCCCAACTGCCATTGGTGTAGTGGTTGTAGGCTTCTCGGTCATCCCTGAACTTCACCGTGTGGAAGGACCATTTGGCACGGCCACCTTCCGCCTTGGCGGTGCCCAGGGTCAGGTCATTACAGAGCCAGTCCGAAGGGTTGCAGTAGGAAGCACCTCCGCTGCCAGAAATTCCTCCTGAGGAGTGGTAGGCAATGGCCTCGTCATCCTGACCGGGTAGCAAGAAGGAATAGAGCGTACCGCTCGCACCCGCATACATATTGAACCAGACCCCGCGCGTGTCATTGTGGTTGTACATGGCCCGTGCGGTGCTGGTCTTGAGGTCAGAGACCAAAGGCTCTGAAATCGCCCAGTCACCACTATTGGCCAGTTCCGACCCGCCACCGGCTCCGCCGGCAACGTTCACCCACTTGATGTTCCAACCCGTTTGGGTGCTGCCGTCGACAGCACCACACTGGCCGGCCGAGTTGGCTTGCGCGTTGCGTTTGACGCGTGGCGTGCCACCGTACATGGACAGGGTGTAACCCATCATCAGATTGCCGGCGCTGTGGGCAGCCACATAGCACCAGTTGCTTCCGGTGCAATAGCAATCGAGGGCATCGCGCAAGCGGTAGCTTTGGTCACTGATGCGGTTGTAGCCGTCCCAGTTCACCGATTTTTTATTGACGCCTGCATTGGCACTGGCGGGGCCCCAATAGGTGAAGTCTGCGTGATTGCCGCTTTGCCCTGAGCCGTTGCGTCCGTTGACCCAGAGGCTGAAGTTCGTGGCGTAGGCCACAGCGGCCACCAGCGTCACGCCAATAATCAGGGGCCGAACCAAAGTGGACAGACGCAGGGCCATGGCAATCTCCTGGGTGCGGGCGGGCCGCCCGGCGTTTTCTTGAGAGGCGCCCGCACTGTCGCACCTTCAGGGGGCCGTGAGCTTCAGGGTTTCCCTCATAAACCGCAACATGGCGTAAAACTGGAAATCGGCGTTCTCTTTGCGCTGGAAGCCATGCCCCTCGTTCTCGGCCAGCAAGTACCAGACAGGGGTGCCGTTAGCACGCGCCTTAGCGACGATTTGCTCAGCCTCTGTCCAGGGAACCCGAGGGTCGTTGCGGCCTTGGATCACGAACAAGGGCTTGCGGATCTTGTGCGCATTGGTCAAGGGGGAAATGGCTTCCAGGTGCGCTCGCATGGCGGGCTCTCGCTCGTCGCCATACTCCACACGACGCAGGTCACGCCGATAGCTTTCGGTATTCTGTAAGAAGGTGACAAAGTGCGAGATGCCAACCACGTCGATGGCGCCTGCGATGCGGTCGGCGTAGTGGGTGCTGACGGCCAGGCTCATATAACCGCCGTAGCTGCCGCCCATGACAAGCACGCGTGAAGAATCCAGATCCGGCTGGGTGGCGATCCAGTCCAGCAGCGCACCGATGTCCTTGACGGAGTCTTCGCGCTTGAAGCCGTTGTCCAGGGTCAAGAAGGTTTTGCCGTAGCCACTGGAACCCCGCACGTTCGGCTGGATGATGGCCACGCCCATCTCCTCCACCATATAGCTCATGCGGCCCAAGAAGCCGAAGGTGGCCTGTGCTTCAGGCCCGCCATGAATGTTGATCAGTACAGGGCGCTTGCCTGTGAACTTTGCCGGTGGTTGGGTTAACAGGCCAGAGATGGTGAGGCCATCAAAGCTCGGCCAACGCACGATGCGCTGGCGCGCAAACTGACTGGCGTCAATGCCGGGTGCCGCTTCAGCTTTGGTCCAGGGGGTGACGCTCTTGCTTTGTGGGTTCAGCACATAAAGCTGACTGGGCCCACCTGCACCATTGACAGAGAACACCAAGTCCTGGCTCGCTGGTCGGAAGTGAACACTGCCCACGCTGCCGTTGGGCAACTCTGGTAGGCTGACCTCTTTCATGCTTTGGGCGTCGAACAAGCGCAGGGTGCCCAGTCCGTCCTCATTGGCCCGCACAGCTAACCAGCGGCCGTCGCGGGAGGCGTCGCCACCACTGACATCCCAGGGGATGTGCCCGGTGACCCGGCTCAGTGCCAGGGTGTCAAGACGCACTTGTTGCAGCTCGCGGAACTCCCCCGAGCGGTCGGTGACCACGAAGAGGGCCTTGTCGTCCGCCGAAAAGCCGGCCGCCAAGTGCACGGCTTTGGCTTGTCCGGTAGCGGGCAGCACTTGTCGCTTCTGCCCAGTGGCAACATCCATCAGCCACACCTCGGACTCATTGGCCGAGCGGTAATGGGACAGGGCCAACTGGCGGTTGTCATGGGAAGCACTGCTGACGCCCCAGCCGCCGCCAGGCAGCTCGGCCAGCAATTGGCGCTGCTCAGGCTGGAGAGGATTCAGCAGCCAGACTTGGGTGTTGACGGTGGTTCGGCTGCCGCCTGCGGCTGTTCTGTCCAAGGGCACCGAGGTGTGGATCAAACGGCTGGCTTGCCCCGCTTGCGGGTGCAGCCAGATCTCAAAGTTGTGGCGCTGAGCGGGATCAGTGAGCGGCACCGCTTGGCCATTGCCTTCGTCAAAGCGGAAGAGCTGGGTCACCTCATTGCCACCCGCCGCCCGTTCGAAGACGATGTACTGGCCGGCTTGGGGTTCATAGCTGGCACTGCTGATGGGCTCCGAGGTGTTGATCAGCGGCTTGAGGGTGCCCATAGGGGCGTCCAGCTTGAAGACCTGCGGCAGGCTCGCGCCGGCTGGCCGGTGCGAGACCAGCATCTCGCGGCGTTGAGGGTGCCAACCCAAGAAACTATGCCCTCTGAAGTCGGTGTAGCGCTCGACTTGCTTGACCATGCTCAGGGGAATCGGCGGGATGCCTTCAGCGCGCAATTGTGCGTTGGGCGTCAAGACGGCATCGCTGTTTGTCGGCGCCCAATGGGAGCAGCCAGTGACGAGAAGCGCAGAGAACACAGCGACGCAGCGCCAAACGGGCAAGGACGACATAGGGGGCTTGTAGAAAAGAGGTGGGCGACTGTAGCGCCAAGCGCTTCCCGGCATCTAGCCCCTAAACAGCGCTAGCATGTCGGGTTTTGTACGAGGATTGTTCCCACCATGGCCGCTGCCAGTTTGCTTGCATTGATCGATGACATCGCCACCATCCTGGACGACGTGGCGGTGTTGACCAAAGTCGCGGCCAAAAAGACGGCGGGTGTGCTGGGCGACGATTTGGCCCTGAACGCGCAACAAGTGGCAGGGGTCCAAGCAGACCGAGAGTTGCCGGTGGTCTGGGCCGTCGCCAAAGGATCGCTGCTGAACAAGGTGATTTTGGTGCCTGCGGCCTTGGCGATCAGTGCTTTTGTCCCGTGGTTGGTCACGCCGCTGCTGATGGTGGGTGGCGCCTTCCTCTGCTATGAAGGCTTTGAGAAGCTGGCTCACCGCTATCTGCACAAACCCGAAGAGGATGAGGCGCACCACGCCGAGTTGACTGAGGCTTTATTGAATCCTGCAGTGGACATGGTGGCCCTGGAGCGGGACAAGATCAAAGGGGCGGTCCGCACTGACTTCATTTTGTCGGCCGAG
The DNA here is from genome assembly GCF_044358605.1 of Ideonella sp. Taxonomy (GTDB): domain Bacteria; phylum Pseudomonadota; class Gammaproteobacteria; order Burkholderiales; family Burkholderiaceae_C; genus Ideonella. The sequence goes on from NZ_JBIKNQ010000035.1 coordinate 15,232, forward strand.
ATCATCGCCATCACTTTGGGCACGGTGGCCAGCCAACCGATGCAGACTCAGTTCACTGTCCTCGCCGTGGTGGCCTTGCTGATGACCGTGGGGGTTTACGGCTTGGTTGCGGGCATCGTGAAACTCGATGATGCAGGGCTCTACCTCAGCCGTCAGGCCAGTGCCACGGCCCAAGCCTTCGGCCGCTTCTTGCTGGTTTTTGCGCCTTGGTTAATGAAGGGCTTGGCGATTGCAGGCACTGCAGCGCTGTTCTTGGTGGGCGGAGGCATCCTCGTCCACGGCTTGCCTGCCCTGCATCACCTCATACAGCCGCTGGGGAGTGTCATTGGCTTTCTCGCTGAAGGCTTGGTGGGTGTGGTGGCCGGCGCCTTGGTGTTGGCCGTCGTGATGTTGGTTCAAAAGGTTCGCGGCAAGGCCTGATCAGCGCAGTTGCAGCCGCGCCTGGTACAAGCGCTCATAGGCGGGTTGGCAGGCTTGGGCGACGGCCAAGCCCTGGCCCGAGAGCTGCGGCTGCCGTGGCCGCCAGGCCTCGAAGCCCGTGGAGCGCCATACGGCGTCATACCAATGTGGTGCCCAGATGCCGTCGCTGGGCCTGGGCCCGGCCGGCCAACACAACATGCCCGGCATAAAGGCAATGCCGAGGTGTTGGCAAAGGGCTTGAAGATAGGCGCCCGGCTGCTGCAGAAAATCATCGGCATCAATGACCAAGGGTGGGCGGCCTTGCCGCGCCGAGATGGCCTCATGGAGCGTCACTTGCTGCAGTAGGCCAATGTCCCCTGGGGTGACCTCAGCGCGCGATTTCAGGTACGACTCCACCACCTGGTCCGGCGCGCGAATCAGCAAGACATTGGTCAGACCATGAATCCAGTCCACGTCCATGCCCGGCATGAGGTGGTGGGTCATGTGTTTCTGATACCAGATCGGCTTGCCCTCCGGGGCTGGGCCTTGCAGTGTGCCGACCACCTTCCGCCAGTCGGTCTCACCATGGGCCAAGATCTCTGCGCGGCCGGGGTGATCCAGCCCTGTTTGGGCCAGGTAAGCGGCATACAGAGGCTCGTCGCTGACGGCGCAATCGGACCGGTTCTCCCAGGCCCGCATCATGGCTGTGGAGATATTGCGCGGCCCACTCCACATGGCGAGGCGCAGCGTCATGCGCGGGCTCCTTGGGCGCTCAGCCTGGCAGCTTGCACCTGCGAGGTCTGGGCTACGTCACGCTGCACCAGGTCTTTGTAGAGCGACTGCAGGCGTTGCACCATGGGGCCGGGCAGGCTGCCGGTGATCTCTCGGCCATCGACCGCCTTGACGGGCACCACGCCGGCAAAGGTGCCGGTGCAAAACGCTTCATCGGCCCCGTACACCTGGGTGAGGCTGAAGTTCTTCTCGAAGACCGAGATGCCGGCCTCTTTGCAGACTTGGATCACATTCGCTCGGGTGATGCCACCGAGGCAGTAGTCGCCGGTGCTGGTCCAGACCTCGCCCTGGCGAACAATGAAGAAATGTGTGGAGTTGCAGGTGGCTACAAAGCCGTGTGGGTCCAGCATCAGGGCTTCATCTGCGCCCGCCGTGATGGCCTGGATGCAGGCGGTGATGCAGTTCAGCTTGCTGTGGCTGTTGAGTTTCGGATCTTGCACATCCGGAAAGCCGCGCCGTACATGCACGGTGAAGAGGTTCAAGCCAGCCGCCAGGGTTTCGGGCTTGGCTAGTTTGAACTCCGGCAGGATCACCACGGTGGCCTGCCCAATGCAAGCGCGAGGGTCTTGGTAGGGCGTGCGCTTGATGCCGCGCGTGACCATCAGCCTGATGTGTACGCCGTCGTCCATGGCGTTGGCGGCCAGGGTCTCGTAGATCGCGTCCGTGAGGGCTTCGCGGCTCATGCCGATGTCCAGTGCGATGGCTTTGGCGCCCTCGTAGAGCCGGTCCAGATGAGCCCCCAAGAACAAGGGGTGTCCACGGACCACACGCAAGCCCTCCCACACGCCATCGCCCAGCACAAAGCCGCTATCAAAGACCGAGATTTTGGCGTCATCCCGGTGATGCAGTGCACCGTTGATCCAAATGCGGATCTCTGCATTGCGCGGGTCGTCGTGGAAGTCGTGAATGCTTTGGGCCATGGTTACCATGAGGGTTGATCTGGACGCGCAGCAGTGTAGATCGGCATGGTTCGAATGGCATCATCACGGCTTCGAAACCCGCATGGGGTGGGGATCTCGGTGGCGGCCAACCGGCTGCTACCTATCAAGCTGGGGCGTGTCACCGCATGCTGCCCTCGAAGGACATAACACATGAACTTTCACAAAACCTCTTTGGCAACTGTCGTTGTCGGAATGTTTGGCATTGCCGCAGTAGGTGCCACCGCACAAACACTTGATGGCAAAACTTCCAGTAGCGGAAAGGTGATGACCATCAACGAGTTGCGTGCCTGCATCAAGCAGCAAAGTGGGCTCAAGACAGAGCGTACAGAGGTTGAGAAGCGGCGCGCCGAGTTGGATGCCGAACGCATCGAAATCACTCGTGAAGGTGAAGCCCTTCAGCCGCTTAGAGACAAAGTTCAAGCACGCACTGAGGCAGCCAAGGCGTTTAATGAAAGGATGAAGGCATTCTCGGAACGTGTGAAAGCGTTTCAGGAGAAGCAGGCCGCTTTGGCCGAGAACACGCGTTCCGGGCCAATTGTCGAACGCCAGCGCAAGGAGTTGGAAAAGGAACAACGCGAGCTGCAGTCATTGGAGGCATCCACCAATGCCGAAGCGAAATCCATCACAGAAGGGTTGGAGCAGTCCGTGAAGGAGTTGAATCAGCGCGGTGAGTTACAGCAAAAAGCAGCAGCCTCTTGGAACGAGCGAAATAAGCAATGGGAGACGCAATCTGCCGCCTATGAAGACAAGCGAGTGGACTGGACTGCCAATTGCGGCGGTCGTCGCTATCGTGAAGACGACGAGAAAGCCATTCGCGCCGAGATGAAGTAAGCGCCTCGCCATGCGTTATCTCGTTCTGGGGGGCAGCAGGTTCGTCGGGCGGCATGTGGTCGAGGCCTTGCTGGCCCGCGGAGATCAGGTCACGGTGTTTCACCGTGGCCAAACGGCTGTGCCCGAATGGGCCACCCAGGTTGAGCGGCGCTTGGGCGATAGGCGAGTCAGCCTTGAGGCCCTGGCCCACGGCACCTGGGATGTGGTGATTGACACCTGCGGCTACCTGCCATCGGAAGTCCGCGCCGCCGCTCAAGTGCTCAAGGGCCGAGTAGGCCATTACGTCTTCATCTCCAGTGTGTCGGCTTATGCCGATGCCACCCGGCCGAATGACGAAACCTCGGCACTGGGCACCCTGGAGGACGCAAGCACAGAGACCGTTGATGGGCGCACCTATGGCCCTTTGAAGGCTTTGTGCGAGCAGGTGTTGATGCGCGAATGGGGGGCCGAGCACTGCACGGTCATCCGCCCAGGCTTGGTGGTGGGGCCGCATGACCCGACGCAGCGCTTCACGTGGTGGCCGGCCCGGGTGAGCAGGGCCCACCCTGGGGAGCTGATTCCCGTGCCGGGGCACCCGAATGACCCGGTGCAGTTCATCGACGCGCGTGACTTGGCGGCTTTTGTGCTGAGGGTGGCGGAGCATGGCCTGGCAGGTGTCTTCAATGCCGTCACACCGCCTGCTCAGTTCACTTTCTCTGACATGCTGGAGGCCTGTGCGCAGGCTGCTGGCACGTCGCCAAAGTGGCTGTGGGCCACAGCAGCCCAGTTGGAGCAAGCCGGTGTCAGCTATTGGGTGGACATGCCTCTCTGGGTGCCACCGGTGGGAGAGCACGCGGCGTTCATGCGCGTCAGCAGTGCACGTGCCGAGCACGCGGGCTTGCGAACCCGCCCCCTGGCGCACACCGTGGCGGACACACTGGCTTGGTGGCAGAGCTTGCCCCAGCCCCAGCAGGCCTTCACGCTGGCCGGTTTGCGGCCTGAGCGGGAAGCTCAGTTGGTGGCCTCGCTGCTCAAGCACACAACGGCGGCTTGAACACCCTCAAGTCACAAGAACGTCAGGCGGTGGCAGTGAAGGCCGGGTAGCCTCAAGCCAATCGCGTGCGCGCGGGGCTTGGCTGTCTGCGAGCCGCAGCTGCCTCGGCCCAGCGCTGCGGGCTCATGAGGCCAGTTGCGGCATCGCCGCAGTCTGCGCCCTGCCAAACGCTGTGGCCCCTTGGGGTGCGCGGCCCAGCAGGCTTGTCATGACGCTGGCGTCGGCGGTGTTGTCGTGGCTCATCAAGGCCAGGGTGTCATGGCCCCAAGGGGTGAATGGCACGCAGTCACCGAGCGTGGCGCTGAGGTGGGTCAAGGCTCCTGGCAGGGCCATGTGCCGGGCGGCTCGCAGGCCTTGTTGCTGGCGCAAGGCCTGAACAAAGTCAGAGAGCGTCAGGGCTTGGCTGCCGACGATGGGTACGCGGCCGCGTACCGTGCAGGCAGGGTGGGTCAGCTTCAGCACCGCTTCCGCAAGCTCCTCGACCGCTACAGGCTGGATGTGGCAAATGAAGGCCGGTGGCGGCAGCAGAAGCCACGGAAACCGCGCCAACTGCTGAAACAACACAGAGCTGGCCCCGCCGGGCCCAAACACCACACTAGGCTGCAGCACGACCCCGTCCAACACGCCGCGCTGATTCAGGTTGAGCAGTGCCTCTTCAGCCGCGAGTTTGCTGCGGGCATAGAGGCGCGGGTTGTTGCTGAGGCCCAAGGCTGAGATGTGCAGCACCCTGCGCACACCCGCATCGGCCGCGGCCTGGAACAGTGCCACCGGCGCTTGGCTGTGGACCACTTGCATGGGTGCACGCCGGGAGTCTCGCAACACGCCCACCGCATTGATGACCGCGTCCATTCCTTCCAACCAGGGCCGCCATCGGCTAGGGCAGGTGGCTTCGGTGAACCTCAAGGGGCGAGTCGTGCCGTTCAAGGGTTGATGCAGGCTGCGCACGGTGTGCCCAGCTTGCGTGAGGGCTTGGTGGATGTGGCGGCCAATGAAGCCGGTGGCGCCGCACAGCAGGATGTTCATGAGGCTTGCTCCGACCGATGGCCAAGCTCTGTGGCACAGGCCCCTGCAGCGCATTGCCGCGCATGGGCTTGGGCGGCCGCACGCCTGAGCGCTCGGCCAAACAGCAGGCTGGAGAGCACCTTGGGCATGCGCTGGCGGTTGCGCGCCACCCAAGGGTAGAGCGCATCTGCCGCCGGGGCCAGCCAGGGCCAAGACAAGGCGCGGGACACCTGGGGCAGGCCTGCCGCTCGGTAGGCCAGGCGAAACACATCCACCCCACGAACCCACTCGCCATCGGCTTGCCGGGCATGGATCTCCGTCATCATGGCCTCGCGGCTGACGCCGTCGATATGGCTGGGCACCTCGGGGGCGGACACGTCCACAAAGGCCAAGTGCCCTTCGGTGTTGCGCAGCATCAGGTTGTGCATCTCGGCTGCGCACAAGGGGCAGGAGGCGTCGTAGAACAAGGTCAGGGGATAGATGGCTGGGTTCATGATTACTCCGTTTGAAATTTCAGTAAAAACAGAAATAAACATTCAAAAAAAAGGGGGCTACTCCCCTCGAACAAACTTCTGGACGTTGGCACCCATGCGCAGGACTTTCTCCAGCGTGCCGGGTGAGAGGCGCAGCATCTCGTCAGACCAAGCGCCCAAGGTCTCCATGAAGCGCAGGGTTTCTCGGACCCTGTCTTGGGTGTCCGCACGCTCAGCCTCAAAGCCGGGCTGGGCCACCAGCTCTTTCAGCACGCGCACCGTGGGGTCGAACTCTCGCTCCTTGCGCTCTCGCACGATGGTGCGGAACAACTCCCACACATCTAGAGACGTTTCAAAGTAATCGCGTCGGTCGCCCAGCACTTGGGTGGCGCGGATCAAGTTCCAGCTTTGCAACTCTTTGAGGCTGGTGCTGACATTGGAGCGGGCAATGGACAGGGTGTCGGCGATCTCTTCGGCATGCAAGGGCTTGCCATGAAAGTAGAGCAGGGCGTGGACTTGGGCCACGCTGCGGTTGACGCCCCAAGCCGTGCCCATCTCACCCCAGTGGACGATGAAGCGGCGGGCGGTGTCGGTGAGTTCCATGTCGTCATGATGCTGATATCCGATATTTCTGTCAAGACAGAAATTGCGCTTTGTTCCTCATCGGAAGACGGGTCTCGAAGCAAGCTCAGCACTTCCGCGAGGTGAAGAGCTTGCGGCCAGCGCCTATGCTTCTGCCCCATGAACCTTGCTCACGATATTGCCCGCTGGGCCCTGCCCCACCCCGAGCGCCCAGCGCTTTTTGAAGGCGCTCGACCCACCGCCACCTACGCCCAGTGGGCGGCCAGAGCGGCTGCTTTGGCTCAGAACTTGTTGGGCGCGGGCCTTCACCCCGGCGACCGCGTGGCCCTCTTCATGCGCAACCACCCACGCTATCTGGAGATCTTGTTCGGCGTGTGGTGGATGGGCGGCGTGGTGGTGCCGGTCAACGCCAAACTGCACCCCAAAGAGTTGCAGTGGATCGCCCACAACGCGGGTGCGCGCTGGGCCTTTGTGAGCCGAGATGCGCTGCCGCAGGGCGAGACAGCGCTGGCGGGTTTGGAGCGCGTGGTGGAGGTGGACAGCCCGGAGATGGCGAGCCTGCTGGCCGCAGAGCCTCAAGCCAGCCTGGCGGTGGCTGACCGCGCCCCCGACGACACCGCTTGGCTGTTCTACACCAGCGGCACCACCGGCCGGCCCAAGGGCGTGATGATCACTCACCGCAACCTGCGCACCATGGCGCTGGGCTACTTTGTGGACGTGGACGCAGTGGGGGCCAGCGACGCCATTGTTTACGCCGCCCCCATGTCCCACGGTGCCGGGCTCTATGCCTTGCCGCATGTGCTGGCGGGCGCCCGCCATGTGGTGCCGCTCTCGGGCGGGTTTGATGCGGCAGAGCTGTTTGAACTGGGCCGGCAGGTGGGGCCGCTCTCCTTGTTTGCCGCCCCCACCATCGTCAAGCGCTTGGTGGACCATGCCGAAGCCGAAGGGCTGGGGCCGGCTGATGCGGCGCACAGCTTCAAAACCATTGTTTATGGCGGTGCGCCCATGTATGCGGCCGACATCCAACGCGCGCTTAAGGTCATGGGGCCGCGCTTTGTGCAAATCTACGGCCAGGGCGAAAGCCCGATGGTGGGCACGGCCCTCAGCCGTGCCGATCTGGCCGATCAGGGTCATCCGCAGCACCTGGCGCGCCTGGCGTCCGTGGGCCGGCCGCAGTCCTCGGTGCGCATCCGGGTGGCCGATGAGGCGGGGCTGGACGTGCCCACGGGCGAGGTGGGTGAGGTGCTGATCGCGGGTGACAGCGTGATGGCCGGTTACTGGCAGGCCCCAGAGGCCACCGCCGCCGCCCTGCGCGAGGGCTGGCTGTGGACGGGTGACATGGGTTGTCTAGACGCCTCGGGCTACCTGACGCTGAAAGACCGCAGCAAAGACCTGATCATCAGCGGCGGCTCCAACATCTACCCGCGCGAGGTGGAGGAAGTGCTGCTGCTACACCCTGACGTGGCTGAGGTGGCGGTGGTCGGCGCGCCCGATCCTGAATGGGGCGAATCGGTGGTCGCCTTTGTGGTGGCTCGCGGGGCTGTCGCCTTAGAGGCCGCTGCCTTGGACGCCCATGTCGTGGCCCATTTGGCCCGCTTCAAGCGCCCCAAGCGCTATGTGCAAGTTGAGGGCTTGCCCAAGAACAACTACGGCAAGGTGCTGAAGACCGCGCTGCGGGAGAGGTTGCAGGCCAACGCCTCTGGCGCGGATTTGGGACAATCGCCGACATGAGAACCCCAGAACTGCTGCTGCCCGCCGGCTCACTCGCCAAGATGCGGGCCGCCTATGACTTTGGCGCCGACGCCGTTTACGCGGGCCAACCCCGCTATTCGCTGCGCGCCCGGAACAACGAATTCCGCTTGGAGCAAATCGGTCAGGGCATTGCTGAAGCCCATGCCCGGGGCAAGAAATTCTTTGTCACCAGCAACCTGATTGCCCACAACGACAAGGTGCGCACCTACCTGCGCGACATCGAGCCGGTGATCGCGCTCAAGCCCGATGCGCTGATCATGGCCGACCCCGGCCTCATCATGCAGGTGCGTGAAAAGTGGCCCGAGGTCGACATTCACCTCTCCGTGCAGGCCAACACCACCAACTGGGCCACGGTCAAGTTCTGGCAGAAGCTGGGCGTGCGCCGCATCATCCTCTCGCGCGAGCTGAGCCTGGATGAGATCGACGGCATTCGCAACGAGTGCCCCGACATGGAGCTGGAGGTTTTTGTCCACGGTGCCCTGTGCATCGCCTACTCGGGCCGCTGCTTGCTGAGCGGCTATTTCAACCGCCGCGACCCCAACCAAGGCACCTGCACCAACGCCTGCCGCTGGGAATATGGCACCCAGGCCGCCACAGAAAACTCCGCCAGCGGCGAAGCCATTCCGGTGGCCAAGCTGGACAGCGACTTCAACTTCGGCGAAGCCGCCGCCGAGGCCGAAAGCAATTTCTCCACCTGCGGCAGCGGTGAGCGCCACCCGGCGGCCGACCGCATCTACCTGCTGGAAGAAAAAGGCCGCCCGGGCGAGCTCATGCCCATCATGGAAGATGAGCACGGCACCTACATCATGAACAGCAAAGACCTGCGCGCGGTGGAGCATGTCGAGCGCTTGGCCAAGATCGGGGTGGACTCCCTCAAGATCGAAGGTCGCACCAAGAGCCTGTACTACGTGGCCCGCACCGCCCAGGTCTATCGCCGGGCCATTGACGATGCCGTGGCCGGTCGCCCCTTCAACCCCGAGTTGTTGATGGAGCTGGAAGGCCTGGCCAACCGCGGCTACACCGGCGGCCTGCTGGAGCGCCGCCCCGCCAACGACTACCAGAACTACATCAGCGGCCACTCCGAGCTGCACCGCAGCCACTTTGTGGGCGAAGTGCGCAGCGTGCGCGAAGATGGCTGGGTCGAGGTCGAGACCAAGAACAAGTTCTCGGTCGGCGACCGCATTGAAGTCATCCACCCCAGCGGCAACCGCGTGGTGGAGCTGAACGAAATGCGTAACCTGGACAATGAGCCGGTGCAAGTGGCCCAAGGCAGCCCCGTGCGGGTGTGGGTGCCGCTGGGCGTGCCGTCTGAAGGCGCGCTGCTTGCGCGTTTGCTGTAAGTGCAAGAGGCTGAGCGCGGCAGATGAATCTGCCGCCGCTTGGCCTGCTGCGGCTTGCCCGTCTAAGGCTCACCCCAGCCGCATGCGCCCCGCATAGCCGGTCATCTCCAGATAACCCAAGCCCAGGCGTTCGCCGCTGGGTTTGTTCAAACTGGCGGCGCCTTCCCAATAGCGCATGCCCGTGCTCATGCGGGCGTCCACCTCTTGGGCGTCGAGCAGGGCAGTCAGTTTGAACTCGCCCGCAGGGCATTGGATCAACCAGGCCACCGGGTACTCGGCACTGCTGCTGGGGCTGCGCCAGTGGCGCAGCGGCTGTAGGCGCACCTCGCTGGGCGCAAAGTTGCGCTGCATACCTTGGCTGCTGCGCCAACTGCCACCGCTCCACAAGGTCGAGCCATCGGCCCGGCGCAGGCGAAACACCGTCAGGGCGCTGCCATCCAAGAGGTTGATGCCTGCCCAGTCCCAGCCCACGGCCTGCTCTTGCGGGGCGCTGGGGTCGCCCAGCAATTGGTCGCTCCATTCTTGATCCAGCCACGACAGGCCTTGTAGAGGCTGCGTCTGCCCGCCCAGGCGCAGGCTGGCTTGGGTGCGCATCTGCACCTGGCTGTAATAGTGGCTGAACTGGTCTGCGCCCGGGCCTTTTTTGGAGAGCCCGTCCACGCCCTGCAGCAAGACGGGTTGCGGGCACTGCAGCGTCAGCTCCAAGGCAAATGCTTGCCCGTGGCTCTGGCCTTGAAACCGAGCCACGTAACGGCTTGGGCCAGTGCCCAAGTCACCCTCGCTGGTCTCGCGGCGCAGCAGCCAGTCGCGCATCTGCACATGGCAGTCGCCTTCTCGGGCCTCTGCCACGCCGGGATAGGCCCGCGCCAAGCGTTGGTCATGCAGCAGTTGGCCTTGGCGCAGGTCGCTCAAGGCGGCGTGGCCGATCAAGACTTGGCGCGCAGCCAAGGCGCTGGGATGGCCGGCAGGCGCTGAGCCTTGCACCCGGAAGAAGGTCAGCTGATAACCGAGCGCAGGGGTGGCCGCTGGGTTAGCCGCGTCCGCCGAGGCATGCAGCACGCCGGTCAGGTACCACCATTCCAAACGGGTGTGAGGGTGGGCGCCAAAGTCACGGGGGAACTGCAGGCGCGGTGCGTTGCTGGCCCAGCCTGGGGTGCCATACAGGGCGGCCAAGGCCAAAAAACTGCGACGGGGAATCACCAGTCCTCCTTCACCGATTGCACTGCCGCCTTGCTGGCCGCTTGGCGGGCCGCCAGCAGCGCCGATAGCACTCCGGCGGTGAACACCGTCAGCAACAAGACCAGCAGTCGCGGCCAGGGCAGGCTCATGTCCATGCTCCAGTGAAAGCTCTGCGGGTTGACCACCCAAATCAACACCGCGCTCAAGCCCAAGCCCAAACCCAGCCCGGCCAAGCAGCCCACCCCGCACAGCAAGGCGGATTCCAGCGCGAGCAGGCGCAAGACGCCCGCGCGGGTCAAGCCCAAATGCAGCAGCAGGCCGAACTCCCGCTTGCGCGCCAGCACTTGCGCCGATTGACTGGCAGCAATGCCAAACACACCAATGGACAAGGTCACGGTCTGCAGCCAGACGGTCACCGCGAAGCTGCGGTCAAAAATTTTCATCGACACTTCGCGCAGCTCTTGGCTGTCTGCCATCTCGATGTCCTCGGGCTGGGCCGCCAGCGCCCGCAAAGCGACTTGGGCTTGGCGGCTGGTCTGGCCCGGCGCCAGCCAAATCTTCACCTCGTTGATGCGCTGATCTTGCGTCCAGGCTTGGTAGGCGTCCAGCGGCATCCAGGCCGCGCCACTTTGGCGGGCATAGTCGCGCCAAACACCGCGCACAAAGACCTTGAGCGGGGGCAGGCCCGGGCGCAGTTGCATCTCTGTGGTGTCGCCGGGGTTGAGCTGCAGGCTGTCGCGCAGGGCTTCGCTGATGTAGACCGGTATCTGGCCTGGCGGCACTGTGGTGGGCGCCAGGGCTTGGGCCAAAGGCAGTTGCGCCTCATCCACCTTCTTGGCCAGCAAGGCGAAGCGCTGGCCACCCATCAGCACCTCGTCGCTGCGTTGGTGCTCGACCGCTTGCACCACGCTGCTGGAAGGCAAGGCGGCCAAGAAGTCGGGTGGCAAGGGCGCATGCAGGCTGGCGCCACCTTGCTGAACTTGCAGGCTGGAGCGCAGGTAGAGGTCCGCCGGCAGCATGTGGTGCAGCCACTGGGTGAGGGAGTCTCTAAAGCTGCCCACCATCACCAGCATGGCGACCGACAAGCTCAGGCTCACCAGCACCCCGGCCAGGGCGCGGCTGGCCTCGCCCGCTTGGTCTCGGGCCCGTTGCTCCACCAGCAAAACCAAGGCGTGGCGTTGCGAGCCTGGCCAGTGGCGCAGCAATGCGAGGGCGCCCCGCACGCCCCAGGGCACGCAGGCAATGCCGCCCAGCAGCATGCACAGCATGGCGGCATAAGCGGCCAGCGGGACGTCTGCCAGCGGCCAAGTCTTGGGCGGTGGTGGCACCATCGCCAAGCCCAGGCCCAAGAGCAACAACACCGGCCCCAAAGCCCTGTGTGTGGATAGGCCGCTGCCGCTTCCAAGGCCTTTCAACACCTGCGCCACCGGCATGCGCCGCACCGTCAGCGCGGGCAGGGCGGCACTGAGCAGGCTCAGCGCCAAGCCCAGCCCGCCAAACAACCCGGCCGCAGCCCAAGGCCCCTGCGCCAAGCTGATGCCCGCAGACAGATGGCCCAGGCCCAAATTGGCGCCCAAGGCCTGCAAGGCCCATTGCGCCGTGGCCCAGCCCAAGGCCAGGCCCAGCACACTGCCCAAGCCGCCCAAGAGCGCTGCTTCCAGCAGCACCAGGCGGGCACGCTCGCGGCCTGTCATGCCCAGCACGCCCAGCAAGGCCCACTGCGGCAAGCGCTGCGCCACAGACAAGCTCATCACCGCAAACACCAAGAAGCTGCCCGTGAACAAGGCCATCAGCGAGAGCATGCTGAGGTTGACCCGATAGGCCCGGGTGAGGTCGCTCATGCGCTGGCCTTCATCCGGCGGCGGCGCAGCGCTGACGCCTTCAGGCCAACGCTGCTGGGCCAACCAGCGCTCTGGGTCCACGCCAGTCACCAAGCGCACATCCACGCGGTCGAGCCGACCCAGCTTGCCCAGCAGCACTTGGGCGGCGGCGATGTCCAGCACGGCCAAGGGTGAGCCCGCTGCGGCGTTGGCTGGGCCGAGGCTGAAGGTGTGGCTGTGCGCCTGGCCGCTGTCGGCCTGAGCGGCACGCAGGCTCACCGTTTGAGCCTGCCCCCCCAGCTTTTGCAGCGCGGCTGGGTTGAGTGAAAGCTGTTGCGGGTCCAGCCCTGCCAGCGGGTTGGTGGGGGCGCTGCCCGCAGCAGGTGCCTGGGGCAGCAAGGCGGGGTTGAGGGCCGCGCCCTGCAGCACATCCCAGCCGATCACCCGCAGGCTGAAGGGCTTGCCCTGCGGATCTTGCATATCTTGCGCCAAGGCTTGGCCTTCCAAGATGGGCGAGGCCAGTTGCACGTCTGGGTCGGCCGCCAAGCTGGCCAACAGCGTTTCAGGCAGGCCCTTCGCGGCGTCAGAGTGCAGCACCACATCGGGCTGGCCCTGCAGGCTGGTGGCGGCGCTGGAGAACTCCGCCAAAGCGGTGCTGTTGAGCAGATGAACGGCAAAGCCCAGCGCCACGCCCAGCACAATGGCCAGCAAGGCCAGTAATTGCCGCCCGGCCTGGTAGCGCAGCGCTGGCCAGCTCAGCTGGGCAAAGTGGCTCAGTGAGCGGGCAAGACCCATGGGCGGATTCCCTTCTCGTCCAGCCGCAGCGCGCGGTCAGCGCGGCCTGCGGCCTGCTCGGAATGGGTGACCAGCAAGCAGGCCGCGCCCTCAGCCCGCACTTGCGTGAGCAGCAGGTCCATCACCTCGCGGGCATGGCGGGCGTCCAGGTTGCCCGTGGGTTCATCGGCCAGGATCAGGGCGGGCTTGTGAACCAAGGCCCGCGCAATGGCCACCCGCTGTAACTGGCCGCCGGAGAGCTGGCGTGGCATGCGGGCGCCGAGGCTGCTCAGCCCGACGGCGTCCAGCATGGCTTGCACCCGGGCGGGGTCTGGCCTGTGCAGCAGCAGCAAGGGCAGGGCGACGTTCTGCGCCACAGTCAGGTGGGGCAAGACATGAAAGGCCTGGAACACAAAGCCTAACTTGGTGCGCCGTAACTCGGCCCGCCCCGCTTCATCCAGTGTGGCGAGGTCTTGGCCGTCGATCTCGATGGCACCTGCATCGGGCTCGTCCAGCCCGGCCAAGCAATTGAGCAGCGTCGACTTGCCCGTGCCCGACTCGCCCAGCAAGGCCACCAACTCGCCGCGCACCAACGTTAAATCGACGGCTCGAAACACGGCGCTGTCGCCATAAGCTTTGGCCAGACCTTCGGCGCGTAAGAGGGGGCTCATGTCGGAATTCTCGCTCAAGCGCTGCGGCTTTCATGAGGCCGCGCATCCGCTTTCGCCTTGTGTGGGCTGGCACGCAGACAGGTGGGGCTGGCGTTTCTAGCATGGGCTTTCCTTGTTGCGAAAGCTATCCATGACCAACCCCACCGCTCGTTTGTTGATGCCCTTGGCTGCAGAGTTGGCCGCAGACCAGAATGCCAGTTCAAGCACTCAGGCCTCGGGCACGGTGCCACTGGCCAGCGGCACCCCCAATGTGGCCAGCAGCACGCCCGCTGTTGCTGCGCCCCGTCCACCTGCACCGGCCCCTGCGCCAGCACCTGCGCCGACGCCCAGTGAAGCTTTCGGTGGGGCGCTCAAGGACCGCGCCAATCAGCGCAACAAGACGGCCGAGCAACTGCTGAATGAACAGAAGTAGGCTTGCTTGGGCTGATCACCCGTTGTTCATGAAGTCGTGTTGCTCTAACAGGGCCAGCAGCTCGCGCGAGATGCCCTGCATGGCGACGGGCGAGTACTTCAGCTCCGAGGTGTAGAACTGTGCGAGTGAGGTGATGCCGTGCTCGGCCCAGCGTTGGCGCGCATCGGCGCTCAGGCTTTGGTAGCGCTGCAGGCCGCGCTGGTCACGCTGGGCATAGAGGTCGTCAATCTCGGCAGGCCCGGCGCGTTGGTAACGTTCGCGATGCAGGTAGGCCGCTAGGGGCAGTCGGTCGCGCGGCTCGGGGCTCTCATCGGGCCACCCCAGCACCAAGCTTGTGACTGGCAAGGTGCCCGGCGGCAGCTCTAGGAAGTGAGCGATCTTTGGCGCTGCGTTCAAGGTGGTGCCCAAGTAGCAAATGCCCAAGCCTTGGGCCTCACAGGCCAGCGCCATGCTTTGCGCCAAGATCATCGCGTCAAACGCGGCCACCAAGAAGCCGTGGAAGTTGTTGAAGTTGTCTCGCGCTTCGTGCCGCGCTAGCCAGTCGCGCGTGCGCCTGGCCTCCGCGCAAAAGGTCAGCATCACTGGAGCTTGCAAGATCATCTCTTGCTCACCATGCAGGCGGAACAACTCCGTTTTGCGGCCTACATCCCGTGTCTCGATCACCGCATAGGTGTTGAGGTTGCCCGAGCTGGAGCTGCCGAGGATGGCGGCTTGCAGCAAGCTGTCCAACATGGCGGGCGGCACATCGGCGGGCTTGAAAGCGCGGATGGAGCGGTGGGCGCGCAGCAGGGTTGGGAGATCAAAGTTTGTCATGGCTAGCGATTGGGTGTTCACGCGCCGTAGAGGACGGGTAGCCCCTCGACCTTGGAAAAATCTCGGTCGTGGGTCACCAAGGCGGCGGCGCCAATGTCGAGTGCGGCGGCGAGTTGCAAAGCATCCGGCAGTTTCAGTCCATAACGCGCCCGCAATTGGGCCGCTAGATTGGCGATGGCGGGTGAGAGGTTGACCCATTCAAACTGGGTCAGAGCTTGCTCGTAGCGCGCAGCCAAGGCGGTTTGGCCGGCTTTGTGGGGGCCGCTCAAGACCTCGGCCAGGGTGATGGGGGTCAGGGCCAAGCGCAGCGTGCCCGCTTCCGCGGCTTCAAATAGGCCCGCAAATCTGGGGGCAAAGTCAGGGTGGTCTTGCAGCAGGTAAATCCACGGTGCCGTATCCACCAAGACTGTGCTGCCTGGGGGCAGACCACCCCACACGGTCGGGGCCGACCTCGATCGTTGGCTACCACTCATGGCGCAGTTCAGCCACCGCAGTGGAAGCGCCTTGGGGCCAGAGGCCGCGGCCCGTGCCACGCAGGGCCAGCAGGCTTGCGCGAGGGCGGTTGGCGTGTTGCTGCGCTTCCCAAGTGCTGACGGGCAAGACCACGGCCACGGGTTTGCCGTGCCGGGTGATGACGCTGGTGTAGCCAGCCACCGCCTCGGAGGCGATTTGCGGCAGTTGCGCCCTAGCCTGTTCCAGGCCGTAGGGTTTGGGTTTGGTCATGGCGCACGCCCTCAAAGTATGTACAGACTGTACAGAAGTGGCTTGCCGCCGTCAAATCACTCTCTTCAGCATCGGCGTTGGCCGGCCAAAAAAATCGGCCCCGAAGGGCCGATCATCATGGAGCCTGATGGTGCACTCAGGCGGTCACGCCCTTGGCGTTATCCACGTACTCTTCGATCTGGTCGAAGTTCATGTACTTGTAGATCTCGCCCGACTTGGTGGTGATCACGCCGGTGGCCGTCAAGTACTCTTCCTTGGTGGGCAACTTGCCCAGTTTAGAGGCCACAGCAGCCAGCTCGGCGGAGCCCAAGAACACGTTGGTGTTCTTGCCCAAACGGTTGGGGAAGTTACGGGTCGAGGTGGAGATCACCGTAGCGCCTTCGCGCACTTGCGCTTGGTTGCCCATGCACAGGCTGCAACCAGGCATTTCGGTGCGGGCACCGGCAGAGCCGAAGGTGGCGTAGTGGCCTTCTTTGATCAGCTCGCTCTCGTCCATCTTGGTGGGCGGTGCAATCCAAAGCTTGACCGGGATGTCACGGGCACCGCCCAACACCGTGGCCGCAGCGCGGAAGTGGCCGATGTTGGTCATGCAAGAGCCGATGAAGGCTTCGTCGATCTTGGTGCCGGCGACTTCAGACAGGAACTTGGCATCGTCCGGGTCGTTGGGGCAGCAGACGATGGGCTCCTTGATGTCGGCCAGGTCGATTTCGATCACGGCCGCGTACTCGGCGTCCTTGTCGGCTTCCAGCAATTGCGGGTTGGCCAACCAGGCTTCGACCTTCTCAATGCGGCGCTGCAGGGTCTTGGCGTCGGCATAGCCGTCAGCGATCATGTTCTTCATCAGAACGATGTTCGAGTTCAGGTATTCCTGTACCGGAGCCTTGTTCAGCTTGATGGTGCAACCCGCAGCGGAACGCTCAGCCGATGCGTCGCTCAATTCAAAAGCTTGTTCCACCTTCAGGTCAGGCAGGCCTTCGATTTCGAGGATGCGGCCGGAGAAGGCGTTGATCTTGCCGGCCTTGGCAACCGTCAAGAGACCGGCCTTGATGGCGTACAGCGGAATGGCATGCACCAGGTCACGCAAGGTGACGCCGGGTTGCATCTGGCCCTTGAAGCGCACCAGCACCGACTCAGGCATGTCCAGCGGCATCACGCCGGTGGCA
Source organism: Ideonella sp. (assembly GCF_044358605.1). GTDB lineage: Bacteria > Pseudomonadota > Gammaproteobacteria > Burkholderiales > Burkholderiaceae_C > Ideonella. The sequence continues at coordinate 31,932 of NZ_JBIKNQ010000035.1, forward strand.
GCACCGAAAGCCACCAAGCCTGAACCCGCGGGGAAGGAGATGCCGATGGGGAAGCGGGTGTGGCTGTCGCCACCGGTGCCCACGGTGTCAGGCAGCAGCAGGCGGTTGAGCCAAGAGTGGATCACGCCATCCCCTGGGCGCAGCGACACGCCGCCCCGGTTGGAGATGAAGGCGGGCAGCTCGCGGTGGGTCTTCACGTCCACAGGCTTGGGGTAAGCGGCGGTGTGGCAGAAGGATTGCATCACCAAGTCGGCCGAGAAGCCCAGGCAAGCCAAGTCCTTCAACTCGTCGCGGGTCATCGGGCCAGTGGTGTCTTGGCTGCCAACCGTGGTCATGCGGGGCTCGCAGTAGGTGCCAGGGCGCACGCCTTGACCTTCGGGCAGGCCCACAGCGCGGCCGACCATCTTTTGCGCCAAGGTGAACCCAGCCTTGGTGGCTGCAGGCACGGAGGGCAGGCGGAATAAGGTGGAGGCAGGCAAGCCCAGGAACTCACGGGCCTTGGCGGTCAGGCTGCGGCCGATGATGAGGTTGATACGGCCACCGGCGCGCACCTCGTCAAACAGCACATCGCTCTTCAGCTTGAACTCGGCCACCGTGGTGCCGTTCTTCACCAACTTGCCGTCGTAGGGCAGCACGTCGATGACGTCGCCCATTTCCAGCTTGCTGACATCGACTTCAATGGGCAGCGAGCCCGAGTCTTCTTGAGTGTTGAAGAAGATCGGGGCGATCTTGCCGCCCAGGGTCACACCACCAAAGCGCTTGTTCGGCACAAAGGGGATGTCTTGGCCGGTGGCCCAGATGACGCTGTTGGTGGCAGATTTGCGGCTAGAACCGGTGCCCACCACGTCGCCCACATAGGCCACCAAGTTACCCTTTTTCTTCAGGTCTTCGATGAACTGCATCGGGCCGCGCTTGCCGTCTTCTTCGGGCTTGAACGCCGCGTCGGGGCGGGTGTTCTTCAGCATGGCCAGATAGTGCATGGGAATGTCCGGACGCGTGGTGGCGTCCGGGGCGGGCGACAGGTCGTCGGTATTGGTTTCGCCGGGCACCTTGAAGACGGTGACGGTGATGGTCTTGGGGACTTCAGGGCGGCTGGTGAACCACTCGGCATTGGCCCAGCTCTGCATCACTTCCTGAGCCTTGGCATTACCCGCCTTGGCCTTGGCAGCCACGTCGTTGAAGTAATCAAACATCAACAAGGTTTTCTTCAGGGCTTCAGCAGCCACGCCTGCCACTTCGGCGTCGTCCAGCAGCTCGATCAGGGGGTGGACGTTGTAGCCGCCCACCATGGTGCCTAGCAACTCGGTGGCCTTGGCTTTGGAGATCAAACCAACCTTCACGTCACCATGCGCCACGGCGGCCAGGAAGCTGGCCTTGACCTTGGCGGCGTCATCCACGCCCGGGGGCACGCGGTGGGTCAGCAAGTCCAACAAGAAAGCATCTTCGCCAGCCGGGGGGGTCTTGATCAGCTCGATCAGGGCGGCGACCTGCTTGGCGTCAAGGGGCAGCGGCGGGATACCGAGCGCGGCGCGTTCGGCGGCATGTTGGCGATAGGCTTGCAGCATGTCTAAGCTCCTGAGGGGCAGTGAGTGAAGATCAGGGTATCTACCGTATTTTATATCTTATATAAGACTTGCCAAGCCCTGTCTCTGTATCTTGGCGGGGGAGATTGTGGTCCGCGCATCCTGACACCAGAGCCTGTGTCCGAGTGAGTGGCAGGGGCAAGGGCCAAGAAAAAGGCGCCTCCGTGGAGACGCCTTGTCTGGATGTGCGGGGTTTGGGGCTCAATTGCCCATCATGGATGGGGCGGCGGGCTGCCCTTGCGCCTCGGCCTTGGCCTGGGCTTGCTTCTCATGAACGCATTCGTCCACCAGGCGCCGGCCGACCTTGACGTCCATGAGCATGGACTTGTGCGCGATTTGCAGCATCAGGGTCTGGCCTTTGACATCTTCCAGGCGCAAGGCGCCGGTCGAGGACAGCACGGGCCTCATGGTCCAACGCTGCTTGCCAAACAGCACATCGATATAGCCCTCAAACTTGGGGTTCATGGCGACTTGAACCGATTTGCTTTGCTCGCACTGGTACTCACCAAAGTGAGTCATGGCTGCGGCGGCCAGTTGCTCACCTTCAGCGGTCGGCAAGGGGGGCTCGGCCTTGGCGGCCTTCACGGGCTTGGCTTTGGCCGCAGCTCTCTTGACGGGCTCTGCCGCACCTGCAGCGGTGGCACCCAGCAGGGCCGCCAAGGTCAAGGTTGTGACGGCAGCAAAGAAATGACGATTCATTCAAAGTCTCCAATTCATGTCTCAAGGTGCATTGTCACCAGCGCAGCGCCTGCCACTGTGACGGAACGTGACCAGCATAGGGGCGGTCGCTCAGTCCAGATGCTTGAAAAAGGCCTGAACTTCAGCGGGAAGCCGGGGTCCATGCGCGAATGATGTGCGATGCGCACGTTGCAGCACTTGCCAGAAGTAACGGTAACTGGCGCGGTCGTGCAGTTGTTCTCGGCCCTGATGTTGGTGGCGGATAGGCCCCCACTGCGCGATCTGGGCGGCCAGCAGGATCTCGGCGGCTTGCTCAATCTCGCTGGCGCTGGGCGTGAAGGCTTCGACGATGGTGCGGATCTGGTCGGGGTGGATACTCCACATCCGGGTGTAGCCCAGGCGCTGCGAAGCTTGCAGCGCCGCGGCCTTCAAGGCGGCTTGGTCCTTGAATTCGGTGACCACGCAATGCGATGGCACTTTGGCGTGGGCATGGCAGGCGGCAGCAATCTCCAGCTTGGCCCGCAGCACCAAGGGGTGTTCAAACTGCCCCACAGCGCCCATAGCACTTTGAGGAATGGCGCCGCGGTGTGCGGATACGAAGTCCATGAGGCCAAATGACAGCGACTCTAGACGTGGGTGAGCCGCAAGGCTGTGGACGGACTGCAGCGCACCATGGGTTTCAACCAGTGCATGCAAGGGAATGCGGCGGGCGAGCCCTGAGGCTTTGCTCAAGGCGTCAACCACGTCCGCGGCCCGCTGAATATCCGCCAGGCCGTCTGGCTTGGGGATCATCAGGTACGCCATGCGGTGACCGGCCTTGGGAATCAAAACCTCCAGCATGGCTTCAAATGCAGGATGCGAGGCGGGCACCACGCGTGCACCGACACGCCCGTGCGCATTCAGGGGTGAGGTCAGTAATTCGGCCATCAGGTGGGCGTGTTCCACCTCGCCGCCCACTGGCGCCCCATCTTCACCATCCAGCGTCACGTCAAACACGGGGCCCCACTCGGCCTGCAGCTCCAGGCTCTTGCGCATGCGGGCTTCGACGCCGCAGTAGTGGTCGCAGACGGGCAGGTCGGGGGCGGCGGGGCCTTCTTCGACCAGGGCCAAGTGAGGAGGGGTTAGCGCAGACATGGTGAATGCTTCAGTTTGTGCATCTAAGAATGAGAAAAGGCTGCCCGTGGGCAGCCTTTCAATCTAACACCTTGAGTGCTGAAAGTGCGGATCAGAGCAGGTGCTTGACGCCGTCTTTCTCGCCTTCGAGCTCAGCCAGGGTCTTGTTGATGCACTCTTGCGAGAAGGCATCGATAGGCAAGCCCTCGACGATCTTGTACTCGCCGCCTTCGCAGGTGACGGGATAGCCGAACATGACTTCCTTGGGGATGCCGTATTCGCCATTGGACGGAATGCCCATGGTGACCCACTTGCCGTTGGTGCCCAAGGCCCAGTCGCGCATGTGGTCGATGGCGGCGTTAGCAGCCGAGGCGGCCGAGGACAGACCGCGAGCGGCAATGATGGCAGCGCCACGCTTGCCCACGGTGGGCAAGAAGGTGTTGGCGTTCCAGTCGTGGTCGTTGATGGTGTCCTTGACCGACTTGCCATTGACCGTGGCGAAACGGTAATCGGCGTACATGGTGGGCGAGTGGTTGCCCCACACGGCCAGCTTCTCGATGTCGCCCACGGCGCAGCCGATCTTGGAGGCGATTTGGCTGGCAGCGCGGTTGTGGTCCAGGCGCAGCATGGCGGTGAAGTTCTTGGCCGGCAGGTTGGGGGCCGACTTCATGGCGATGTAGGCGTTGGTGTTGGCAGGGTTGCCGACCACCAGCACGCGCACATTGCGCGAGGCCACGGCGTTCAGGGCCTTGCCCTGGGCGGTGAAGATCTGGGCGTTGGCAGCCAACAGGTCGGCGCGCTCCATGCCAGGGCCGCGGGGACGTGCACCCACCAACAGGGCGTAGTCGGTGTCCTTGAAGGCGGTCATGGGGTCAGCGTGGGCTTCGATGCCAGCCAGCAGCGGGAATGCGCAGTCTTCCAGTTCCATGATCACGCCCTTGAGCGCGTTCTGGGCCTTCTCGTCCGGAATCTCCAGCAGTTGCAGGATGACGGGTTGGTCCTTGCCCAGCATTTCGCCAGAGGCAATGCGGAACAACAGGGCATAGCCGATTTGACCAGCGGCGCCAGTGACGGCCACGCGAACGGGTTTCTTGCTCATGGTGATAACTCCGGGAAGTGGGGGAAAGTGAGACGCATACCGCGCAGGTATTCGGTGGGCGTCGGCGCTGCGCAGTATCGCTAAGCAGGCTGACACCGGCATGAACCCGGCTAGGAGACGAACACGTGAGTGTAGCGGGCAGTCTAAGGGTCAACCCGAGGAGTGTCAATATTCTTATGTCTTATATAAGACATCAATCGGATAAGTCTGGACGAGCCCATTGGGGATGTGCTGCAATCCCGCCCCATGCCTGCTGCTTTACCCCCTGACTTGCCTGATGCTGAACCGGCCTTGCCTGCTGGCCCAGCCTTCAGCCCTTTGTATCAGCAGATCAAGGCTTTGTTGGTACGCAGTCTGCAAAGTGGAGACTGGAAACCCGGAGAGGCCATTCCCAGTGAGGTGGAATTGGCTGCGCGCTATCGTGTGAGCCAAGGTACGGTACGCAAAGCCATTGATGAGCTGGCGACAGAGAATTTATTGGTGCGTCGGCAGGGCAAGGGCACATTCGTTGCGACACATGCCGAAGAGAACACACAGTATCGTTTTTTGCGCCTGACGCCCGACGCCGGGCCTGCCAGCGGCATGGCGCGACGGTTTTTGGACTGTAAGCGCATGCGCGCCCCGCAAGATGTGGCCAAGGCCTTGGGTTTGAAGGCGGGTGAAAGTGCTTTGCTGGTGCGTCGAACCTTGTCGCGCAATGGCCAACCGGTGGTGTTGGACGAAATTTGGCTGCCTTCAGGCTTGTTCAAGGGGCTGACGGCGGAACGTTTGAGTCAATACGCAGGACCGATGTATGGTCTTTTTGAAACGGATTTTGGGGTGCGGATGATCCGTGCCGAAGAGAAGATCAGGGCGGTGGCCGCTGATGCGTCAACGGCTGAGTTGATGCAAGTGCCGATGGCGTCGCCCTTGTTAAGCGTAGAGCGCCTCTCTCACACCTACGGAGATAAACCTGTTGAGTTGAGGCGCGGGCTCTACAACACCTTGGCGCACTACTACAGAAATGAGTTGCAGTGAGCTTGCGCAAATAGCTGCAACGTCTGATGTGGCAAGGCCCCTGAAAGCTTGCTGCGATGCAATAAAATCCTCAGGTTTCATCGCGATTACTTCCCGAGCGACCACAACAAGGACCGACCCATGGCAAACACGCTCAAGACGCGTCCGGAATTCCGCAATATCAATGCGCTTTCGGATCTGCCCAACTACCGGCTTCCCCCGGCGGGCATCGTCTCTATCCTTCACCGCATCAGCGGAGCAATTCTGTTCCTCTTGTTGCCTTTCATCATTTGGCTGTTCGACAAGAGCGTGACCTCAGAGATCTCGTTCGAAGTCTTCCGCAATGCCTACACGGCAGGCATCGGTGTTGCACCGGCCTGGTTCGTGAAACTGGTGACCTTGGCCATTCTGTGGGGCTACTTGCACCACTTCATCGCCGGTGTTCGCCATCTGTGGATGGACGCCACCCACAGCGTCTCCAAAGAGCAAGGCAAGTCTTCCGCCATCGTCACCTTGGCGCTGGGCACTCTGCTGACGCTGGCCCTGGGCGCCAAGCTGTTCGGCCTGTATTGAGGAGCAACCCCATGGCAGTGAATTACGGATCAAAGCGCATCGTTGTTGGTGCGGGCTATGGCTTCCGCGACTGGCTGGCCCAGCGCGTGACGGCTGTGTTGATGGCGCTGTTTACCGTTGTCGTGCTGGCGCAAGTGCTGATGCCCGGCGAGATTGGCTATGACAAATGGGCCGGTATCTTCTCGGCACAGTGGATGAAGGTCTTGACCTTCGTCGTCATCCTCTCCTTGGCCTACCACGCCTGGGTGGGCGTGCGCGACATTTGGATGGATTACGTCAAGCCGGTGGGCCTGCGCCTGGTGCTGCAGGTGTTCTCCATCGTCTGGCTGGTCGGCTGCGCCGGTTGGGCCATCCAAGTTCTGTGGCGTCTGTGACGCGCTTGAGAGAAACAATATGACTAGCAATATCACCAAGCGCAAGTTTGACGTTGTCATCGTCGGGGCTGGCGGCTCCGGCATGCGCGCCTCGCTGCAACTCTCCTTGGCCGGCCTGAACGTGGCTGTGCTGTCCAAAGTCTTCCCCACCCGCTCGCACACCGTGGCGGCGCAGGGCGGCATTGGCGCCTCACTGGGCAATATGTCGGAAGACAACTGGCACTATCACTTCTTCGATACCGTCAAGGGCTCAGACTGGCTGGGCGACCAAGACGCGATTGAATTCATGTGCCGCGAAGCGCCCAAGGTCGTCTACGAGCTTGAGCACTTCGGGATGCCGTTTGACCGCAACCCAGACGGCACCATCTATCAGCGCCCCTTCGGTGGCCACACGGCCAATTACGGCGAGAAGCCCGTGCAGCGTGCCTGCGCTGCGGCGGACCGCACTGGCCACGCGTTGTTGCACACGCTCTACCAGCAAAACGTCAAGGCCCGCACCAACTTCTTCGTGGAGTGGATGGCGCTGGACCTGATCCGCGACCAAGAAGGCGACGTTTGTGGCGTGACCGCCCTGGAAATGGAAACCGGCGGTCTGCACATCTTGGAAGCCAAGACTGTGCTGATGGCGACGGGCGGCGCGGGTCGCATCTTCGCTGCTTCGACCAATGCCTTCATCAACACCGGTGACGGTTTGGGCATGGCTGCTCGCGCAGGCATCCCGCTGGAAGACATGGAGTTCTGGCAGTTCCACCCCACCGGCGTGGCCGGTGCCGGCGTGCTGCTGACCGAAGGTTGCCGTGGCGAAGGCGCGATCTTGCGCAACGCCAACGGCGAGCGCTTCATGGAGCGCTATGCCCCCACCCTGAAGGACTTGGCACCGCGTGACTTCGTCTCGCGCTCCATGGACCAGGAGATCAAGGAAGGTCGCGGTTGCGGTCCCAACAAGGACTACGTGCTGCTAGACATGACCCACCTGGGTGCGGACACCATCATGAAGCGTCTGCCTTCGGTGTTCGAGATTGGCCATAACTTTGCCAACGTCGACATCACCAAGGAGCCTATCCCCGTGGTGCCGACCATCCACTACCAGATGGGTGGTATCCCCACCAACGTCAATGGTCAGGTGGTGATCCCGCGCAATGGCAAGCACAACGACGTGGTCAATGGCCTGTATGCGGTGGGCGAGTGCTCCTGCGTGTCGGTGCACGGCGCCAATCGCTTGGGTACCAACTCCTTGTTGGATCTGATCGTCTTCGGTCGTGCTGCTGGCAACCACATTGTGGCAAGCAGCCTGAAGCAGAAGAGCCACAAGCCACTGCCCGCCGATGCCGCCGACCAAACCCTGGCCCGCCTGGCGCGCCTGGATTCGGCCAAGAACGGTGAGTACGCCCAGGATGTGGCCAACGACATTCGCTCGACCATGCAGAAGCATGCTGGTGTGTTCCGCACCCAGAAGATGATGGACGAGGGCGTCACCGCTATCAAGCAAGTGGCTGAGCGCGTCAAGTCGATTGGCTTGAAGGACAACTCCAAGGTGTTCAACACCGCGCGCATCGAAGCTCTCGAAGTCGAGAACCTGATCGAAGCGGCCAAGGCCACCATGATCTCTGCGGCCGCTCGCCCCGAGAGCCGCGGTGCCCACGCGCACGACGATTTCCCGAACCGCGATGACGCGAATTGGATGAAGCACACGCTGTGGTACTCCGAAGGCGACCGCCTGGACTACAAGCCCGTCAACCTGCAGCCGCTGACCGTTGAGTCGGTGCCGCCCAAGGTTCGTACTTTCTGATCGCAGCGAGAGGATAAGCAACATGGCTGATAAGCGCACTTTCCAAATCTATCGCTACGACCCTGATAAGGACGCCAAGCCTTACATGCAGACCATCGAGATCGAACTCGATGGCAACGAACGCATGCTGCTGGACGCCCTGGTCAAGCTCAAGGCTGTAGACCCCACCTTGTCCTTCCGTCGCTCTTGCCGTGAAGGCGTGTGCGGCTCGGACGCGATGAACATCAATGGCAAGAATGGCCTGGCCTGCCTGACCAATATGCGTACGCTGCCACAAACCGTGGTGCTGCGCCCTCTGCCTGGCCTGCCGGTGGTTCGCGACCTGATCGTGGACATGACCCAGTTCTTCAAGCAGTACAACTCGATCAAGCCCTATCTGGTGAATGACGAGCGCCCCCCTGAGAAGGAGCGCCTGCAGTCTCCTGAAGAGCGCGAAGAGTTAGACGGCCTGTACGAGTGCATCTTGTGCGCGAGCTGCTCGACCAGCTGCCCCAGCTTCTGGTGGAACCCCGACAAGTTCGTGGGCCCGGCCGGCTTGCTGCAGGCCTATCGCTTCATCGCGGATAGCCGCGACCAAGACACCAACGCCCGTCTCGACAACCTCGAAGACCCGTACCGTCTGTTCCGCTGCCACACCATCATGAACTGTGTCGATGTCTGCCCCAAGGGTCTGAACCCCACCAAGGCCATCGGCAAGATCAAGGAATTGATGGTCCGTCGTGCGGTGTAAAGCGCGAGCGGTCAATTTCAAGCAAGCCTAGGCATGGACACTGCGTCTCTGAATCCCACCGATGTCAGCCGCCTGAAATGGCGTTGCCGTCGGGGTTTGCTTGAAAACGATCTGTTTGTCGAACGGTTCTTCCGCCGGTATGAGCACAGCCTCACGCTGGCTCAGGTGGAAGGCCTTCAGCTTTTGATGGACCTGGCCGATAACGACCTCTTGGACCTGCTGCTTGCGCGGAAGGAACCTGAGGGCGACCTCGACCGGGCCGAGGTGCGGGAAGTGCTTGCACTCCTTCGCCAGCCCGGTTGAACAACGCATTCTTAGAAAGGACTCGACGATGACCCCGTCTGACGTGAAAGCCACCCTGTCGTTCTCTGACGGCAGCCCCGCCATGGACCTGCCGATCTACAAGGGCACCATTGGCCCCGACGTGATCGACATCCGCAAGCTCTACGGCCAAACCGGTAAGTTCACCTACGACCCCGGCTTCCTGTCCACCGCGTCTTGCAACTCGACCATCACCTACATTGATGGCGACAAGGGCGAGTTGCTGTATCGCGGCTACCCCATCGAGCAGTTGGCCGTGAATTGCGACTACCTCGAGACCTGCTACCTGCTGCTGTACGGAGAGCTGCCCAACCCGTCGCAAAAAGAAGACTTCGTGGCCCGTGTGACGAATCACACCATGGTCAACGAGCAGATGCAGTTCTTCCTGCGTGGCTTCCGCCGTGATGCACACCCGATGGCCGTGATGACCGGCTTGGTGGGCGCTCTGTCGGCTTTCTATCACGACAGCACCGACATCAATAACCCCGAGCACCGTGAAATCGCCGCGATCCGTCTGATCGCCAAGATGCCCACGCTCGTGGCGATGGCCTACAAGTACACCGTTGGGCAGCCCTACATCTACCCGAAGAATGACCTGTCCTACGCAGGCAACTTCATGCGCATGATGTTCGCTACGCCGTGCGAAGACTACAAGCCCAATGACGTGCTGGTGCGCGCCATGGACCGTATCTTCACCCTGCACGCCGACCACGAGCAGAACGCTTCGACCTCGACCGTGCGTCTGTGCGGCTCTTCGGGCACCAACCCGTTTGCCGCCATCGCTGCGGGCGTGGCCTGCCTGTGGGGCCCGGCTCATGGCGGCGCCAACGAGGCCTGCCTGAACATGCTGGCCGACATCCAAAACCAGGGTGGCGTGGCCAAGATCGGCGAGTTCATCAAGCAGGTCAAGGACAAGAACTCTGGCGTGAAGCTGATGGGTTTTGGCCACCGCGTCTACAAGAACTACGACCCGCGCGCCAAGCTGATGCGCGAGACCTGCCACGAAGTGTTGAACGAACTGGGCCTGCACAACGACCCGATGTTCAAGCTGGCGATGGAGCTGGAAAAGATTGCGCTGGAAGACGAATACTTCGTCGCCCGCAAGCTCTACCCGAACGTGGACTTCTACTCTGGCATCGTGCAGCGCGCCATCGGCATCCCCGTGCCGCTGTTCACGGCCATCTTCGCCCTGGCACGTACCGTGGGCTGGATTGCCCAGTTGAACGAAATGATCGGCGACCCCGAGTACAAGATCGGTCGTCCACGTCAGTTGTTTGTGGGCTCAGCCTCTCGCGACGTCAAGCCCATCGCTCAGCGCTAAGCTTTCGCTGGATGTCAAAAAGGCCACCTTCGGGTGGCTTTTTTCATTCCCCCGCGGCTTTCGGTGCCCAAAGATGCAGGCTTGGGGCGGTCCGATTCCATCGAGCACGTAGTGACAGACCTGCGGACAATTCGGCACAGAGGTGTCTTGCTCCGGTGCGCGGGCGTTGACGGTTGCATGCGCCTTGCACTTTGACGTCCATAGCTTCTGGAGACTTTCGCATGCGCGATAACCAGCCTGTCAGCCAACGAGAGTACGCCTTGGCTCCAGGGCAGACCTTGATGTCCACGACCGATGTGGACAGCCGCATCACCTATGCCAATGCGGCCTTCATCGAGGTCAGCGGCTACGAGCGTGACGAGCTGCTGGGCCAACCGCACAATATGGTTCGGCATCCGGACATGCCACCCGAAGCTTTTGCAGACATGTGGGCGACGCTTAAGGCAGGGCGTTCCTGGACGGCTTTGGTGAAGAATCGCCGTAAGGACGGCGACCACTACTGGGTCCGGGCCAACGCAGCGCCTGTGCGGCGCCAAGGCCAACTCAAAGGCTATATGTCCGTTCGCACCACGCCCATGCGTGAGGAGGTTCAGCAGGCCGAGACGCTCTATGCGCGCATGCGCCAAGGCAGGCAGGGGGCCTGGAGGCTGCACCAAGGTATCTGGGTTCGCCGCGGCGGCTTGGCTTTTTTGACGATCTTGAAGACGGCATCCCTGGCCACGCGCATTCGGATGGCGACGTTCGGCTCCGCCTTGCTCATGTGCGCCGGTCTGTTTGCGTTGTGCCCCACAGCGCTGGCCTTGCAAGCCTCCGCGCTGGCTGTGTTGGTGATGATGCTGGCCACGTTCTGGTTGCAATCACAGATTTCCACGGCCATGCAGTTGGTGCAGAAGGAGGCCCAAGAAGTGGCGTCTGGACAAGGCGGCACAGGTGTTGCACTCGATCGTGTCGATGAGGTGGGCATGGTCTTGAGGTCCATCAACCAAGCGGCACTGAACCTGCGTTCCTTGATCGACGATGTGGGTGAGCAGGCTTCGGGCATGAAAGTGGCCAGCCAAGAGATTGCCTCCGGTAACGCCGACCTGAGCGCACGCACCGAGCAAGCCGCGTCCAACCTGGAGCAAACCGCGTCGGCCATGGAGCAGATCAGCTCTACGGTCAAACACAACGCCGACTCCGCTGTCCAAGCCACCACGCTGGCCGCCACGGCGCGCCAAGTGGCCTCGGCCGGCGGTGACCTTGTGGGGCAGGTCGTGAGTGTGATGAGTGACATCACCGCCAGCTCTCGTCGTATCGCGGACATCATCGGGGTGATCGACGGCATCGCGTTCCAGACCAATATCCTCGCCCTTAACGCTGCAGTAGAAGCCGCCAGAGCCGGCGAGCAAGGGCGTGGCTTTGCGGTGGTGGCGGCCGAGGTGAGAACCCTGGCTCAGCGCAGTGCGGCAGCGGCCAAAGAGATCAAGCAGCTCATCACCAGCAGCGCTGACAAAGTGGAGGGTGGTGCCAAGCTTGTGGACCAAGCGGGGCACACCATGGAGGACATCGTCCAGCATGTCCGTCAAGTCTCAGAGTTGATTGCAGAGATTTCTGTGGCATCCAAGGAGCAAAACTCCGGGATCAGCCAAGTGGGGCAAGCGGTGTCAGAACTGGACCGCATGACCCAGCAAAACGCCGCGCTGGTCGAGCAATCAGCGGCGGCGGCGGAGAGTCTCAAGCTGCAGAGCGTGCGCTTGAACGACGCCATCAGCGCCTATAGTCATTGAGCGCATGAGGCCCAAAGGGCCGCGCATTGCTTATACTCACGCCTCATTCAGCGCCGATTTGTTCCGGATTGCGGGCGCTTCAATAAATGCCGCTAAAGAGGGACATCCGATCAACCCGGTGTCCGCCATCTTTGCGGCGCCGGGTTTTTTGTCAGGTTCAGGATGTCCGTCATGGCCTCAGTTGGCACTGTCTTGCCTCAGCAAATGTCCTTCGACACGCCGCTTGCGCTTCGAAGCGGGGCGACGCTGGGCAACTACACACTTCACTACGAAACCTATGGCACGCTGAATGCCGACGCCAGCAACGCGGTCTTGGTTTGTCATGCGCTGAATGCCTCGCACCATGTGGCAGGTGAATACGCAGGGCAAGAGCGCAGCGAGGGCTGGTGGGACAACTTGGTCGGCCCTGGCAAGCCCCTGGACACCAATCACTTCTTTGTCATTGGCATCAACAACCTCGGTTCCTGCTTCGGCTCGACCGGCCCCATGCACCTGAACCCTCAAACCGGTAAGCCTTATGGGGCTGACTTTCCGGTAGTGACGGTGGAAGACTGGGTGGATGCTCAAGCACGGTTGATTGAGCGCTTAGGCATTCGGCAATTGGCCGCTGTTTTGGGCGGCAGCTTGGGCGGCATGCAGGCGCTGGCTTGGACGCTGCGCTACCCCGAACGCCTGCGCTACTGCGTGGCGGTGGCGACCGCTCCCAACTTGTCCGCACAGAACATTGCCTTCAACGAGGTGGCCCGACGCGCCATCATCACCGACCCGGATTTTCATGGTGGGCACTTCTACGAGCATGGGGTCGTTCCGAAGCGCGGCTTGCGCGTGGCACGCATGATTGGCCACATCACTTACTTGAGTGATGACTCGATGGAGGCCAAGTTCGGGCGGGACATGCGCGCGGGCGGGCCGGCCTATTCCACCCAGGACATTGAGTTTCAGATTGAGAGCTACTTGCGACACCAAGGCGATAAGTTCAGCGAGTACTTTGACGCCAATACCTATTTGCTGATCACCCGCGCCCTGGATTACTTTGACCCCGCGCGTGAACACGGCGGAGACCTCTCCCGTGCTTTCGCCATTGCTCGCCAACACAAGTTTCTGGTGGTGAGCTTCACCACCGACTGGCGGTTTTCACCCGCACGCTCACGTGAAATCGTGAAGGCACTAGTGGACAACCGCATCGACGTGAGCTACGCCGAGATCGATGCACCCCATGGCCACGACGCTTTTCTGCTGGAGGACCCGCGCTACCACGGTGTGATGCGTGCTTACTTCCAGCGCATTGCGGCCAGCTTGAAAACTGGAGGCCAAGATGAGTGAGCGCAAAGACCTGGAAGTCATCGCCCGCTTGGTGCCCGAGGGCTCTCGTGTGCTGGACTTGGGCTGTGGGCAAGGCGAGTTGTTGGCTCACCTGCAGCAGCATCGCGGCTGTACCGGCTATGGCATCGAGATCGACGACGCCAATGTGCTGGCCTGCGCACAGCGGGGCGTGAACGTGATTCAGCTCAACCTTGAAGAGGGCTTGAAGCTGTTCGACGACCACAGTTTTGATGTGGTGCTGCAACTGGAAACCCTGCAGCACCTGCGCAATACCGAGCACATGCTGCGTGAGACCGCGCGGGTGGGCCGCATCGGCATCGTCAGCTTTCCCAACTTCGCCCATTGGCCCAACCGGCTGAGCGTGATGCGCGGGCGCATGCCGGTGACCAAGGCCTTGCCCTACCAGTGGTACGACACGCCCAACATCCGTGTCAGCACCTTTGCGGACTTTGAAGTCTTGGCGGGCAAAAACGGATTGGCCGTGACCGACAGCTTCGGTCTGAGTGGCGGTGAAGTGATCCGCACTTGGCCCAATCTGCTGGCCAGTGTGGCGGTCTTTAAGTTCGAGCAAGTTTAGGCCCTGCTGGAGACCCCGCTCTGCCGGGAAGGTATCCTCCTGCCTGTCATGTACGCCAAGTTTTTTGGGCTGAGCCAAGCCCCTTTCTCCATCGCACCGGACCCGCGCTACCTCTACATGAGTGAGCGCCACCGGGATGCCTTGGCGCATCTGCTTTGGGGCGTGAGTGCGGGCGGCGGCTTTGTGCTGCTCAGCGGCGATATTGGCGCTGGTAAAACCACGGTGTGTCGCTGCTTCTTGGAGCAGTTGCCTCCGCAGTGCACGGTGGCCTATATCTTCAACCCCAGCCTGACGGTGGACGAGTTGCTGCAGACCGTTTGCCAGGAGTTTGGTGTGGGGCTGCCAGACGCAGTGCACACGCCGGGTTCTACCAAGGGCATGGTGGATGCCCTCAACACTTTCCTGCTGCAAGAACATGCGGCTGGACGGTCTTGCCTGCTGATCATCGACGAGGCGCAGAACCTCAGCGCCCCTGTGCTGGAGCAACTGCGCTTGCTCACCAATTTGGAAACGGCCGAGCGCAAGCTCTTGCAGATCATCCTGATTGGTCAGCCCGAGTTGCGCGACATGCTGGCCAGACCCGAGTTGGAGCAGCTGTCTCAGCGCGTGGTGGCCCAGTTCCACTTAGAGGCCTTGTCGCCCGCCGAGACGCACCAGTATGTACAGCATCGTCTCTCGGTAGCGGGCTGGCAAGGCCCATCGCCTTTTGAGCTGCGGGCCCTGGTACGCATACAGCAGCTCACCAAAGGCGTGCCACGTCGCATCAACTTATTGTGTGACCGCGCCTTGTTGGGCGCCTATGCGCTGGGCCGCATGACCGTCGATCGAAGCATGGTCGACAAGGCAGCGTTGGAGGTGTTTGCTCGCCCGCTGGCGACCACGGCCTCGCAGCGCGGTGCTCTCGGGCGTTCAGGGGCACTCTGGGGTGTTGGGGCTGGTGTGCTGTTGCTGGGCCTTGTTGCAGCGTGGTGGTGGCATAGCCAGGGTCTATCCTCCAAAACGGCGCCGCCGACCGCGTCGCTGGCCATGCCCAAAGGGACGCTGGAAAGTGCATCGTCTGCATCACGTCCTGTATCGGCCCCGCAAGTGCCGTCGGTGGCCTCTGTTCCCGTGGTGGCGCCTGTGGATGATGCGCAGTCCCAACGCCGCTTGATGCTGGCCGCATCCGGCCAAATGCCTTCACGCGACCTGTGGTGGCGGCAAGATGCCGCACCGCTTGGGCTGTTGGTGGGGCGTTGGGGGGGGCAGGTCAGTCAAGGAGACGTGTGCGAGCAGGTGCTGGCGCAGTCCCTACGCTGTTTCCGCGCCCACGGCAGCACGCAACTCATTCGTCTCTTGGACCGCCCTGTGATGCTTCTGTTGCAAGACGAGAGTGGTACGAAGGGCCAAGTCTTGCTGTGGGGGCTGCGGGCTGACCAAGCCTTGGTGCAGCACAAAGAAGGCCAGCAATGGGTACGTTGGGTCGATTTGGCACCCCATTGGCGCGGTGACTTCGTCACGCTTTGGCGTACCTCTGAGGCCTGGGCGCAGCGAGACGATGCCACTGCGAGTCAAGGCATCCAGGCTGCGCTGCGCCAGTTGGGTGTGGCGCCCAAGCCTGCATCTGGTGCCGGTGGTGACGTCAGTGCAGGCCTTTACGCGTTTCAGGCTGCCCAGGGCCTGCGCCCAGATGGCAAAGCCAATGTTCAAACCTTGATGCTGCTGAATCGCGCCATGGCGGTCAAAGAGCCCCGCTTGGACGGGGAACGCTGAATATGTCGTACATCTTAGAAGCGCTGAAGAAGGCCGAAGCCGAGCGCGAGCAGGGCAGTGTGCCTGGCTTGCGCAGTCAAGCGTGGGCGCCAAACACTCAAGAGACGCCGGCTAAAACGTGGTCTGCGGGCCGATGGTGGGTGATGGGGCTTTTGCTCGCGAGCCTTGTAGGGCTTGGACTGTGGCTGTGGCGCGCAGGTGTCACCGCAGAGCGGCCCGCGATGCCCAAGGGGCAAGAAGATAGGGTTGTGGCGACTGTGCCTGTGATGCCTTCTGTGGCAGCTTCTCAAGGCCAGGTTCCGCCCCCGCTGGTGTCAGTCTCGCCTGCGCCGCCACCTGCACCTTTGGCGCCCGCAGTGGTGGCACCAGCGCCGCCGGTCAAAGTCAAAGTGGCTAAGGCACCTTCGCCTGCAGCCTCTGCCAACGACCGCGTTGTGAAGTGGGCAGACATGACGCCAGCCCAGCGGCAAACGCTCGCCAAGCTGACCTGGGGTGGTGCCATGCACTCCACAGACCCAAGCGCACGCATGGTGATCATCAATGATCAAGTGATGCGTGAAGGTGATGCACTCGGCCCAGACTTGGTGCTGGAGCGCATTGAGCCCAAGGCGGTGGTGCTGAATCTGCAGGGGCAGCGCATCCGCAAAGACTTTTAAGCGCCTTCTGGTGGGCGCATTCGCGCGTTAGGGCGCTGGAGGCTGCTTGTCTGCAATGCCGGGCTTGAGTTCTTCGACCCGTAGCCCTTCTTTCAGCAAGGCGTGTCGTAACCACTCAGGGTGCGTGCCCTGGCCGTCCCAGGTTTCTCCGCTGACGGGGTGGCGATACTTGATGGGCAAAGGCCCTGCAGGGGACGGTGGGGGTGGGGTTGGCGCCTCAAGCTCGTCCAGCGTGATGCCCCAAAAAGACATCAAGGACTGAATCCGAGCAATCACGGGTTCCAACTCGCGGCGGGAGAGACGCTGCTCGCCCTCGTCGAGGACGGGCTCACCGCTGTCTTGAGGCTGCAGCGGCTCATTCATGGCAGATCATGTGCCGGTAGATCGAAAAATGGGCATTGAAATGCGACACAGGGCACCAAATGGTGCCCTGTTGGGAGGTATCAGCCCTTGGCCGCGTCAAGTTCGCGGCAGGACGGAGCGCACACGGCCTGGGACTTGCCCAGAATCTTGCGCGACTTCAGTTGCGCGCGAGGCCGATGCTTGCCGCACAAAAAGCACGACATCGTGGCAGCGCCGAAAGCGCCAGTTGCTGAAAATGGGGAACCCGCTACTTTTGAGCGGTAACGTAGGCCGCCCGGGTCGATGGCGGTCTTGGGATCGTCCTTGGCCAGAATGTGCTCCTTCCTGTGCAATCCATAGATATGGGGCTTTTCACCCTCTCACGGCAGAGATGCTGAGACGCAATAAGGCTCAGTTGACCTTGCAGCGAATCTGGCATTATCGCTGATACGGACTAGGTTTACCCGTGATGCGCGTGCAATCCTTGGCGAGCGCTGATTTGGAACAGTGAACCTTGTCTCGGATCAGGCCTGCCAGAGCTTGATCCACTCTGCAATATCAAATGGCCTGAGTGCTTCAGGGGGAGGGGGCAGATGCCTGCTGCGCAGGAACGCCGGGAGCATGGTCTCATCATCTCTGCCCAAGATGAAGATGCGGTCTGGACTGTAAAGAGGGGTGTCCAAGTAGATGGGGTTGTCCGTGATGAGCTTCTTGTTGAGAAAAGCTGCTTCTAGCCCTCGCAGGGTCAAGCCCTGTTGGCCACTCTGTAGCAACTCCAGGATACAAGCTGACGATTGCACCAAGGCCAAGTACTCTTCGTAGGCCAGCCATCGATGGGTGACTTGCAGGTTGCCGTTGAGTGCATAGTGCTTGCGTTTGTCCGCCACCACATGCATGTGCACACGCCATCCCATTTGGGTGAGTACGTGGTGCCAATGTTCAAGCCTCTCAAGGCGACCCTTGTCTACACCCGCGAAGGTCACGTCAAACTGCACCTCGTCTTGAGTAGTTGGTGGGACTTTGCGAAAGACTTGGTTGTGGAGCCTTAGGCCGAACTGTTGCGCATCCAGCGGATCAAACGTCGCCGCATCAATACCCTCTTTGCGCAGCCGGTCGACATACTTCTGCTGACTCGACTTGGTGGTTCGGAAGCTAGAAATCGGGTTCCAGAGCCATAGATTGAGCTTGGTCGTTTGAACAAAGCTGCGCATGAGCAGCAGTTCCTTCAAATTCTCAATGGCAAAGAACAGGACGGTGTCGTCTGGCGTGATGGCTTTCAGTTGCTGCGTGAGTTGGCCACCCAGATAGAGCGAGTGAGAAAGTCTGATGCCCAAGGCGAAGTCATACAGACGCAGCAAGGTCGCAAGTGCGCCTCTGGGTGGCTTTGTTTGGACGATGATCTTGATACTCGGCACTTGGAGCAAAGGCTCCATCAAGAACCGGATCAAGGCGTGGTCAGGAATGACAATGAACAGCATGGATCATGCTTGAGGCGACACAGATCTTCACGCCGTCCCACTGAGAATGGCTTCGCTGGCCTTCAAGGCCGCCGCGACGATCTGGTCCATGTTGTAGTAACGATACTGGGCCAAACGCCCCACAAAGGTGACCTGGGTTTCTTGTTCTGCCAAGGCCTCGTAGCGCTTGAACAAGGCCTCGGACTCAGGGCGCGGCACGGGGTAGTACGGGTCGCCTTCGTCTTGCGGATACTCCCTCACAATCGACGTACCCGCCGCCGCTTGCCCCGTCAGGTGCTTGAACTCGGTGATGCGCGTGAACGCATGGTCGTTGGGATAGTTGACCGTGCCGACGGCCTGGAAAGCTGCTTCTTGCGCCAAGTGTTCATGGGCAAAGCGCAGACTGCGGTAGGGCAGGGGGCCAAAGCATTGCTTGAAGTAGCTGTCGATGGGGCCGGTGTAGACCAGGCGTGCACTGGGGTAGAGGTCGCGCACAGACTCGAAGTCTTGACTGGTTTGCACGGTGATCAGGGGATGGGCCAGCATGGCTTCGAACATGCGGGTGTAGCCCTGTGCAGGCATGAACTGGAAGCTGTCTGAGAAATAGCGGTCGTCGTCGTTGGTGCGCGTTGGGATGCGTGCCGCCACGCCCGCCGAGAGTTCGCTCAAATCCAGGCCCCATTGCTTGCGGGTATAGCCCCGGAAGAACTTTTCGCACAGGTCACTGCCCACCGAATTGAGCACCACGTCTTCGCTGGTCTTCAGGGGAGACCGAGGCTCTCGCACGCGTTCGATATAGGCTTGTGCCTCTTCCTCGCTCAGGTTCAGGCCATAGAGCTTGTTGAGCGTCGTGCGGTTGATCGGGATCGGTACCAACTGCTCGCCCACTTTGGCCAACACGCGGTGCTCGTAAAAGCGCCAATCGGTAAAGCGCGAGAGGTACTCGAACACCAGCTTGCTGTTGGTGTGAAAGATATGGGGGCCATAGGGGTGGATCAGCACGCCATGCTCGTCTAGGCAGTCATAGGCGTTGCCGCCGATATGCGGCCGCTTGTCGATGACGAGCACCCGGCGCCCCGCGTCAGCCAACTGGCGGGCGCACACGCTACCGGCAAAACCGGCGCCGACGATGAGAAAATCAAATAGTGAGTTTCGAGTCAATTGATTGGCCGTCCGTTATTGTGAATGGAATAAGGGGCGATCTTCGAAAGTGCGACACCATGAAGCCAGTTTGACACAGAGTACTTGAACTGAAGCCCAACCTTTCGCAAGCGGTAGCCCAAACCACTAGCACGATCACGCTCCCCAATCGTGGATTGATCCGAGGTTTGATCGAGGCTCACTGGGTAAGGGTAGAGCCCATAAATCATCAGAGGAACTTCCCACCAATATCGCAAATCGACATCGACCGGGCGACCGAATGGTCGGCGTATTCGGCTAAGCTTTCGAGCTCCTTCGCGGCTCACTAGATAAGCGGAAGTCATGCTGGGAACACGCCGATAGCGAATCAGTTGCGAGAGATCGTCAACGGGCCAAGACTTCAATGCTTGCTCATTCTGCCGACCTAGCAATTTGATCATGTCCCATGATGGGGCAGGCAGTTGAGCGATGGCGTTCAACATCGGCACCAGTTTGGGATCTAAAGTGACATCATCTTCTAACACCATGGCCCACTCATCCTGACCGTCAGCGATCATTTGCCACACCAGGAGATGACTCGCGTAACACCCAATCTCTCCGGCGACCAGTGGCAGTGGGTATTGTTGACGGTTTAGACCTTCCGAGTAGAACGAACTCCGCGCCTCTTCGCTCAAGTGTTTTCCATAGACGGCATCTACTTTACGGAGAACATGACCTGACCCCAAGGCCGCCACTTGGCGTGTCATTCTTTCAGCTCTCTGCGTGTCTTTAGGCAGATTTATGAGGTATATAGAGATAGTCATTCAATGAGACCGTATGCTGTTGAACAGCGCTTCGTACAGCGTGATCATTGATTCGACACTGTACTGGCTCATGGCTTCGTTCTGTCCCACCTTCGCAAGCTGCCCAGACCACTCGGGGTCTAGAAGGTGTTTGGCGATTGCGTGCGCCCAAGCATCTGGATTCTCTGGTGGTACTAAGGTGCCATTTATACCGTCTTTGATCAACTCTTTGATGCCTGAGACTTGGCTGCCTAGAACCGCACATCCGGCAGCCATCCCTTCAATCAGTGTCAGTGGCATGCCTTCGTAGTGACTTGACAGGCAAAGCAGTTTGAATTGATGCATCATATCTCGCACGTCCTGACGCGGGCCATGAACCTCGACTTGGTCCTCGAGGCATAACTCCTTGACTGATTTCAGCGTGGCCCGTCTATATCTCTCTTTGCCGCCCCCGACCAGCACAAGATTCGGGGTCAGCGCATACAGCTCCCTTAGTCGAGCGAGCCCTTTCACCAGTGTCAAATGATCTTTTTGAGAGGCAAATCGAGCCACCATCAAGAGGTTTGGGCGGCGCTCTGGTGTAGGCGAAGTTAGTGAGGGCGGCGATGAAGGTATACGAATACCGTTTGGTATGGCATAGCACTTCGAGGCTGGAAGTCCCTGTGAGATCAGTGACTGCTTTACTGCTTGTGAACATCCCACGAAAGCCTCGGTGTGTGGTGTCAGCCAATTCACCAAGCGCCTTGACCAGAGTGAGTATCGCTCTCGGCTGTTGTGTTCGACCTGGATCAAGTGTGGCACTCTAGCCCACACGCCGGCGATGCGTCCAATCAGATGCTCAGGGAATCCATGAGAAACAAGAATGTCGGGCCTCTGTTGCTTCAAGAGATTTACGAGGTGCCAAACGCTGATCGCGCGACTCCAGCCGGGTATCAATTTGACATCAATGCCTGAGGCTCTCAGTGCTGCGATTCGCATCATGGATGTCTGACGCTTTTGGCGCAATACCAAGGTAGCGGGACCAGTCGAGGCAATGACCAAATCCATTGCAACCTGGGTTGACCCAGAAAAGCCGCCCGACACGAAGTGCATGACGCCCCCTCGACGATTCAAGGCTTGAGGTTGAGAAGGTGATGGGTGACTCATGGACAAAGATTTTGGAGTTTAAGCCTTCATGCTGGCGTAGCGAGCATAGCTGTCAAGCCCCGGGAGATCATTCACACGTTTTGTGAAGAGCTTGGGGTGTGAGGCGTGCCATTTTTTCAGGGCCTCGATGGGGGTCTGGTGGTTGAGGGCGCGTTGAGGAATTCGATGGTTGT
>NZ_JBIKNQ010000036.1:0-52863 GCF_044358605.1 Ideonella sp.
ATGAAAACCGCACTAAATCGATGAAATTCGGGCTCGATTTCCCGCATCACGAAACGCACTCAACTCAGACTTTAAGTCGGGCGCCAAAGCTGCATGATCAAGGCGGTTTTTCAGCAGCCTGCTAAGCCGTCCCCCCCACCGTCAACCTCTCAATGCGCAGCGTCGGCTGGCCCACGCCAACCGGCACGCTTTGGCCGTCTTTGCCGCAGGTGCCCACACCGCTGTCGAGTTGCAGGTCGTTGCCGATCATGCTGACGCGGCCCATGGCTTCGGGGCCGTTGCCGATCAAGGTGGCACCCTTGACGGGATAGAGGATCTTGCCGTTCTCGACCCAGAAGGCTTCCGAGGCCGAGAACACAAACTTGCCGCTGGTGATGTCGACCTGCCCGCCCCCGAAATTGGTGGCATAGAGGCCGCGCTTGATGCTGGCGACGATCTCCTCAGGGCTCTTGTCGCCAGGCAGCATATAGGTGTTGGTCATGCGAGGCATGGGCACATGGGCATAGCTTTCGCGGCGGCCGTTGCCGGTGGGCTTTACGCCCATCAGGCGGGCGTTCATGCTGTCTTGCATATAGCCGCGCAAGATGCCGTCTTCGATCAGCACATTGCGCTGGGTCGGGTTGCCTTCGTCGTCCACATTCAATGAGCCACGGCGGTCGGCCATGGTGCCGTCGTCTAGCACCGTCACGCCCTTGGCGGCCACGCGCTGGCCAATGCGGCCGGCGAAGGTGGACGAGCCCTTGCGGTTGAAGTCGCCTTCCAGGCCGTGGCCCACGGCCTCGTGCAGCATCACACCGGGCCAGCCCGGTCCTAACACCACCGTCATTTCACCAGCGGGCACGGGGCGGCTTTCCAGGTTGGTCAGGGCTGCGTTGACGGCTTGGTCCACGTACTGTTCGAGTTGCGCTTGCTGGAAGTAACCCAGGCCAAAGCGGCCACCACCGCCGCCGGAGCCCACCTCGCGGCGGCCGTTCTGCTCGGCAATCACCGTCAGCGACAGGCGCACCAGCGGGCGCACATCAGCGGCGCGGGTGCCGTCGGCATGCGCCACCAGCACTACGTCGTACTCGGCGGCTACACCGGCCATGACCTGCACGATGCGCGGATCGCGGGCGCGGGCCATTTGTTCGATCTTCTCCAGCAGGGCCACTTTTTGGGTGCTGTCCAGCGAGGCAATCGGGTCCATGGGCGCATACAGCGTGCGGCTGCGCGCCAGCTTGGTGGGCGTGCCGACCTTGACGCGTCGGCTTTGGCCCGCGGCCGCAATGCTGCGCACCGTGCGGGCGGCGTCCAGCAGCGCGGCGTCAGACAAATCGTCGGAGTAGGCAAAGGCGGTCTTCTCACCGGCCACAGCCCGCACACCCACGCCTTGGTCGATGGAGAAGCTACCGCTCTTGACGATGCCTTCTTCCAGGCTCCAGCCTTCGTGGCGGGTGTACTGAAAGTAAAGGTCGGCGTCATCGACCTTGTGCTCGCCAATGGTGGCTAAAGCCCGCGCTAGGCTGGCCTCGTTCAGACCGTAAGGGTCAAGCAACAATTGCTGGGCCTGGGCCAAGCGCTCAAGGGTGGGGTCGCGAGAGATCATCGGCTGATTGTAGGAGGCCACTCATCCTCTTGGGGAGCAGGGATTTACGTGTCTTTGCAGAGAGGAAGTCGTCAAAGGCGTCGCTGCTGTCGTTGAATCAAGGCGTCGCGGTTAACAGGGCCGCGAACACATCTAAACCCACCTCAGGAGTTGACATGAACATTCGCACCACTTTGACCGCTCTCAGTTTGGCCTTGGCCGCTGCCAGCACCTTTGCCCAAGGCACGACAGCACCGGTGGTGCCGCCTGTCGCCGGCGCCGCCTCCAAAGCCCCGAACATGGACGCCCGCGAAAAGTACCAAGACAAGCGCATTGACAAAGGCGTCGCGAGCGGTGAAATCAGCCAACATGAAGCTAAGCGATTGAAGAAGGAGCAACGCGCCATCGACCGTGCCCAGAAGCGCGCCGAGGCGGATGGCCAAGTGACGGACAAAGAACGTGCTCGCATCGACCGCATGCAGGACAAGGCCAGCAAAGACATTCATCGCCAGCGTCATGACGAGCAAAAGGCCAAGCCCCCGGTGGATGGCGGCGTGCCCAAGCAATAAGGCTTGAACTCCTGCCATTGAAGCCGGATCAGGTCAGATCACTCGTCCGCCGCGTCTTCATCGTCCGCCGCTTGTCGCAGGGCCAGCGCGCGGGCATAGAGCGCATTGCGCGGCGCGCCGCACAAATCGGCGACCAAACTAACCGCCTGCTTCAGTGGCAGCAAGGGCACCAGAGTCTGCAGAGCACGCTCCGCCGCTTCAGGGATGCTGCCTTCATCGTCGGCCGCCTCCATCTGCGCATGTAGCACCAATGCAAACTCACCACGGCCACGTTGGGTATCGGCGGCCAGCCAGCTTGGCAGTTCGGCGGCCGGCAGGGTGCAGATCTGCTCGAACTGCTTGGTCAGTTCCCGGCAGACGGTGACAAGGCGCTTGGGGCAGGTGCTGGCCAAGCCGCTGAACAAGGCCTCAATGCGGTGCGGCGCTTCAAACAGCACAGTGCTGCGCGTCTCGGCGGCCGCAGCAGCCAGGGCACTGGCTCGCTCTTGGCCCTTGGGTGGCAAAAAGCCTGCAAACACATGGCCCAAGGGCGCGCCGGCATCGCCGGCCACGCTCAAGGCGGTGACCACGCTGCTGGCCCCGGGCAGCGGTATGACGCGCAGCCCAGCGGCGCGCACTTGGGACACCAAGATGGCGCCCGGGTCCGACACACCGGGCGTCCCCGCATCACTGACATACGCCACACGCTCTCCGGCCTGCAAGCGCGCCAGTACCTTGGCCGAGGCCTCATGCTCGTTGTGGTCGTGCAGGGCGATCAGCGGTTTGTGCAGCCCCAAATGTCGCAGCAGGCCCGCGCTGACACGCGTATCCTCGCAAGCCACGGCATCGCACAGCGCCAGCACATGAATGGCACGCAGGCTGAAGTCCGCCAAATTGCCGATGGGCGTGGCCACCATATAGAGCGTGCTGGGCGGGTGTTGCTGCCCGCCCGCCACACTGGCAGCCACAGACACAAGCGACGAGGACGAAGACGAGGAGGACGTGATGGTCACAGCAAGCGGACAAAAACCAGCGCAACAGCCTGCGCCGAATGTCGGAGTGAGGGGCGAAACAGGGGCCCAAGCCGAGGCCCGAGCGCTGGAGGTCTTGCGCCGCCACGGGCTGACGCTGATCGAGCGCAATTATCGGGTGGCCCGGGGGCCCTCGCGCAGAGCGGGTGAAATCGACCTCATCATGCGCGATCGCGACGGCACCTTGGTGTTTGTCGAGGTACGCGCACGGCGCAGTGCCAGCCATGGTGGCGCGGCCGCCAGCGTCACGCACAGCAAGCAGGCCAAACTCATTTTTGCCGCGCAGTGCTACCTCAGCCGTCTGCCTCAACTGCCGCCTTGTCGCTTTGACGTGGTGGCCGTGGAGGGCGAGCAGGTTCACTGGCTCAAAGCCGCCTTTGATGCCGCTTGACGGGCTTGAATCGAGGCGCGCAGGAACTTTTCCGGGCGGCTGCGCCACTTATGATCATGAACATGCTTGAACAGCGAATCCAACAACACTTCTTCGAATCGGCTGACCTGATGTATCAGGTCGCCGAACACCTCTCGCGGCCCATCGCTGAAGCCGCGCAGATCATCACCACCTGCCTGACCAGCGGCGGCAAGCTGCTCGTCCATGCTCACGGCGGCCCGGAGTTGGCGCAGGCCTTCAGCGCCCGCTTGCTGCAAGGCTTTGAGCGCGACCGGCCTGCCCTGGCCGCCGTGCCGCTGGCAACCCTCAACACCGAGGCCTTGGCGCAACTGGCAGCCCTGGGTCACCCGGGCGATTTGCTGGTGGCCCTGTGCCCGCAAGATGAAGACCCACTGACCGCCGAGCTGATGGCGCAGGCCCATGCCAAAGACATGGGCGTGGTCATGCTCAGTGGCGGCATGGGGGGGCATTGGCCCTCGCTGCTGCGCGACACCGATGTCTGGATCGCCGTGCCGCACGAGCGCCGCGCACGGGTTCAAGAGCTGCATCTGCTGGCGCTGCATGCCTTGTGCGACGCCATTGACATTCAACTGCTGGGCGCCAACGAAGGCGCTTGAGTCATTCACAGAATAAGGATTTTCCATGCTGTTTCGCCCCACCCTGATTTGCGCTGCTCTGGCCAGCGCGGCTCTCTTGAGCGCTTGTGCGCCTTTGCTGCTGGGCGGTGCTGCCGTCAGTGGTGCCTTGATGGTCACGGATCGTCGTACCTCAGGCGCCCAAGTCGAAGACCAAGCCATTGAACTCAAGGGCGAAAGTCGCTTGAGGGCAGCCTTGGGAGACCGCGCTCACCTCAACGTCACCAGCTATAACCGTATCGCACTGATCACGGGAGAAGTGGCCAATGAGACCGACAGGCAACTCGCTGAAAGCACCATTCAGGCCGTTGAAAACGTCAAGACCGTGGTCAATGAGGCCGCCGTGGCGGGACTCAGCTCGCTGACTTCGCGCACCAACGACACCATCATCGCCAGCAAAGTCAAAGCCAGCTTTGTGGACGCCAAAGACCTGCAAGCCAATAGCATCAAGGTGGTGGGCGAGCGCGGCATCATCTACCTGATGGGCCGTGTCACTGAACGCGAAGCCGCCCGTGCTGCCGAAGTGGCGCGCGGGGTCTCAGGGGTTCAAAAAGTGGTGCGGGTGTTTGAGATCCTCAGCGAGGCTGAGCTCAAGGCCATGCAACCCGAGCCCAAGGCCAAGCCCGTACAGCCCGCCCAGTAAGCAACCTGCGCTGAGCCCGCGCAAGGCGCCGGGCCAGCGTAAAGCTTAGCGCAAGCGCTTGATCAGGCTGGAGGTGTCCCAGCGTCGGCCGCCCATGGCCTGTACGTCGGCATAGAACTGGTCCACCATGGCGGTGGCTGGCAAGGTGGCGCCATTGCGGCGTGCCTCTTCCAGCACCAGCCCTAAGTCTTTGCGCATCCAGTCCACCGCAAAGCCAAACTCAAACTGGTCGTCCACCATGGTCTTGCCACGGTTCTCCAACTGCCAGCTTTGCGCGGCACCCTTGCCGATCACGTCCAGCACGGCCTTCATGTCCAGGCCGGCCTTTTGCCCAAAGGCAATGCCTTCGGCCAAGCCTTGCACCAGCGAGGCAATGCAGATCTGATTCACCATCTTGGCCAACTGGCCTGCGCCTGAAGGGCCCAAGAGCGTGACAGCGCGTGAGTAGGCCATGGCCACCGGGCGCATGGCTTCAAAGGCACTGGCCTCGCCGCCGCACATCACGGTCAGCACGCCGTTGACGGCACCGGCCTGGCCGCCTGAGACGGGCGCATCCACAAACCACAGGCCGCGCGCGCGGGCGGCCTGGGCCAGCTCGCGCGCCACTTCGGCGGACGCTGTGGTGTGGTCGACGAACACGCTGCCGGGCGCCATGCCGGCAAAGGCGCCGTCATCTCCCAAGACCACCGAGCGCAGGTCGTCGTCATTGCCCACGCAGGCAAACACCATGGCCGCGCCTTGGGCGGCTTCACGCGGGGTGGCCGCTGCCCGGCCGCCATGCTCGGCCACCCAGGCCTGGGCTTTGGCGGCGGTGCGGTTGTAGACGGTGACGGCATGGCCGGCTTTGCGCAAATGGCCGGCCATGGGGCCACCCATCACGCCCAGACCTAAAAACGCCAAGGCCTGGGGGGCGACAACAGCTTCAGACATGAGGAGGACTCAAACGATGGTGAGGTGTTCGGTGCCTGCGGCCAAGTCGGTCACGCGGGCGCGCTTGCTGTTGAGCTTGATGTTCAGCCGCAAGTCGTTGACGGAGTCGGCATTGCGCAGCACGTCTTCGTAAGCCACGGCATGGGCTTCGTAGAGGTCGAACAGCGACTGGTCAAAAGTCTGCATGCCCTGCTCGCGGGAGCGCTTCATCAGGTCTTTGATCTCAGAGACTTCGCCCTTGAAGACCAGGTCAGACATCAAAGGCGTGTTGAGCATGATCTCTACCGCCGCGATCCGGCCCTTGCCCTCTTGGCGTGGCAGCAGGCGCTGCGAGATCATGCCCTTGAGGTTGAGGGACAAGTCCATCAACATCTGCGCGCGGCGGTCATCGGGGAAGAAGTTGATGATGCGGTCCAGCGCCTGGTTGGCGCTGTTGGCGTGCAAGGTGGCCATGCACAGGTGGCCGGTCTCGGCGAAGTTGATGGCCAACTCCATGGTCTCGCGATCCCGGATTTCGCCCATCAAGATCACATCCGGCGCTTGGCGCAGCGAGTTCTTCAGGGCGATCTGCCAGTCGTCCGTATCCACACCGATTTCTCGTTGCGTCACCACGCAGTTTTTGTGCGGGTGCACAAACTCCACCGGGTCTTCGACGGTGATGATGTGGTCAAAGGCGTTCTCGTTGCGCCAGTCCACCATGGCAGCCAGCGAGGTGCTTTTGCCCGAACCCGTCGCCCCCACGATGATGACCAAACCACGCTTGGTCATGGCCACATCCTTCAGGATCTTGGGTAGGCCCAGGTCATCAATGGTGGGCAGTTGCGAGGGAATGGTCCGCAGCACCAAGCCCACATGGCCTTGCTGCATGAAGGCACTGACGCGGAAGCGGCCAATGCCTTGGGGCGAGATGGCGAAGTTGCATTCCTTGGTGCGCTCAAAGTCGGCCGCCTGGCGGTCGTTCATCAGGGCGCGAGCCAGGGCCACGGTGTGGGCGCCGGAAAGCGGCTGCGGCGACACCTTGGTGACCTTGCCGTCCACCTTGATGGCGGGCGGGAAGTCCGCTGTCAAAAACAAGTCTGAGCCGTTGCGGGTGACCAGCAGGCGCAGCAGGTCGCTGACAAATTTTGAGGCCTGATCGCGTTCCATGAAAATTCCCTTCAGGGCTCAGTGCGTGTCTGCACGAACCAATTGCACCGACAAGCGGGCGCTGATTTGCCGCAGGCGCAGCGACAAGCGTTTGCCCAGCCAGAGCGCTAACTCGGCACCTAGACGAGGCTCTTCGGCCAATAAGCGGCTCAGGCTGTGGCTGGACAGCACGCCCACCGTCACCGGCGTCAGGGCCACACAAGTGCCCAGGCGCGTGCCGCCGTCCAACATGGAGAACTCGCCCAGCACATCGCCGGCACGCATCTCGCCCAGGCGTACCTTTTGGCCCGAGGGTTGCAGCCGGTCTTCGGCCACGCTGCCTTCGAGCACCAGCAAGATGAAATCGCCTTGCTCGTCTTGGGCGAACAAGCGCTTGCCAGCGTCGACGCGGGCGTAATCAAAGTAATTGCCCACTGCATGCAGCCATTCCACGCCCAGACTGAGCATGGCCGGGTCTTGCACCAGCAGGCGCACCATCAACTGCGTGCCCGTGGCTTGCGCCACCGGCGAGGCTTGCAGGTCTGGCGCACGGTGGCTCCAGCGCACAAACAGCCGGGTGTCAGTGGCTTGGTGGTCGACGAACTGGGTGGCGTAATAGCCCGAGTCCGCAGAGGTACTGAGCTGGAACACGGGCTTTGCGGGCTTGCTGCTCCACAGGCGGGAAATGAATTGCCACATGCTGAGGGAAGATTTAGCCGGGGAACATTTCCGGCGACTTGGCCCGCGTGCGAGCCTCGGCGGCGGCGATGATATTGCGGCGCACCAGATCGGCCAAGGCCTGATCCAGGGTTTGCATGCCCATGCTCTGGCCAGTTTGGATGGCGGAGTACATCTGCGCCACCTTGTTTTCACGGATCAGATTGCGAATGGCGGGCGTGCCCAACATGATTTCATGGGCTGCCACACGGCCGTTGCCGTCCTTGGTCTTGCACAGCGACTGCGAGATCACGGCCACCAGAGATTCCGACAACATGGCGCGCACCATGTCTTTTTCAGCGGCCGGGAACACGTCGACGATACGGTCAATGGTTTTGGCGGCGGACGAGGTGTGCAGCGTGCCAAACACCAAGTGGCCGGTTTCTGCGGCGGTCAGGGCCAGGCGGATGGTCTCTAGGTCGCGCAACTCACCCACAAGAATGGCGTCTGGGTCTTCACGCAGGGCAGCGCGCAGGGCGTTGGAGAAGCTCAGGGTGTGCGGGCCCACTTCGCGCTGGTTGACCAGGCATTTTTTGGACTCGTGCACGAATTCAATCGGGTCTTCCAGCGTCAAGATGTGGCCGTAGTGGCTCTCATTGAGGTGGTCCACCATGGCGGCCAGCGTGGTCGACTTGCCCGAACCGGTGGGCCCCGTGACCAGCACCAAACCGCGCGGCTTGAGGGACAGGTCCGCAAACACCGGTGGGCAGTTCAGTTGGGTCAGGCTTTGAATCTTGGACGGAATGGTCCGGAAAACGGCACCCGCACCACGGTTCTGGTGATACGCATTCACCCGGAAGCGCGCCAGCCCTTGCACCTCAAAGCTGAAGTCGCACTCCAGCGTGTCTTCATAGTGCTTGCGCTGGCTGTCGTTCATGATGTCGTAGACCATCGCGTGCACTTCTTTGTGCGACAGCGGGTCGACATTGATGCGGCGCACATCGCCGTGCACTCGGATCATGGGTGGCAAACCGGCAGACAGGTGAAGGTCAGACGCCTTGTTCTTGACAGAAAAGGCCAGCAGTTGGGTGATATCCATGGATGCGAATGCCCGCAAAAAAGTGGCTCAAGAAAATGGCTGCACGGAAGACCGAGAGCCAAGTCAGCCCCTGGTTTATCCTCCCACCATCATGTTCAGTATCGCCGAGAACCTCCAAGACTTGAGCCTTCGATTGCAGCGTGCCTGTGAGCAAGCGCAACGAGCTGCCAAGGATGTCACTGTGTTGGCCGTGAGCAAGACCTGCCCGCCTGAAGCGGTGCGCCAAGCCTATGCCGCGGGCCAGCGGGCTTTCGGTGAAAACTATGTACAAGAGGCGGTGGACAAGATGGCGGCGCTGGCCGACTTACGGCCGCACTTGAGTTGGCATTTGATCGGCCCGCTGCAATCCAACAAGACGCGGGTGGTGGCCGAGCAGTTTGACTGGGTTCACTCGGTCGACAGGCTCAAGATCGCGCAGCGCTTGAGCGAGCAGCGGCCCGCCCACCTGCCGCCCTTGCAAGTTTGCTTGCAGGTCAATATCAGTGGTGAGTTGAGCAAAAGTGGGCTGACTGCCGCTGAAGTGCCGGCTGTAGCGCAGGCCGTGGCGGCCTTGCCCCGGCTGCAACTGCGCGGCCTGATGGCGGTTCCTGCACCGGCCGAAGGCCTGGCCGCCCAGCGCGAGCCGCACCGGGCCTTGGCTGCGCTGTTCGCCCAGCTGCGGGCGACTGGTTTGGTGCTGGACACGCTGTCTATGGGCATGAGCCATGACCTCGAAGCGGCGGTGCTGGAAGGCGCCACCCTGGTGCGGGTGGGCACCGCCATCTTTGGCAGCCGCCCGCTCAAACCGGTGTAGGCTCCGACGCCATTTCCGACACAAACACCCCTTGCATGAATTCCAGCGTCGGCTCAGTCAGCCAGGCCATGCCCTGCAACAGCTGAGGCCAGGCCACGGGCATGAAGTCTTTGTCATCCAACTCACCAGCCAAGAAGGCGGCTTGCAGTGCAGGCGGCAGGGCGGGGGCGGAGGACAAGGGGGTGGGGTGCAGCACAGCGGTCTCCTCGGTCTAAGGGTTTGGCGCTCTACTGCTTCATTGAGGGCCTGACCGAATCATCGCGAGCTGCGGGCGTGGCGCCCATCACCCCAGAGGGGGTCGGGCGGGGGAGCGGGAAACTACCTCATCCGTTTGGGGGGGCTCAGGCCCCCAGACTCAGGGCGGTGGTGTTCTTCACCTCTTCCATCACCGCATAGGTGCGGGTCTCTCGCACGCCGGGCAGCGACCAGATCACATCCCCCACAAAAGAGCGATAGGCACCCATGTCGGAGACGCGGGTTTTGAGCAGGTAATCAAAACCCCCGGCCACCAAGTGGCATTCCAAGATCTCGGGGCGCACCTGCACCGCCGCGCGAAAGCTGTCCATCACATCGTGCACCGTGCGGTCGAGCAACACTTCCACGAACACCATCAGCCCCGCACCCAATTTATTGGGGTTGAGCTTGGCCTCATAGCCCAGGATGTAATTCTCCCGGGTCAGGCGCTTGACACGCTCCAGCACGGCTGTGGGTGAGAGATGCACCTCCTCCGCCAGCTTCAGGTTGCTGATGCGGCCATCCTTTTGCAGGACGCGCAGGATGCGCAAGTCGATTTTGTCGAGCCCGCGTTCTGCATCTGAAAGGTCTAAAGGCACTTTCATACCGGGGAAAACTCCGTCAAGGCCATAAAACTCCGAATCTTTTTCAGTAATTGTGGCTTTAAGCTGCAATTCCCACCAGTCAGGTTTTCTACTGCCATGAACACCCCCACTCAGACCGTTCCAGCCTCTTTCCCCGTGCCTGCGGCGCACCAGCGCTTGCCCTTCGCTTACCTGCCCGAGGCCCAGGCCCTGGCCGCTGCGCGAGCCCGGCTCGGCGCGGTGACGGAATGGGCGGCGGTGATCGAGCACGCCCGCCCCTGGATCCGTGCCGTGCGCGAGAAGCCGGCGCCCTTTTGGGCCATGGAGTCCTTGCTCAAGGAGTACCCCATCTCCAGCGCCGAGGGCTTGGCCCTGATGCGTTTGGCCGAGGCCCTGCTGCGCGTGCCTGACGTGGAAACCGCCGTGGCCCTGACCGCCGACCAACTCGGCCGTGCCGACTTTGACCAGACCGACGGTGGGGTCTGGGCCGGCCTGTCGGCCAGCGCCATTGCCATGTCCAAGAAATTCCTGCCCGGTGCCGAAGAAGAAGCGGGCTTGCTCAAGCGCCTGGGCGCCCGCACCGTGGTGGCCGCCACAGTGAGAGCCATTCAATTGCTGGGCCGCCAGTTTGTGCTGGGCCGCACCATTGGCGAGGCCATGAGTGAGGCCGCCAGCCAGCGCAAAGCCCTCGCCAATCTGCGTTTCTCCTATGACATGCTGGGCGAAGGTGCCCGCACCGAAGACGACGCCCGCCGCTACCTGGCCTCTTATGCCAATGCCATCAAGACGATTGCGGTGGCCCAAGGCACCCAAACCCGAGGCCCAGAGAGCGCCGACGGCATCTCCATCAAGCTCTCGGCCTTGTTCTCGCGCTATGAAGACGCCCAGCGCGAGCGCGTGTTTGCCGAGCTGCTGCCCCGCGTGTGGAGCCTGATCGAGCAAGCCGCCACCGCCAACCTCAACCTCACCATCGACGCCGAAGAAGTCGACCGCCTGGAGCTGTCTCTGGAGGTGTTTGAAGCCCTGGCCGCCCGCATCAGCCGCACTTACCCGCACTGGCGCGGCTTTGGCTTGGCGGTGCAGGCCTACCAGACCCGCGCTCTTGCCGTGGTGGACGAAGTGGCTCGCATCGCCCGTGACCACGGCCTGCGCTTCATGGTGCGCCTGGTCAAGGGCGCTTACTGGGACGGCGAGATCAAGCGTGCCCAAGAGCAGGGCCTGGCCGGTTACCCCGTCTACACCCACAAGCCGCACACCGATGTGTCTTACTTGGCTTGCGCCCAGGCGCTGCTGGGCCACCGCAAGGTCATCTACCCGCAGTTTGCGACGCACAACGCCGGCACCATCTCGGCGCTGACCCGCATGGCGGCCCAGGCCGGGGCCGAGCCCGACCAAGACTACGAAATGCAGCGCCTGCACGGCATGGGCGACGGCATCTACCGCGAAGTGCTGGCCGACGGCCAGATGGCCTGCCGTGTCTACGCCCCGGTGGGTGAGCACCGCGACCTGCTGGCCTACTTGGTGCGCCGCCTCCTGGAAAACGGCGCGAACTCCTCGTTTGTGCACCAACTGGCCGACGAGCAAGTGCCCACCGAAGCCCTGCTGGGCTCACCGCTGGAGGCCTGCGCCACGGGCGAGCACATCGAGGCCTTCCCGCTGCCGCATGCGCTCTATGGCGCGGGCCGCCGCAATTCCACGGGGGCTGATTTGACCTGCTTGGTACAGCGCCGCCCCTTGGACGAAGCCATTGCCAACACCCGCATACCGCCTGTGCCCGAGGCCAGTACCGCCCAAATTGAGCTGGCCATGGCCACGCTGCAAAGCGGCTTTGACACCTGGAGCACCCGCCCCTTGGCCGAGCGCGCCGCGATCATCCGCAAAGCCGGTGACTTGCTGGACGCCCGCCTGGCCGAGTTCTGCGGCCTGCTGGTCAAAGAGGCCCACAAAACCTTGGGCGACTGCGTGGCCGAGGTGCGCGAGGCGGTGGACTTCTGCCGCTACTACGCCGATCAAGCCGAGCAACGCCTGGCCGAGCAAACTTTGCCCGGCCCCACCGGCGAGAGCAACACCCTGCGCCTGCATGGCCGCGGCGTGTTTGTGTGCATCAGCCCCTGGAACTTCCCGCTGGCCATTTTTGCGGGCCAGGTGGTGGCTGCTTTGGTGACGGGCAACACCGTGGCCGCCAAGCCCGCCGAGCAAACCCCGGCCGTGGCCCAGCGCATGGTCGAGTTGCTGCGCGAGGCCGGTGTGCCTGACGACGCTTTGATCTTGCTGCACGGCCCCGGTGAAACCGTGGGCGCAGGCCTGGTCGCCGACGCCCGCACCGCCGGCGTGTGCTTCACCGGCTCCACCCAAGTGGCCCGTTTGATCAACCGTGCCCTGGCCCAAAAAGATGGCCCCATCGTGCCGCTGATTGCCGAAACCGGCGGCTTGAACGCCATGCTGGTGGACAGCACAGCCCTGCCCGAGCAAGTGGTCGACGCCGTGGTGCAAAGCGCCTTCCGCTCGGCCGGCCAGCGCTGCTCTGCGCTGCGTTTGTTGTGCGTGCACGAGGGCATTGCAGACGGCGTGATCGAGATGATCAAGGGCGCCATGGCCGAGCTGAGCGTGGGCGACCCCGCCCTCTTGGCCACCGATGTCGGCCCGGTCATCGACGACGAAGCCTTCACCGGCATCAGCCGCCACGTCGAGCGCCTGCGCCGCGAGGCCAAGCTGCTGGGCGAAACGGTGGTGCCTGCGGCCTCTGCGGCTGCCGTGCCGCGCTTGGTCGCCCCCATCGCCTTTGAGCTGCCCCGCATCAGCGACCTGCGCCAAGAGATTTTTGGCCCGGTGCTGCACGTGGTGCGCTGGAGCGGCGATGTGGACGCCGTGGTGCGCGAGATCAACGCCCTGGGCTACGGCCTGACCTTCGGCATCCAAACCCGCATCGACAGCCGCGCCGCCCGCCTGGCCCATCAGGCCCGCATCGGTAACGTCTATGTCAACCGCAACATGATCGGCGCCGTCGTCGGCGTCCAACCCTTCGGCGGCGAAGGCCTCTCCGGCACCGGCCCCAAGGCCGGCGGCCCGCACTACCTCTATCGCTTCTGCGCCGAGCAAACCGTCACCATCAACACGGCGGCAGCGGGGGGGAATGCCACGCTGTTGGCGGGGGGGCATTGAGGAGGTTGCTGAGCGCTTTGCGCTTGAGCGATGCTGGTTCTTCGGTGAGTTGCTTGGCCGGCTCTGATGCTGGCTTGACGGTTTGTGGACTGACCGGTGGAGGACTACCTAGCCCTGGCGCGGGGTAGGCCCCAGGGCTCATGCGAGAGGCGGTCGGCTAAAGCCGACTCCCTTCGGTGCTCGGGCAAGCGCGTGCGCCGTCAAACTCCCTCCGCTCGCCTGCGGCTCGCTATGGTCAAACAATGACGGCGAGTATGTTCTTGAAGCGCGCGAGTACGCGCGCCACGCCCTCGCCCTGCGCGCCTCAGCGCCTCTCAAATCGCCCTGGGGCCCACCCCGCGCCAGGGCGGTTGGTGGGGTGGCACGGCGTGTCCTGTGACGGTGGGGCTCGCCCGGTCAGCGTCCTGGTCAGCCAGTAGGGCAATGACCTGCGACATTCAATGACTCACAACGCTAGAGGTGAGTGGATGATGGTGAATTGCCGCAGTTGACCGGTTAGGCGGACGGGTCTGCTTCAATGTCGAACGCATGATCTTGAATGGCTTCTTGCCAGAGCCTAGCCAATTCACCCAGCTGACTTGGTTGAGTCTCGTAGATGGTGGCGCCAGGAGGAATCTGAACCCATGAAGGGGCACTCCTTGTCCATAGGTGCGCGACGGGTTCGAACTCTCGCGCCTTGTGCAATGTGCCAGGGAACAGGCCAGCCATGCTTGGCCTATCGGTCGGTAAGGCCCAGAGCCTTGTGTCGCACTCGGCACAAGCCATGGCACGCCTCTGTTTGTGCTCCGAAATTTGAAATGTGATGAGCTTTGCGTGACCCCGTGTCAGTCGGAGTGCCGAAAGCTCGACCCACATCACGAGGCGCATTGCGCCCCCTGTTCGACGTTGGCAATCAGTGCAGTGACACGCATAGAACGTGATGGGCAGCGCCGTAAGTTCAAACTGCACCTGCCCACAAAGGCAAGCACCCGACCATGGCGGCGGTGTAGCAGGAAGTCTCACGGGCAACTCAACCTTGATTTCATCAATTCATCCAGCGCAGCGCCTGCAAGTATGCTTAACCAAAAAGTTAAAGCGCAAAACGCAAAACATGACCCACTCCCTTTGTGCCGCCCTCCCATACCGTGAATTCGGCGCCGACGGGAAAGTGTTGCCTAGCTTCTGGAACCAGCAACTGGACTGTCGCTTGAAAGGAATCACCCGGCGCAGGGACTGCATCAAACAGCAATCGAGCAGACCAATGCTCATTGTTGATACTGAGGACGGTTCGCCATTCGCCTGATATCAAAGGTCCGACGCGTCCGCCACGCTCCACAGGCAGAAGATGAATATCGGCGATGAAAGTCTCGGGCATGTGTTTTAGCGCTGGCGTTCAGGCGAGGCCTCGCGAAGCGAGGACTTCGCGTGGAACACTTTGAGGGGCCTCGGCGCTCTAGGGCAGATCATCGAAATGTTGAGCGACATCGAAGTTGGTGATCGTGCGCGCTAGGCTGAGCGGCGAAACCCCATGATTATTCTTGGCATGTGGATCGGCGCCAGCCATTCTTAGCGCCGCAATGAGATCGCCTTTGCCGAGAGAGTTAAACACTGCGGTTGATAGCGGCGTGTTGCCATAGGCATCTGTGGAATCCAATACGGCTCCTGCTTCGATAAGAGCTGCAGCCACCTCCGCAGCATTCGCCTGAGCGGCGAAATGCAACGGCGTCCTGCCGTTGTCGTCTTGAGTGTTCGGATCAGCGCCTGCCGTCAATAGCTCCTTGCATTTCTTGAGCTCGCCATCGGCCGCGGCGTAATGAAGCGGAGATCTTCCGTAGCCATCAACGCCCGGGCGGGCTTTTCGCTTAGGTGTCTTGCTGGTCATGAATACGAGGCCAAACGTTGGAGTTCAGCCGACGGGCCAGCGTAGCTGGCGAGGGTCGGTTGCAATGAAAGGTTAATCCCCTGCGTGGGTTGCACAATCTTCATGCGCCTTCGTCCGGTTGCTTCTGCTGTGCGGACAAATCGGCCTTCCCACGACTACGGTAATGTTCGGCCGCGCGAACGAATCCGGCTATCACGCAGAGAAAGAAGACGAAGAAGGCAATCCCGAAAAGGACGTTTGCGGTATCCCTACCTGAGGCAGAGAGGTCAAGCAGGCTTGGAGCCAATATAGAACCTACTCCGAGAAGCCAAGCCAAATTGGAGATCAGTCGAAGGGCGCTGCGCTTGCGCTCTGGAATGCGCGGTTCATTTGTGTGATCGGACTTCATCGTCGGAGTGCGAAATAGGACAAACCGTGATCTGAGGCGACAGAGCTGCTGCGTAACAACAATGCCTGTCCGCGCAATGCCAAGGGTCTGGTGATCGGAAAAACTTTCGGTGGCAATGACTTGCGATCTGTCTTCTGTATCTTCATGCGGTGTATCTCGCCGTCAAAAGCGGCATCGTCCTTTAAGTGCATTTTGACGACGAGTTCGGCCCGACTGCAAGCCTTGCTTGCGCGAACCGTACACCAGCAAGCACGCGTGCTTTCCTTACCGTCACTGTTTGACCATAGCCAGCCGCAGGCGAGCAGAGGGAGTTTGACGGCGCACGCGCCTGACCGAGCACCGACGGCAGTTGGCTTTGCCAACCGCCGATGTATGAGCCCTGGGCAACGGCCTGTGGCGGTGCACGTCCCGCCCGCCAAAATGCGCGCCCCCGCATCAACCAAAGCAATCAAAACCGCGCACAGATTCGGACCACACTACCGCAGATGGGTGTGTTCGCCATGCTCGAGCCAACGCGGTCATGGTGCCCTGGGGCTGCGGCGACGCTATGCCGCTTGGCTTTCCCGAGCCTGCACCTTGCGCTCAATGTCCTTGAGCGTGGGCAGCGTCTTGAGGTCGTAGTTCGCCTGCAGGACCAGCCAGGACGCGGCATCGCCACCGAAGAAGCGCGCAAGCCTTGCGGCGGTATCAGCGGTGACGGCCCGTCGCTCCTTGACGATTTCATGTATGCGCGTGGCGGGGACACCCAGCGCCATGGCCAAGGCATTCACACTCATGCCCAGCGGCGCAAGATAGTCTTCACGCAAGACCTCACCCGGATGAACCGGGCGCATATTGTTCAGAACCTGCCCCATGTGACCTCTCTCAGTGATAGTCAACAATCTCAACTTCTTCAGGCCCTGCAGCAGTCCAGACGAAGCAGAGGCGGAACTGGTCGTTGATGCGAATGCTGTACTGGCCCACCCCACCCTGCGCCAGGGCGGTCGGTGGGGTGGCACGGCGTGTTCTGTGACGGTGGGAGACACATTCATTCGATGTGGCCGCACATACGCCTTTTCAGGCGCCTCCCATGAATAGGGCTAGGAGTTGGAGCTTGGCATCACCCATTCCGCTGGGGTGATGCCGTAACTGTCTTCTGCGCAGGCCAGTGCCCCTTCCAGCGCTTCGTGCCACGAGTCTGTGGCGTAACGCCCGTCTGAAGACTGCTGAACCAGCAAGAAGCCTTTGCTGCCGTCGTCGGTGATCTCAAAGCGAAACTCAATCTCAAGTGCGTTGTCATCGTCGAGGTCCGCCGGTGACCAGCCGCTGTTGGGATGATTGAGGATGCGTACAACTCGGCTCGCGATGCTTGCATAGGATTTCATATCTGCTTTCTCCCCATGATGGATTCGCGGATTGGCCATCCACACCTCTGGAGTCATGTTGAATTTGAGCCGTGAGCGGCGGCCTGCTGAAGCAGGTCAGCGCCAGTGATTGGGTGGGCATCATGCTGCTTACTCCGCAGGTCCTCATCCACATATGACCCGACAAGGTAAAGCGTGCCAGGCCAGTGGCGCCAGTCTGGCAATGCCCACCGCAGCAGCCTAGCGCTCACGGGATGGCCAAGACGATGCAGCGCATTTGCCACCACCAAGCGCTTTCGCCGTAGGCGTGGATGCAAGTGCTCGTGCCAAGGCGGAGTTATGGCCTTTCTCCCCTTTCGAGGTCGGCACTGATTCTCTCGCGTGAGGAGCCTCTTGAGGTAGGCGGAAAGTTGCTCTCGGGAAAGGCCACGCAGATGCACTTGGACAAGTTGTTCAGGTGATTTGCCACCACCTGAATGAAACTTCCACGGCAATGGTGGATGGCAGTGACGTTTCATGTGGCCCGACCGTGGAGTTAAGCAGTGGACAGAGGCTTGACGGCGGACGGCGGCTCGAACGACAGCTTAGCCAACTCTCTCCACCTTGCTACGCCTTGAAGCATTCATCCCGGCAAAAAGCAAAGCGACTAGCCCACCCATTGCTAGACCCCCACGCTCCCACCGGTCGATACTCCGCACGCGATCTCGATCAACCACCTGACTGCCGCCGACCTCCAACTCAACGATCAGATGATTCTCAGTCGGCAAAGCAAAAACGGTGAATGGACTACTTTTACGGAATCCAACGTTGACTTCGGCGGCACCTGCATTCGTCAACGCGCCATGAACATCGGTTCCACGCCCACCCACAGTCCGGAACCCAAACATGAGATTGTGTTCTCGGAGTTTGAAGCAAACGCAACCTTTGACGTTCTCAATCCGTTCAACCGTCCCCTTGGCATAGGTAACGTCAGATTCTTCAAACCTGCCAAAGGTACCGAAAACCGCATAGGCAACTGCAAGGACACAAATAGCGGCGCCGAGTACGACCTTTCCTTTGGTGGAAATGTCACGTACCTCATCTTCCCCCTTCTTTGAGACCTGCATGTTGGCTAACCTTGATCTGGGGCGACAGACCTGCTGCGTAACAACAATACCTGTCTCTGCAACGCCAAGAGGCTGGCGTTTGAAAAGACATGCCGTGGCGACAACTTGCGCCCTGTCTGCTGCAATTTCATTCAGCGTATTCGGCCGTCAAAGGCGGCACTCTACCTTGAGGGCATTTTGTCTGCGAGCTTCGGCCGCAAGCAAGCCTCGTTTGTACGACTGAACCTCACCAAGCGCGGTCTCTTTGGCAGCCGAGACAGCAGCCCCAACAGCGCCTCCCACCGCAGGCCAATGGCGATGGACCTGCGCTGACGCAGGCCGTGGCCCGGGGCGATTTCTGAGGCGCCAAGGCGCGCAGGGCAAGGGCGTGGCGCGTGTACTCACGCGCTTCAAGAACATACTCGCCGTCACTGTTTGACCACAGCGACCGGGCAAAACCCGGGAGCGGCGGGAGTTTGACGGCGCACGTCCTTGACCGAGCACCGCAGGAAGTCGGCTTTAGCCGACCGCCGATGCATGAGCCCCGGGCCGCGGCCTGTGGCAGCGCACGCACCAGGCCTAAGCACGCAAAGCCAAACGCACAACCGCACCCAAAACCGCACGCACAAGCACTGCAAAGTCACCCCACCAAAAGCAGGCCGACCGAACCCGCCTCAACAGCGCTATCCCGCCGCACCACCCGCCGAAGGCCCCGCAGCCGCAGCCGCCACTACCGGCGGCGGCACCGCCTGCAACCCCTTCACTACGCCCGCTGGGTTGCGGGCCAGCTCCAGCGGCAGCAGGGTGAACCAGCGGCCGCTGGGGTCCCATTCGCGCAGGCGGCGGGCGGGGGCGCCGATCTTGAAGGCGGCCACGCGGCGGCCGGACTCTATGGCTGCCGTCAGCACATAGCTGTAGGTCTCGGGCCAGATGGAGGGCAGCCAGATCAGGTCGGGGTTTTGGTCTTCAATGCGTTGGTTCAGGGTGGCTTCTTCATAGCGGCCCAATACCGTGACACCGGCTTGGCGCAGTGAGGCGTCGTCCATGGAGTGCCCCAGCAGCGTGAAGCGCAGGCCCGCTGCGCGGGCCTCGGGGCTGGCGGCGGCTTGGCGCAGCACTTCAAAGCCCTTGGCTTCGTTCAGGCCGCCAATCACCAACACGTGCTGCACCGCAGGTGGGTTGGACGTATCGGCCGGTGCGGCCGGTGGCGTCTCGTGCGGCTTGAGCATCATCTTCAGCGTGGGGTAATGCCGGGCCAAGCGCTGGGCCACGTCGATGTCGGGCACGCGTACCTGCTTGGCTTGCTGCATCAGGGCTAGGCTGGCCGCGCGCCAGTCGCCAATGGCGCCCACGGTTTTGTCCAAGCCGTCGCGGTGCAGGCAGCGTGCACAGCCCGTGGCGTCGGGCTCCCCGCAATAGAGGCCGGTGGCCTCGCTCAAGGTGATGCGCGGGCAAATGAGGTGGTAGTCGTGCACCATCATCACGAGCGGCACCTTGAGCTTCTGGCACCACGCGCCCAAGCTGTCGCGCAGCGTGGTGGGCAGGTCCACCAGATGATGCAGTTGCACCTCGGCCAGCTCAAACGCGGCCAGCAAGCGCTCCAACTCGCCGTCCAGTTCGGGTGAGAGGGCCTCCAGGTTGGGCAGTGGGCTCTGGCCGGGCAGCGTCAGGGCCAGGCGGCCCGGGCGGCGAGACGGGCGCAGCCACAGCGTGCCCAAGCCGTGGCGGATGCGCAGGCGCTGCGCCTCTTCGCGCTCGTGCCGTGCGGTGCCGCCGCCGCGGCCGTGGCTGATCATCAGCACGACTTTGTGGCCCACCACCTCGCGCAGGCGTGCCACATCCAGGCGGGCGCGGCCTTCACGCAATGGGTCGCTGGCGATCCAGTCGTCGACTTGGCGGCCATAGTCGGGGTAACGCTCCGCCAGCACGGCCATGGCGGCACGCACCCGCACTGCCGTCTCAGATGAGAACGACACGGCCCCTTGGTGCACCACATAGACATCGGTGGCGATCAGGTGTGTCCAGCCTGCCGCTTGGGCGCGCTGGCACCAGTCGTTCTCTTCGCCATAGCCACGGCCAAAGCGACCGGTGTCGAACAGGCCGATGGCGTCCATGCAGCTGCGGCGCATCCACATGCAAAAGCCCACACCCGTGGGTGCAGTCACCGCTTGGCCGCGGTTGGACAGGGCAGCCAGGCGGTCCAGGTCGGCGGCGTCCGAAGGGGCCTCTTGGCCCTGGGGCATGCGCGGGTAGCTGCAAATGGTGGCGTTGTTCGACAGCGGCGTGATGGACGCCGCTTCAGGGTGGGCTGCTGCATGGGCCACCAGCCGGTCCAGCCAGCCAGGGAAGACCTGGGTGTCGGCGTTCAGCAGCACCACGTCGGATTCCCACTGCAGCGACATGCCCAGGTTGACCGTGGCCACAAAGCCTTGGTTCCTTGGGTTGCGCACCAGGCGGATCAGCTTCAGCGCCGCCAGTTCGCGCAGCATGGCGCTGAGCGCAGGGTCAGGGCTGCAATCGTCAATGACGAGCAGCTCAAACGGCGTGTCCACCGGCGAGGCCAGCACGCTCCACAAGCAGCGCAGTGTTTCTTGCACGCCGGCATAAACCGGCACGATGACATTCACGGCGCCCCGGCCCGAGACGGGGGGCTTCAGCGTGCGCCACGGCTCCACATCCAGGTAGTTGCGCCCACCCAAGGTGAGCACGGGCATCCAGGGCAGACGCAAGCCCTCGACGCCGGCGGAGGCGGGCAGGCGGCGCAGCAGGTCGTCTACCCGCGGGTCGGGGTGCCGAGCCTGCTGAGCCTGGCTCAAACGTTGCAGCAAAGGGGGGCAGGCGACAAAGCCCCCTGAAACTTCCGGGTGCGGTGTGCGTCCCTCGCGCCAACCCCAATTCATGTAGTGAACCCAAGGCTCGAGATGGGTTTCTGCCACATCTGGATTCCGCAACATGTAGTGGTGAGGCTGGAACCACGCGCAGGGGTTCAAGCCCCGAAATCGGCCGACAAGGCCGTAATGCAACAAGCGATTCACGCCCGGGTGAAGCCGGCCTGGCAACTGGCCGGTGTAGTAGCGCGCGTCAAACAGGGCATTGGGCGAAAGAGACAGCCCATCCCCATGGCGAACGTAATGGCGAAGCGCGCTGGTACCCAGGCGGTTCTGAGGCGGCATTTGCTCGTCATAGAGTGCGCGATCAAACAGACCCAAGGCTTGAGTCAACTTGACCTCTAAGTTCTCGGCCGCGCGGTTCAAGCCAGGTTTGCCCTTGAGGGTGAGCAAGAAATTCAGCAAGCGCTCCGCGCGTTCGGGGCGGCTCAACCATTTCCCCAGGCGCCCTCGGGGGCCCATGCTGACGGGTTGTCGCTCTGAACTGGCCTGCACGGTCGCCATGACGCCACGCTGGCGAAGCCACAGGGCGAAGCCTGCGGCCTCAGCGGCCGCTTGAAGGGCTTCACGTTGGCCGTCGTCGAGCGTGTCGATGGCGTCGGCGCGCACCAAATGCTCCATGGCCAACAGCGTTTGGTAGTCGCGGGGAGCGGCTTCCTGAAGCGCTAAAGCTTCAGCCAGCTTACTGGCAAGCTGGCTACGCTCCAGGGCTAGCGATGGGCCACAAACCACATCGTCAGCCAAGACCTCAATGTCGAGTCGCTCCTTGAGCGGATGGTCCGTCCAAATGGTGCCCGGAACCTCAATCTCAAAACCCAACATCTCCTCTTCGCTCCCAAGCGCCTGAGCGACATCGAGTCGCGAGTGGCGCTTCACAGGAGGGGCGATGGCATGATCGCCGATGCGCAAGCGTAGCGTGCAACGCTGTCCTTGTTTGTCAGACACCCAACCGATCAAGCACAGGCCTTGCCAGCGTTCCACATAGGCCGGAACAGTGGTTCTTTCAGCCTGTTGCTCTAAGTTCTTGCGGGCCTGCTCTACCGAGGCCAGATTGTCCTCATGAACTCTGATCGCAGCCAGATGCGCGCGTGCGAGCGCTATTTGATTGGTGACGCGAATGGAGCCTGGCTGCTCCTCCAAACTGCTCAGCCATGTCCGCACGCCCGCGGCCGTCGGATACAAGGTTGAATGCGGCAGCGCCGCCTTGTTCACCAGCACTTGGAGTCGGCGACCTGTGGCCAAGGCTGGCCAAACCTCAACGGGCAAGTCCACTTCAAAGCCCGTGTGCTCTGTGGCAATGCCCAAGGCATCACGGACATCCATGCGCGAAGTCCGCCGGACTCTCGCCACCAAGACGGTGGCACCGCATCGCACCTCTAGGCGTTCCCTTCCGGGTTCCTGAGGGTCATAGGCCCAGCCTATCAAGGTGACGCCTTGAATGCGCTCCAAAGCCATCTGAGCAGCCAGCGGCGGTTGGGTGGGCGGGGAGGGTGGCAATGGCGCAACGTTGTCCGGCATTCGGGTTCACAGTGCTCAGGAAAGAGCCCGATTCTCAGCCATAAGCGCAGTCCCTGGGGGTGGACAAGATTTTGATGCGGCGCACAATACCGGCTTCGCATTGTCGAAGCAGTCCCTTGAAACCTTCCGAAAAAGCCGCACCCACCGGGGGCGCGTTGGCCACCCTGACCTTGGCTGCCCTGGGTGTCGTCTATGGCGACATCGGTACCAGCCCCCTGTATGCCCTCAAGGAGGTCTTCCATGCAGGCCATGTGCCGGCCACGGCCGACAATGTGTTGGGGGTGCTCAGCCTGATCTTCTGGACGATGACCATCATCGTCTCCTTGAAGTACGTGCTGCTCATTTTGCGGGCCGACAACAACGGCGAAGGCGGCCTGATCGCCATGCTGGCCCTGGCCACCACGGCCGTCAAAGAGCGGCCGCAACTGCGCCGCACGCTGATGGTGGTGGGCCTGTTTGGCACCGCCATCTTCTATGGCGACGGCGTCATCACCCCGGCCATCTCCGTCCTCTCAGCGGTCGAGGGCTTAGAAGTGGCCGAGCCCGCCCT
Source organism: Ideonella sp. (assembly GCF_044358605.1). GTDB lineage: Bacteria > Pseudomonadota > Gammaproteobacteria > Burkholderiales > Burkholderiaceae_C > Ideonella. Next base: position 23,030 of record NZ_JBIKNQ010000036.1, read on the forward strand.
GCATGCCTTTGTGCTGCCCATCACTTTGCTGGTGCTGACGGGCTTGTTTGCCGTGCAGCGCTTTGGCACGGGCGGCATTGGCAAATTCTTCGGCCCCATCACCCTGGTGTGGTTCATTGTGCTGATCGCCCTGGGCATTCCGCATGTGTTGGCCAACCCGGCCGTGCTGGTGGCGCTCAACCCGGCGTATGCCGCAGGCTTTTTTGCGCAGCAACCCTTGGTGGCCTTCATCGCGCTGGGCGCAGTGGTCTTGTGTGTCACCGGGGGCGAGGCGCTTTATGCCGACATGGGCCACTTTGGCAAGCGGCCCATCCGCATCGCTTGGTACGGCCTGGTCATGCCGGCCTTGGTGATCAACTATTTTGGCCAGGGCGCGATGCTGCTCAAGCATCCCGAGGCGGTTGCAAACCCCTTCTTCTTGATGGCCCCCGACTGGTCCCAACTGCCCTTGGTGTTCTTGGCCACGGCGGCCACGGTGATTGCCTCTCAGGCGCTGATCTCAGCCGCCTTCTCCGTCACCAAACAGGCCATTCAGTTGGGCATCTTGCCGCGCATGACGGTGCGCCACACCTCGGTCAAAGACACCGGCCAGATCTATGTGCCCTTCGTCAACTGGGGCCTGTATGTCTTCATTGTGCTGGCCGTGGCGCTGTTCAAAAGCTCCTCCAACCTGGCTTCGGCCTACGGCATTGCCGTGACGCTGGACATGACCATCACCACCGTGATGACCTTCTTCGTCATCCGCTACGGCTGGCGCTATCCCTTGGGGCTGTGCTTGGCCGTCACCGGATTTTTCTTGATCATTGATGTCACCTTCTTCCTCTCGAACATGCTCAAGCTGTTCAAGGGCGGCTGGTTCCCGCTGGTGCTGGGCATTGGCATGTTCCTGCTGATGCTGACCTGGAAGCAAGGCCGCCGCTTGATGCGCGACCGCGTGCGCGACGAGGCCATTGAGCTCAAAGGCTTTCTCGAAGCCATCTTCATCAGCCCGCCGGTGCGGGTGTCGGGTACGGCTGTCTTTTTGGTTGCCGAAGAAGGCCTGACCCCCAACGCTTTGATGCACAACCTCAAGCACAACAAGGTGCTGCACGAGTACAACCTGTTTGTCACCGTCAAGCACCACGAAGTGCCGTGGATTGGCTTTGATGAGCGTGTCAGCCTCGCTTCTTTGGGCCACGATTGCTGGCAGGTCACGTTGAACTTCGGCTTCAAGAACGACCCCGATGTGCCCGAAGCCTTGCAGTTGCTCAAGGGCCGCGGTGTGCCGCTGGACGACATGGACACCAGCTACTTCCTCAGCCGAGACACCGTGATCCCCACCTTTGGCGAAGGCATGCCACTGTGGCGCGAAAAGCTCTTTGCCAGCATGCACCGCAATGCTGCAGACATGGCTGACTTCTTGAACTTGCCCTCCAACCGCATCGTGGAGTTGGGGGCCAAGGTTGAGATTTGAGCCGGACCTGAATACCGCCACAGAGACACAGAGGCACAGAGCAGGTGGGGATGTGGGCGCAACGATGAGGATGGCCCATGGGGCGTCTGTGGCGTGACGTGTCCGTCTCGGCCGCTGTGGCCGGCTTTGTGGCGGTGCTGGTGGGCTTCACCAGTTCAGCCGCTATCGTCTTTGCAGCCGCTCAGGCGCTGGGGGCCAACGCGGCGCAAACAGCGTCTTGGATGTGGGCCTTGGGCCTGGGCATGGGCTTCACCAGCTTGGGGCTGAGCCTCTGGTACCGCCAGCCCGTGCTCACGGCCTGGTCCACGCCGGGGGCAGCCGTGCTGGCCGTGAGCCAAGGCGTCACCCTGCCTGAGGCCACCGGCGCCTTCATCGTCTGTGCGCTGCTCATCATGGTGGTGGGCTATAGCGGTGTTTTTGAGCGGCTGATGTCGCGCATTCCGGTCGCCCTGGCCAACGCCTTGTTGGCGGGGGTGCTGGCTCGCTTTGCGCTGGATGCGGTGGGGGCCGTCAGCACCGCGCCGGTGCTGGTGCTCAGCATGACGGCCGCTTTTTTGCTGGGGCGGCGCCTGTGGCCACGCTGGGCCGTGCCCGGCGTGTTGGCCGTGGGCATGGCGGTGGCCGCAGCACTGGGGCAACTCCACCTGGGCAGCGTGAGCTGGGTCTGGGCCACGCCAGTGTGGGTCAACCCGCAATGGAGCCTGGGCGCCATGGTCAGCGTGGCCTTGCCCTTGTTCGTGGTGACCATGGCCTCGCAGAACCTGCCCGGTGTCGCGGCCCAGCGCGCCTCGGGCTACAGCACACCCGTGTCACCTGTGGTCGGCACCACGGGCCTGGCCAGCTTGCTGCTGGCGCCCTTTGGCGGCTATGCGCTCAACCTGGCCGCCATCACCGCGGCCATCTGCATGGGCCGAGAGGCCCATCCGGACCCTGATCGCCGCTACACCGCCGCGGCAGCCGCAGGCGTGCTCTACATCGTCCTCGGCCTGGCCGGTGGCACCATCGTCAGCCTCTTGGCCGCCTTCCCCAAAGCCTTGGTGCTGGCCGTGGCAGGCCTCGCGTTGCTAGGCACCATCGCGGCCGGCTTGGCCTCGGCCATGAAGGACGACAGCCACCGCGACGCCGCGCTGCTGGCTTTTCTCGTCACCCTCTCCGGCATCACCGTAGCGGGCGTGGGCTCGGCCTTCTGGGGTGTGGTGGTGGGCGTGGTGGCGCAAGCCGTGCTGCACGCGCGCAAGGCCGACTGACCGATGGCTGAGTCCCAAGCTCCTGTCGCCGCTCAGCACTGGGCGCTCGCCTGGGCCGATGTGGGTCTGCCCGGCCAAGGGCATGAGCTGCGCGACACCCTTTGGGACGCCTATGCCCAGCCGCAGCGCCGCTATCACACGCAGCAGCATCTCAGTGAATGCTTGGCTTTGTGGGAGGCCTTGCGGCCCCATGCACAGCACCCCGGTGAAGTCGGCCTGGCACTGTGGTTCCATGATGCGGTGTATGAGGTCAAAGCCAGCGACAACGAAGCCCGCAGCGCCGACTGGGCGCGCCAAGCCTTGCTGGCGGCGGGCGCAGAGGCCGCCGTGGCCCAGCGCGTGCACGCCTTGGTGATGGCCACCTGCCATGCAGCGCCCACCGCTACGGCGGACCAGGCGCTGTTGGTGGACATCGACCTCGCTATCCTCGGCGCAGACGCCGCCCGCTTTGCCGAGTACGAACAGCAGGTGCGCGACGAGTACGCCTGGGTGCCTGGCTTTCTGTATCGCCGCAAACGGCGCGAGGTGATGCGCGGCTTTGCCCAGCGTATGCCGCTCTACCAGACGGCTGTCGTGCGCGCACGCCTAGAGGCTCAGGCCCGGGTGAACCTGATGCGCTACATGGCGTGAAAAGCTGCCACCCTTGTGGAGTGACCCGTAGGACGCACCCTAATCAAAGATATTGCTCAGCCAAGACTTCTTGTGCTTGCCATGGTGGCCTCGGGCGTGGTCGTAATCAGAGTCGACAAACTGAGCTTGCGAGCGGCCAGGTGCTGGGCTGGCTTGTGGCGGTGGCATCGTGGAGGAGCGCTCTATGAGTTTGTCGAGCTCACCTCGATCGAGCCACACGCCTCGGCACTGGGGGCAGTAGTCAATCTCGACGCCTTGGCGGTCGCTCATCACCAACGTAGCATCGGGACAGTGAGGACATTTCATGGTGTATTCCGTTCAAACGATGGAGCTTGTTGAGGTCGAGTTGCGGGAGGCCGGTGAGTCCTCATGGCCGACCAGACGCTGCTGTAGCCTGCGGCTGTCTCCCTCACGCTGCCAAAGCCGCATCAAGAACCGTGTGGCGCGTGCGAGCGCGTTGTCCAGAGCGGTGCGCCAATCTCGCGCCACGGCAGTCACCACCACGGTGCCTGAGCCGTCTGTTCTCAGTTCGACCAGGCAGCGCTTGTCAACGCCGCCGCGTGGCCCATTCACGTCCGACATCTGTACCTCCGCACGAGGTACTCGCCAGCGAACGCGCCGCAACGCAAAGCGAACGCGATGTTCGGTCAGATCGCGCAGCTCAATCGCGTGCGGATGGCGGGGCTTGAACAGCACTTGCATCACAGATCTCCAGCGGTTGCATGACAGATGCAATGTCGGTTTCCAATAGCTCCATTTAAAGCAGATATTCGATGATCTAAACATCGTAAAAAACTGAACACAAGCTGACCTCAAGGCCTCACACTCTTGCGCTTCGCCAGGGCTTAGCGTCGAGCGCCCTGCTCATACTTTCAATACCCCTGCCCGAGGAGAACCCCCCATGCCCAAGACCCGAAATCCCAACGCCGTGAGGCTAGAGTTCGCCCCCGGCGCTTTGGTGCATGCCAATTTGTCGGGTGCTGCCTTCAGTGGTGAGTGGCTGTGGGTGGCCGGTGACGAAGCCTGCGGCCTAGATCGCCTGCGTCGCCTGGAGCCTGTGGGGAGCGAAACCCTGCGTTTTGGCGAAGTGCACGACTTTCCCTTGGCTGATTTGCTGGATCTGCCGGGCGAGCCCGACGAAGAGGCTGACCTCGAAGGCATGGCCTTGGCCGAGGGCTACCTGTGGGTGGTGGGCTCGCATGGCTTGAAGCGCAAGAACGCCAAGCCCGACCGGCCCAACGCCGACAACGCCAAGCGCTTGGCCAAGCTGTCTTTGGATGGCAACCGCCGCCTGTTGGCTCGCTTGCCTATTGAGCTGGACGCCAGCGGTGCCCCCTGCTTAGTGAAGCAAGCGCAAGACGGCCGCCGTGCCCAGCGCCTCAAGGGCGATGCCAACGCCAACCAGCTGACCCGCGCACTGGCCGATGACCCCCACTTCGGCCCCTACATGGCCATTCCCGGCAAGGACAACGGCTTTGACATCGAGGGCTTGGCCGTGAATGGCGAGCGCCTGCTGCTGGGCCTGCGTGGCCCGGTGCTGCGCGGTTGGTCCGCGCTGCTAGAGATTGCCATTGAAGCCCGGGGCGACCAACTCCGGCTCAAACCGTTGGACGACAACGGCACACTCATCCGCAAGCACTTCTTGCAGCTCGATGGGCTGGGTGTGCGAGACCTGCACTTCTCGGGCGACGACCTCTACATCCTGGCCGGCCCCACCATGGTCTTGAACGGCGAAATCCGCCTCTTCAAATGGCCGGGCGCCAAGCCCCTGTTGGCCGCCAATGGCGAGCCCGTGCGCTTTGAGGCCGCCTTGACCGAGGCCGTGACCCTGCCGCACGGCCGGGGCTGCAACCGTGCTGAGGCCATGTGCGAGCTGCCCGCCGCGCTGGCGGGCGGCCAGCCCAGTTGGCTGGTGCTCTACGACGCGCCAGGAGCCGACCGCAAGGACGGCGAGTACACCGTGTTTGGTGACCTGTTGCGGCGCAGTTGACGCGCGCCGCCGCAAGGCCCCGCGCAGGGTTCAAGCGCTGGAGGGGCGACCACTCGGCCCCGCCACATCGGCATGACCGACCAGCGGCGCCTGATCGACCAAGGCCCGCCAAGTGTCCTTGAACACGGCTTGCTCCACCGCATGTCGCTCTAAGCTGGGGCAAGCGACCCGAACCACCAGCACCAAATGCCCGGGCTCTGAAAAGTCCCAGGCCACCTTGGTTCTGCCCGAGGGCAGGGCGATGAAGCTCTCCTCCGACACTTTGCGAAAGTGCGCCATCGCTTCATCGCGCCAAGCGGCGGTGCTGCGTTCGGCGGCCTGCAGCGCGGCGGCTTCGATCAGATCCAAGTGGCCCACCCGTGCCTCGGGGACTGGGATGCGAATGTGGTGCAGCGCAAAGGCCCCGTTGGGCGTCACGTTCTTCACCGGGGTGGTGAGCAAGAGGCCGTTGGGGAACTCGGCCACCTTGCCGGTTTGCTGGCCCGACTCGTCCAACTCGGCCAAGGAGGTGGCGAACATGTCGATGTCGATCACCCGCCCCCGCAGCTCGCCAAACTCAATCGCGTCGCCCACTTTGTAGGGGCTCACCACCGTGGCATAAAGATAGCCGTGCACGCACATCACCAACTCTTTGCTGACGATCAGCAAGGCGCCGGCCACGGCGGCCAGTGACAGCGCAAAGCCAGCAATGGTGGACGCCCATACCGCCGCAATCACCAGCAAGACGGCAAACCAGATGATGTTGCGGGCCCACACCAAGTGCAGACGGCGCTTCTGGGGCGACATCTCACCCCGCGCCAAATAGCGCGCCCAGAGGTGCGAGGCCAACAAGGCCAAGCAGACCAGCAGCAGGCTGACGATCACCTTCTCCCACTGACCGGGGATGGCATTGAACACCTGTTCAAGAGAGAGGCTGCGATGGAGATCTGACATGACGGATTTCAAGACAAGCCCGGGGCTCGGGCCTCACGATGAGACCGAGCCCCAGAGAGAAGCATAGAACGCGCAGACCCCATCATGCCCTGATCATGCGCCCGTGGCCCGGCGCGTCTTCCATAGCGAGAACAGCACGCCCCCAGCCAGCAAGCCGCCGGTCACGCCCAGGCTGATCGAGGCCGGCACCTTGCCATCGAACAGCCAATCCCCCAAGAAGATTTTGGCGCCGATGAAGATCAAGACCATGGCCAGCGCGTACTTCAGGTAGTGGAAGCGGTGCACCACCGCGGCCAGCGCAAAGTACAGCGCACGCAAGCCCAAGATCGCGAAGATGTTGCTGGTGTAGACGATGAACGGGTCAGGCGTGATCGCAAAGATCGCGGGTACGGAGTCGATCGCAAACACCAGGTCGGCGATCTCCACCAAGATCAGGCACAGCAGCAAGGGCGTGGCATACAACTCCATCTTGCCGGTTTGAGGGTGGGCCAAGCGCACCGTGAACGCTTGCCCGTGCAAGTCGTCTGTCACGCGCAAGTGCTTGCGCATCAGACGCAACACCGGGTTGTTGCCGATGTCTGGCTTGTGGTCCACCATCAAGAGCATCTTCACGCCGGTGAGCAGCAGGATCACACCGAAGACATACATGATCCAAACGAACTCCATCACCAGTGCGGCGCCCAAGCCGATCATGATGGCGCGCAAGACGATCACGCCCAGGATGCCCCAGAACAAGACCCGATGCTGATACTCGCGGGGCACCGCAAAGTAGCTGAAGATTAAGGAGATGATGAAGACGTTGTCCATGGCCAGCGTCTTCTCCACGAGATAGCCCGTCATATAGAGCGTTACGGCTGTCCAGGCCCGCTCGTCCGAGGTGGCGGCTGCTGCCATCTTCGGGTCCATGGCGCCCGCGTTTGGATAGTGGCCGTAGATGCCATAGACCACGGCGGCCCAGGCCAGCCCCAGGCCGATGTAGAGCGCGGACATCTTCAGGCTCTCTGCGACGCCGATCTCATGGGCGTCACGATGCATGACACCCAGGTCAAACGCGAGGATCGCCAGCACCGCAAGCAAGAAGGCCAGCCAGATCCAGACTGGCATACCCAACCAAACGACGCCCATCATGTCCATGTCACGCCTCCATCCGGACGACCATTAGAAAGCTCAAGATCTAAAGCTTGAGTTCAGTGAAATGCCTCGACATCGGAGGCATGCCACGGGTGTCCAGATGAGGAGGAAGGGGTGCTATTTCAATTCGTAAAAACCGATCTAATGATCATTTTTATTCTGATTTTTAATGATGCTTTATACCCCCACACTGAGGACTCTCATCAAGCCAAGGAGGCCCTCCCGATGAAAGTGATCTTGAGACCCAGCGACCGACCCAACAGCCCATGGCTTATGCGCCAATGGCAGCGTCTGCGCCTGGCCGTGAGGGCGTTGGTTCAGAACCTGCGCATGGGGTTGCAACCAAGGCATGGTACGGAGACCCCCATCCCTGTCCGCATCAACGTTGACCCGCGAATGACCCAGCGGCATGCGCCGCGCCGCAGCCCTTGAGTGCGAACGCCATCTACTCCGAACAGCTCTCCTCACAGAAAGACGACCGCCATGCGCACCTACCCTCGCAACAGCCCCGAAGCCGCCGCTCGCATCGTGGCCCTTGTTCTGATTGCCGACGGCCATGTCTGCCGCTCGGAATTTGAGGCCTTGAATCAACTTGACACGGCTCGCGAGCTGGGCCTGCCATCGGGGGGCTTGCCGCAGGCTGTACAGACCTTGTGCGAAGACCTGCTGATGGGCGCGCACAGCGATCGCTCGCTCATTGCGCAGGTCGATGGCGCGGCCTTGGCCGCCATCATGGCCGAAGTGCAAGACCCCACGCTGCAAGCCAAAGTGCTGGCACTGGCCATGGCAGCTGCCCGCGCTGACCAGCATTTAGCAGAGGGTGAAACCCTGGTGTTGGAGGCCGCCCAGCGGCACTGGCACCTGAGTGACGCCGTCATCGGCCTGCCCGCCAAGGAGCCCGTGCGCTTGGCAGCGTAAAGGCCTGCGCTTTGCCTGAGCGGCCGCACCCAAGAAAAAACCCCGGACGCTGGCTTGCGGCCGGGGTAGTGCGGCCACCCGCGCGGGCGGGCGGCTGAGTGGCGAAGGCGCTTACTCGGTCTGCTTGCCCACCGAGAGCAGGCGGCTGTTTTCTGGGAAGACCACCGACGAGAAGCCATGACCCAACACCGCCGAACCGACCCAACGGGAGGTGGTGGTGGGGTTGCCCGCGCTGTCGGTGCTGGTCTGTGCCACGCGTTCCGTGAAGTCTGTCTGGGGGGCGTTGATGCGAATGGTCTCTTCCCGTGTCACGCCAGTGGTGAGGTTGATGATGGCGCGCCGCAGGTAAGAGACGATGCCATCAACCGACAGCACGGTGTTGCTGGATTCACTGATCGCACCGGGGGCCAGACGTTGCAGGTTCATGGTCAGGTTCCAAGCGTTGCTGGTCGAGTTCACGCTTGGTTGAATGACGGTCGCGTTCTGCCCGAACACCATCCCCAGCGTGTGGTCGTAGTTGAGGGTGGTCCACATCAACTGCCCCCTGCCATTGCGATAGGCGAAGATGCGCTGTGTCCAGTTGTCTCGGCTATTGCTCAGCAAGAAGCCGCCTTCCGCCTGAGGGCTCAGGTTGATGGGGGGGAACCCGGCGTCCCCCAACTTCCCGCTCAAGAACGCTGTGAGGTCAGGACGAGTGGCATACATGATCTCCACCGCTTGGCCGGCCGCGTTGAACTCGTAGCGCAGCATGGCGGTGACGAAGGCGCCTTCCTCGGTTTCAAAGCCCAGGCCCTTCCAGGAGCCTGCAAAGTCGCTCAGGGCCAGAGCCTGCTCGGGCAAGAGCAAGGCCATCACATAAGGCTCAGTGCCGCCACCCAAGCGCAGCACGCCCACGCCGGAGGTGGTGAAGACAGTCTGTGTGCCATCCGCCTGCGTGTACTTGCAAGGGCCGTCCGCCACCAGCTTCACCAACTCGCTGTTGTCGCTCAAATCAGTGCCCACCAAGGTGCTGGCGTCAATGCGCACGCGTACCCCATTGGGCTCGCCGGGCTGGCCCACCAAGCGGAAGTTGCCGCTGCGCAAAGCCTTGCAGTTTGCGGCATGCGCCTGCAGTTGCGCTGCCGCAGGCAGCGTGGAGCTGGCGGCCACCACGGTGCTGGTTGGGGTGGCGGTGGTGGAGTTGGCGGCCACGGTGTTGGACATGCTGGTCAGGCTGGTGCCGCTGGTGCTCAGGGCTTTGTCCAAACTCACCAGGCCCTTGCCCAAGTCGTTGCCGCTGGCACCGGCCACCAAAGACGCCGTCAGGGGGTTGCCGGCTTGGCTCAAGTCCACGCCGCCGTCTTTGAGCGTGGTGGTCACCGCATCGGTGGCGGTGCTGAGCTTGTCGGTCGTCACCGCCGTGCCCAGGCTGGCTGGCGTGGCACTCGCTTGGGTGAACAGAGCTGCAGGCTCGGCCGCCGTCAGGCTGGCAACGATGAGCTCGCTGACCGTGCTGACATTGGCGACAGCGGCCGTCATGTTGCCGGTGTCGGCTGCGACGGAGTGCAGCGTCACCGGCGCTGAGCCCGCTTGCGCAGCCCTGATGACGCAGGGCAGACGGCCCGACTCAATCACGATTTCATAATTGCCCGAGCCGACCGAGCGCGCGCTGCCTTGGCCCACCGCACAGCGGGCCTGTACGTCGGCATCGTTCAAAGGCTCAGCGCGTGCCACAGTGCCGCTCAGGCGCAGCTTGTCCACGCTAACGGGCGGTGTGGGTGTCGCTGGCGCATCAGAGCCGCCACCGCAAGCGGTCAGGGCCAACAGCAGGGCCGGGCTGAGCCACAGTGCGGTGGTCTTCAGGGGGTGTAGGGAATGGGGCATGGTCAACTCCAGGGGTCGAGAGCCCAGCAAGCCATGCACAAGAGGGGCTCCGGATGCTTGATGGCTGCTGTGCCGAATGAGGCCGAATGGCGCCCAGTCAGAGTTGGGTGTGGCTTCGGTTGGCGCATCCTGAAGCTTGATGAGCCCACCACCGTTCCTGTCACCCCACTTCTTGGTTCGATGGGCGCTGCGCCAGCCCCAGCCTGCTAACCTCAGCCCATGCTCACACTCAACCTTGGCCCCTTGGCCATGCCCACGGCGCCCCTGTTGCTGCTCTTGAGTGTCTGGCTGGGCCTGCAGTGCGCTGCCAGGCTGGTGCGTGCAGATGCCGTCATGGCGCGCACCGTCAAGGACCACCTCTTTCATGCCAGCCTGATCGGCTTGCTGGTCGCGCGCCTGGCTTTTGTGCTGCAGTCTGGCGCCAGCTACAGCGGCGAGCCTTGGCGGGTCTTGGACATCCGCGATGGTGGCTGGCTGATGCTGCCCGGTGTGCTGGCGGCAGCGCTGTTTCTTGCATGGCGTGCAGTGCGTGCCCCCGCGCAGCGCCAAGCCCTGGGTGTGGGTGCTCTGGTCGCCGCCATGGTGTGGGCGGCGGGCAGCCTGGGCTTGGGGCTGCATCGGCAAGTCGATGTGCCCGATGTGCCATTGCAAAGCTTGCCGACTCTTGAGGATGCAGCGCCGCGCCATGCCACCTTGGCTCAGTTGGCCCAGGGGCAACCTACCGTGATCGTCCTGTGGGCAAGCTGGTGCGGGGTTTGCCACCGGCAAATGCCTTACTTGGCCGCAGCACAGCAGCGCCAAGCGGATGTGCAGTTCTTGTTCATCAACCAAGGCGAAACACCGGCGCAAGCCCGCCGGTACCTCGTCCAACAGCAGCTTGCACTACGCGGTGTCTGGCTAGATGCCACCAGCCGCACCGGCCCCGCTGTGGGTTCTCGGGGCCTGCCCACCACCTTGTTCTACAACGCACAAGGTGAGCTGACCCACCGCCAAATCGGGCCGATGGGGCCGGCCGCATTGGCGCAGCGCCTACAAGCCTTACGACCTCGCTCGCCCTAGGGTTGGCCACAAGACAAAGCCGCCTCAGGCCAGGCAGTTGCTAGGACATTTACGACCGATATCACGCCCACCAGCGCCCTTGGACGCCCTGCCCTGTAGGGCTCACGCCGGTCGGATTTATGTGTCAACAGACCCTAGAGATCACGGCTTGCCTTCATCCCCTTCAGCAAGCTGTACGCCATTCCCGCCAACAGCAGCAAGCCGCCCACCAGCGCGGCCCAGAGCCAGGGCGTGTGCTGGCTTGCAGGGGCTACTTTGGCAGCGGTCTCGCTCTGCCCGACTGGCTGAGGCTTTGGCGCTGGGCCTGGGCTTTGGGCCGCTGCGGGCATGTTCACGCTGCCACTGCCCACGGCTTGGTCGGCGCCCAGCGGCATGAGTTGGGCCAGCGGCATGGGGATGCCGGTAGCCTTGGGGTCGCCCCAACTCAAATTGGCGTTATTCGCGTCGCGGGCCAGCAGGATGATCTCGCGGCTGCGGGTGCCGATGCTGAGTTGAGGTGGTGTCGCGCCCCACTCTTGGGTGCTGTGGCGGGCCTCCAAGCGCAGGCGGGTGTAGGGGTTGCCGTCCAGGTGCAGGTCGGGGCTGCTGCGCTCGGGCTGGCCGGGTAGGCTGAGGCGATAGACGGTGGTGCTGAGCAGGGCGTGGCGCTGCACGCCACCGCCCAGTGGCAGGGCAATCTGTGCGCTGTCGCGGTGGCGGGTGAAGAGGCGGTGGCGTCGCGGCTGGGGGCTGGGAGTCAGGGTGACGTCGGTCTCGCCCATTAGGGTCACGGTGGCGACGGTGTTGGGCTGGGCCAGCCCCAAGCGCACGGCGTCCAGCGGCAAGTGGGCGGGCAGACGCCAGGTGCAAGCACTGGACTCGCAGCCAGCGGGGGTGGCCGTCTGCCACTGCAGCGGCGGCGGGCTGGGCAGCACCCGCTCATAGGCCTGCACCTCGGCGCTTTGCAGCGCGGGTGCGGGCCCGTCACCCAGCACCCTTAAGCGCAGGTAGCGGGCGCGCAGGCCGCCCAGGTCCACCTCGTTTTGTTGCAGCGCTTGGCCCTGGTGCTTGAGTTGGGCCACGGTGGCTTGGGGCAGGGCCATCTGCCAGTGGCGCAGGTCGTCGCTGTACTCCAGGCTGAAGCTGAACAGGCCTTGGGCCTGCGGCGCGAGTGTGAGTGCCAGGCTCAGCAGGTTGCCGCTGGCGGCATGGGTGTCGATGACCCAGTCGCTGGCCTGCGGTTTGGCGGCCGGGGGCTGGCGCCAGGCCAGCGTGCCGTCGGGGCGCACTTGCAGCAGCAGGGCCGCGTCCACCGCTGGGCTGGGCTGGGCCGCCGTGGCCAGCGGGAACAGCGGGACGGTGTGGCGGCGAATGGCGGGAGGTGCCTCGCTGGAGGCGTCTGCCCAGGCCCAGGGCAGGGGCGCACCCTGGGCGTTGCGCACGCGCAGGTCTGACAGCTCAGCGTCTTGCGCCAAGGGGTAGAGGGCCGCAGGCAAAGCCACGCGGTAATAGGGCCCCGGGCCACTGAGTTGCAGGGCGGCGCTGCCCGGTGCGGCCAGCACGGCCGGGCTGATGAGCGCCAGCAGCAGGGTTGGGCGATAGACGGTCATGTGGCCTCCGGTTCTTCTTTTTGAGTGCTGGGCACGGGCGCAAAGTAGCCCACCAGCAAGAGCAGCGCGCCCACGCCCATGAAGGAGACGATGCGGTAGAGGCCGCCGCTGTCAGCCAGCTCGACAAAGAAAAGCTTGACCACCACGACCGCCAGCAGCGCGGCTCCGGCGACCCAGGCCCCGCGTGAGCCACGCCGGTTGCCCAGCACCATCACCACCACGCCGGTGAGCGCCCAGGTGATGGACAGCGCAGCTTGCGCCAGCGTCGAGCCCATCAGCGCACTCATCTCCCAGGGAATGCCTGCCAGGTGGTGGCAGGCGCGCAGCACGGCGCCCGTCAGCAGGGCCAGGCCGGTGCTGCCCCACACGGCCACTTGTGCGCGGCCCTCTAGGCGCAACGGGCTGTCTTCGGGCAGCGCGCGCTGCCACAGCAGCAAGGCCATCAGCACCAGGGCATGGCCCATCTCCAGCGGGTTGAGCAGCGGGATGACGGGCAGGGGGGCGGCGTCGCCCGCGCTCCATACGTTAGAGGCCCACAACCACGCCAAGCTCCACAGCGCCAGGGGCGTGGCGCCCACTTGCAGATAAGCGCGCGGGTGGGCCGCCAGCGGCCAGCGGCGGGCCAGTGCCGGGTGGCTCAAGGCCCACAGCACGGCGGCCACCACGGCCACACCACCCAGCATGGCCCAGGCCGAGCCGGGCGCTGCCCAGCGGCTGAGGTGGCTGCTCAGCTCTTGCGCGGCCAAGGCGGTGAAGAGCCACAGGCCCAGTGGGTGCCAGGCGGTAGCCAGGCGCTGGCCGGGCCACTCAGCCGACCAGCGCTTCAGGCTGAAAAGGTGCCAGCCCAGGGCCAAGGGCCAAGCCAACCAGCCCAGGTGCTCGGAGGGCAACCAAGGCTCACGCCGCCACGCTTGAAGGGCACAGTCCGCGCTCGCGAGCAAAGCCAACAAGGGCAGCACGGCCAGCGTGGCTGCGCCCATCTCAGGCCATTGACGGCGTTGGGCAATGGCCCGCATCAGCAGCGCACTCAACAACAGCAGGCCGATCAAGCTGCCCAGCAGCAGATGCTCTTGTCCGGCCCGCTGCAGGGCGTTGCTGATTTCGGGCGCCCACGCCCACAGCCACCACACCAGGCCGGCCACCAGTGGCGCCCAACGCATCAGGCCGCTCTCGCACCAGGCCAGGGGCAGCAGCATGCGGCTGCTGCCGTTGGCTTGCTCGCGCTGGCGCTGTTGGGCCACGCTGTGCAGCAGGCTCAGGCTGGCCAAGGCCACCACGGCTTGCAGCAAGGTGGCGAAGAACTGCACGCTCATGAAAGCGGCCCCGCTGTACCAGGCCTCCCAGCCCGACACCTTGTTGAGGCTCAAGGCCAAACCCACCCCTGCGGCAGCCACCTGCACCCCGCCGCTCAGGGCCACCAGCGGCGTCAGCACGCCACGGGCACCCGCCCAAAGCGTCAGCAGCGCCATCAGCGGCCAGGCCCAGGCCACGGTGGGCCAGGGGGCCACAAACAGCACGGCCAAGTGCAGCAGCGCCGCGCCCGTCACCATGCTGGCTTGCTGGGTGAAGCTCCAGTCGGGCGGCAGGCCGCGCGCCTTGGCGTCTAGCCAAGTGGGGCGTGCTGCCAGCCAGGCGGTGGTGATCAGGCTCAGCGCAATGAACACCGCGCTGGCCAGCGCCTGCCAGCCGTCGGCCAACACCGCACCACTTTCGGTGGCTGCGGGTTGCACGGCGGCCAGCAGGCCCAGCACGGCTAGGCCTTGCAAGGCCAGCACCACTGGGCGCAGCGGTTCGTAGGCCCAGCGCTGGGCAGCGATATACAGCGCCAGACCTAAGGCCGCCGTGCCTGCAGGCGCCCAGATCGGGGTCAACCAGATCCAGGGCAGCAGGTTGAGCGCGCCCACCGCCAGCCACGGCAGGGCGGCCAAGCCGGTGGCTTCCAGCACGGGCAAGGTGGCCAGGGGCTCGCCGGGTGAGCCCTCAGGTTCAACGTCTGCCTCGCCCTGTTGGTGGGCCAGCCACAGCACCATGGCGCAACTGGCGGCCAGCAGCACCGGGCCGAGGGTGGAGCCCTGCAACCAAGGCGCGTTCGGGTTCAGGCTCAGCGACATCTCGCCCAGCAGCTTCCAGGTGGCACCGCCCAGCACGGCCAGCGCAAACACGCGGGCATAGGGCCGCTGCTGGCGCAGGCCCAGCCAGAACATGCCTGCCGCCTCCACGGCCCAAGCCGCGCCCGTCCAGCGGCCTTCCAGCCCCAGCGGAATGGCCAAGGTGCCAAACAACACGGCCACGATCACATAGGCCTCGGCCAACAGCATCAGGCCAGGCTGGCGCTGGGCCAGGGCCAGGCGGGCCAGCAGCAAGTGAAACAGCCCAAAGCCGACAGCCGCCAAGGCCGGGCCTAAGGGCATCTCACGCACCAGCAGGTATTGCAGCGCAAAGGCCGAGACGGGCGCGCCAAACACCAGGGCCGAATCAACCCGACCGACCCGCAGCAAGGCTTGGCCCGCCCGTTGGCCCAGTGAGGCTGTGGCATCCACTCCGCCGTCCAGCAAGGAGCGGCGCGCAAACATCAGGCCGATGCCCGAGAACAGCACACCAAACAGCAGCAAGAAGGCCTGTGTAACGGCATAGTGATCGGGCGTGTAGCGTGCTTGCGCCCAAGCGCCGGAGAGCGTCAAGGTACCCACCAGGGCAATCAGGTGCAGCGGCCGCCAGGCCTTGAACCAGGCCATGCCCGCAATACCGAGGTTCAACACCGTGAGGTAGGTGAACAGGCCCACCGGGCTGGTGGAGCCGGTTGAGACCAGCACGGGCGCGGCAAAGCCTTCAAGCGCGGCCACCACCGCCAAGGCCTGGGCGTTCTGCAGCACCGCCAGCACGCCGCTCAGCACGGTGACGGCCAGCAGGAAGGCAAAGCCCACGCTGGGCTCGATCAGCGGGTGCAGCTTCATCGCCGCCAGGGTGGTCAGATAGAACACCCCGATGCCCGCGCCTTGCAAGATCAATGCATAGGCTTGGCGCCGCTCGCGCAGCCACCAGCCTACGGCCAGCAATGCTGCACCGAGGCCTGCAACACCGGCATAGCGCAGGGGGATTGGCACGGTGGTTCGCTCGGCCGCATAACGCAGCAAGAAGGCCAGCCCCAAGAACAGCAGGACCACGCCGACCTTGACCAGCGTGTTGCCGCCCAAGAGGAACTCGCGCATCGGCGCGGGCAGGCGCTCGATCAGGCTGGGTTCAGGTGCGGCGGGTGGCGCGGGGGTAAAGGCTGGGCGGGGCCCCGGTGCGGCGCTTGCCGCGCTGGAGGCTGCGGTGGGCGTCGGGCTGAGTGAGGCCGCCTCGATGGGCTGCGCGGTGGATGCGGGCGCAGCGCTGCTGACCGCAGCGGGAGCCACCGGCACACGCGCCACTGGCGCGGGGGTGATCACCAGCGGTGCGGTTGCTGGCTTGCCTTCGCTGGGGAGCGTCAAGCGCGACTCTTCGGCAGGCTCAGGGCGAACGGGGGTGGCTGGCGCAGCGGGCTTCTCCGTCGCTGTGGGTGTTGCAGCCGTCGCCGCAGCCGCGGATGCGGGCGGTGCGCCAGGCACCATGCCTCTGGCGAGTTGCGCGACTTGGCTTTCCAGCTCGCTCACGCGCTGGCCCAGCTTCTGCACTTGGCGGCGCAGTGCGGCCACATCTTCAGGGTCGACGGTGGGGGTTTCGTCCTTGGCGGGGGCGGCGCTCTTGGACATCGCCCCACCCACAAACCACCCTGCCACGGCCATGATGAAGGCCGCCACGGGCGAGATAAAAGCGCCCACTATCAATCCGCCTACGGCGGCTAACCATTTCATCGAACCATCCTCCAAGTCGCCAAGCCTCTGAAAGGGCATGGCGCGCGCCGGTCTGGACCCGAGCCAACTCGGGGTGCCAGCGCTTCTTCAAAGGATGCTAACTGCTCGGTGAGGGCGGCCTGTGGGCAAACTGCGCAGAAGCGTGCAGAGCCCCCTAGCGTGTCGTGGCGCGATACCTCAGGGCTTGACGCTGGTGCTGTGCGTCGCCGTGTTGTTGGCCGCGATAGGGTCCGGCGTGCTGCTGCTGAGTGTGGCGGTGCTGCTGAACCTGCCCTTGGCCGTGGGCTGTACCTGGACTTGCACGCTGGCGCTGGCGCCAGCGGCCAAGTTGCCCAGGGTGCAGCTCAGCGGTTTGGTGGCGGTGCACTGGCCTTGGCTGGGCACGGCGCTGAGCAAGCTGCCTTTGGCGGGCAGAGCCAGTTTCAGCTTGAGCTTGTTGGCGCTGGCCTGGCCTGCGTTGGCCACGGTCACTGTGTAGGTCAGGGTTTGGCCCACGCGCACTGGCTCGGGCGTGGCTGTCAAGGTCACGCTGGCGTTGGCGGTGCTGGGGTCGCCGATCTTGGCGGTTTGGCCACCGGCCAAGAGCACGCCGCCATCCGGGGTGAAGGCCATGCCTGCGGAGTTGCTGCCGGGGGCGGTCACCGTCCAGCCGGTGCTGCCGTCGGCGCGCACTTGGGTCAGCGCCATTTGGAACAAGGTGCTGGCGGCCAGATAGGCGTTGTCGTCGGCGTCCAGCAGCATCTGCGCATGCATCAGCAGCGCGTTGCCGGGGCCGTCGGCGTCCAGGTTTTGCCACAGCATCTGGCCTTGGGCATTGAACTTGGCAAATGCCGCACCCGCCGTGCCGCTGTTGGGAAAGCCGCTGATCACCGCTTGGCCCGCGCGGTCGGCCTCAACGCGGAACGCCGCCATGGGGTGGCTGGCCGTCCAGAGCGTGGCGCCTGCAGCGTCCAGCTTGCGCACTTGGCTGCCCGCGCTGCCACTGGGCTGGCCATTGATGAGATAGGCCTGGCCGGTGGTGGTGGCTGCCACATCACCCGCGGTGAGGCTGACATGCCCGGCGCTGGCCCAGGCAAGCTGCCCGGCCGTGCTGAGCTTGAGGTAGCCGTTGCGGCTGGCGGTGATGCCGCGGCCGCTGACCAGCAGGCTGCCGTCTTGGCCCCACTTCATGTTCAGCGGTGCGCCAATGCCGGCGGTGTCGAAGTAGTCCCAGCGCACTTGGCCGTCGGCATCAAAAGCCTTGACGCGGCTGACCAAGCCCAGCGGCCCCATGCCCAGGCCCAGCACATAGCTGTGCCCGGCGGCGTCCACCAACACGCGGCGGGTGGAAGAGCCATCAAAGCTGTTGTCAAACACATGGCGCCACAGCAATTGACCGTCGGGGCTGAACTTCATCAGCACACTGGCGGCGTTGACGGGTGAGGAATAGCCCGAGCGGATGGTGCCGCTGACCCACACCTGGCCCTGTGCATCGGCCGCCACACTGGTGGCCACTTCATGGCGGGTGTTGTCGGTGTTGTCGTATCGCGCTTCCCACAGCACCTGGCCGCTGGCGCTGCGCTTGGTCACCACGATGTCACCGGCCGGCGCGTAGTCCCAAGTGGCGGTATAGGCCTCGCCCTGCGCAGTGGCGGCCACCCCCACCGAGCCTGGGTAGGACACCCACTGCACGCCCACGGCGGCCTGGGCTGAGAGCGCACTGCCGCAGAGCGCGGCAAGGGCCAAAAAGCGAGAGGGCAAAGGGGCGAAGCGCATGGTGTGGGGCCGTCAGTGCAGGAGTGCCCCCAGTGTCTGCGCTTCCGCCCTCAGGCGCGAGACCTAGGCTTGCGCTGCCTCAAGCTTGGCGTCAATCGAGCGCCAAACCCAGGCGTTTGATCACCGGTGCCCAGCGCTCCCGCTCGGCCTCGATCACTCGTTTGAAGTCGGCGGGGCTGCCGCCCACCGGGCTCAGGCCTTGGGCATTCATGGTGGCGCGCACGGCGGGGTCTTGCAGTGCGGCATTCACATCGGCATTGACCTTTTGCACCACCGCGTCGGGTGTGCCGGCGGGCATCAGCAGGCCGTTCCAGGCCAGCGATTCCACCTTGGGATAGCCCATGGCCGCCATGGTGGGCAGCTCGCGCAGGCTCTCTGGGTGCTGGCTGCTGCTGACGGCCAAGAGCCGCACCTTGCCGTTGCGCACATGGGCCAACATGGCGGGCGCGACCATGAAAGTGGCTTGAGTCTCACCTTGGGCCACAGCCATGGCCGACGGCGGCGAGCCATTGAAGGGGATGTGCGTGGCCGTGAGCCCGGCCTCGGCCAAGAACAGCTCCATGGTCAAGTGGGCCGAGCTGCCCACGCCCAGCGACGAATAGCTCCAGCCCTGGGGCTGCGCCTTGGCCCAAGCGATGAAGGCTTTGACATCTTGGGCTGGCACCTTGTCGGTGCTCACCGCCAGCACATTCGGCTGCGAGGTGGTCATCACCACCGGCACCAAGTCCTTCACCGGGTCGTAAGGCACCTTTTTGTACAGAAACGGCGCATAAGCCACCGGGCCATTGAAGCCCACCGCCAGGGTGTGCCCGTCGGTGGCCTTGGCCGCCACGTCCACGCCCAGCATGCCGCCCGCACCGGCTTTGTTTTCCACCACCACCGGCTGGCCCCAGCGGTCTTTGAGCTTGTCGGCCAAGAGCCGGGCAATGATGTCCAGCGAGCTGCCGGCCGGGGCTGGCACAACGACGCGCACGGCCTTGGTGGGCCAGGCCACGCCTTGCGCAGTGGCGGTCAAGGGGCTGAGGGCAGCGCAGACGGCGGTGCCAAGAAGCAGGCGGCGATGCATGGAAACCTCGTCAATCAAGGAGGGAGTTGGAGTTTGAAGTATCCGCCACCCGCCAAGGGCTGGGTGGGTGCAATGCTGCTGCCTGGCCGGGCCAAGCAGAACTTCAGCAGGTAGTTCAACACCCACTTGGCTTGAGAGGCGTCGCGCCAGGTGCCCTCGGTCAGCACGGGGGTCAAGGGGGGGTCTCGATGTCCTTGGGCCTGAGCAGCAAAGAAAACACATCACCGCCGTCCTCTTTGATCAAGGAGGCATCGGTCAGGGCCAGGTGCGCCACTTGCTTGCTGGGGCGCAGCACCGAGTCGCGGGTGATCACTTCCAACTCGCAGTCCTGGTGCAGCCGGTACGCTCGCTGGGGCTCCAGGTGCGGACGGGCGCCAATGGTGTTCAAAGCGGCCAGCGCTTCGGTTTGGCTCATCTGCAGGTGCAGGTTCAAGCTCTGTTCTTCTTCGGAATAGCCGCCCGAGCAGGCGAGCAAGGTCGGGATCAGCGCACCGATCAAAAGCAATCTTGTGGTCATGTTGGGGTGCGAGGCTGGCGCAGGGCCGGCCGTGTGGCAGCGTGAAGACGGGGGGCACCCTGGGGGGCCAGGTGTGGGAGGCGCAGGCGAGGCCTTACGCGGTGTGGCCGCGCAGCCGTGCCTGGGCAGGCTCAATCAGCGGCGGGCTTGAGGGGGCCGTGACAAGCGGCCCCGTGGCACAAGCGCTGGTTCAGCTAACGGCCGCTCGCAAGGCCTATCCGCCGCACGGAGAGCGTTTCCTGTGGGGATGAGGCTGGGCATGCACTCGGCCACCTCGCTGAAGGCGTCGAATGCGGTGGGGACGGGCGCCGTTGCGGTAAGCGCGCAGGGCGTGGAGGCTTCAGCAGCGGGCGCTATTGCGGCGAGCCCGCTGGTCAAGGCGGCATGGCTCGCGGGGCTGTGCTGCCATGGCGACTGGCCAAAAGCAGGCGCACTGAGCCACCAGTACAAAGCACAAAACAAGACGAAGCACACACGCATAGCGGCGGGATTGTAGTGAAGACCCGCTGGATGGCGCACGCTGGGCGCATGCTTTTGCAGAGCCCGCAGAAAAGCCGCCCCGGGCCTAGGGCCCGAGGCGGCTGTCAACACGGTGCCCTCGCACCGCGCTCTTGCTCAACTGAGAAGAATGACCTTGCGGATCAGGGGTACAGGCCGCGCTCTTCGCGGGCCGTGAGGATGCGCTCGCAGGCCACGGCAAAGGTGGCGGTGCGCAAGGTGATCTTGTGCTCGTCGGCCACGGTCCAGATGCGCTTGAGCGCGTCGACCATGATCTTGTCCAGGCGCACATTGATCTCGTCTTCGCTCCAGAAGAAGCTGGAGAAGTCCTGCACCCACTCGAAGTAAGAGACGGTCACGCCACCGGCGTTGCAGATCACATCGGGCACCACCAAGATGCCGCGGTCGGCCAACACGTCGTCTGCAGAGCCCAGGGTCGGGCCGTTGGCGCCTTCCAGCACCAGCTTGGCGCTGATGCGGCGGGCGCGCTCGGCGGTGATCTGGCCTTCCAGGGCGGCGGGGATCAGGATGTCGCACTTGACGTCCCAGAACTCCTCGGCGTTCATCTTCTCGCCGCCCTTGAAGCCGCCCACGCCACCGGTGGCGCGCACATGGGGCATCAGTTCAGCCAAGTCGAAACCGTTGTCGTTAAAGATGGTGCCCGAGTGGTCTTGGATGGCGACGATCTTGGCGCCAGCCTGCACAAACAGCTCACCAGCGGCCGAGCCCACATTGCCAAAGCCTTGCACGGCGACGCGGGCGCCTTGCAGTTCAAGGTTGATGCGGCGGGCCGCTTCACGGCCGGTGACGAACACGCCACGGCCGGTGGCCTTGACGCGGCCCAGCGAGCCGCCCAAGTGGATGGGCTTGCCGGTGACCACACCGGTGGCGGTGGCGCCCACGTTCATGGAGTAGGTGTCCATCATCCAGGCCATGATCTGGCCGTTGGTGTTGACGTCCGGGGCCGGGATGTCTTGCTGCGGGCCGATGATGAAGCCGATCTCGCTGGTGTAGCGGCGGGTCAGCTTTTCAAGTTCTTTTTGCGAGAGCTTTTTCGGGTCGACGCGCACGCCGCCCTTGGCGCCGCCGTAGGGCAGGTTGACGGCGGCGGTCTTGACGCTCATCCAGGCCGACAGGGCCATCACTTCTTCCAGCGTCACGTCGGGGTGGTAGCGCACGCCACCCTTGCCGGGGCCGCGCGACATGTTGTGCTGCACGCGGTAGCCCTCGTAGTGGGCCACGGTGCCGTCGTCCAACTCGATGGGGATGTCCACGATCAGCGCACGCTTGGGGCGCTTGAGCGTCTCGACCCAACGGGCCAGGTGGCCCAGGTACGGGGTCACTTGATCCACCTGCATCAGGTAGGTGCCCCAAGGGCTGTCGGGGGTCGGGGTGACGAAGGACAGATTGCTGATCATGACGAGGGTGCTCCTGGGTGTAGAAGGGCGTGCCCGCTGGCCTCATGAGTCAGCGTTAACGCATGGGTGGGCACTCTATTCGGCCTGCGACCGAATTTGTCACCGTCCCTCATGCAAGATATGCATAAAGTCTGATGGGGGCTTTTATGCCGCATGAGTGTTGACCCTGATTCCCGCGCTCAGTCACCCCTCGCGTTGTGCCTTCGCCTTGCCGTGCGACAGGGCTCATTACACTGCCGTCATGAGCACTTCTGATACTCCTTCTGTGGCCCCCTTGCGGGTGGCGTTCATTGGCGGCGGCAATATGGCGCGGGCCATTTTGGGCGGCCTCTTGCAAGCGGGCTGGCCAGCCGAGGCTCTGCAAGTGGTGGAGCCCTTTGCCGACACCGCCGAAGCGCTGCGTCGTGACTTCAACATCTGCGTGCATGCGGCCGCCAGCGCCGCCTTGGCCGAGGCGCAGATCGTCGTCTGGGCTGTCAAGCCGCAGCTTTTTCAAGAGGCCGCAGCACCCTGCCAGGCGCACATCAGCGGTGCTTTGCAGCTCTCGGTGATGGCCGGCTTGCGCAGCGAGGCCATTGCCCGCGCCAGCGGCAGCGCCCGCGTGGTGCGCTGCATGCCCAACACCCCGGCGCTGATCGGCCAAGGCATGACGGGCCTGTTCGCCAGCGCTGCCGTCACGGCGGCTGAGCGTGACGCCGCCCAAGCCCTGCTGGCCACCACCGGCAAGACCCTGTGGGTCGAGCGCGAGGAGCTGCTGGATGCGGTGACCGCTGTGTCGGGCTCTGGCCCGGCCTATGTGTTCTATCTGCTTGAAGCCATGACTGAGGCTGGCGTGGCCCAGGGGCTGAGCCCCGAACAGGCCTATGCCTTGGCCCAGCAAACCGTGGTGGGCGCGGGCGCCCTGGCCCAGCAAAGCAGCGAGCCCGCCGCCGTGCTGCGCCAGCGCGTGACCTCCAAGGGCGGCACCACGCACGCCGCCATCACCGCCTTGGACGAGGCCGGGGTCAAGGCCAGCGTTGTGGCCGCGCTGGGGGCGGCAGGCCGCCGCGCCCAAGAGCTGGGTGACGAGTTTGGGGCGGTGGCCTGAGCATGGCGCACCAGGTCATCCCCGGCGAGCAGGCCCGGCAGTTCTATCGCACGAACCCCTGGGCCAAGTGGCCCACGCGAGACAAGCCCGACCGCCTCTCGCCCTTGGCAGAGCCCGCTACGGGGCCGCTGTTTGGGCTGTCTGGCCGAGAAAAAGTCTTCTGCATTGGCTCGTGCTTTGCGCGCGAGATTGAAGAAACCCTGGATCGCCGGGGCTTTGAGGTTTTGTCGCTGCGGCGGGACTTTCCCCGCTCTCCGAACCGCGGTTTGCCGGACCGCAATATGTTCAACAAGTACAACGTCGGCACGGTGCTCAATGAGCTTCGCTGGGCTCTGGAGGCCCCGGGCAGCTACCGGCATGAAGACGTCTTGCTGAACGCGCCTCACAACCAATTGGTGCAAGACTTGCAACTCCAAGGCGAGGCCTATGCCGAAGAGTGGGGTTTTGCGGTGGCCTTTCGGGAGGCGTTCAACCGCTTCTTCGCCACCATTGCCCAGGCCGATGTGGTGGTGCTCACCCTGGGTTTGAGCGAAGCCTGGTTTGACCGTCAGACCGAGCTTTACCTGAACGCCGCGCCCACCGAGCATATGGTGGCGGCCTACCCAGGGCGCTTTGAGCTGCATGTGCTGGATGTCGCTGCCACGGCCGCTATGCTCGACGAGATCGACGCCATTTTGCAGGCCCATCTCAAGCTCGATTTCAAGCTGCTCATCACCGTCTCGCCAGTGCCCTTGGCCTCGACCTTTCGCGACCAAGATGTGCTGGTGGCCAATACCTATTCCAAGGCTGTGTTGCGCGCCTGTGTGGATGGCTTTGTGCAGCAGCGGCCCCACGCGCGCTACTTCCCGAGCTATGAGTTTGTCACGCTGAGCCACCCCGAGCTGGTCTGGCGGGCGGATGACTTTCGGCATGTGGACACCCAGTTTGTGGACTACCTGATGGCCTCGGTGTTGAATGGCGTGGAGGGCCTGGAGGCCGAAGCCACCCAGAGCCGTGCAGCCGTCCGCCAGAAGTTGCTGGCCAGCAAGCACCCCTCAAGCAGCCTGTGGGCCGGTGGTTGGGCGCGCTGGTGGCAGCGCCTGCGCCAAGTCTGGAAGAGCCATCGCAAGCAGCAGCGGCTGGCCCGCAAAACCGTGCGCAGCCACTTGGACCGCTGGGATGGCCGGCGCCTGCAGGGCTGGGTCTATGACGAGCGCCACACCCAAGCCGTGGAGATCAGCGTCTGGGTGAACGATGCCCTGTGGATCAAAACGCTGGCCGATGAGGAGCGGGTAGACGTGGCCGACGCCTTTGGCCCTGAGCGCTTGCACTGCGGATTCCTCATCACGCTGACAGCGCTGCCCCCCGGGGCGAAGGTGTTGACCTTGCGGGTTGGGGACGTGCTGCTCAAGACCATTCCCCTCAACCCGCCCAAAGATTGATCCTGTCAGCCCTGACAGTGCCGCATCAGTCAACGACTTGCTGCAATGCAGGGGTGCGCGATGTTGCGCACGTTTTGTAGATGGGAGATTGAATGACAACAGCAAACCACCTTGCACTGCGCGAGCTGAGCCAGGCCGAGCTGACCCAAGCGGTGGGCGGCGCGGCAGAGTCCGTTGACGGCTTCATCCTCTCAGAGGGCTTTATCCTCTCTGAGTCGGTGACCCCGGTGGTCGGCACCGAAGGCTTCATCCTGTCGGAGTAATGTGCCTCTAGGCGCAACAGCGCCCTGGCCCACCGCTTGGTGGGCCAATTGCCCGTGCGGCGCGCGCAGCCTTTCAGCGCAGCATCAAGGCCAACACAATCCCCGCAAACACCGCCAAGCCCACCCAGTGGTTGAGGCGGAAGGCTTTGAAGCAGCCGTCGCGGCTGCGGTCTTTGATCAGGGTGTAGTGCCACAGTGCTTGCACGGCGCCCAGCGCGGTGCCCAGCAAGGCCACATGGCCCAGGCCCAGCATCTGGCTCAGCACGGCCCAACTGCCCAGGTAGATGACGTAGAAGGCCATCACCCCCAGCACATCAAAGCGGCCTAAGGTGATGGCCGAGGTTTGAATGCCCACGCGCAGGTCGTCGTCGCGGTCGACCATGGCGTACTCGGTGTCATAGGCCAGCACCCAAAACAGGTTGCCCAGTAGCAGCCACCAAGCGTGCGGCGGCACGGCGGCGTTCACGGCTTCTAGGCTCCACTCTTGCCCGCCTTGCACGGCCGAAAACGCCATGGGAATGCCAAAGCTGAAGGCCACGCCCAGCACGGCCTGGGGCATGGACAGCACGCGCTTGGCCCAAGGGTAGGCGATGGCGATGAGCAAGGCCGGCACCGACAACATGATGGTGGGCGGATTGGTGGTGAGCACCAACCCAAAGGCCAGCAGCGCCAAAACGGCGCCCAAGAGCAGCGCCTCTTTGACAGAGACTTGCCCGCTGGTGACGGGCCGCTGCGCGGTGCGTTTGACATGCTTGTCAAAGTCGCGGTCGGCCACGTCGTTGATGCAGCAACCCGCCGAGCGCATCAGCACGGTGCCTGCGGTAAACACCGCCACCAAGTGCCAGCCCGGAAAGCCATCTGCCGCCATCCACAGTGCGGCCAGCGTGGGCCACAGCAGCAAGAGCCAACCGGCTGGGCGGTCCCAGCGGATCAGGTTGAGGTAGAGAGCAAGGCGGGTGGGCGAGGTTTCAGCAGTCATGGGCAAGCCCAGAGTGGTGCGCGCCGCATTATCAGCCGGGGGTCCAGCCTATTCATGTGCTCTACCCCCTTTTGACGGGTTGCATCGCGAGGCCCGCACCGTTACCCTGGGGCGGCTGTCATCCGCTGTTATGGATCTCAAAGACATTCCATCCTTGGCGCCCCTTGCCGCCCTGCACCCTGTGGCGCAGGCCTCGGCCCCTGAAGGTTTGAACGAACGCATTCGCGTGCTGCACCAGCGCATTTGCGCGGCAGCACCCGGCGTGGCCCGCGTGGCCTGTGCCTTGTATGAGCCCGACTCCGGCCTGCTCAAAACCCTGGCCCACAGCACCTGCGAGGGCAAGCCGTTGACGGGCTATCAGTTTGCGCTGGCCCAAAGCCCTAGCCTGCTGAGTTTGGCCCGCGAGCGCCGCACCCGCGTGATTGACGACATCCCCGCCATGCAACCCGGCCAGTCCGAGCACAGCCGCTGGCTGCGCGAGCAAGGCTATCAAAGCTCCTACACCGTGCCCCTGGAGCACAACGGTGAGTTTGACGGCTTTGTGTTCTTTGATTCCCGCGAGCCAGCTTACTTCAGCCCGGCCATCACGGCCCAGTTAGACATCTACGGCCAACTGGTGGCCTTGATGATCAGCCATGAGCTGCTGTCCATCCGCGCCCTGGTGGGCTCAGTCAAACTGGCGCGCGAGTTTGCCCACCTGCGCGATATCGAAACCGGCGTGCACCTGGACCGCATGGCCCACTACGTGCGCCTGATCGCCCAAGGTGTGGCCGTTCAGCACCGGCTCAGCGACGAGTTCATCGAGCTGCTGTTCTTGTTCGCGCCCCTGCATGACCTGGGCAAGGTGGGCGTGCCCGACGAAGTGCTGCTCAAGCCCGCCCCCTTGAGCCCCGACGAGCGCCGCACCATGCAGGCCCACGTGGACAAAGGCAGCGTGATGGTGGCGCGGCTGTTGCGCAGCTTCCGGCTGGACGCCATGTCGGGTGTCAGCGTCTTGCGCAATTTGGTGGCCAGCCACCACGAGCTGATGGACGGCAGCGGCTACCCCCGCGGCTTGCGCGGTGAGGCCATACCCATCGAGGCCCGCATCGTGGCGGTGGCCGATGTCTTTGACGCCCTGACCAGCCAGCGCCCCTACAAGGACGCTTGGCCCCTGCAACGCGCCTATGACGCCCTAGAGGCCATGGCCCAACGCGGCCAACTGGACGCCGACTGCGTGCGCGCCCTGCAAGACGGTGTGGTGGACGTGCTGGCCATCATGGCCCGCTTTGCCGAGTAGGGCAGCAGGGCGCCGCGCCCTTCACGCGCCTTCCACCACCTTTTTCAGCTTGGCCAGGCCGCGCTCAAAGTCGGGGCCGATCATGGCGTCCATGCTCACAAACACGCTCATCACCTTGGAGACAAAAGGCATGGGGCCGGTCATGCGCCACAGCATTTCGGTTTCGGCGCCCTTGGGGCTCAGGGTGTACTCGGCCATGTTCTGGCTGGCAAAGGGCTCGATGAAGTCCAGCTTGAGCAACACCTTGGTGGGCGGCTCAGCGCGCTTGATCTCCATGCGGCCCTCGCCCACCTCGCTATTGCCCTTCCAGACATAGACCGAGCCCTCGCCGCTGGCCGGGCCAGAGAACGTGCGCGTCATGGCCGGGTCCAGGTGCTCCCAGGGCGACCATTTGCCGAATTGCTGAAAGTCCGCCAGCAGCGGGTAGATGGCATCGGGTGCGGCCTTGATGGTGATGCGCCGCTCGACCGCAAAGGTGTCGGGCTTGGTCAGGGCCAAGCCCACGACCACCACCACGGCCAGCGCCAAAAGGCCGCCAATGCGCTTGATCCATGTCCACATGTTGTGCTCCTCGTGTGTGGGCCTGCCTGCCATCGTGCAGGTATCCAAGACATTCTGAGCGCAAGCGGGGGTGGCTGAGCCCCTGCGGACAAGGGGGATACCCTTGGGCGATCAACAGGCCTCAGGCCGCCAGACGCGGGCCTTCACGGTGCGGGGCGCACTGGCGCAGCGTGCCCACCAGCGGCGGCAGGCAGGCCACTTGCTGCACCAAGTCGCGGATGCTTGCCACCCCGGTTTTGGCTCGAATGCTGGCCACTTGGGTGCGCACCGTGGCGATCTTCACGCCATGGTGTTCGGCAATCTCCTGCGGCGTCTGACCTTGGCACAAGGCCAGCAAGACCTGCTCTTCACAGCGCGAGAGCTGGTAGGCCCGCGCAAAGGCCTGGGCCGCCAGCGCGCTGACCATCTGCCGCCGCGCCATCACCACCAGCACCGCCCCGGTGTGGCCGTGAGCTGCACGCAGTGGCACAACCGACAAGCGCACCCCACCGCGCGCCGCGCCCACCACCACCATACGCCGCAGGCCCTTGGTGGCGGCGTCTTGCAAAGCCTCGCGCAGCGGCGTGGCGTCGCGCGGGTCGCGGGCAAACAGGTGCTGTTGGTGCATCAGCAGCGGGTGGTCCTCGTCCAGCTCTGTTTCGGCCGCATGGTTCATGTGCAGCAGCTCCAGCTGCGGGCTCAGCAACATCAGGCCGTAATCCACCTCGTCCAAGACGCCTGCCAAGATATCCAAATGCCGGTCGCTTTGGCGACGGCGCTCCACCATGTGCATCAACATACATCACCCCTCTTGTTGAGAAACCCGCCGCCAACGCGGTGCTTGGCGGTGAAGTGATCATCAAGAAAGAGGAGGGTGATGACACCTACCTGCACAGGTAGGAGTGAGCGTCGATGGCGTTTGCCACAACGCCTATTCGGTACGACGACCTTTCCTAACTTCGCGGGCGTAGTCGCCTAGCTGATGCGTTTCATCCGGCGTAAGGGCTCGAATGGTTTTCCTGAAAGCTGCCCAGTCCAGTTCGCCTTCTTCCAAAGAGTTCCCACTACTTCCAAAGGCGCTAATCACCCTCGACTGACCGCCTCCCAAAAAAGAGTCTCTCTTGAACGCTTGAACTTGGAACAGAGGCTCCGTGAAGCGGAAGTAGATGGGGTTCTCTGTGTCTAGCAACTGAATGTTGATGAACAGGGGTGACGGCCGAAACACATCGGACTCGACAATACCTTCAAATGCACGGTATTGATTGGATTGAAAGGTATTCACGAGTCCTCTGGAGAGGCTAATCCAGCCGGGATCCGTTTCATAAAGATAACCAGACCATACCTGTAATACGCCGCGTGTAGAAGCAATCTTTGTGAGGTATGGCGGAGCAAGCCCCTTGAGTTCAGGTGGAGCCCTTTCATTCCAGAGGGCGGTCAGTCCCGGCAGAAATGCTTGGCTCAATGGCACCCAGTCTTGATTGTGATAAATCAGAATGTCAATGCCGTTAAATTTGATAGCAAAATCGATTGGGGGATGAATTATCCAGCCGATGCTGGATGCCGTTCGCACTGCTTCGCAATATCTAAAGGCAGTGAGTGGTAAGCTATCCATGGCGCTTGAGCTTGCCTTAAATGGATCAAGTGAGCCAGGAAAAACTTTGTAGAACCTAATCATAGTGATTCAGATAAGCGCAATTCGCACATGCATGTTTTCAAGTGCATTGCAATCTCTGGAAAGGAGTCAATCTTCAGTTGCGCAGATATCTTGCTTCGAACCCACTCCCGAACGGAACAGATCCAAGAAATACTGCAAAACTGATGGTGGAATCCAAACGCCACCAAAACAGACTGTCCCGTTATCAATGAATTCCAGATGTTCGTTGCACGAGGAGGGTAATTCACCGGTTACGATCAAATTTTGCGAGGTGCAATCATCCATGTAACATCCCCTTGTAAGTAAATCGAAACGGTAAATTTTTTGCCCGAATTGTGGAGGCGTTCTCGTCCTAAGCTGCCAAGTTATTTATATTTGCCCTCGGAGCAAGTTGATAATAAATTCCAAAATATGAGGCGGAATGTGTCCCCCGCCATATGCAGAAAAATCGGCGGAATCATTGCTGTAAGTATTGCCGGGCAAAGGTGGGGTTTGACCATCTATAGAGAATTCGTCCGAACTCCGGATGATTGGATCTTGACCCTGTGTGACAGGCGAATCAATGCAAGAGAGGTGTGTAGTTGTCAAGCCCCGGGAGATCATTCACACGTTTTGTGAAGAGCTTGGGGTGTGAGGCGTGCCATTTTTTCAGGGCCTCGATGGGGGTCTGGTGGTTGAGGGCGCGTTGAGGAATTCGATGGTTGTAGG
>NZ_JBIKNQ010000037.1:0-50347 GCF_044358605.1 Ideonella sp.
AGCCTGATGACCATAGCGAGTTGGTCCCACTCCTTCCCATCCCGAACAGGACAGTGAAACGACTCAGCGCCGATGATAGTGCGGATTCCCGTGTGAAAGTAGGACATCGTCAGGCTAATAATCGAAGAGGGCACCGTCAATGACGGTGCCCTTTTTCTATTTGCTCGCCATCTTGCCCTTCTTCAACGAGCCTGACTCAGATCACCAACGAAAGCGGCTGAAGTTGGTGACGCTTTGGAATTGTTGAGTGGTTTGCGCCAGCGTCTGAGGCCCACAAACCCAGCTGAAGAAGTCGTAGTACTTGGGCGACTTAAAAGCCATCAGATATTGAAAATGGCAGCGCAGCTTGTTACTTTTGAGTTCACGATAGCTGTTACTGTCCATTTGCTCGGCATAGCGAGGCGATAGTCGCTTCACGGATACTGTGGGTCCACCCACGGCGTGTGGGGTCGCGCAGGGATCGCTTAATGCGAAGCAACATGCATCAGGTGGTGCGCTTAGATCGACCCATGTCAGCGCCTCGGTTCCACCCAAATGGCTGAGCGCCATTCGGAACGCCTTTGCCTCGGGTTGGTGGCTGAGTACTGGGATGCATTGCCCGAGGGTCAAGAGGCTCAGAGGCTTTGTGATCCTCTGTTTTTCCTCAGTGTCCTTGACTGCTTGAGACAAGGCGGCAACAGCCGCGATGCAGCCCGAGCTGTGCGCCACCACGAGCACCTCGTCGTGATCGCCGCTCGTTAAGCTCTGCTTTATCGCTTCTGCCCAGTCTGCGACCCGTGCGTCCACTTCCGGCGCTTGGCCTCGGGCATAGCGTAGCAAGCTGGCTGTGCTTCGCATCAGCCAGTCACCCTGCCCGAAGCGCCACAGTTTGGGCAGCATCAATGCAGAACCCAACGAGGCCAGCACTCCTAGGCTGTAGCCCAGTAGCGCAAGCGTGGGTTGAGTAGCGCTGCCTCCTAGTGCCCAGAGGAAGGCGCATCCCGCCAAAGCAACGCTGAAGCCCATCAAGCCGACGGCAGCCGGCAATGCGAGGGTCAGACCTGCCACCCAACTGAGTCGGCACATACTGAGCCATGAACCGTTGGACACTAATCGTGCTGTCGTGCCCAGTGTGACCATGGCTAAGCGCCAAAGGCCACGTGGCCAATGTTGCCGAACCACATCGTCCCACCGCAAGAACTGATAGTGAGTCTCAACGGTGTGACCGTCAGCGGTTGTGAGGCTTACGTCCCATGCGGAAACATGGGCCCGCGGCGAGGAACGTGGTCCTACCGACAAGTCATAGTCCGTGACCGCGCACTGCGCTGCTGCCTGTTCAGTAAAGAGTCGGTGATAGTGCCCTGGCCCTTGGGGGTCAAAACCTGCGACGTAGAAAACAACGCGCTTTGTTACCGTCGACTGTGGCCGACCGGAATCATCCTGATCATGAGGCGCAGATGCAGGCATCGGGTTCAGAAAATGGTTTGTTTATGCAGACCCTTGGCCAGCATCAAATCCACCAAAGGCTGCTCTCTCTTATTCGCACGCCGACAGTGCCCGCGCTGAAAGACATCCGTCACCCGAATGACGACTTTGGCCCAACGCTTCTCACGTGCGCGCCAGGCGTGTGAAGACACCGACTCCCAAGCATAGCCATTGAAAAGCGTGGCGTTCACGAAGTGATCTAAGGCACGCACACCGGCGCGCCCCCGCGCCGTAGAGCCCGCAATCCCCACGATCACCAGCAAGAGGTAGCCGGCAATGGCCATAGGAACGATGGCGGACATCAGCAAAAAGCCTGCAAACCTTTCCTTCATGGCATCGTTTCCCGCCGACGGAGCCGAAGCCAAATGCCATTGCCGGACCGAATGGTGAGCCGTCCTACGGGCCTGGGAACATGATCCGGGACTGGCGTCAGCACAAAGTGCTGGGCCATGCTGGCCAAGATCAATGCCGCCTCTTGGAGCGCGAACGCTGCGCCAATGCAAACCCGAGGCCCCATTCCAAAGGGCAAATAACCGCTGCGGGTAGATTCTTGAGCGGTGGGGTGATCGTCAGAGCTGTCGGACTCGTAGCGATCCGGATCGAACTCATCGGGGCGAGCCCACAGCTGTCGGTGGCGCTGAATCAACCACGGCGACACCACCACGGTAGCGTCTGCCTTGAGGGTCTTGTCCCGCATGGTGCATGCCCCAGCTGCTTGGCGCGCCAAGAAGCCTACCGGAGGAAAGAGGCGCAGAGTTTCCTTGAATACATTTCGGCAAAGCACCAAAGCGCGCAACTCAGACGGGTCAGACGATGCATCCGCCAAACCGGCCTGTGCTTCGAGATGCATTCGTTCCTGAATATCTGGGATCTGTGCCATTAAGTACAGCGCCCAAGACAAGGCGCTCGCGGAGGTCTCGTGCCCGGCCAAGAAGAGCATCGCCACCTGATCCACCAACTCCTCAAAGCTGAAGCCTTCTCCGGTCTGGGCGTCTCGGGCCGCCAGAAGATAGCTCAGCAGATCCACGGGGCCGCCAGCGCCGTCCCCTGCCCGCGCCGCTTCGTAGCGAGGCCTGATGAGTTTCACCAGCAAGGCCCGAATCTCAACTGCGGCGGCCTCACTCTTCGCCCGGCCCCGCCAAGGGCGCCACCAGCGCAGTCCAAAGAGCGCTGGCAAGACCATCTTGGGCGCCAGCTCTTGGTAGCGCGAGAAGGCCTCGAAGACTTTGGTGGCATCACCCGCTTCGAGCGGCTGGGAGAGGATGGTCCGCAAAATGATGTCGGCGGCAACGTGGGTCATCTCCGCCTCCATGTCGATCGCAACTGAAACTTGCGCACGATCACTGAGCCGCGCCACCATCGCCTGAGCTGCGGCCTGCATATGGCCATAGACGTGGCGAACGCGCGCCGCTTCAAAAGCCGGTTCCATCAGTGCCCGTTGTTGGCGCCATTGCTCTCCATGGGTGGTGAAGATGCTGTCCCCCAACAAGGGGCGAAGCGCCTGCCCGAGCAAGTCGCTTTTCGGAAAAGCATCGGCCTCTGACACCAAGACGCGCTTCACCAAGCTCGGCTCGTTCACCATATAGAGGTCCAGCCCCGGCAGATGGAGCTCGCCCATCTTCATGGCATAGCTGCGCACATACAAGCCGTCCAGCCAGGAGTGCTGCTTGCTGAAAAACATCCGCCACCAAGGCGGGCGTCGCTCAACAGGCGCTGGGTAGTGAGGGCAAAACTTTGGCGCGACCATGGCGGTTAAGAGGAAGTGGCCTCAATGGCGCCTGGCGCATGATGTTGGCGCCAGTGGGCATTGAGTGTCAGTGGCCCCGCGGTCAAGCGCACATAGTCGTAAGCGCCGGGGCGCGTGGACGAGCGCAGATACTGCATATGCATGGATAGACGATTGCGCTTCACTATTTCATAGGCGGCTGAGTCCATGATCGCATGGAAGCGCGGCGAACCTTGCCAGGTCGTTGCAGCGCCAGCGTTCAGCCACGGTCCGACGCGATGAAAGGCCGCCCAGTCACCGGGTGCCGAATAATCCAGCCACGTCAGCGGTGCGTGTGCCACCACTTGCGCCAGGTCTTGACGAAACGCAGTGGCCGACGAGAAGAACGCAACCGCCGGTGTGCAATGCCCCAGGGTCAAGCAACTCAAGCGCGGACCGTCTTGCCCCAACCAGGGCGCACGCTCAAGTGCACGTGCCAACACGCTAGCGGCCACGATGGAGCCGGTGCTGTGGCCGACAATCAAAACCTCTTGGCAGCGGCGCTCTGGGTCACTTCTAGCCGCGTCTGCCGCAGCCACCACGGCGTCTGCCATGTCGGAGACCCTGGCGTCCAAGTCCGGCACGCGTCCGGCTGCTTGGAGATGGCTGAAGCCATAAAGCCGCACCAGCCACTCTGAATCAAGCCGCGTCTCCACCTGACGCCACCCGGCCAGCCAAAGGCAGGGAGCCAGCAGCCAAATCCAGGTCGACCAAGCAGGCAATAACCTGGCCGCGATAAAAGCCCCCACAGCGCACATCAGCGCCACGCCCAAGGCGATCAACAAGGGGAACATGCCCAACAGCCAAGTGTCTTTGGCCACCGGCCAGACTCGACCAAACAGGCCTTGCCGTGTGCCACCCACGTAGTAGCGCCAATACGCACCCAGGGCATGCCAGAGGTCTCGGTGCCAATGCTGGCGCACGATATCGTCCCAGGCCAGTACGGTGAATCGGCTGTCATGGCTGCCCGAAGGGCCGCTCCAGCGCACGTCCCAAAACTGCTGCCAGGGGCTGACTTGGCGCAAGGGCCCAACGGCCACCGTCTCCTGATCTGCGCTCAGGCAGCGATGCTTGGCAGCACCCCGATACAGGCGGTGATAGTGACGAGGACTCTTGGGATCAAATCCCCCCACAAAGAAAACGAGCCGATGCCACTGCATACCTGCATTGTGGCCGAGCCCTGCTCCCAAATTTCCCCCTAATTGCGCTGGACCGACAACATCGACTCTGTGCGCTGCACATGGCCGCCATCCACCAGGCCACTCACGAGATCGGCACTCCAACGCGCGAGCGAGACCGGAGCGTCGTGGCCCAAATGCTGCGCCATGGTGCGATAGAGCGGCGTGTCCACCAGCCATTGCAGCAGTGCGGCCTCTCCAATCTGCTCCACCTCCATCAGATGAAACATCAGCAAGGCTCGCGCCGCATGCAACACATGGCGCTCAGGCTTGCGCTCAAACACGTCCAGGCGCTCACGGCTGGCCGCCAGGGCCGCGGCCACGTCTTCAAACACCGCGCCGTGGCCAGGCACCACCAGCCTGGGTGCCAAGCGCTCAATGAGGGCCAGTGTGGCGCGAGTGGCGCTGAAGCCGGGGCCTCCTTCCAACTCGGGGAAGATGATGGCCAAACGCTGCTCCCAGAGTGCATCGCCCGCAATCAAGGTGCGGCTCTGCGGCTCGAACAGCATCACCGCGTCCATATCGTGCCCAGGGGCCGCGTGGACCTGCCAGCGGCCCGCGCCCAACTCAATCTCATCTCCTGCAGCCAACACGCCGTGCACCGCAAAGCGCTCGCAAAACTGACCGACCGCGTCGTAGCTCAAACGCGACCGATCCCATTCAGAAGCTGCTTCCCAATGGCCGGTTGGCACCAGTGTGGCCAACCCGGCATACCGGGCTTGCAGCAGATGGTTGCCCCCGCAGTGGTCCGAGTGCAGGTGGGTATTGAGCAAACGCGCCAGAGCCTGCCCCTCCAGCACATGCTCAAGCAAGGCCAAAGTCATGGGCGCGTGCCGGGCATAGCCGCTGTCCACCAGACTGGCTGGCACTGAGCCCACCGCGCGAAACACTGCCTGGTTAGACGACAACCAATCCCGCTGCAGGACCGTCAAACCCAATGAGGCCAAGACCCCGGCCGCGCCAGGAATGGGCGTCACGCCGCCACGGTGCTGCGCAACTCGCGACGCAGCACCTTGCCGACATTGGACTTCGGCAACTCATCGCGGAACTCCACATACTTGGGTCGCTTGTAGGCGGTGAAGTTGTCGCGGCAATAGGCCACGATGTCCTCTTCGTCCAAGCCCATGTCCTTGCGCACCACGTAGAGCTTCACGGCTTCCCCCGAGCGCGCGTCGGGCACGCCCACCGCCGCGCACTCCAGCACGCCCGGATGGAGGTTGACGACTTGTTCGATCTCGGTCGGGTAGACGTTGAAGCCCGACACCAGAATCATGTCCTTCTTGCGGTCGACAATGCGGACATAGCCGCGCTCATCCATGATGCCGATGTCACCACTCTTGAAGTAGCCATCAGGCGTCATCACCAAAGCCGTCTCGTCCGGCCGCTGCCAATAGCCCGCCATCACCTGCGGGCCTCGGATGCAAATCTCACCCGTCTGGCCCAAGGGCACATCGCGTCCGACATCGTCACGAATGGCGATGTCGGTGGAGGGAATGGGCAGGCCGATGGTGCCGCTGAAGTCAGTCACGTCCAGGCGGTTGCTGGTGGCCACCGGCGAGGTCTCCGACAAGCCATAACCTTCGACCACCGGGCAGCCGGTGATCTTCAACCAGCGCTCTGCCGTCGCCTGCTGCACCGCCATACCGCCGCCGTTGGAGACGACCAACTCCGAGAAATCCAGGCGCGCAAACTCCGGCTCATTGGCCAAGGCATTGAACAGCGTATTGACCGCCGGGAACATATTGATGCGGTACTGCGCCAAGGTGCGGATCAGGCCGGTGATGTCACGCGGGTTCGGGATCAGCAGATTCGTCATGCCCAATCGGCCGCCCATCATGTAGCAGATGGTTAACGCAAAGATATGGTAGAGCGGAAGCGCGCAGACGACTGTCATTGGCTTGTCACCCAGCTTGTCCAACATGGGCTTGAACCAGGCTTCTGTTTGCAGGATATTGGCCACCACATTGCGATGCAGCAGGGTTGCGCCCTTGCTCACACCCGTGGTGCCCCCGGTGTACTGCAAGAAGGCCACATCCTCAGGCCCCAGCGGCACCGGCCGCAAGCTCATGCCCCGGCCGGCCTCTAAAGCGGCATTGAAGCGCGTCACGCTGCGGCTTCCGTCCAGCGGCAGCCGAAACTCCGGCACCATCTTGGCCAGATGGCGCACGGCAAAGTTCATCCATTGCCCCCACCAGAAGTTCAGCTGATCGCCCATGGCCGCCAGCACCACATGCTCAATGGCGGTGGCGTCAATGACCTCTTCCAGGGTGTGGGCAAAGTTCTCCAGCACCACGATGGCGCGCGCGCCGGAATCCTTGAGTTGGTGTTCCAACTCCCGCGCGGTGTACAGCGGGTTGACATTGACCACCACACAGCCGGCACGCAAGATCGCGCCGATGGCGATCATGTACTGCGGCAAGTTGGGCATCATCACCGCCACCCGGTCGCCGCGCTGCAGGCCTTTGGACTGCAGCCACGCCGCTAAGGCGGCAGAACGCTCGTCCAGCTGCGCAAAGCTCATGCGCGCCTCCATGCAGATGGAGGCCGTGCGCTGTGGGTGGCGCCGCCACGCAGCCTCCAAGAGGCTCACCAAGGAGCCGTGCTCAGAGACATCGACAGTGGCGGGGACAGAGGGCGGATAGTGGGCCAGCCAAGGCTTGGCGTCAGTGGGCGAAGTAGACACGTGCAAAGATCCAACCGCGTTGATGACCAAACCCCATCGTCGGTGCGCAGAGGGGCGAGCGCAACAGGGCTTGTCCCAACTCTGTGGCAGAAATCAGGGCACAGTTGTCGCGCTGGAGACACCGCTAAACAGCTGCGTCATCAATTGCCGCTCGCGGGCCTCAATTTGTGCCAAGAAATGGTCTGCCCGACCCATGGTGGCAAAGGCGTCAAAGCCCCGCTCCAGAAAGTTCTGCAAGGCTTCCAGGCCTGCGGCGCGGGCGGGGCCGCGCATCAAGCGCAGGCTGTGGCGCAGCAGTGGCTTTCGGGTCAATTTCTCTAAGCGACGGCCTAAACCCAGGGCCATCTCCAACTGCGCAAAGCGCTGCTCACGGCGCCCCGTGTTGCGCCAGCACACGCCATAGCCCCCAGCGTCGATGGGGCCATCGGCGAGGTGGGTCGCCATCTGAGAGTCCAGCGACTCAGACAGAGCATGCAAGGCGGCCAAGGCCTCCACCGTCTCCACCACCTCCGCCGGAAACAGTCGCACCAAGGCCGGCACGATGCGCGCGAACTGAGCATCGCGTTGCGCAAAGTCCTGCGGCCCGTACAGGTCATCCAAGAAGAACCGCGCGGCCGGGCCATAGCGCGCATCACGCAGCAGGTCCTCATGGGTGGCTGCGAAGCGAGCTTGCTGCCAGGCCTTCAGGGCATTGACTTTGTGCGCCAAGCCCGCGTCTTGGCAGCGCCGCTGGCGTTCAGCGTCGACCGCCATCAAATGGGCCAAGATGGATGCAGCGACTTGCGACATGTGCACATCCTAGCGTGCCTTAAGGCCACATTGAACCAGTGCCTGACCTGGCGCGCCTCTGCAGGGATTGACCTGATTCGCCTTAGTGCAACGGCTCTAGGCCCCAAGACTGCTTTGATGCAACACTGCCCGCCATGCAAAGACGCACTCTACTCAAGCTTGGCGTAGGCGCCGGCGTGGCCGTGGCGCTGGCGGGCTGGGGGGCGGCTGTGTGGCGGCCGGGTTGGGTCGACGGGCGCCTGTCCGCCGACGCTAAGCCGATGTGGGCTGCTTTGGCGCGGGCGGTGCTGGAGGGCGTTTTGCCGTCAGACCCCGGTGTGCAAAAGCTCGCCTTGGAGCACCACTTGGCCCGCCTTGAAACGGCCATCGCCGGCCTAGCGCCCGCCACTCGGGGGGAGTTGTCTGAGCTGATGGCCCTGCTGGGCACGGCACCGGGGCGCTTGGCCTTGACGGGCTTGTCGGTGCCGTGGGCACAAGCCACGGTGCCAGAGATTCAAGCGGCCTTACAAGCCATGCGCGTGTCCGACAGTGACACTCGTCAACAGGTCTATCACGCCCTGAGAGACCTCACCAACGCGGCATGGTTTGCCGACGCAGGGACATGGGTGGCCTTGGGCTATCCCGGCCCCGTGGCGATCTGAAAGGCAGTACCCCATGGCAGAAGGACTCCCGCTGACTCACCAAGCATTGCCTGCGGCGCAGAGCGGCGGCGTGCCCGACCCCATCTTGGCCGGTCTGGCCCGGGGCTGGAAGGTTAAAGGAGGGCCGCATGGCGCCTTGCCGGCACAGCTGCATTGCGACGTGGTCATCATCGGCACGGGGGCCGGCGGTGGCATCACGGCCGAACTGTTAACCAAGGCGGGCCTGTCAGTGGTGATGGTCGAAGAAGGCCCCTTGAAGTCGAGCAGCGACTTCAAGCAACTGGAGTCCGAGGCCTATCCGGCCCTGTACCAAGAGAGCGCTGGGCGTAAGACGGCGGACAAGGCCATCACGATTTTGCAAGGGCGCTGCGTCGGGGGTTCGACCACGGTCAACTGGACCAGCTCCTTCAGGACACCGACCGACACGCTTCAACATTGGGGCCAGCACTTCGGCTTGTCAGACTTCTCCCCCGAGGCCATGGCCCCGTGGTTTGAGCAGGCCGAGCAGCGCTTGAACATCGGCGACTGGTTGACCCCGCCCAACGAGAACAACGAGCTGCTGCGACGGGGGGCGCAAAAGCTGGGCATCGAAGCCTCGGCCATCCGGCGCAACGTTAAAGGGTGTTGGAACCTGGGCTCCTGCGGCATGGGCTGCCCGACCAATGCCAAGCAGTCCATGCTGGTCACCACCGTGCCTGCAGCTCTGGATGCCGGTGCCACCTTGCTGGTCCAAACGCGGGCTGAGCGGCTGCAGGTGATGGGCCAAAAGGTGGAGTCGGTGCTGTGCCATCCGATCAAGCCGGACGGAACGCCGGACGCCAACTCGCCATGCCGCATCGTCGCCAAGCATGTGGTGGTGGCGGCAGGGGCCATCAATTCACCCGCGCTGCTGATGCGCTCAGCATTGCCCGACCCGCACCAGCGCCTGGGGAAGCGCACCTTTTTGCACCCCGTGGTGATGTCGGCGGGCGTGTTCAGCCAAAAGGTAGAGGGTTGGCAAGGCGCACCGCAGACCATTTACAGCGACCATTTCTTGCACACCCAGGCCATTGATGGACCGATGGGCTACAAGCTGGAAGCGCCACCCATACACCCGCTCATTTTTACGTCAACCTTGGCGGGGTTC
This sequence comes from Ideonella sp., assembly GCF_044358605.1. Classification (GTDB taxonomy): domain Bacteria; phylum Pseudomonadota; class Gammaproteobacteria; order Burkholderiales; family Burkholderiaceae_C; genus Ideonella. The sequence continues at coordinate 9,647 of NZ_JBIKNQ010000037.1, forward strand.
GGCTTGGCGCAGGCGGAGACCTTGCGCCGCTTTCCCAACATCCACACCTTGTTGGCCTTGCTGCGGGATGGTTTCCACGAGCAATCGCCGGGCGGGCAGGTCCGCCTGCGCAGTGATGGCTCGCCCGAGCTGCATTACCCCCTCAATGACTTTGTGATGGACGGTGCGCGCCGTGCGTTGTTGAGCATGGCCGAGATTCAGTTTGCGGCGGGGGCTCAAGAGATTCAGGTGATTCACGAGCAGGCGCCCGTGATGCGGTCTTGGGCCGAAGCGCAGACGGTGATCAAGGCGCTGCCCATGGTGCCCCTGAAGACACGGGTGGTCAGTGCCCATGTGATGGGCGGTTGCGGACTCTCTGGCACCGAAGCGGGTGGAGTGACGCGTCCTGACGGCGTCCACTGGCAGGTCGAGAATCTCTCTATCCACGATGGCTCGCTGTTCCCGACCAGCGTGGGCGCCAACCCGCAACTCAGTATCTATGGCCTGACGACCCGCTTAGCCACCGCGCTGGCCCAGCGCTTAGGGGGGCGCCCTGTGCGCCTTGCCGCCTGATGCTGGCGCGTCTGCAAGCCGCACTGGTGTTCGCTTGGCTGCTGACGCTAGGCTGGGGCTTGCACTGGGCCTTGGTGCAACACGCCAGTCTGCTGCTCGGGCTCGCCGTCGTGATCTTGGCCGTGACTTGGCATGCCCTGTGGTTGACGCTGACCTTTGCGATCATGACTTGGCGCAACCGACCAGATGCAGCTCCCAAGCCCAGTGGGGCGGAATGGCTGCGTGCTTGGTGGGGCGAAGTGCTCGCTGCCCCCAAGGTCTTTGGCTGGCTACAGCCGTTCCGCTCACGGCATGTGCCGGACTACCTGCCCACTGATACGTCCTCACATCACGAGCTGCCGACCGTGGGCGTGGTGCTGGTGCATGGCTTTGTGTGCAACCGGGGCTTGTGGAACCCCTGGATGAAGCGCTTGCGCGCGCAAGCTGTGCCTTACCTTGCGGTTAACTTGGAACCGGTGTTTGGCGTGATTGACGACTATCCCGCCATCATCGAGCAGGCGGTGCAGCGCGTGACGCAGGCCACAGGGCGGCCACCTGTGCTTGTCGCCCACAGCATGGGCGGCTTGGCGGTTCGGGCTTGGTTACAGCGCTATCGGGCGGATGACCGGGTTGCCAGTGTTGTCACCATCGGCACGCCACATCAAGGCACTTGGTTGGCGCATGGGGGTTCGACCCCAAATGCGCGACAGATGATTCCCGGTGGCGCTTGGTTAACGCAACTCGCGGCCAGCGAGCCGGCATCAAGAGCGGGTCGCTTTGTATGCTGCTTCGGCCACTGTGACAACATCGTCTTCCCCGCGATGACTGCTGTATTGCCAGGTGCGCGGGCGGTACTGATCCGAGCTGCGGCGCATGTGGACATGGTAGGCCGCGCCGAGGTGTTCAACGAAGTCCTCGTCGCCATCCATGCGGCGCAAGCTGTGGCACAAAGCGCCGGAGCGCGTCAGGCCTGAGAGGCAGCTCCAGAGGGGCAGCGTGATGAGCCAGCACAGCAGGCGGGCGTCTCCCGTCTCGCCCTTGAGCACAGCCACGGCCCACACGGACAAGGCTGCAGTGACCAACACCACGCTCAGCCACAAAGCCAGCGAGGCATGGCGCCCCCGCCAGACTTGCTGCAAAGCGCGTGAAGCGAAGAACCAGGAAAGGCCTGCATACAGCAGAGCAGCGCACACCGCGCCGCCCCATGAGCTTTCGGTCAGCGAAGAGAGCGGGTCTACAGAGGGGAGATGTGGCAGGCCACAGGCCGTGGCCAAGGCCATGGCGACAAACAGGGCCAAAGCACTGCGACGACGCAGTTCTGGAGTCATCGAGGGTACTGCGCAAGTTGATCCAGCCAGTAGTTTCCAGCAAGCCGATGCTTCTTGGCTATCACCCTGATGGGGGATCAGCGCTCGATGTCGTGCAGCAGTGTCAGTGTGGGCTCTGGGCTCATGTTCAGCAGGCGACTGATGTCGGTCACATCGTCTGGGATGGCTGGGTTGTCCCAACCCTGGGCGGTATGCCGTGCGATGCGTATCGCCAGCAAGACATTGCGGACTTGGCTGGCTTCAGCGTGGCTGTCGTCAGTGATGCGGATCAGCAATTCAGGAAGGCGCCACTCGACCATTAAGGCGTGCTGTATCTCGGGCAAGGTTACGCCCAGTAACTCGCGTTGCACCGTATTGCTGCGCAAGGTGGGGTCCAGGCGCTGCCGTTGCTGGATCTGCAAGGCCAAATCGGGTGCATGCAACCACAGCAGCATCTCTGCAAAGTCATGCAGCAACGCGGCCTCGTGGATGACCGGGGCGTCATGGTCACCGCGATGCGCAGCAAAGGCCATCGCAAAACGGGCGGCCCGCCGTGCACGGCGCAGCACGGCGATCAAGCCCGCCCGTGCCTCAGCTTGGCCGTGCAGGTGGTCCTCAATCGTGGGCTGTGGACCGAAGGTTCTGAAAAACGGGGTGATGCCAATCAAGACAACGGCTTCCCGGGCGGTCTCTACGTCGGTGGTTCTGCGCTCGCGGTGCAATGTGGCGGTGTAGGCCAGTAGCTTGAGCGTCATCAAGGGGTCGGCCGAGACTACGTCGGCAATCATGCGTGCGTCCACCGCATCTTCGATGTCGCGCAAGTCTTCCAGATGCGCCGAGGTGCGGCGCAGCACCGGCAGTTCAACCAGGCGGAAGTAACGCACCCACCCCGCCAGGTCATGCGGGAAGCGAGGGGGGGCTGGAGAGGCGGGCGCGATGTTCATGGCAGAGAGATGGCGAGGACAACCCTCGCCATCCCTCTATCGGCGCACAAGCGCTGGAACTTGAGCGGGGTGCATCACAGGCGCTTGACACCCACATGGCCGACCAACTCGCCGTTCACATACAAGGCCCCTTCTGGGGCGCCCGCTTCGGCGTGGAACTCCCAAATGGGGTCCGCTTGGGGCGCAGGGCGGCGGGCGGTGGCTGTCCATTGCCTGGCCTTGCGCCAAGCCCAAGCGCTGGCCCGAGCCAAGGCCTTGGCCAAGGTGTGGCGCGCACCGTGCGGCCACGTGGCATGGGGGCTGATCAAAGTTCTGGTCATGTTCTCTTCTCCCAGGGCGGCGTCGCGGGATTCAGGCCCGTACGCTGGGTGGATTCAGAGGCTGCGGTGTTGTCGCAAATCGAGTTGGCGCAATTCGCTGTTGAGTGCGCGCTTTGCGCTTTGGCGGCCTGCGGCGGTGCTGCTGCGGTGTGCGCCAGCGCGGCGCTTAAGGCTGGCGGGCACCAAGGGGTTGCGCGGCTTGAAAGTGGGCAGACGGAAGGTCATGAAAGGCTCCTTGAAGGAAAGTGCCGATGGTTTGGCCATGCGGCGGCCAAGCCTGGTGCGGCTGACAAAGCAAGTGATGTAGATGCACTGAGCTTGCCGATAGCTTGCCCGGCGGGGCAGAGTCGGCAGTTCAGCGCTGGTCAGGCCGTCAAAGTGGGCAAGGGCTGCATCTCCACCACGGCCGGGGTGTCAACACAGCAAGGTGACAACAGGGACATCAGCTGGCGCTGGTGAGGTGGAGGGCCAGGGGGGCTAGAAGCGGCCCTGGAGCGAAGAGTCGCTATGATAAACAAAAGATTATCTTGCGCAAGTGAAATTTATCATTTGAGCAACATCATGGGCGCGCAGGAAGCCGCTTTCAAAGTGTGAACACGTGCCCGGGGCTTGGGGGCCGGGCGACTTCAGCGTTTGGACTTCAAGGGCGCGATGCCCCGCTGCATTTGTTGCCACAGCGCTTGGTCTACATCGGGCGCAGGGGCAGCCGCTGGGCCAACGGCTGTGCCTGTGGCTGCGGAGCGCGCTGTGCCTGCGCGAGTCGTGGAGGCCAGCGGCACCTCTTTGCCTGGCGCTTCCAGCACGTCGCCCAGCAAGTTCAGCAAGGCCTTCTTGGCGCGGGCTGGGTGGCGTCTGTAGTAAGTGAGCACCAACCCCACGATGAATCGCTCGTCGTCATCCTGGGGCAGCGGCGGGGCTTCCTGAGCTTCGGCGGTGGCTGTGTTGGGCGGTGTGCTGTGAACCTGATCCATCCAGCCGGCGGGCTTGTGGCAACACTGCTCAAACTGCCGCGCCAGACGCTCGCCAATCTGTCGTGAGCGCCCTTTGATCTGGCTCCAGTAGCTGGGCTGGATCTGCAAGCGCTCGGCAAAGCGGCCTTCCAAGCCCCGCAGTGTGGCGGCATCGGCATGTTTGGCGGTCAAACGGACGAACTCATCGAACAAAGAGAGCGCGTTTTCGAGGCGAATAGCGGCCACGTCGCGGGGTGCTTGCATGGGCGAGATGATAAAGCCGCCCGACGCTTGGCTCGGCTCTTATGGTGGTTCCCCTCTACCGCCCCGCAAAGTGCGTGGCAGTATCTGCATCCGAGCCGTCCTGTTTCAGGGGGCCAAGACAGAGGCACCCATGCTTTCGCCCCCGCGATTCACTCGTCATTGCCAAGGTTTGCGCCGTGCATTACGCCATGCGCGCGCGGTGGTGCTGGCTTTTGCCGTGACGGCTTCCGTGCCACTGGTTTTCTAGGGCAGCCCAAGGCCAGACCCCAAGTGGTTGTCCCAGGCCTTGGCGGTGCGAGGGGGCTGCACGGCGGCATTCAACGGTGTTTGCCACGCGCGGCCAGCGGCCCAGCCAGCGGCCAAGGCGCCGGCCTGCGGCCAGGCACGCACCTGCAGGTTTCGCCCTCTCACATCCCAGCGCGCCAAGGCGCCCAACAGCCCTGCTTGCAGCGCCGCGCGGTTTGCACTGACCACAAAACCCTCGGCGTCAGCCGAGATGTCGCCACCGTAACCGCCCAAGCTTGGGAGAGCTTCTGCGGTGGTCAGTCTATGGCCATCAAAAAGTGCAAGCAGGGGGGCGTCTAGGCGCGCCGCAGCCTCAGGATGTTCGGCCTGCAAAGCTATCCCCACGCACCCGCTTGCGTGGCGGGCCAGGTGTCGAAGCGACAGGTGCGGGTCGGCCAAGGTCCATGCGGCTTGCGTTGATCCGTCCCGCAGAGACAGGCGCACCAGAGAGGAGTGCAGAGGTTTACGGGGCTGCGCCCGAGTGGGCAGCAGCGCACCGCCATTGGCCACCAAGACATGCTGCGGGCCGTCAGCCAGCGCCATATGTGGGTCCGGCCCGCCCGTGGGCCAGGCCGCTTGCTCGGCCAAACTCTGGCGGTCTCTGGCCACCAGCCAGCCTTGCGCGGTGTTGGCATCTTGCTCGATGGTGTAGATCACCTCAGACCCGGCGGCCACCAGCGCGTGCCCACCCAGCACACGTGGGCCGCTGAGCCAATGCCATTGGGGTGGGCGGGCCTGCTGTGGATGCCAGCGCAACAGCCATTCACCGGGCCGTCGTGCCACCACCAACACGCTGCCATCGGCCTCCAGCGTCAGGCCGTGGGCCCGGGTGGGCAGGGCCTGTTCGGCAAGCACCTCCAGGGTGGGGCCGCTGCCTGCCTGGAGCACGCCCACCCAATGCCGACCATCATGGCCATCCCACGCGGCGACACAACGGGCATGGGCTTCGGCGCCTGTGCCAGTCCAGGCGCTGCCGGGCCAAAGACCAACCCCCAGCAGCGCAGTCAGGACACTGCGCCGCTCAAGAGCCATCGCCATCGGAAAAGCCCATGGTGACTTTGAGGGCCGGTGCGACCTGGGTGTTGAGAAGTTGCCCCAACTGATTCAGGCAAGCCGCCGCAGCGGTCAGTGCCTTGGGGTCCACTCCACGCTTCAGGGCCAGGTCGCACTGCAGCACTTGGGAGCGCCATGCTGTGGCGACGGTCTCGCTCGCCTGCTGACGCAATTGCCGCTCTATGGAGAGCGTGTTGGGCAGCACCGCTATCTCGCGCAAGGCTTGCCAGCGTAGCGCGCGTTCTGCGGCAGTACTGTCGCTGTAAGGCCGAGGCCAGGGCGAAAAAGGCGGTTTGGACTCCATCACCTTCAGGGGGCGCTCAATGCCGCCGACCCACAGCTTGTTCAAGCCCGACTGCCACTGGTTGATGAACTCTTCATATTCCAGCACCACCGCTTCGGCAGAGCGGCGTTTGCGTGCTTGGGCCTTGATCAGCGGGTGCAGCTCGGTGATCTCGCGCAGCCACTCGCCAGTGGCTGATTGCAGATAAGGGCACAGCGGCACGCCTTCCATGGCCGACTCTGGTGCAAAGAGCATCCATTCCAAGGCGCCCAAGCCCTTGGAGGCCGGCCCCACTTTATCGACCACCTTGGCGCCATCGCGCTCTTGCTGCATGGCTCTGCGGATCAACTCCGGCACCGGATGCCGGCTGTCCAGCAGGCGCAGGGCATAGCGCTCACGCATGGGCCCGCCGTCCACCGTCATCAGCCGCGTCCATGGTGCCAAGACCTTGCGCCAAGCCTCTTGGGCCGCGCCTCGGCTGCCGGGCTTGCGGCAATAGGCCGTGGCGGCGGCATGCAAGGCCTTCGAGGATGCGAGCACCTGGTCTGCTTGCGGCCCATAGTGCTGGGTCCACAGTTGCTGGAGGTACTCCCGGCGGCTGGCCACGGTCTTGGCATCCCAAGCCGGCGTCACCGCAGCCGGGCCAGGCCCGGGCATGGGTCGAAAGCTGGGCTGTGCCAGGCTCGCAACGCTCGCACACAAGCCCAGCATTCCTGCCGCACACCAGTGCCACAGCTTGTTCATAGCGACTCCACAAAACGAACCAAGGCGTCGCGCTCGCTGCGGCTCATGCCTAGCACCAAACGTTTCGCTTCTTCAGCCTCTCCGCCATGCCACAGCACGGCTTCCAACACGCCCCGGGCGCGCCCATCATGCAGCAAGCGTTGATGGCCGTTCACTTCCTTGATCAAGCCAATGCCCCACAGTGGCGGCGTGCGCCACTGTCGTCCATTGGCCAAGTGGTCCGGGCGGCCGTCGGCCAGACCCTCGCCCATGTCATGCAGCAACAAGTCGGTGTAAGGCCAAATACGCTGCCCCGCCACACTGCGCGGCGATAAGCGTGGAAACGGGGGCTGGCCGGTGACATAGCTCGGCCGGTGGCACTGAGCGCATTGCGCTTGCTCAAACAGACGCTGCCCTAAGCGCACGGTCTCGTTATTCGGCTCGCGCCAAGCCGCCGGGGCGAGCGCCGCTTGGTAGAGCACCACGTCGCCCAAGGTGTGGTCATCAATCTCGTGGGCTGAACCCTTGGCGCCTTTGGGCGCGGCCAAGCAATCGGCTTGCTTCGGCATGCAGGCCTCGCGGGCAAAGTGGCGCGAGGTGATGCCCAAGTCCCCTTGAAAAGCCGCTGCCGTTTGGTGGGCCAGCGAGGCGGAATTGGCCTTCCAGCCAAAGCGGCCGATCTTCATGGCGCCAGCGAAGGGGTCCCACACGCGATTGAGCTGGCCTTTGATCGGCCCGGGCTGCGCCGCTTGGCGGGCGACGTTCCGGTGCAATTCGGCTTCTGGAATGGCCTCCAGCAGCCCCACCCCGGCCAGGTGCGGCGCGATGCGCGGGCCGATCATCGTGCCCTCCGCCAACGGGCCATAGGCGAGGTCGGCGATGCTGTAGTGCGGTTGGAGCAAGGTGTAGGGCGTGCCGTCGGCAAAGCTGCCCTTGACCTCGCTGTAGCTCAGCACCACCCGCCCTTCCGGCTGCACCCCTTGCACCGCAGCCGTGTTGAGTTGCTCGCCATAGTGGGGTTCAAGCACGGGGGCACCGTGCAGCCCGATACCGGGTACCGACAAGCGCAAGAGCAGGGCGGCGCTGGGTGTCTGGGCCTCCGGCGTGAGGCCTTTGTCGAAGTCGTGCGGTGCGCCGCGGCCATCCTGCACATGGCAGCCCCCGCAGGAGCGGGCTAAGAAGTGCGGGCCCAGGCCGTCGCGGCCGGTGGTGGAGGCCGGGGCTTCTACCCAGTTGCGCCTAAAAAATGAATTGCCCACCGCAAACCGGGTGCGCTCGGCCTCAGACAGCGTGGCCAAGGGCATGGAAAACGCATTCCGGCCGCGGACTTCGACGGTGGTCGCGCCGCCGCTGTTGAGCGCGGGTGCCTTGGCCGAGAGCGGCAGCCCCAGCCCCATCAACGCCGCCACCGCCACCGCCCCTAACACCCACGCGCGCATCGGGCTCAGCCCTTTTGAAGATGTTGCAAACCCAGGCCCTGAGCCGCACGGGCCAAGTCGCGCGCCTGCGCGCTCAGGCTGTCTGCCAATGCTTTGAGGCGAGCCCGCCCGGCCTTGTTGCTGGCGCGGATCTGCTGGTCAAACGGGGCCGGTATGGCCTGCGCCAAGCGCAAGGACTGCTGCATTTGCCGGTCAATGCGTTGGGCCAGTTTGGCGTCCACGCGTTCGACCAAATGCAGCAGGCCCGGGCCTTGCAGCACGCTGCCGTCCACGCGTTGATAGCGCCCTTGCCAGACATTGAGCAGCCCCAGGGCGTTGGCCACCACGTCATGATGCGTGGTGTCGGAGAAGCAGGAATGCTCATCCTCTTGCTGGCGGCTGGCCAAAGCCACTTCAATACGCTCGCCCGCCAACTCACCGCGCGACAGCGTGCCCACCCCGACGATGATTTTGCGCACCGACTCCAAGCCGCCGCGCTCAAAGGCTGCGCGATAGTTGTTGGCCCCGGGCGCCCAGGCCGCCAACACGCTGTTCAAGTCGTCCAACAACAGCGCCATCATCACCGTCAGTGCTTGGCGGCGTCGTGCCGCATTCGGCGCCTTGCCGTCGATGAAGTCTTCGGGCGGGCGCTGGCCGGGGCCGTCGTCCCGCTCGTCTTGGCCCCACAGCAAAAACTCAATCGCATGCCAGCCGGTGGCGATGTTTTCCTCACCGTGGCGCTCGTTCATGGCCGCGAGGCTGGCCTTGTCCAAGCTGATGGCCGGGTTGTTGATGAAGCCCGAGCCTGGGCGCTCCGCCACGCTGTCGATATAGGCTTCGTCCAGCGGCCAGGCATTGATGCGCGCTTCCGGGCCGTCCTCCGCGTCGATGGGGCCGCCGTAAAAGCGATAGGCCTCTGTCTGCCCATAGGTTTGCCGCGCCCGTGTCCAGGCCTCACGTGCCGCGGCCAAGGTGCTGGCGCTGGGGGCAGACACCAGGGCTTCAATGCGCTGACTCAGTGCTTGCGCCAAAGCCAGGCTGTCGGCATAGCTGGCCTGCACCAGCTCGGCGTGGTGCTTGACCACGTCCGTCAGCAAGGCTTGGAGGCCGACCGGCGCGGCGGCCTGTTTGGCCCAGGCCGGTGTGAGGCCCAGCAGGGCGATGGGGGCGATCGGGGCCAGGAGGCTGCGGCGGCGCAGGCCCGGGCGCGGTGCAAACTTGGGGTCACGCATGGCGGATATTGTCAGCGGGCGGAGGCACCAAGTGGCTGGTGTGGATATCGGCGATAGCGGCACAAGCGCACAGTGCCAGGGTGGCTGCGAACTCATCACGCAGCAGGCGGATCATGCGGGCCACCCCCATCGCCCCTTCACTGGCCAGGGCATGCACCTGGGGCCGCCCCACCAGCACCGCATTTGCCCCCAGGGCCAAGGCTTTGAAGACATCGGTGCCGCGTCGGATGCCACCGTCCACCAGCAGCGGAAAGTCCGCTGGCACGGCCGCACGCACGCGGGGCAGGGCCCAGGCGGTGCTGACCGCCGTGTCCAAGGTGCGCCCGCCGTGGTTAGACACCACCAGGCCGGATACGCCCAACTCGACAGCGCGGCGGGCGTCGTCGGGGTGCAGCACGCCCTTGAGCCACAGCGGCAGGCCCCTTTGGGCGCAGGCGGCTTGCAGCGCACGCACATCGTCCCAGCGGGGCGCTTGGGCCAGCAACTCGCTCAAGTTTCGGGCAGGTGTGGGGGCGAGGTTGACGGCCTGAATGCCTGCAGGCAAGACAAACCCGGCGCGGCGCTCGGCGTCGCGCACGCCGTGGACCGGCGCATCCACCGTCAGCACAATGCCTTCAAAGCCACAGCATTGAGCTCGCTCGACCAAGGCCAGGCTGCGTTCCAGCCCGCCTTGCCAATAGAGCTGGAACCACAGCGGCCCCGCTTCAGGCTCGGCCGCAAAGATCTCCGCCACGACCTCCATGGCGGTGCTCGACTGGGCCGACAGCACCATGCCCGCGCCCTGAGCCGCAGCGGCCAAGGCGGTGGCGCGCTCGCCCTCCGGGTGGGCCAACTGCTGGTAGGCGACGGGCGCGAGGAAGATGGGGTGGGCCATCGTGCGACCCGCCACTTGGATCGCGGTTGCAGGCTCGTTGCCTGGGCGAAGGTCGTTCAGCACCCTTGGCCACAGGCGCAAGTCTTGCCAGTCTTGCTGGTTGGCGCAGGCGGTGTCGCCGTCGGCAGCGCTGCCATGCAGATAGGCCCAGTGGGCTGCAGGCAGGGTGCGAAAGGCCTGGGACTCAAAGTCACGCAGGTTGAAGGCTGTTGCTGCCATGGGGCGCCTCAGGTGTCCGCCCATTGGCGCAAAAGGTTGTGATAAACGCCGGTCAGCCGCACGGTCTCGGCGGAGTCGCCGTGGCGCTCGCGCAGCGCCATCAGGCTCATGTCCAGGTCGAACAGCAGCTGGCGCTGGGCGTCTTGGCGCACCATGCTTTCGATCCACAAAAAGGCCGCTAAGCGCGTGCCCCGCGTCACGGGCTCCACGCGGTGCACGGTGCTGCCGGGGTAGAGCACCATGTCGCCCGCCGCCCCCTTGACCCGCTGCGGCCCCAGCGGGCCGTCGATCACCAGCTCGCCGCCGTCGTACTCGCTGGGCTCGGCCAGAAATACCGTGGCGGAGAGATCGGTGCGCAGGCGCTGCGCTTGGCCCTGGGCATCGCGCAGGTGGCGAATGGCCGCATCCACATGGTCGCCATAGGTGTTGAGCGCCCCGCTGTAGCGGTTGACCATGGGCGGGAAGATGCGCTTGGGCAAGGCGGCAGAGAACAGCAGCGGGTGCCGCTCCACCGCCGCCAGCACCATGGCCTGAATGCGCGCCAAGGCAGGGCTGTCCAGCGGCAGTTGTTCGTTGCGTTTGGCTTGCGTGGCTTGGGAGCCGGCAGAGACGCCGCCATCCACCCAGCGCGCTTCGCGCAGCAGGTCTCGGGCTTGCGCCAGCACCTCAGGGGAGAGCAGTTGGGGGATGTGCAGCATCATGAGGGCGCAGTCTTAGAAGTTGTAGGTGCCGGTCAGCGCCACGATGCGACCCGGCCCGGGGATGTAATGACCGCTGTAGATCTGGTCCGCATAGAGCTTGTTGGCCACATTGCTGATGTTGGCCTTGAGCTTGAATTGGTTAGGCACCACCACCCACTCCGCCATCAGGTCCGCCGTCACAAAACTTTCGGCGGCCCAGCCAGGGTTGCGATTGGGCGTTTGTGAGCTGCGGGCGTTCAAACCGCCACCCACGCGGATGGTGGGTGTGACTTGATAGGTCGTCCAGATCGTGCCCGAGTGGCGCGGCGTCAGCGAGGGCCGGGTGCCCTGGCCTTCAGAGCCCGCGACGCCAATGTCGATATTGGCCACCGGCAGCCACATGTAGGAGCCAAACACCTCCCACTGCGGGGTGATGCGCCCGGCCACATCCAGCTCGGCACCCGCCACATGGCGCTTGCCCGACAGCGTCACCAAGTTCACCAGCGGGTCGGTGTTGCGCTCATGCAGCTTGGTCGAGCGGAAGGCCGCTGCCCGCAGGCTGAACTGGCCGTCGGACGACTCCCAGCGCCCGCCCAGCTCAACATTGATGGACTGCTCGGGCGGGATGTCCACGTTGGCCGCGCTGAGCGAGTAGGCGTCGCCCGAAGTGTTGAACGACGTGGCGCCGGAGAGGTGGAAAGACAGCCGCTCCGAGGGCTGGTAGAGCAGGCCTGCGCGCTTGCTCCACTCGCTCACATTCATGGTGTAGCTGGCGCTGGTCTCCGGCCCTGCGGCCGTGGTGGGGATGGTGCTGGTGTTGTACTCACCTTTGAGCTTGTCAAAGCGCAGGCCCAGCAGCAGCTTCCAGGTGGGGGTCAGGGTGATCAAGTCTTGTGCATAGGCGCCCACACCTGTGGAGGTGTAGTCATTGGCCACCCGCAGGATGCGGCTGGCTTCGTCGATGCTGGCGCCGTCGTCCGGCGTGCCGATGGTGGTGGTGGGCTTGGTCAAGGTGACACCGCCTTGGGCGGCATTGCGGGCCGCGTAGACGGTCTTCTTTTCCAGGGCGGCGTCTACACCGGCCAAGACTTCATGGCGTAGGCCGATGGCGGTGAACTTGCCGCTGTAGTCGCTTTGCAGGAATGCCGTTTGCAGGTCTTGGATCTTGAGTTGCGTGCCGCGGGTCAGCACCGAAGCGCTGCTGAAGGTCTGCAAGGACGCGGGCACCGTTTGCGTGGGGCAGGCCGGGTTGAGTGTGATCGCGCCCGTGCTGCTGTTGACTGTGGGGCCGCACAAGCGCACCGTGCTGGCCCGCTGATCTCGGCTGTAGTCTCCCAAGCGCAGCTTGGTGCTGAGCTCTGAGTTCACGGCAAAGCGGTGGGTGTGGGTGGCGGTGGCCGTGGTGGCCGTGCCGGCGTTCACATCGCTGGCCATGCCGTAGTAGGTGCTCGGGTCCAGCGGCAGGGTGGTGGTTTGGTCCACCGTAGAGCCGTTGGGGTTGGTCGCACTTTGGGCGGGTGTGGGCCGTATCCACGGCATTCCGTAGTTCATGCCGTTCTTGTTGTCCAGGTGTGAGAGGCTGAACGAGAACTCGTCGCGCTCACCGATGCCGGTGCGGTAGGTGCCAGCCACGCCGGTTTTGTTGAGCGACGAGCCGGCGCCATTGTTGTCCGCCACTGTGTTCATCACGCCAATGCGCAGCGCGCTGCGGTCGTCGATGCGGCGGTTGATGTCGCCGACCACGCGCAAGTAGTTGTGGCTGGCGACGGTGGCCTCTACGCTGCCTTCGTTGATGCCGCGCGCGACCTTGCTGACCTGGTTCACCGCCCCGCCCGTGGAGCCCCGGCCAAACAGCATGGAGGCCGAACCGCGCATCACCTCAACGCGGTCCATGAAGAAGGTGTCGCGCTCATAGAAGGCCGGGTCGCGCAGGCCATCCACAAACACATCGCCGGTCGATTGCAGCGCAAAGCCGCGCAGGCGGATGTCTTCTTCGCCGCCTTCTGCGGCCAAGAAGGTGATGCCCGCTGTGTTCTTCAGGGTCTCTTTGAGCGTGTCGAGGTTGCGGTCGTCGATGAGCTTTTCGGTGACCACGGTGATGGACTGCGGCACATCACGCAGCTCTTGCTGGCCTTTGCCGATGGTGGTGGTGCTGGCTTGCACAGCGTCTTTGCCTTGCGGCTCGGCTTGGGCCTTGACCTTGACCGCGGGCAGCACCGTGGGCGTGTCGGGCTTGGCGGGGGCGGGGGTTTGGGCCAGTGCAAAACCAGCAGCCAAGGCGCCCAGAGGCAAGAGGGCAGTGCGCGCTGCGGACGCGCTGGGGGAGAGCTTTTTCATGAGAGGCTTGATCAAAAGAGGGAGGAGGGCCGCTGTCGAGCAAGTCGATGGGCTGGCTGAGCCTTGAGGTCACGGCAGGGGCCGGGCTCAAGCGGCCCTAGGGTCTGAGCGGTAGGCCCAAACACCTGGGCCGGGCTGGCGCAGCGGGTGAGAGAGGAAGGGGTGTGAGAGCGGGCCTGAGGGGCGGTGGGCGACGCGGCTTCAGCGCGATTCGGGTTGCGTCACAAAGCCCACCTTGCTGAGCTTGGCGGTGGCGGTGTCGGCCAGGGTTTCAGCCACCACGCGGTAGGCCACCGCTTGGTCGGCTTTGAGGTGAATCTCCGGCTGTGAGGGCTTCTGCCCTTCCGCAGCAAAGCGCAGCGCGGCTTCAGCGCGGCTGACCGGCTCGCCGTTCCAGAAGCGCTCGCCTTGGGCATTGATGGCGAACTCCACTTTGATGGGCACCGCAGGGTTGGGGATGGAGGACACGGTGGGCAAATCCAGCTTCACCGCGTGTGTCAACAGCGGGGCCGTGACGATGAAGATCACCAGCAGCACCAGCATCACGTCGATCAGCGGCACCATATTGATCTCGGCCACTGGGGCAGCCGCGCGTTGCTTGTCAAAAGAGGCGAAGGCCATGCTGTCTCTCCGGCTCAGGCCGCGACGGCCTTCAACGCTGCTGCTGGAACAGGCGGGGCCACCGGCGCCGCGCCCGCCCGGCCTGCGCCCGGCGCTTCGCCCAAGGTCAACAGGCTGTGCAACTCGAAGGCAAAGGCGTCCAGCCTGCCGCCCAGCACCCGGTTGCTGCGGGTAAAGGCGTTGTAAGCCACGACCGCCGGAATGGCGACGCCCAAGCCGATGCCAGTCATGATCAGCGCCTCACCCACCGGGCCAGCCACTTTGTCCAGCGTGCCGGCCCCGCTCATGCCAATGGCCAGCAGGGCGTGATAGACCCCCCACACCGTGCCGAACAAGCCCACAAAGGGGGCGGTGGCGCCCACGGTGGCCAGCGTGGTCAGGCCGGATTCCATGCGGGTGGTTTCTTCATCCAAGACCTTTTTGATGGTGCGGGTGATGAACTCGCTGGCCGTGCCGGCTTCGGCCAACTTGGCGGCGCCATGGCGGGCGTGGTGGGCCTGCGCATGCAGGGCGTGGGCGCTCAAGTGAGAGAAGGGGTCGCGGGCACCATGCGTCGCAATTTCTGCCCGCACCTCATCCAGCGTGCTGGCATTCCAGAAGTGGTTCAGGAAGTCTGTCGAACGCCTGGCGCGCAGGGCCTGTGCCACGCCTTTGGCCAAGATCAAGGCCCAAGACGCAGCGGACATCAGCAGCAGCAGTGCGAGCAAGGTCTTGCCGACCACATCGCTTTGGGCAATGAAGTGGCCAAAGCCCAAGGTGGTGTCAGTGGCGGGGGTCATCAGGTTTACTCCAAGCTGTATTCGAGAGGCGCAATGGCCGTCCATGGCAGCGCCTGGCCATTGCGGGTGTAGGGGGCAAAGCGTGCAGCCCGCAGGGCCTGCAGAGCTTGTTCATCGAGGCGCGGGTGGCCCGAGCTTTTGTGCACGCTGACCTGTGTGGGCAGGCCTTGGGCGTCCACCACCAAGCGCACCAGCACCGTGCCTTGTTCACCCAAGCGCACCGAGGTGCGGGGGTAGACCTGCGCGGGCGGCACCGTGTAGCGCAAGTCGGTGGCCGCCAAGGTGACGGGGCTGGCGGGCGGCGCGGGCGGCGCCACGGGTGCGGGTGGCGCCGGTGGGCTGGGCGGCTGCGGGGCTTGGGCGGGCTGCGTTGGGGGCTCTGGCACCACAAAGCTGGGCGCTTGCTGGGGGGCGGGCGCAGGCGCAGCCGCCAACACCGGTGCGGCCGTGGGCTGCACTTTGGGGCGCGGGGCGGGCGGTGGCGGAGGGGCCTGAGGCACCGGTGCCGGCGGTGCGACCCACTGCACCAACAAGGGCGCAGCTGGGGCCAAGGCATGCTGTACGGCGTCCACTTGCAACAAGGCCCAGGCACCACCCAAGTGGGCCAGCACCGCAGCCGCCGTCAGAGCACGCCTTTGAGGCGTGCTCAGGTCTGAGGGCTGAGCCAGAGGAGGGTTGAGAGCAATGAGCGACATGGTGCAGCGATGGTTGGCTTCACATGATATTGCAAATGCGAACGATTCGCAATCAAATTAACATCGGACTGTGACGGCGGGCTCAGAGGCGTCCCATGGGGACGTCATCCTGGGCTGCTGCCACCCGCAAGGCCTTCTGGAGTGCGCTTTGGCTGGGCGTTTCCACAAACACGCAGCGCTTACCGGTGCGTTTGCAGTGGTCCTTGACCTTCCAATAGGCGTCGTGGCTGATGCAAGCGGTTTGGCACAGCACCAAGTCGGCCGCGCTCAGGGCGGCGTCGAGTTGGTGAACGCCCTGTTCGTCGCCCCCGTCGTGGTGCAAAAACTGACCGCCGGTGTGCTCCACCAAGCGGCGATAGATGGGCACGCTGGCGCTGCGCCCGCCCACGCACAGCACGGCTTTCTGGCTGAGATCCGGCTTCGCGTTGGCATTGGTGATCGGGTCCGGCTCGGCCAGAGGGGTGGGCACGGCGGATGCACGGCACAGCTTGGCTTCGAGTTGCAGAATCTGCTGCTGAGCGGCTTGCAGGGCACGTTGCGTGGATTCAAGGCGCTCAGACAGCCAGCGCTTCTCTTGCGCCAAGTTCAGGCGAGAGGGCAACTCAGGCAAGCTGGCTTGGAGTTGCGCCATGTCCTCTTGAGCTTGGGCCAGCAGCGTGTCTCTTTGCAGCAGGTCGGCCCGCAGCCGAATGTGGGAGGACTCCAGGCGTTCGATCTGCCGGGCAAACTCCGCAGCCTGGCGCACGCTACGCGCTTGAGCCCCGGCCAACGCGCGTCCGAGCACGGCGTTTTCTTTCAGCAGGTCCTGCAACTGTTCCGACTCGACGCGCTGCATCATGCCGACCTGATGCTGGAGCATGTGCACGTCTTGCAGCACGTGCTCAAGCAAGGGCGCATCGCACGCAGGGTGGGTCACCACGCTCCAAAAAATGGCTGCCACGTCTGGGCTGTGCAAGCCCGCCGCCCAGGCCTTGGCGACGGATGCGGCGCCCTTCAGGGCGCGATGACGTTGCAGTGTCAGGCTGTAGCGCTCGTCCAGGGCTTGCTGTATGCGCTCAGACACTGCACCCCGCTGCTTGCATTCATTGATCACGCCGCAATGCAGTTCGTAGTCATCGGCCAAAACGTCGCCGCCGACGGCTTTGCCCACCAATTTGCGCAGCATGGGCAAGGGCAGGCAGACACCGATGACCGGGCACAGAGCATGGTGGGGCAGCTCCCAGATGCGTGCACGGCGCGAGCTGCGCGGCGGTACGGCGCACGCTGCTTTGGCGCTGAGCGCCTGCGGGCTGACGTGAGTCTGAGCCTGCGGCTCCGCCAAGGCCGAAAAAATGTGAGAGGGTTTGGTACACATGGCAGCCTCAAGCAGTGTGTTGGGGTGATGGCCGCACAGGCCGGTCCGCAATCCAGTCCATCCAAGCACGCCAGAGCGCGCCTTCGCAGTGGGGAGACCGCAGCGGCGCACCGATGTGCAGCGCAAGCTGGCCGTGGTCATCCAACAGCCGCAGGCCGTGGCGCAGCCCCAGGGCCGCTCGCCAACGCCACCACTCGGTGCGCGAGACCTGTCGCTCATGCCAACGCAGTGACGCGCCAGCCAGATGCAGCGTCAACTGGCCTTGGCCCCAGGCGCAGTCAAGCAGTGGCCCTTGGAGGACGCCTACGCCGCACTGTTCTTGCACCCAGGGCCCGCTGACCACGAGCGGATGGCCCTCATGGGCGCACAGGCTCAACAGTTCTTGAGTTCGATCGACATCGAGATCGAGGCAGGCCTCTAAGGGGGCGGCAGGGGCGGCGCGAGGTGCGCCGCTGAAAGCCTGAGCGGCAAGCAGCATGGAAAGTCCTCATGGGGAGAAACAGGCCCAGGCTGGCGGCTGGCTGGCAGGCCAAAGAAGGGGGATTACTTGGTCAAGATGAGCTTGCCCAAAGCGGTGACACGCAGGCGGTAGTGCTGGCCTTGGTGGTCAATCGTGACCTCTTGTTGACCCTGAAGCAGCAGGGCACTGTCCAGCACGGTGCGCGTGGGCGCTGCCGACACCGCAGTGCGGGCGGCGGCGGAGGGGGCCAGCGCTTGAGAGGGCGCCAGTTGCAAGCGATGGTCAGGCATGGCGCGCCCCGCCGTGCCGCAGCCCGAGTGGCGGCGGCTCCCGCTTGTCGCTGGGGTGCGCAGGCCTCCATAAACCATCCCCGCAACACACACACATGATCATGATTCCTTGGCTCCAAACCGCGCCACACCGAGCTGGTGCAGCGCACAGGATACGCACTGTAATAAGAATCATTCGCATTTGCAAGGGGGTTGTCCCGCCGAACTTCACGCAGTGCGAGTCGGAGGCCTCCAGGGGCTACTGAAACGCCACTTCCGCAAAGGCCCGCAGCTTGCGGCTGTGCAGGCTGCCCGCACCGGCTTGGCGCAGCAGCTCGACGGCGCGCAAGCCGATGCGCAGGTGTTGATCGACCCGCTCGCGGTAGAAGTGGTTGGCCATGCCGGGCAGTTTGATCTCGCCGTGCAGGGGCTTGTCGCTCACGCAGAGCAAGGTACCGTAGGGCACGCGGAAGCGAAAGCCATTGGCGGCGATGGTGGCGCTTTCCATGTCCAGGGCCACGGCCCGGCTTTGGCTGAAGCGGCGCTCGGGGCCTGGGTGAGGCAGCAACTCCCAGTTGCGGTTGTCGGTGCTGGCCACGGTGCCGGTGCGCAAAATCGTCTTTAGCGCTTGACCGCGGAGTTGGGTCACGTCAGCCACCGCCTGCTCCAGCGCGACCTGAATCTCGGCCAGCGGAGGGATAGGCACCCACAGCGGCAACTCTTCGTCCAGCACATGGTCCTCGCGCACATAGCCATGCGCCAGCACATAGTCGCCCAACTGCTGGCTGTTGCGCAGGCCCGCGCAGTGGCCCAGCATGATCCAGGCGTGTGGCCGCAACACGGCAATATGGTCCGTGATGTTCTTGGCATTGGCCGGGCCGACACCGATGTTCACCAAAGTGATGCCGCTGTTGTCACTGCGTTTCAGGTGGTAGGCCGGCATTTGCGGCAGCCGCGGCGGTGCCTGCCCGCTGATGGCCAAGGCGCTGCCAGCGCGAGGGGTCAGCACATTGCCGGGCTCGACAAAGGCCTCATAGGGGCTGCCCGGGTCGCTCATCAGCTCATGGCCGAGTCGGATGAACTCATCGACATAGAACTGGTAATTGGTGAACAGCACAAAGTTTTGAAAATGCTCGGGCAGCGTGCCGGTGTAGTGGCGCAGGCGCTGCAGCGAATAGTCCACGCGAGGGGCCGTGAAAAAGGCCAGAGGCCAAGGCTCGCGGGGACCAGGCTCATGCGTGCCGTTGGCGATGCCGTCGTCCATGGCGGCCAAGTCCGGCAGGTCAAACAAGTCGCGCAGGCGGCCCCGCTGTTGGGTGCTGAGCGAGCCCTCCACATGGTCGTTCTCGGCCACCGAAAAGTGCACCGGGATCGGCTGATTGCCCAGGCCCACTTCCAGGGCCACGCCGTGGTTGCGCAGCAGCAAGTCGAACTGCTCGCGGTAGTAGCCCGCAAAGACATCCGGGCGGGTCAGCGTGGTCTCATAAGCTCCGGGGCCAGCTACGAAGCCAAAACTCAGCGGCGACTCGGCCCGCGCCACCGTGTCGGTGACCAAGCGCACGCTCGGGTACCAGGCGCGCACCCGGGCCGCGGGCATTTGCCCCGTGACAAAGGCCTGCAGATGATGGCGCAAATGCCCCACCTGAGCTTGGTAGAGGGCCTGCACATGGGCCAGGGCGGCAGGGGCGTCCGAAAAGGACTGGCGGGGCGTGAAGGGCGCTTCAATCATGGCCCATTCTGGCGAAGTCTTGACGCAGTCCACAATTCCCTCCTTTATCCGGGGCAAAACCGGTGCTGGCGCCGCCTACACTCTCACCCTGCGATAAACCGACCTTCGATTCTGTGCTGCCTCAGGGCAGTCTCGTGCTCATGACCTCATTCCGATTGGCCTGCTTGGCGAGTTTGATCCCGCTGGCGGCCCTCTCTTCAGCCTGGGCCGTGCCCACAGCGGCCCCGCAGACGGCGGCCTCGGCCGCGCCCTCCAAACCTGCTGCGTCGGCCGCTGTGGCAAAGCCGACGCCAAGCAAAGCGGCTCCCCCCAAGACCGAGGCCGCCCCCAAAGCCGCTCCCCCCAAGACTGAAGCCGCCACCAAAGCCGCTGCTCCGCGACCTGTGCCGGTGAAGGTCCCTGCGGTGCCACCCACGCCCGTGCCTACCGACCTGCCGACGTGGTGCAAGACGATTGCAGAGCGCCTGACCGGCTTGCCCCTGCACCAATGCCTGAACACCGGCCTGCAGGCTGGTGATGGTCGGTCCGTGCGTGGGATTCCGCTGTGGTTTCGCGATATCAAGCCTAGCCGTGGCACACCGCGTCTGAGGGTGCTGGTTTTAGGTGGCATCCATGGTGATGAAATGGCTTCGGTGAACTTGGTGTTCAACTGGCTGGAGCGATCCCTCAAGTCCGACGAGGCCCCGATCCATTGGCGCATCGTTCCCTTGGTCAACCCCGATGGTTTGCTGCGCAAGCCTGCCACTCGGACCAATGTCCGAGGGGTTGATCTGAACCGCAATTTCCCGACGGCCGATTGGGCCAGCAACGCGCATTCGTACTGGGTCAGCCGCACCGGCAAAGACCCGCGCCGCTACCCGGGGCCTGCGGCCATGTCTGAGCCCGAAACCCGCTGGGTGCAGCGCCAGTTGGAGCAGTTCAAACCAAACTTGATCGTGTCGGTGCATGCCCCTTACGGTGTGCTCGACTTCGACGGCCCGCCCCCCCCACCCGACAAGTTGGGCAATCTCTACCTCGACCAAGTGGGCATCTACCCGGGCTCCTTGGGCAACTACGGTGGTGTGGTTCAACGCGTGCCAGTGGTGACCTTGGAGTTGAAAGACGCGAGGCAGATCGCCAGCAATGAGTCTGCCGCCATGTGGACCGACTTGTTGGGCTGGATAGATCGTCGTCTGATCAACGTGGCCCAACAAGGCAGTGGCACCAAGTCGCCGTAAAGTCCTGTAAACAAGGGGGATAGGGCTCAACCGGGCGACTTTGCGGCTCGTTGAGGGGCTATCGTCACACTCTTCCCCTTGTGCAAAGGACTCTCTCCATGAACAAACTCTCGCTCTCTTTGGTGTGTGCTGTTGTGGCCCTGACCGCCGGTATGGCGCAAGCCGCTGACGACGGCAAGCGCATGGATGTCAAGGCCTATAGGTCGCTGGACAAAGACGGCGACAAGCGCATCAGCCGTGATGAAGCCCAGGGGCATGCCATGTTGTCCAAGAACTTCGACCAAATGGACGATGACAAAGATGGCTTTCTGAACGCCAAGGAAGTGCGCAGCTTCGGCAAGGCCAATAAGGGTAAGGGTTTCGACAAGGTCGACAAGAATGATGACAAGGTCTTGACCCGCGATGAGGTGGCCAGCAACCCGAAGCTGGCCAAGCGCTTCGAAGCGGCCGACGTCAACAAGGACGGCAAGGTCACCAAGGAAGAAGCCAAGAACTTGCGTCAAGAACACAAGAAATAATCGGTCGGTCTGCGCTTGCAGACTTCACCGAAGCACCTGGCCCCGCTAAGATCAAGGGCAACAACCAAAGATCGGTCCGGTGCTTCCTTCCAGCGCTCCCATCCCCCCACTGACGGTGGCGCCCGCCGCGCCAGCCAGTGTTGCCACGGTCGATGCGCTCAACGACCAAGCCGCCCGTCTTCTGGGTGAAGACCCTCACAGCGCCCTGGTGCTGGCCCGAGAGGCCGAAGCCCTGGCGCTGCGCTTGGACTACCAGCGGGGCTTGGCCTGCGCCTATATGCGCGCTGCCCGCTGCCAGTTCGTGCTGCTGGATCGACACGATGGCGTGATCGAGCTGTTGCAGCGTGCTGTGGCCATCTATGAACTGCTGGGCGACCTGAGCGGCCAAGCCGAAGCGTTGAACCTCGTTGCCAATGTGCACGCCTGCCGCAACGACGGCGAACAAGCCTTGGCCGTTTACCACCGGGGCTTGGCACTGCGGCGTCAATTGGGCGATGTGGTGGGCGAGGCCGGCTCGCTCAACAACATTGGTTCTGTGCTGCGGGAGATGGGCCAGTTTGCCGATGCGCTCAAGTACTTGCTGATGAGCTTGGAGCTGGCCGAGTCGGCCCACGACACGCGCGCCACGGCCTATGCCATGTCCAATATCGGCGGTGTGCTGGCCGAATTGGACGACCGTGCCCGTGCGGTCGAATACCATCTGCGCGCCTTGACCTTGGTGCGCCAGACGCCCGACCGAGCCCTCGAAGGCTCCACCCTGACCAGCCTGGGCCGCTTGCTGATGCGCAGTGGCCAGCTGCCCGAAGCCATGCGCCACCTGGAGCGCGCGCTGGACATCACCCGGCGCGTGGGCCATTTGGCCGACACAGGGCTCGCCCTGCTGGGCCTGGGCCTGGCGCACCAACATGAGGGCGCTTATGACCGGGCTGAGCGCTTGCTCCTGGAAGCGCTCACCCTGATTCGCCGCAGCCACCGGCGCGGGGCTGAGGCCGAGGTGCTGCTGGCGCTGGGCCGCAACCGCTGGCTCAGCGGCGCGGCCAGCCCAGCGGTCGATCTGCTCAGCCAGGCGCTCAAGCTGGCCGAGGTGCTGCGCGCCGACCACATCAGCGGCAAGCTGCACGAGCTGCTCTCGCAGATCCACGAGCAGCAAGGCCATGCCGCCGCCGCGCTGCGGCACTTCAAAGAGTTCTATGCCTGCCAGCAGCGCATCCACGGCCAAGAAACCCAGCGCCGCGTGCGGGGTTTGTTGGGCCGGGCCGAGCTGGAGCGGGCGCATCTTCAGGTGGAGCATGAGCGCAAACGCGGCGACGAGCTGGCCTTGGCCTTAGGGCTAGCGCGCGAATCTGAGCGCCAAAAGCAAGAGCTGTTGGCCCAGCTCTCGCAGCAGGCCGACATGCTGCGCCAATTGGCCCGCGAAGACGGTCTGACCGGCCTGGCCAACCGCCGCTGGCTCGACGCCCAACTCGATCGCGAGCGCGAGCGTGCGCGGCGCTATCGGCATGGCCTCTCGGTGGCCATGGTGGACATCGACCACTTCAAGTCGGTCAACGACCGCTTCTCGCACCGGGTGGGCGACGAGGTGCTGCGCCGTGTGGGCCGCCTGCTGCGCGACACCTGCCGCAGTGGCGACATCGTCGGCCGCTATGGCGGAGAAGAGTTTGTGGTGGTCTTGGTCGAGACCCCGCTGACGGCGGCCATCGCCGTTTGCGAAAAGCTGCGTCAGCGCATCGCCGACCTGGACCTCTCAGACCTGCACCCCGACCTCAAACACATCACCGTCAGCATCGGCGTGGCGGGTGATGCCGAAGACCCGGTGGCCCACAACCTGCTCAACGATGCGGATGCCCAGCTCTATGCCGCCAAGCAAGGCGGGCGTAATCAGGTCCGCAGCGCGGGCCTGAGCGCCCCGCAATCAGCCAGCGCTTGAGCCATCCGTCGCCGTGGCGCGCCCGGCTTCGTACCAGCCCTTGCTGGCATTGACCCAGCGCACCACCAGCAGCATCACCGGCACTTCAATCAGCACGCCCACCACCGTGGCCAGGGCTGCACCCGATTCAAAACCGAACAAGCTGATGGCAGCCGCCACCGCCAGTTCAAAGAAGTTGCTGGCACCAATCAACGCGGAGGGGCAAGCCACGTTATGCGCTTCGCCCACGCGGCGGTTCAGCCAATAGGCCAGCCCCGCATTGAAGAAGACCTGGATCAAGATCGGCACGGCCAGCATGGCGATCACCAGCGGCTGCTTCAAGATGGCCTGGCCCTGAAAGCCAAACAAGAGCACCAAGGTGGCCAGCAGCGCGGTGATGGACAGTGGCCCCAGCCGCGCCATCACAGCGTCAAAGTGGGCTTGGCCCTTGGCCAACAAGTGCTTGCGCCACCATTGCGCCAGCAGCACGGGCAGCACGATGTAGAGCAGCACCGAGGTCAGCAGCGTGTCCCATGGCACGACGATGGAAGACAGCCCCAGCAGCAACGCCACGAGGGGCGCGAACGCAAACACCATGATGGTGTCGTTCAGCGCCACTTGCGAGAGCGTGAACAGCGGGTGGCCATTGGTCAGGCGGCTCCACACAAACACCATCGCCGTGCAGGGTGCTGCAGCCAGCAAAATGAGCCCAGCGATATAGCTGTCGGCTTGGTCTGCGGGCAGGTAGGGCGCAAACACATGCCGCACAAACAACCAGCCCAGCAGCGCCATCGAAAAGGGCTTGACCGCCCAGTTGATGAACAGCGTCACGCCAATGCCGCGCCAATGCGCTTTGACCTGATGCAGGGCGCCAAAGTCCACCTTCAGCAGCATGGGGATGATCATCACCCAGATCAGCAGCCCCACCGGCAGGTTGACCTGAGCCACCTCCATGCGGCCAATCGCTTGGATGGGGCCGGGCAGCACTTGGCCCAGCGCAATGCCCCCAGCAATGCACAAAAATACCCACAATGTGAGGTAGCGCTCAAACAGGTTCATGGGCGCGGGTGAGGGCGCCGCGCAGTCAGCTTGGTTCATGTCGGCGCCTTCAGCTTTGGCCAATGGCCGTCAAAGCGGCCTGCAGTTCATCGCGCTGCATCTGCCCCAGTGGCAAGGCCAATAACTGCAACATGCGGTAGCCAATGGCTTGGCGGGTCAACTCAAAGGCACGGCGTTTGCCTTCGTCGCCACCCTCGGCGTTCGACGGGTCTGGGTAGCCCCAATGCACCTTGACGGGCTGCTGGCCCTCGCCGCCGAAGAACACCGGGCAGGTTTCGGCCGCCGCGCTGTCGCACACGGTGATGACCACCGACAAGGGCGGCGCATCAGGCCCGGTGAACTCGTCCCAACTCTTGGAGCGATAGGCTTGGGTGTCAATGCCCGCGGCATTGAGAGCTTCTAGTGCGAAGGGGTTGAGCCGCCCGCTGGGCGCGCTGCCCGCGCTGTGGGCCTTCACGTCCAGCCCGCGCTGTTGCGCCAGGTGGTTCAACATGCCTTCAGACAGCACGCTGCGGGCCGAGTTGTGCGTGCACAAAATCAAAACATGGAAGCTCATGGTTCAGCAGCAGCCTGTGTTGCTCTTGACGGCAATACCAATGGGTTTGCCGCGCGGTGTGGGCGGGCAGCAAGCGGCGGCGGCAGCGGCGGCAGCGGCAGCGGCAGGCGCTGGGGTGCAGCAAGACGAGTCGGCACTGTCTGTGGCGCTGACCGCTTGGGCCACCTCTGCAGGCGACGGTGTGCAGCAGGCATTGGCGGCGTCACCCCCTTCACGGAAGACTGGGATGTTGCCCAGGGTGTGAAAGTGCTCCCAGGCAATGCCCTGCGGGTCGGTGACCCAGTGCTTCTCACTGCGCGCATAGCAGCAGGTGGTGGCGCCTTCGTCCAAGATGGCCATGTCGGCGGCCTCGGCGCGGGCTTTCAACTCGGCCAAGTCGTCGGGGTTGTCGGTTTGAATGCCCAGGTGGTCAATGCCCGTGCCTTGGCCACGGGTTGAAATCGCGAAATTGACCGGCGGGTCTTCCAGCATCCACTTGGCATAGTCGCTCTCATGGCGGGTCGGCTCAGCGCCAAACAGCTTGGCGTAAAAGCCAATGCTCTGGGCCAGATCGGCCACATGCAGGTGAACATGAAAACGCTTCATCTCAAGGCTCCTTCTTGGGAATGGATGGCGGGGTGGGGCAGCACAGGGCCCCAGCGGTGGTGGGCGCGCACGGGGCCCCGGCGCAGCAGTTGTCGGTCAGGTAAGTCAGCAGGCCCTGCATGCGCTCAAAGCCGGCGCGGTAGATCAAGTTCCGGCCCGCGCGCTCAGGCGTCACCAAGCCCGCCTGCGTCAGCTCTTTGAGGTGGAAGGACAAGGTCGAGGCCGGCAGGCCCAAGGTCTCGCCCAAGGCGCCGGGCGTCAGGCCCTCTGGCCCTGCCACCACCAAAGCCCTGAACACCTGCAGCCGGGCCGATTGGGCCAGCGCAGCGAGGGCGCGAATCACGTCTTGCTCTTCCATAATTCCAGTTTAATGGAAATATTGGGGCGACCGCAAGCTGTTTTTGTGGGTTCGGTGCGAGCGCACCGAACCCTCGCGTCCTCAATCTTCCTTGTGGTCGTCGCTGGCAGCAGCGGGGGCGGCTGCGGCTTGGGGGGCAGGCCGCGCAGGGCGGTCATCCCCGCGACGGGGGCTGTGGCGGGGCGCATCGCCTTCTCGGCGCGGACCATTGCGCGGCGCATCGCCTTCGCGGCGTGGGCCACGGGGGCCGTTGCTGGGGCCGTTGCCGGGGCCATTGCGAGGGCCGGCGTGGCGGGGGCGGTCACCGCCAGGGCCATCGCGGCGTGGGCCGGCGCCTGGGCGGCGATCTTGCGGTGGGCGGCGCTCGCCTTGGGGCGCAAAGGCGGGGCGTGCGGCGGCCATCTCCACGGCTTCAACGCGGGCCTGGGCCAGGGTCTCTTCCAGCGCTTCGGGCGTCAGGCCCTTGAGGGCGCAGAAGTTGGCCAGCGTCAGCGTGGTGCGCTCAAAGTCGCGCAGCAAGCGCTGGCGCTGCTGGCGCTGCTCTTCTTCGGCCGCGCGGCGCTCTTGGGTGATGTTGCGGCGGCGGGTCAGCTCTTGCTCGGCGGCGTCGCGGTGCTCTTGGGCCAGCTCGCCGGCGGGCTGGCCGTCCAAGTCAAAGCGCTGACGCGCACGGGTCAGTGCAATCAGGTAAGACGTGCTGCCGGTGAAGCGGCGGAAGAAGGCTGACAGTGCTGCCTTGCTGAACACGCCGGGCGCGCGCTCTTGGATGTCCGCTTGGATCTTCAGCTTCAGGGGCTTGGGCGAGCCCGCAAACAAGGCCGGGAAGCGCTGCTTCAGCTCTTGGGCGCAGTCTGCTGCGGTCATGCCTGGGGTGCCCGGCGTGCTGGCTTGGGCCGGGCTGGCGCTCGCAGCCTGGGCGGCGGGCGCGGCCTCAGGGCCGGTGCTGGCCGCAGGGGTTGCTGCTTCTTGTGGGGCCGCAGCCGCTGGGGTGTCAGGCAGATCGGGCTTGGGAGCGTCAGACATGGTCGCAAGAGTGGCCAAGCCGAGCTTGGGCGCGAAAGCAAAACCTCGATTGTGCCTGTTGCGCAGTACTCAGCTCCTCATGGGCTCACCACGGTGGGGAGTCGTCGCCCGCCGTCGTGGCCGGCAAGGCACCTTGAGGACGGGCGGGCGCAGAGGCAGGGGCCGGTGCCGTTGGTGCTGCCGCGGGTGCGTTGGGCAGCACGCCGGGCACAGCGCCCAAGGGCTGCTCGCCACCCAGGGCCTCGATCAGGTCGGGCAGCAGTTGGATCAATTCGCCCGTGGCGATGGCTGCGTCGGCATCAAAGCCGTCCTCGGCCTTGGTGGCGCCGGCGCCTTCAAACACGCCGTCTTCGAACTGGATCTTCTTGACCTGCAACTGCTCGGTCAGCACAAAGCTGACGCGGCTGTGCCAGGTCAAGGCCAAACGGGTGGGGCGCTTGCCCATGCGGATGTGCTCGCGCACCTCTTCGCCATCCAGCGCGTGGCGGGCATAGCGCACGGCCGACTTCATTTCGTCCACGGCCTTGAGCTCGCAGTCGCGGTCCACGGTGAAGAAGGGCGGCGCTTCGCCGCTTTCCAGCCAGCCCGCCATGGCCGACGCGGGTGACAAGGCAGTTTGCAAAGCCTGCACGCCAAAGCCTTCCAGCGTCTTGACGAGCATGGTGATCACCACCTCGGCGCGGCTGGTGCTGCCCGCGTCCACGCAGACGAACTTCTGCTTGGGCGCGATCCACACCGACACGCCGGCCATCTTGGTGAAGGCCTGGGGCAGCAACTCTTGCGTGGCCTGCTCGCGCAGCTCTTTGCTCTCGCGCTTGCCGGGCTTGCGGCCGGTGCTGGCTTCAACCTGCTGCGCCATCTCCTCAGCCCGGCGCTTGACCACCGAGCCGGGCAACATCTTTTGCTCCACTTGCAAGCGCATCAGCCAATGACCGCCCACCACCTCGATCAACGGCGCTTCGGCCTCACCCCGAGGCGGCACCCAACCCAGCGACTGTGGCTGAGACTTGCCGCAGGGTGCAAAGCGTTGCTTGAAGGCCGCCTCTTGGGCCGAGGACAAGGTGGGATCCCATTCAGGGATCAAGCGATAGATGATGAGATTCTTGAACACGATGGCTGGGTTCCCTGAGGAGTTGCTCATGGATCTGGGCAAGGGGCGCGATTGTGACTCAGAGGCTGAGCGCGGCCACGCCCAGCGCCATGGCCGCCGCACCGGCCAATCGCGCGCCCCGGTCTTGCTCACCCAAGAGGCGGCCCCCCAGCAGGGCGGCGAAGAGCATGGAGACCTCGCGCGCGGGGGCCACATGGGAGAGAGGGGCTTGCTGCACGGCATACAGCACCAGCACATAGGCCAGTGGGGCGAGGGACGCCATCACCAAGGCGTAGCGCCATTGCGTGCGCCAGGCTTGCGCAAGGCGTGCGCGGTCCTGCCAAACCTGGGGCAGGGTGAAGGGCAGGCGCAGCAGATTGCCGAGGTAAAAGAGCAAGATCGGTGAGACCAAGGCCACTTTCACGGCGTAGCCGTCGATCACGGTGTAGGTAGCGATCAGCAAGCCCGTCAGGCCACCCCAGGCCAAGCCTGCGTGAACACGCTGACGCTGGGTCGGGTCTTGGGCCTTGCTGAGCAGTTGTGGGCCGCCCGCAATCAGCCAGATCCCTGCGGAAATGCACAGCACTCCCGCCAGCGTCGCCCAGCGCAGGGGCTCCGCCAGAAACAGCATGGCTCCCAGCAGGATGAAGAGGGGTGCGGAGCCTCTGGCGACGGGATAGACCACCGTCAAATCAGACACGCGATAGCCCTTCAACAGCACATGGAGGTAGAGCAGGTTGATGAGGCCGCTGGCCAGCACCAATCCCCATTGCAGCCCACCCCAAGCGGGTAAAGCATCCCAGGCTGCCCACACGCCCAGCGGGGCCCAGAGCAGGGCAATCAGCAGGCAGTTGAAGAGCACCAGGTGATGATCACCCCCCGCCTTCTTGGCGGCTAGGTTCCAGGTGGCATGCAGGAGTGCGGCCACCAACACCAGGGCCAGAGCGGTCAAAGGCATGCGGGCATTGTGCAATGGCGACCGTGCCTCAAATCCTAGAAGAGGCAGTTGACCGCTTCATTCCGCATGCGAGTCCATCTCACGATGAAGAAAACAGGCCACGATCACACTCACCGTTTGGGTGAGCGCGCTACACGGTCGCAAGCACCGCCCTGCGGCTCGCCAGCGGCGTTGCTTCTCCTTGCGGGCAGGTGCCCGCTGCGTCGTCGCGCCTTGCTGGCGCACCGCATCACGGCACTTTCGACCGTGTCCAACTACCGCTTCTAGGATAATCCGCGCCCATGACAAATCCTGTATTGGTGGAGGTGCTGCGCGGCGAGCACGTGGAGTCCTTTCATCGCGGCGCTTGGGCGGTGGTGGATGCAGCGGGTACGGTCGTTGCCAGTGGGGGCGACATTGAGCGGCCCATCTTTCCGCGCTCAGCCGTCAAGGTTTTACAAGCCTTGCCCTTGGTAGCCTCAGGCGCGGCCGATCACTTTGGTTTGGATGACGCCGCGCTGGCGCTGGCCTGTGCCTCACATGGCGGCGAGCCCGAGCATGTGGCGGTGGCTGGCCGGGTGTTGGCGCAACTGGGCCTGGATGAGCGGGTCCTGGAGTGCGGTGCCCACTGGCCTGGCTTTGAGCCGGCCAAGCTGGCGCTGGCGCGCACGGGCGAAGAGCCGCATCCGCTGCACAACAACTGTTCGGGCAAACATGCGGGCTTTGCCTGCCTGGGCTGTTGGCTGGCCAAGGGGCAGGGCCAGGAGTTTCGGGGCTTTTTGAGTGGCTATGTGCAGCCCGATCATCCGGTGATGCAAGCCGTCAGCCACGCTCTAGAAGCTGCTACTGGCTTTGCCCTGCGCGACGCGCCGGTCGGCATTGATGGCTGCTCCATCCCCACCTTTGGCATTCCGCTGCGGCACCTCGCCCTCGGTTTTGCCCGTGTGGCCACTGGCTTGGGGCTGTCAGCCGACCAGGCCCGCGCAGCGCTGCGCCTGCGCCAAGCGGTGGCGCGGCAGCCCTTCATGGTGGCGGGCACGGGCCGCTTTGACACCCGCGTGATGCAGCACTTTGGCGAGCGGGTGTTTTGCAAAGTGGGAGCCGAGGGCGTTTATTGCGCAGCCTTTCCAGAGCAGGGCTTGGGCGTGGCGCTGAAGATGGACGACGGCAACAACGCGCGCGCCGCCGAGGTGGCGATGGCAGCCCTGATCGCCCAATGGGTTCAGCGCACCGAAGACGACGCCGATGCACTGGCCCCCTTGCTCAACCCTGTGTTGAGCAACTGGCGGGGTCTGAGGGTGGGTGCCCTCCAACCCGAGGCTCACTTCTTGGCGTCGGCTTCCAGCTCAAAGTGAATCGCCTTGGGGACCACATTGTTGTGGTCCAGCGGCGTGCGTTCGGCAAAGCTCAAGACCTTGGGCTTGTGGCCGGCGCGCGTGGCCTTGAACTCATACACGCTGAACCATCCAAACTGGTCCTGCACATCGTATTGAAACGGGGTGACGCCAATCACCTTGTCCAGATACACCACCTCGGCGCCGGGTGGGTTAGAGCTGAATTGAGCGGTGGTGGTGCAGGCGGCCAAAAGGGCGACGGTGGCAGCGGTGACCAAGGCTCGGAAGAAGTGGTTCATGGGTTGCTCCTGTGAAGTTGATGACAACACCAAGTGAGAGAGACCTCCTCATGTCAGGCTGCAAATTCTGCTGCCCGAAATGGTGCGGTTACAGTTTGCAACCATTGAGGCTGCGCCGCGCACTTCAACAGGTAGGGGGGTAACGTGTAGTGCGCAATCACTTAAAGGGCTCGTGATGGCATACACGGCCCTGATGCCAAAAAGCAAATCAAAGCGGCACAAATGCGCCTTCTGTTGCCTGTCCTGCGCTGCGCTCGGGCGGTTCACAAACAGCTAGCATCGCGGCATGAAAGTTTCAGCGCGCAACCTGGCGCCCTATGCCCAGGTCAAACAACACCTCAAGGACGGATTGGCACAAGGCCAGTGGGCCCCCGGGGCCTTGATGCCCTCGGAGTCTGAGCTGGTGGCCCAGTTCGGCGTCAGCCGAATGACCGTCAACCGAGCCTTGAAGGAGCTTCAGGCCGAGGGCCTGGTCAACCGAGTCCAAGGTGTGGGCAGTTTTGCCGCGCCTCTGCACAAGGTGTCGTCCATGCTCCGGCTGCGAGACGTGCACGACGAAATCGCCGAGCGTGGCCATGTGCACCAAGCCCAGGTCCATCTGCAGACCGCCGAGGCGGCGACCAAGGGCTTAGCTGCGCAGTTGGGGCTGAGCCCAGGCGACCAAGTCTTTCACACCTGCATTGTTCATCTGGAGAATGGCGTGCCCTTGCAGGTAGAAGACCGCTATGTCAACCCGGCGGAGGCCCCAGACTATCTGGGCCAAGACTTCAGCCAGACCACGCCCACTCACTACTTGTTTGAAGCCACGGCGCTGTGGCGGGCTCAGTACACCATCGAGTCCTGCTTGCCGACTAAAAAAGAAGCGCTGTGGCTGGGCATTGGCCCCGCAGACCCTTGTTTGGTGGTGGTCCGCCGCACCATGAGCCGCAACGGCGTCATCACCTTGGCCCGCTTGGTCCACCCTGGCAGCCGCTATCTGCTGGAAGGCCAGTTCGAACCCTGATTGGCGGACTTTGCGCGACGGAACTCGGGAAAACGCCAGCCCGTTTTTGCTGATTTGCACTAGTGCCTCGTCAGGGGCGGGCCCATGATCGGGCCTTCTTCATCCGCTAGCTAGTTTGAGGTGCGCTCATGATTCGTCGTCGCCATGTGGTGTCTGGGTTGGGACTGGGTTGCTTGGGGGCGGCGGTGACTGGGCCGGCGTGGGCGCAGGCCTTTCCCAGCAAGCTGTTGACGGTGGTGGTGCCCTATCCGGCCGGTGGCGGCTCCGATTTTGTGGCGCGCACCGCGCAGGGCGAGATGCAGCGCCTCTTGGGCCAACAGATCATTGTCGAGAACGTCGGTGGGGTGGGTGGGGCCTTAGGCATCCAAAGAATGCTGCAAGCCCCGGCGGATGGCCATGTGATGACCCTGGCTTCGCCCATGGAGCTGATCCAGTCGCCCATGGCCATGGCGGCGGTCAAGCACAAGCCTGAAGACATGCGCTTGGCAGCCCTGATCGTGCGCGCCGAGATGATCATGCTGGTGCGCAAGGACATGCCGGCCAACACCGTGGACGAACTGGTGGCGATGGCCCGCAAGCCCGGTGCCAAGGAGCTGAGCTATGGCAGCGTGGGCAGCGGCTCCATGTACCACCTGATGGGCGAAGTGTTCGCCAAGCAGACCGGTGTGAAGTGCCTGCACGTGCCCTACAAGGGGGCGGCCCCCATCCTCACCGACCTGATGGGGGGCCAAATCGACATGGTCTTCATTCCCTTGGCAGGGCCGGTGGTGGGCTTGATCAAGGAAAACAAAGTCAAGGTCTTGGGCATTGCTTCGCGCCAACCGCACCCAGGCTTCCCTCAACTGCCCACGCTCGCGTCCTCACAAGCCCTGGACGGCTTTGAATACGATCTCTGGGCCGGCATGGTGGTTCCCAAAGCCACGCCGGATGCCGCAGTGGAGCGGATCAACAAGGCCGTGTACGAAGCCCTGCAAAACGCTGAGGTGCGCAAGGCCTATGAAGGCACGGGCCAGCATGTGGCCAAGCCCATGTCGGTGGCGGAGTTGGGCAAGCTCTACACGGCTGAGATTGCGCGCTACCAAGCCATTGCCAAGGGCCTGAACCTGCAGCCCCAATGAGCATGATGACTGGCTCCAGCAGCGACCTGACCGACCTCGATGCGACCGCGCTTTCGGCGGCCATCCACGCCCGACAAGTCTCTTGCACCGAAGTGATGCAGGCCTATCTGGCCCGCATTCACCGGCTCAATCCGCAGGCGGTGGCCATGGTCAACTTGGCGCCGGATGAGGCCCTGCTGGCGCAGGCGGCGGCCTGTGATGCGGAGCTGGCGCGGGGCCAAAGCCGGGGCTGGTTGCATGGCATCCCGCAGGCCATCAAAGACGCGTCCAATGCGCTGGGTTTTCCCACCACTTTCGGCTCGCCCTTGATGCTGAAGAGCATGCCGCGCGAAGACAACCTGATGACCGCCCGCATGAAGGCTGCCGGTTGCATCGTCATCGGTAAAACCAATATGCCCGAGTTCGGCTTGGGCTCGCACACCTTCAACACGCCATTTGGGGCCACGCCCAATGCCTGGGACCCTGCCGTCTCAGCCGGGGGCTCCAGTGGCGGCGCGGCCGTCGCCTTGGCCCTGCGCCTGCTACCCGTGGCCGATGGCTCGGACTTCATGGGCTCTTTGCGCAACCCGGCCGGCTGGAACCATGTGCTGGGCTTTCGTCCCAGCCAGGGTCGCGTGCCCTTCTACCCCGTGCCCGATGTCTGGGTGAACCAGCTCGGCACCGAGGGACCGATGGCGCGCAGCGTGCGCGACCTTGCCCGTTTGCTGGCCACCCAATCTGGCCCCGACCCGCGCACGCCGCTGGCCTTGACCGACCCGGTGGACGACATTGCTGACGTGGCCCAGCTGGCGGGCCTGCCCGCAGCTGCCGAAGGCTTGAAGGGCTTGCGCATCGGTTGGTTGGGAGACATGGGCGGCCACTTGGCGTGTGAGGACGGCATCCTCGCGGGGTTGGAGTCTCATTTGCAAACGGCGGTCGCGGCCGGCGCCCAGGTCGAGCCCACCCGCCTGGGCAGCGACCTCGACGCCGTCTGGCACGCTTGGCTGATGTGGCGGCGCGCCTTGGTCGGCCCCCGCGTTGCACCCATGCTGCAAGCCAACCCCGCGTGCCGGGCACAGATCAAGCCTGAGGTGCTGTGGGAGCACGACAACGCACAAGGTTTGTCGTATATGGAATTCCAGCGCGCGGCCGTGGTGCGTAGCAGCTTTTTGCAGGCCATGGTGCAGCAGTTTGAGCACTTTGATGTGTTGGCGCTTCCCACGGCACAGGTCTGGCCTTTTGCAGTGGGCGAGCGCTGGCCGCAGCAGATTGCAGGCCGCACCATGGACACCTACCACCGCTGGATGGAGTGCACGATCTACGCCACCTTTGCGGGCTTACCGGCCGTCAGCATCCCGGCTGGCTTTCATGCCAATGGCCGCTGGCCCTTGGGTTTGCAGCTCATTGGAAAGCCGCGCGGCGATGCCGACCTGCTGCGCGCGGCCGCAGGTTTTGAGGCCATCGCACCGGCCTTGTACGCGCTCAGGCCACCTGCCAGTCAGCTCGGCTGATGTGTTGGGTCAGGGTGGCTTGCGGCTGGCCCTCGACCCACCACTGCAGGGTCAGTTGCGCTTCCTCCAGTGTCAGCAGCGCAAACACGCCCGATTTCTTGCCCACTAGAGCGGTGATGCTGGCGGGTTGGGCCATGGCGCTGGCGGTGGCTTCGTAGAGCCGCCCGCGCTCGCGGAAATCGGGCTCGTGGATGTCGCCGCTCAGCACCAAGATACGGTGTTGCCGAGCTTGCGCGCGCAGCCACACAAAGTCGCGGTAGTACATCTTCCAGTCGTTCAGCGTGGTGCCGCTGGCCACCAAGTTGATACCGGGCTCGGGCAGCAGCGCGGCTTGCAAGGCTTCTCGCTGAGCCCCACCCAGCAAGCTGGCCTGCGAGCCCGCCACAGGGCGGAAGCTGCGGCCATCCGTCAGGTGCAGGCGCAAGCCCGGCGCCAGGTCCACTGTCTGGGCGATGCTGCCCAGGCCCTGCGCGGCCACACCGTTGGGCACAGGGTTGGCGGGGTACTGCAGCGGCTGGGTCTTCAGGGTGTTGCGGAACTGTTCGAACAAGACCCATGCGCACTGCCGGTAGGCCGGCGGCACATAGCGGCTGTCGGTGAACTCATCAGTGTGCGGCTCCAGGCAACGGCCGTTGTCGCAGCCCAGGTCATGGTCGTCCCAAATTGCATGCACTTGCCGGCCCGCCAGCGCTTGCCGAAAGTGCTGCACCGCCCACTGCTGCGCGTAGTAACCATGCATGCGCTGCGAAAACTCCGCCAAGGGCAAATAGAGGGCTTTGCCGTTGCCGAGGTGGTCACCGAGGCCGTAGTCCATGTAGATGTTGTCGCCCAGCAGCACGATGTGGCTGGGGTCTTGGGCGGCCAGCGTCGCCCAAGTGCTTTGCTCGGGGTCGCGCACAGCATCGCAGCAGGAGGTGAAGGCAATCTTGATCGACATGGGGGCTCCTCGGAGGCCCCGATGCTGCGGCCAAGCGCCACCCTTGCCAAGGGGCGCGCCTCCTCAGTTCATGGGAGACGCACGCATGCAGCGGGGCCTCAGCTCGTGCCAAGATGCGGGCCATGAATCTGATCACCGTGGCCTTGGTTGAGGACGACGTGCGCATCCGCGACCGTCTGGTCCAAGTCATCCAACAAGCGCCCTCCCTGAAGTTATTGTTTGCGGCAGGCACAGCCGCCGAAGTGCTGTCCTGGTTGGCCGACCATGCGGTCGATGTGCTGCTGGTGGATTTGGGCCTGCCCGATCGCTCGGGCCTGGAGGTCATCCGCGAAGCCCGGCTGTTGCAGCCCAGTTGCTCCTCCATGGTCATCACCATGTTTGGTGACGAGGCCAGCATGCTGGCCGCCTTTGAAGCCGGTGCCCGAGGCTACCTGCTGAAAGACGGTACCGAGGCCGACTTGGCCGGCCATGTGCAAAGCTTGCACGCTGGGGGCTCACCCATGACGCCCATCATTGCGCGCCAACTCCTGGCGCGCTGGCAGGCGGTGCGGCCCGTCCCTGCACCCACAGAGCCCAGCCCCCGCGCCACGGCGCGCAGCCTGTCGGGAGAGCCCAGCAAAGTTGAGGGTTTGTCACCGCGCGAATCTGAAGTGCTGGACCTGGTGGCGCGTGGCTTCATCTATCAAGAAATTGCCGAGCGCATGGGCGTGTCCATCTCCACCGTGCAAACCCATGT
Organism: Ideonella sp.; assembly: GCF_044358605.1. Classification (GTDB taxonomy): domain Bacteria; phylum Pseudomonadota; class Gammaproteobacteria; order Burkholderiales; family Burkholderiaceae_C; genus Ideonella. The sequence continues at coordinate 45,140 of NZ_JBIKNQ010000037.1, forward strand.
GCGCAATATCTACGGCAAGCTGGGCGTGCACAACAAGGCCGAGGCTGTTTTTGAGGCGCGCCAGTGCGGCTTGCTGACCTAAAGCCGGCGCTGTTCCTGGGCAGTCTCGCGGCGGCCTTCTTGCTGGGCTTCAGTTTGCTGCTGGCCTGGAGCATGGGCTGGCAGTGGAGCCCCACCGAGTCGGCCGCTGTTCACACCTTCACCCAGGCCGACGCGTTGTTGCAGCCCGACGGCATGCCTGCGCAGCGCGCTCAGGTGAGCCTGCGTCACCGATGGGACAAAGCTTTTCCGGGGCGCAGCGGCCAGGCTCGTTACACCTTCACCTTGCCGCCTGAGATCGTGGCCCAAGAGCCTGCTTTGGGCTTGTACCTGGGGCGCGTGGGCAACCAAGCCCAGGTCACCTTGAACGGGGTGTTGCTGCAGCAGTGGGGTGAGCCGCGCTCCACCGTGTATGACGCCAGCAAGTTCAGCCGCGTCTTGGCCTTGCCCGCTGCTTTGCTGCAAGGCCCTGGCCCGCAGGTGTTGGTGATCGAGCTGCACGCCCAAGCCTTGCGTGGCGGCGGCTTGTCCCCGGTGGTCGTCGGCCCGCTGCCGACGGTGTCGGCCTTGCAGGAGCGACAGCAGTTTTGGGCCCAAGGCCCGGCCGCCGCCTATGCGGCCTGCTTGTTGCTGATGGGCGGCTTGGCGGCGGGCTTGTGGTGGCAGCAACGTGAGACCTTGTTTGGCTGCTTCAGCTTGGCCGCCTTGTGTGGCGCGGTGCGCCCCTTGGACCAATGGCTGCAACACACGCCCTTGCCCTGGCCCTGGTGGGGCGCGGTGTTGGCCATGGCCTACGGCCTGCAGTTGGGCCTGATGGCGCGGTTTGTATTGCTGGCGCTGGAGCGCAACATCCCTTGGCTGGTGCGCGGCATTCACCTCGTGATTGCCAGCATGGTGGTGTTGGTCGTGTTGTCGTTTTCCATGGGCATACCCGCGCTGTGGACCTTGGCCCTGGTGCTCTTAGAGGTGGTGGGCTTGGCCTGCTTTGGCGTGGTGCTGCAGGAAGCTTTGCAGCGGCGGCGCCGGGCGGCTTGGTGGTTGCTGGCGGCGGGCGGCGTGACGCTGCTGGCCGGCACCCACGACCTGCTGCGAGTGCGCATGGGTTTGTGGGGCGGCTCCACTTTTGCCTTCACACCGCACGCCATGTTTGTGTTTGTGCTGTTCTTGGCGGCCTTGGTGGTCTCGCGCTTCAGCCGCACGGCCGAGGCCTACCGAGCGCTGAACGACCAACTCACCGAGCGTGTGGCCGACAAAGAGCAGCAATTGCGCGCCGCCTTTGAGGCCTTGCGCCAAGAGCAGCAAGAGCGGGCGGTGCTGGGCGAGCGCCAGCGCATCATGCGCGAGATCCACGACGGCATTGGCTCCCAACTGGTGGGCTTGCTCAGCCTGGTGCGGCAAGAGCCGGTTCAGCCTGTGGTGCTGGAAGAACAGGTCCGCCAAGCCCTGGACGAAATGCGCATGGCAGTGGACTCTCTGCAGCCCATGCAAAGCGATCTCACCGCCGTGCTGGCCACACTGCGCTACCGCCTGCAGCCTCGGCTGAAGGCCGCGGGTATCGAGGTGCAGTGGGATGTGGACACCCTGCCGCCCATTCCGGGCTTGGAGCCCCCGCAGATCCTGCAGGTGCAGCGCATCTTGCTCGAAGGCTTCACCAACGTCATCAAGCATGCCAAGGCCAGCCGGGTGGTGGTGCAGGCCCGCTGGCAGGCGGCGCCCCAGCCCACCATTTGGCTGCGCTTGATCGACAACGGCGTGGGCTTGAACCCTCAGGCCAGCACCCACCCGGGGCTGGGCCTGCCCAGTATGCAGGCCCGGGCTCAGGCGCTGGGCGCGACGCTCACCCTGACGCCGGGTGATGAGGGCGGCGCTGTTCTGGGTATGCGCTGGCCTATCCCTTGATGGCGGCCGCTTCCTTGGCGAAATGATGCCCGTCGCGGCCGGTATTCAGGCCTTAGCTTTGGCAGCCTGCGGCCGAAAATCCCTTCGAAGTCCGTCTATTTGTCGATTCAAGGGAAGCCCCATGCGCTTACTCCATTCATTGCGTTGGTCCATCGCCACTCTCGGCGCCGTGGGTGTTGTCGCTTCTCTCATGGTGTTCGGCCAGGGGCTGTGGACGCAGCAGCACATGAGCCAGAACGCCGGTGCGGCCTTTGTGGCCAAGGATGTGGTGGCCGACATCCTGCCGCCGCCGATGTACCTGATTGAAATGCGGCTGGTGCTCTCCCAAGCAGTCGAAGGCTCGCTGGACGTGGCCGAAGCCAAGAAGCAAGTTGATCGCTTAGCCAGTGAGTACCAAGCCCGGGTAGATTTCTGGACGCAAAACCCGCCCTATGGTCTGGAAAAGCAACTGCTGGGTCGTCAGCACGAGACGGCCAAGACCTTTATTGCCGCGGCCCAGACCCAAGTGATTGCCAAGCTGCAAGCCGGTGAAGCCGATGCGGCCAAGCAAGCCTTGGCAGACGTGCACAAGCTTTACTTGGCCCACCGGGGCGGTGTCGATGAAACCGTGGTGGCCGGCAATGCGTTTGCGGCCTCGTCCATGGAGGCTTTTGCAGCAACCCAGAAGCGTTCCTCCACCACTGCACTGATGGTGGCGTTGGCGGCGGTAGCGCTGGTGTTGCTATTGGCCCGCTGGGTCTTGCGCAGTATTGAGCAGCCCGTAGAACGCTGCACCCGCATGGCCCGCAAGATTTCCAGTGGTGACCTGACCCAGTGCGAGCTGACCCAAGTTCGACGCAAAGACGCCATCGGCGCGCTGGAAACCGTGCTGTGCGAGATGCAGGGTCAATTGGCCCAGACCGTGGGTGCCGTGCGACGCAACGCGGAAGGCGTGGCCTCGGCCAGTGCGCAGATTGCGTCTGGCAACCTGGACCTCAGCCAGCGCACCGAGCTGCAGGCGGGCGCCTTGCAACAAACCGCGTCCACCATGTCCAACCTGGGCGAGGCCGTGCGCCACAACGCCGAGCATGCTCAGCAGGCCAACAGCTTGGCCATGGCCGCGTCCTCAGTCGCTGAGCGTGGCGGATCGGTCGTCGGCCAAGCGGTTGAAACCATGAAGGGCATCAACGACAGCAGCCGCAAGATCTCCGACATCATCTCGGTGATCGACGGCATCGCCTTCCAAACCAATATCCTGGCGCTGAACGCTGCGGTGGAAGCCGCCCGTGCCGGTGAGCAAGGCCGTGGTTTCGCCGTGGTCGCGGCCGAGGTGCGCAGCCTGGCTGGCCGTTCCGCCGACGCGGCCAAAGAGATCAAACAACTCATCACTGCCAGCGTGGAGCGCGTGGAAAGCGGCACCACCTTGGTGGATCAAGCGGGTGCCACCATGAGCGAAGTGGTCAGCGCCATCAAGCGCGTGACCGACATCATGAGCGAGATCAGCCATGCCAGTGCCGAACAGCGTGCCGGCGTGGAGGAGATTGGCGACGCCGTGCGCCAAATGGACCAGTCCACCCAGCAAAACGCCGCCATGGTGGAAGAGGTGGCCGCTGCGGCGGGCAGCCTCAAGACCCAAGCGGATCAACTGGTTCAGGCCGTGTCTGTGTTTCAACTGAGTGCGGCAGGCCCGGTTCGCACGCCGTCGTTTGCATCGATGAAGCCCGCCGCATCCTCGGCACCCGTGGCCGCAGCAGTCCACAGCCCTAAGCCGGTGGCCGCCAAGCCCATGGCACCACGGCCAGCGCCCGCACCCCTGGCGCCTGCACCCCTGGCGCCTGCACCTGCTCCGGCAACTGCGGGGGCGTCGGACGACTGGGAGACCTTCTAGTCATACCGCCCTGGGTTGGGCAATGCATCACGCCCGCGTGGGCTTGCTGGGCCGCACATGCGCGTCCCGCGCCCTATAGTCCGCGCCGAAACCCTTCAGGCAGTTTGAAAAGGATGGTGCGGATGTTTCGCATTCAACAGAGTTGGCGCCTGCTTGGCGCCACCTTGCGCTTATGGTCTGGCACGCCTTGGCTCTGGGGCTATGGCGTGTTCTGGATCGCCCTCGTGTGGGCGGTCTGGTGGCCGCTTTCTGGGCCGGTCATTGAGTGGATGATCAGCACGGCCAAGCAAGGCGATGAGACCGCGCTCAATATGGGCCTGCTGCAGACCTTGGGTGTCTACATGGCCCTGAACCTGTTGCGCATGGGCTTTGGATTTTCAGTAGCGGGGCTCGCCACCGCCCGCTTGGAAGGCCATCGCCCCTCGGGTTGGGACGCCTGGGAGGCCATTGTTCGCCACCTGGGAGCCATCTTCTGGCTCAGCCTTATCCACTCAGTGGTGGGCATGCTGTTAGAGCAGTTGCGCCAGCGCTTTGGCTGGTTGGGCGAGATCCTGAGCAATGTGGCCGCCATGCTCTGGGGTTTGGCCACGTCCCTGACCATCCCCGCCTTGGTGATGCGACAAGAAGCCACCTGGCAAGAGGGCTTGGCCTAGAGCGTGAGCCTGTTCAAGCGCACCTGGGGTGAAAACCTCGTGGCCACGGTCAGCAGCGGCTTGGTGCTGGGCCTTCTCACCATGCTGGTGATGTTGGCCTGGCTGGGCTGGGGCCTGGTGCAAGCCCCCGTGCTGGCCATGCCTACGCTGATGAATGGCGCCGTGATGATCATGTTGGCTTCTTGGGTGCTGGGCGCCTTCTTCCAAGAAACCTTCAACACGGTGCTCTACCGCTATGCCCGCCTGGGCGAGGTGCCCGACGCGTTTGTGGAGATCGATCTGCCCAGTCAGTTTGTGCCCAAGGCCGCGTGATCACCAGCGCTGAAACGGCCGCTGCGACAGGCTGGCGTTGAAGTAACGCGCATCATGCGTGACTTCTTCGCCCAGCCAGTCGGGGCGCTCAAACGCCGCGTCTTCTGAGGGCAGCTCCACCTCGGCCACCACCAGGGGCGCGTTCTCGCCGTGGAACTCATCCACCTCCCAGGTGGTGGCGCCCACCTGCAGCACATAGCGGGTCTTTTCGATCAGCGGCCCTTCGCAGAGTTGCAGCAAAGCCTGTGCATCCACCAACGGAATGGGGTACTCAAACTCTGCCCGCGTCGCCCCTTGGGTCAGGCCCTTGATGGTCAGAAAGGTATCAAGCCCCGGGAGATCATTCACACGTTTTGTGAAGAGCTTGGGGTGTGAGGCGTGCCATTTTTTCAGGGCCTCGATGGGGGTCTGGTGGTTGAGGGCGCGTTGAGGAATTCG
>NZ_JBIKNQ010000084.1:0-16036 GCF_044358605.1 Ideonella sp.
CGCCTAGACTGGCATGGCCTGTAGGGCTCACGCGGGTAGGATTTATATGTCAACAGACCCTAATTCACCGCTTCCAACACCTTCTTCACCAGCCCCTGCGGCTGATACCCCAGCTTCGACGGCGTGAGCCCCAGCCGCACCACGACGAGCTGCTTGGAGGGCACAACGGCGACGAACTGGCCGTCGTGGCCGCGCATCCACCAGGTGTCAGCGGGCAGGCCTTGGGCCACGTCCGGGTCTTGGCCTTCGGGGGTGGTGCCTTGCGGGCCGTGCAGCCAGAGGTGGCCTCGGCCGTAGCTGCCGGGCTTGGCGGGCGAGGCGGCCGTCATGCGGGCCACATAGCCTTCGGGCAGCAGGCGCTGGCCTTGCCACACGCCATCGTTCAGCAGGAACAGGCCCAGCCGAGCCCAGTCTTTGGCGGTGGCATACAGATAAGATGAGCCGACCGGCGTGCCGCGCGCGTCGGTCTCCAGCGTGGCGCTGCGCATGCCCAAGGGCGTGAAGAGCAAGCGGCGGGCGTCGGTGTTAGCGCCTTGCGTCCACCAGCGCGACAGCAGCAAAGAGCTGCCGCTGGAGTAGTTGAACTGTGTGCCCGGTGGGTGCAGCAAGGGCTGCTGGGCCGCATAGGCCGCCATGTCGGGCTCCAGGTAGAGCATGCGGGTGACATCGGAGACGCCGCCATAGCCTTCGTCAAACTGCAGGCCGCTGGACATGGCCAGCAGTTGCGCCGGGGTGATGGCCGCGCGCGCATCACTGGCGGGCCAGCCCAGCGCTGGGGCCAGCGGCGTGTCCAGTGTCAGGCCGCCTTCGTGCAGGCGGCGGCCAATCAAAGCGGCGGTGGCGGTTTTGGTCATGGACCAGCCCAGCAGCGGGGTGTCCGGCCCAAAGCCTGGGCCATAGGTTTCGCCCACGATACGGCCTTTGTGCACCACCACCACGGCACGCATGCCCGGGCCTTGCAACTCAGGCAGGTTGACCACGGCCGCCAGTTGGCCGCTGGTGGGGGCGGCATCGACCTCAGGCCAATTCGGGGGCAGTGCGCCGGGCTCGGGCGGCCTGGGCGGGGCTGGCGGCGGGGCGGTGGGTGCATCAATGGCCGGCGCAGCAGCGCGGGCGGCGGCCAAGTCGCCGTCGGCCACCACGGCGCAGCCGTGGCCAGGGCGGTGTAGCGCCAAGCCCTTGCCCACCACGCCCAACAAGGCGGCGTGGACTTCACCGCGTTCGCGGTCTACCGTCACGCGCATGTATTTCAGCAATGGGTGGCCGTGGTTTTGAACGTCGTCACGCAGCACGGCTTGCGCGTCGCGGTTCGCCAAAAAAACATTGGAGCAGACGATCTTGGCGGCGTAGCTGGCACCGACGCGCAGCATGGCCGGCGGCAGCGCCCAAAGCCACAACAGGCCCAAGAGCAAGAGCCCCAGCAGGCCCAGCGCGATGCGTTTGATCCAAAGCCTCGCCATGTTCAGGCGCCTCCCATGGGGCTGCACAACTCCACCAAGCAGCCGTCCGGGCAGCGCAGGTAAGACACGGTCTGGCCCCAGGGCCGCTCAGTGGGCGGGCTCAACTCTTGGGCACCAGCCGCCAGTGCGCGGGCATGGGCGGCCACCACGGCGGTGGTCACCAGGCCAATCTCCATGCCCAAGGGTTGGGCCGAGCGGTGGGCCTCCACATGGCCGCCAGGGAAGTTGTGTTCGCCCAAACCATGGTCGGCAAACGCCAGCGTGGTGGCCCCGGTGTCCAGTTCGCCATAGGTACCGCTCTCATGCAAAAAGCGGCGGGAGAGGCCAAAGGCCCGCTCAAAAAAGTCCAAAGAGGCAGCCACATCAGGCACGTAGAGGATGGTGTAGCCGAGCTTCATGGTCGTCCTTGTCAGGGCAAGAGGGGCGGTGGGGGCTCAGGCCAAGCGCTGCAATTCATCCAGCGTGTTGGCGTTGAAGAAGGCGTCTGCGTCGTCGAACACCACCGTGGCGCAGCGGTGCTGGGCGGTCCAGCGGTCAATTTTGCGCTCACCGGCGGCGGTGGCCTTCACCAAGCTTTCCATCAGCGAGGCCTTCATCAGGCAGAACACGGGTTGCACCTGCACCCGCAGCGCGCCGTCCGGGCCGGGCTCTCGGGTCGCGGCCATGGCCACGTCAGCGTCTTCGGCCAGCAAGGCCTGGCCTATGCGCTCTACTAGGTCGAGCGGAAAGTGCGGCGTGTCGCAGGGCACGGTCACCAAATACGGGGTTTCGCAGTGTTCTAAGCCCGCCAAGAAGCCAGCCAAGGGGCCGGGGTAGTCGGGCAGGGCGTCAGGCCACACCGGCACGCCAAAGGATTCATAGGCCCCCAGGTTTCGGTTGGCATTGAGCATCACCTGGCCTACCTGCAGCCCCAGCCGCATCAAAGCATGCAGGGCCAGCGCTTGGCCACGGTGTTTTTGCAGGCCTTTATCGACGCCGCCCATGCGGCTGCCACGGCCGCCGGCCAAGACCAGGCCGGTGATGTCAGAGGGTGAAACAGCAGTAGTCATGGGCGGCATGATGCCGCGTTTTTAGTCCAGATGAGTTTCGCCAAACACAAAAGAGGCGGTCTGGATCAGGCCTTCTTCGACCACATAAATGCACACCATCTCGATGGTGCCCGGGCCTTCGGGGAAGGTGCGGGTGACCACCTCGTGGTCGATCACCACATTGGCGGCCACCGAGCGCTGCACCAACCGCGCGTGCAGGTTGGGCTCGGCAAAGCGGGGCTCGGTACGGGCCTGGATCTCCTCTTGCCCCATGGCCAGCAGCGTGGCGGGGTGTTCGTACTGGCGTGCTTCAGGCGCGTAAGTGGCCAGCCAAGCCTCCAGGTCTTTGGCATTGTAGGCATCCAACTGGCGCTGGACGACGGCTTCTGGGCTGGTGTCTGCTGACATGGGCACTCCAAAAACGAGTCAGGTCAGACAGTGTGACACGCTCTGCCACTGCGCCCGCCTTGGGCAGCACTGCCACTTAGGGATGCCGTTAGCTCCGGGCTTGTCGTAGCGGCTTGCTGGCTTTGGTTGGTAGGCTTGGGGGGAGCAGGTTAAGTGACGGCACCGTGTTGGAGGTGAGGATCATGCTTGGTCGTCGAGCTCGTGGTCTGACTTCACGTGCCACCATCGAGGGCGACGCGAGATGTACGAGTGGTAAGTAGGAGCAAACTCCTTGAGATGTGGCTTATCGAATGTGCCAGTTGCAAGTGCCACAACGGGATCGTCGTCGATTGCACCGATCGTCGTACCGCAGGTACTGCAGAAGGCTCTACTTGAGTACGAAGAAGAACGCCAGGTTGACGGCTTACCCCCAGGCCCAATCCACTCGACCATGTCAGCCGGAAACTCAACCCAAGAGAGCGTATATGCACCGGAGTGTTTGCGACAGTTCTCACATGAGCATGTGTGAGGCTTACCAGGCTTACCCGCTGCTCGGAACCTGATGGCGCCGCACAGGCAGCCACCGTCGTATTGTTTGGGCTTCAACTGAGACATAGGGTGGCGGAGCTTGAGTTTGCGACGCTTAGACAAGATGGCTTCGTAAAAGCAGGCGGCCCATCTCCGGCGCAACCGTAGGTTGCAGAACAGGGGCCCGCCGAGCTCCACCCATGCTCCTGGCAGGCGGTCTGCCAGGGCGTTGCCAAGTTGAACAGGAGTGGGCCATGAGTGAGTCTAGCACGCTGTTTGCCGGCTTGGACGCTCACAAGGAGAGCATTGATGTCGCACTCGCCTTCTCGGGGCGGGAGGGGGAACTCCGGCATGTGGGCACCATCTAGGGTGACCTGGCCCAGCGCCGCCAGCCGCGTATCCGAACTCGGATCAAACTACACCGGCAACACCCTCATCTCAGTCTCACCGGGCTTGTCCAACAAACGGCTCAGGTCGCGGTTCGGCTTCGCTGCGTGCGACCTAGCTCCTTTTCGGTAAGCCTCACCGGGCTACTTTGCAATGACATGAAAGTGAAAGTAAGTCACGTGATGGAGCTCGGGGCCGTTCGTGACAAGGCGGTAGTTGCTTATGCCAGCCTTTGCCACTTGCTCCCGAGCCAGCGCGAGACAGCCAGCGAGGAAGGGGATGTCTTCTGGCGTCAGTTCAAGTACGTTGCGTACGTCTCGCTTCGGGAGGAACACCAAGTGGAAGCGACCTTCGGGCTTCGGATGCCTAACGGCAACGCACTCTGCTGACTGAGCCTCCAAGAACGGAAGCAGGCTCGGTGTATGCAGGATGCCCAGTGAACCCAGTGGGCCAGCAAGATCCTTCAGTTCAAGGCAGTCCTTCTCGCAGATGTGCACCGCCAAGAACGAACGCTGAACCGTCTTTGAGAACAGCATGCCCCCGATCACGATTCCCAGGATCAAGACGAGGAGAAACGGAACTGCTCTTCGCATGTGCGGTGACTCCGAGTTCTAAAGTCGGCAATGAGTGAACCGAAACGGCGCACTCATAGTTGAAGAATGGCGACCACGATCGCCGCCGTTTTGGGTCCATTCGACGAGCCGGTTAAGCCTCATCTTTCGCGTTCCGCCTGAAAATTCTGCCAATGAGAATGCTCGCGTACAGGCCAAGGCCGAGCAGTGACATTCCAAAACACAACAAAACAGGAAGCGGGCGCGAAAACTCAGGTGTTACCGCTAGGAGCGCGACCGCAACCGCCCCGACAGCAGCTACCGCAGCCATCTCAAGTCTTTTCGCGAGAGTCGCACGCCAGCACCAATAAACGGCACTACCGGCTAGCACGCCGCCGAAGATGAACCAAAGATTCGGGCGAAAAAGCGCGACGCACGCCGCAGAAGACACTAACACCGCGCCAAAAACTGCGCCCGCACTCTTCTCCATCTCGGCAAAGCGTGTAGAAGATTCACCGCCTGGTTGTAAGCGCGCGTCCATGAGGTTTAACGCAATGCTGTGCCGCGCCCGAAGGGCGTCGGCACCAGCAACGAGTTAGGCATTCTCGTCATAGATGCGCGAGTAGTCTCCAAACTCCGTCTCCTTGAGGTCCTCCGCGATTACGCGTTGCGCGACCTCGAAGTCCACCACAAAGCAGCACACTTCCATGGTTCCGGAGCCAATGCTGCCACCGTCACAAGCTCCCAAACCTGTCCACCCCAGCGTTTCATTCATTCGATCTTCCAATGCGTGCCGCTTGTCGAGGTCTTGATTAGTGCCCATATGAGCAACTGGATACTCAATCAGCAGCGTCGCATGATCTTCTTCAGCGATGGGCAGGTATCCCTCAAGAAGGCGAGGTTGCAGAAGTGATTCGACCGCTTCCTCTGCGGATTGGCCCTTCTGCAGCGGATGTTCTCTCAATTGTCCGCGCGCTCCGACAGAGCCCCAATGCTCAATGACCTCTGCGTCGTTTGCCCAAGCTTCGTGGTAGTGCAGGACGTCGCCAATGCGCTTGTAGAGTTTCAACATGAGATGCCTAACTTCTTTGTGTTGCCAAAACGCCTATCGCCCGAAAAGGCCCTGTCGCCAGCAACAGGCAGTGCCTGGTGCCACCAAGTGCTCATCAAAATTGACGTATTGCATCGTCGGCCAGATGTTTTCGCAGCGTTAACAACCCGACATTTTGGCGCAGTGCTGGGTAGCAATGCAGCCCCGGGCTTGTCACCGCGCCCACTCACTCCACCAAATCAAACCCCTGGGTCTCGACCTGCACAAAGGCGCGGGTCATGTCGGCCACGGCTCGCCAGAGTTGGGCTCTGGGGTGGGCGTCTACGGCATTGCAGAGTTGTTCGGCCCAGGGCTGGATGTGGGTGCGGAAAAAGCGCCGTTGCTGCTCTAGGTTGCACACGGCCACATCGTCGCCCGCGATCAGGTAGCGCATCACTTCAAAAACGCCGGCGATGTGGTCTTCTGTCATCCCGCTCTGCGCGTCGCCTTGCAGGCCCAGTTGGGCCATGTCTTGGCGCAGCAAGGCCAGGGGCTTTTCGTTCAAGAACCCGGCCAGGTAGTGCGAGCCATAGACCAGCACGTCGGGCTTGCCGACACCGCCAAACAGGGCGTCGAACTCGTCTTGCGCCTGCTCTACCGTGGTGCTGCGCAGGGCGCCCACCAGCGCCTCCCAGGGGCCTTGCAAAAAGGCGCCAGCCTCGGGGGCTTCGGTCACGGCCACGCGGAACTGGGCCAGCAGCTCTGCGCTGGGGGGCGTCAGCCACAGCAGGGCCAGCACACCATAGAGCTCGGCGCGGGCGCCTTCTTCGGCCTGGTCGGCCGTGGCGAAAGAAAGGGCTTGGGGTGCGGTCATGGCAAAGGGCTCAGAGGTCGGTGATGCGGGTCTGGCGCTGGTCGTTGAACATGTCGATCACGCGGCAGTCGTTGCACATTTTGAGGCGCTCCAGCGCCGCACCTTGGAAGGCGCTGTGCCCGGCCAGCTTGCCCAGCATGTTCTCAATGGCCTTGAGCGTGCCAAAGGGCTTGGCGCAGCGGATGCAGGCATAGGGTGGCACCTCGTGCAGCACGCGCGTGGTCTTGCGCGCTTGGCCGCTTTGGGCCAAGAGCAGCCGCGGCTCCAGCGTGATGGCTTGTTCTGGGCAGGTGCTGGCGCACAGGCCGCATTGCACGCAATTGCTTTCGGTGAAGCGCAACTGGGGCCGCTCGGTGTTGTCGGCCAGCGCGCTTTCGGGGCAGGCGCCCACGCAAGACAAGCACAGCGTGCAGCGCTCGGTATCCACCTTCAGGCTGCCCAGCGGTGAGCCCTGCGCCGGCAGGGCGATGGCTTCAGGCAGGCTGGATTGTTGGGGCGCTTGGGCCAGCAGATGTTCCAGCGCCAGGTCCAGCGTGGCGCGCTTCTCGGCTTGCACCGCAAAGCGCGCGGCCTGGGCCACACCCTGGGCCGGGGCGCAGCGCAGGGCGGCGTCCAGCTCGGCCAGGTCTCGCGCATCGCGGGCTTGCAGCAGGTACAGGTGCACGCCGCTGTAGCCCAGGCCGCTCAAGATGGCTTGGGCGATGTCCATCTGCGCCCGCAGTGCGTCGCGGTATTGCGGGGCATCTTCATCGGTGACCAGCACCATCACTTGGCTGGCGCCATAAGCGATGGCGGTGAGCCACAGCTCCACCCCCACGCTGGCGCTGTGCCACAGGGCTTGCGGCAGCACGCGGGCCGGCACGCCGTGCAAGGCTTTGTCGAGCGCCGCTGCGCGGCCCAGCTCGTCAATCATGCGCGCGCCCGCGCCCTGGCTGTGCAGCAGCACGGCTGCGTTCTTGCCGCCTGCGGCTTGATAGGCCGTCAGCAGGCGGCGCAGGCGCTGGCCGCTGTCGCCCGCCGTGGGCGTGGCATAGGCCAGCGCGCCGCTGGGGCAAACGGTGGTGCACGCCCCGCAGCCCACGCACAGCGCGGGCTCCACGATGATGCCGCCCGGCGCATGGCCGGTGGCTGCTTGCAGCTTGGTCGCGCCCTTGGCCGACGCATTGGAGCGGATGGCGCTGGCCGAGCAGACATCGATACAGGCTTGGCAGCCGATCTTCTCGTTACGGCTGTGGGCGCACAAGCGCTGCTTGTAGTGGAAGAACTTGGGCTTGTCGAACTCGCCCACCAGCTCGCGCAGGCTCAGCACGGCCTTCATCAGCTTGGCGGGGTCGCTGCCCACATGGGCATAGCCTTGCGGCGGCTGGTGTTGGCTGAAGGCGGGGCTGGGGCGCAGGTCCAGCACCAGGTCAAACTCTTCGCTGCTGCGCTGGGGCGCGCGTTTGAAGTCAATCGCGCCGATCACCTCACACGCCGCCTCGCACGCGCGGTGGCTGCGGCAGAGGTTCAGGTCGATCTGGTAGCTGAGGTCAATCGCGCCTTCGGGGCAGGCCGCCACGCAGGCATTGCAACGGGTGCAGAGTTCGGCATCAATCGGGTTGCTACTTTCCCACTCTGCCGTGAAGTGGCCCAGCCAGCCGGTCAGGCTCACCAGGGTGCCGGTGTGCACTGCCTGGGCGCGTGCTTGCGGCAAGGCGCCGCCCACGCGGTCGATCAGCAGGGTGGGCTCCAGTTTGTCGGCCAGCAGGTCGGCCGCAGCTTGGGCGGCCTCGGCCGCGCCGATCACCAGCACGCGGCCTTGGCTGCGATAGGTGTGGGTGGCCACGGGTTCGGGTTCTGGCCCTTGGGCGGCAGCCAGCAGGGCGGCCATTTTGGGCGTGGCCTGGGCGCCGTCGCGGCTCCAGCCCGCGGTCTCGCGCAGGTTCACAAAGCGGATGGGGCGCTCGCTAACCGGCTGCGCGCCCACGGTGGCCTCATTCAGCGCCAAGAAGAGATGCTGCTCTTGGGTGCAGGCGATCAGCAGATCCTCACCCGACTTGGCGGCCTGCTGAAAGCTGGCCGCCTCGCGGCGGCACAAGGCGGTGTGAACGGCCGACAGGCCCGCGCCGTCAGCCCCGGGCGTCTGGGCCAGGGCTTGGCTCAGGGCTTGAGCTTGCAGGGGCAGGGTTTTGTTGCAGTCGCAGATCAGCGTCTTCATGGGGGAGCTCGTGGGCGGTGGGCGCAGTGGCTGCGGGGGAGTCGAAAGCAGGGGTGGCGGTGGGCTTGTTCAGCGCATCGCTGTCGGCGGGGGCGTTCAGCGGATCGCCTTCAGGAGGCGCAGTCAAAGACTCAGGCTCAAGTTGCGCTGTAGCCAAGCGTTCGCGCTCGGCTTGCTCGGCCTTTTCAGCCGCGCGCTCTTCAGCAAACAGGCCCAAGAACTCGCCTTGCACCAATTGGCGCAGCATGGCCGGCGGGATGGGGTCGGGCTTGCCGTAGTCGTCGATGTAGGTGTCCAGGCCGTCCATCACATTGAAGTGCGGGTCAGCGAAGAGCTTTTTCATCGCGGCATTTTTGACCTGCGGGTCCACCCCGCGCTGCATGAAGCGGCTGACCTCTTCGCCCGGGGCCAGGGCCTGCACATCGGCCAAGGTGGGGGCGTTGGGGGCGGCGGGCTCTGCGGTGGTTTGATGGGCGGGCTGCGTGGCGGCGGGCGGCTCAGCCACGGCCGGGGCGGGCGGTGGTGCCACAGGCTTTGGTGCGGCTGCTTCGGCTTGCTGTACCTCGGCCTTTCGCACCTCGGCCTTGCGCTGCGACCAGCGCGAGAAGAACCCTTGGCCCTCGCTCATGACTGCGGCCGCTGGTCGGGGGCCTGAAAGGACACCGGGCGCTTGCGCTTCTTGGGCTCGGGCTTGTAGTGCTCGTCGGTGTAGGCCTGCAACCAGGCGCACAGCTCGGCAGGCAGCGGGCAGTTGTCCACCCGCTCTTGGGCATCCAGCAGGCGCCCGGCCTCGTTGTAGGACAGGGTCACAAACTCAGGGCTCGCCTCGGCCGGGTCTTCCTCACGAGTGCGCCACATCACAAACCAGACCGGCGAGCCGCTGCTGAGGTTGAGGTGGTAGCCCTCAGCCTCGTCGCGGTGCAGGCTCACGCTGAAGCCGGGATAGAGCATCTGGCGCTGGCGACCGTCGTCGCGCAGCACCTGGGGCTGGTCGCCCCATTGACCATCGTCGATCAGCACATCCACCAGGCTGTGTCGCCAGTCTTCCCAACGGTTGGGTTGGGTGTCGCGGGCCAAGACCACGGCCACGCGCAAGGTGGGGAGGGGGCTGCTCACAGGGGCGCGGGCTCTCAGGTGCTCTTGGAGACGGTGATGGTGGGGAACTTGGATGAAAAATCCTTGGCCCGCTGCGCCACCTTGACCGCCACCTGGCGCGCCACTTGTTTGTAGATGCCGGCGATCTCGCCATCGGGCTCGCTCACCACCGTGGGGCGGCCTGCGTCGGCCTGCACGCGGATGCTGAGGTTCAAGGGCAGCGCGCCCAGGTAGTCCACACCGTATTGGGTGGCCATGGTCTTGCCGCCGTCTGCGCCAAAAATGTGCTCGGTGTGGCCGCAGTTGGGGCAGCAATACACCGCCATGTTCTCGACCACGCCCAAGATGGGCACGCCCACCTTTTCAAACATCTTCAGGCCCTTCTTGGCGTCGAGCAGCGCAATATCTTGCGGCGTGGTGACGATGACCGCACCGGTGATGGGCACGCGCTGGCTGAGCGTGAGCTGGATGTCGCCGGTGCCCGGGGGCATGTCGACGATCAGATAGTCCAACTCGCCCCAATTGGTTTGGCGCAGCAGTTGCTCCAGCGCTTGTGTGGCCATGGGGCCGCGCCAGATCATGGCGTCGTCCACATTGATCAAGAAGCCGATGGACGCGACCTTGACGCCGTAGTTTTCAAGCGGCTCCATGGTCTGGCCGTCCAGGCTCTCGGGGCGGCCGTTGATGCCCATCATCATGGGCTGGCTGGGGCCATAAATGTCGGCGTCCAGAATGCCCACCGTGGCGCCTTCGGCGGCCAAGGCCAGGGCCAGGTTGACGGCGGTGGTGCTCTTGCCCACGCCACCCTTGCCCGAGGCCACGGCGATGATGTTCTTCACGCCCGGCAGCAGCGACACGCCGCGCTGCACTTGGTGGGCCACGATCTTGGTGCTGAGGTTGACACTGACGTTCTCGACGCCGGACTGTGTGCGCACGGCCGCAATAAGGCGCTTGCGCAAGTCGGCCATCTGGCTCTTGGCGGGGTAGCCCAGCTCGACTTCGAAGGAGACATCCCCCTCATCAACCCGCAGGTTCTTGACCTGTTTGGTGGTGACAAAGTCTTTGCCGGTGTTGGGGTCAACCACGGCTTGAAGCGCGGTCAGAACAGCTTGATCGGTGAGAGCCATGGGGTGGTGTGCACAAGATATGAAATCGCATGCAGTCTACCGGCTGTAGAGCAGGCTTCACGGGGTCAGGGTGATATCGCGCCCAAGTCAGGGACAACCCCGAGTCCAACTTCAGCGAGGACGCAACGTCGCCGCTTGGCCCAGCAGGGCGTCCTTGAGCTGCCAATCGGCGGGCCGAGGGCCCAGCCAGATCAGCATGAGTGCATTGAAGAACTCTGGCTCTTTGAAGGGCTCGCCCTCGACTTGGCCTTTGACCGTGATGACGGTGCAGACACCGGGGACCCAATCGACCTGAAAACTCTCCCCCGTGCGTAGCTGCTTGTGGCGAGAGAACAGCTCGCTCATGCGCATCACGCCGGGGATCAGGCGCGAGAAGATGCTGCGGTCCATATTGTCTTCCATGCCCCGCGCAAACAGCTTGCCGAGCTCGCGGGAGTCAATGTCTCGCAGCATGGTGATGCTGAGGCGTTTGGGGCCAGCAGCACTCAATACGCTCTCGGACGTGTCAGCTTTGCGGCCGAGATACAGCCCCGCCGCATAGACCTGGAACATGGCTTTGTAGCGAATGCCAGCGCCATTCAGCACCAAGCTGGCTCCGGCCACGGAGATGCGGTCTTCAAACTTGACACCGGCCACCTCAGCCGCAGGGGCAGCCAGGGGCGCACACGCGCACGCCCCGGCATACACCAGGGCCGTGCGGCGCGACACCGCCACAGAGGAAGAAAGGGCAGAGACAGGATGGGGCACAGCAGAACCTCGACAAAATAGCGCGACCGTACTTTTTTGAAGTCGAGATTCTGCCCGCGCCCCTCAGCGCTGTGGATGGGGGTTAACCGCCGTTGTCCGTCAGCAGCTTGCCTTGGTTGAGCAGGGTCTGGATCAGCTGGCTGTCGCTGGAGTTGGCGCCCAAGCCCATGGCGCTGCGCAGGTCCACCCCGTCCAGCACGATGGTCTGGTCGCTGGCTCCCGGCGTGTATTCGCCGTTGGCAAACTGGCCGGTGGTCGAGACATGCACCACCGTGCTGCCCGGCTGGCTCGTCGTGTCGAAGTCCAGATAGGTGGACAGATCCATGCCTTGCTCGGCAGAGAGCAAGTCGCGTAAGTCCAGGGCATCACCGGTGGCGGGGTTGAAGTCGCTGATGTGCACAACACCGGCTTCTTCGCCCTGAGTGGCGCCTGCCGTACTGTTGTTGCGCAACCAGACGTCGGAGATCTCCAGGACTGTGCCGTCGGACTTGACGTAAGTCGATTCCATGGTGATGAAGTTGCCGGACTGCTTCTCATTGCCCGTGATGTAGCCCAGGTTGATCTCCACCACGCCCATCTCCGTCAGCGACTTCAGCTCGCCGGTGTCGGTCAGACCGTCGCTGTCGCCGTCCTGCCAGATCTTCAGGACATTGAAGTTGGCATCGGCCGCGTTGATCTTGCCGTCTTGGTTGCTGTCCATGTCGGCCAGGGCTTCAAAGCCGTGCTTGGCTTGGGTGCCGTCGGCCTTGAGGGTGGCGTCGCCAAACAGCTCGCGGCCGCTGTCAATGGTGCCGCTGTTGTCCAGGTCGGCCACCAGCAAGCCGTCGTCTTTGCCGACCCAGCCGGTGCGGTCCTTGACGCCATCGCCGTTGAGGTCAAAGTTGACGCCCTCGCTGATGGCGGTGGTCTCCACACCGTCGCCGTCCAAATCCAGGATCAGCGGGTCGTAGAAGGTGACCGTGTCACTGCCGGTGCCGGAGCGGTTGCCCGCCACATCGGTGATGAAGGCCTGTGCCGTGGCGGAGCCCGAGAAAGCCATGCCAAAAGACGTGCCCACAAAGCCTTGGTTCAGGTGGCCTTGGGTGACAGTGATGTGCTGCCAGGTTTGGCCGTTGGTGACCGAGACCACATCACCCACCGCAGTGCCGCCCGGCAAGCTGACGCGCACATCCAAAGCCCCGTTGAATTCGCCCGGGGTGATCCAGCCGTCATTGGCCGAGTCGTCGGTGATGGTGACGGTCGGTGTCGCCACGGCGGTGGTGTCCACCCCATAGCTCTTGTTGGTGGTGATGTTGGCTTGGTTGCCGGCCGCGTCGGTGGCGCGTAGGCTGGCCTCGATGCGGCGGTCGCCATCGGCCGCCAAGTCGCCGCCAGGCACAGCCACGCTGAAGCTGCCGTTGGCGGCCAGGGTGCCGCTGAAGTTCTTGCCGTTGACCGTCAGGGTGATGGTGTCACCTTGACGGAACTCGCCGCCGACGCTGCCCGTCACGCTGACATTGCCCCCCGACTCTGCCGCGTTGACGACGTTGTCGGCCGTCACGTCGGCGATGCTGATGGAGGTGGTTGCGCCACTCGGTCCAGTGGTGTCAATGCGCGCTGAATCCAAGCCCTGTGCCGAGGTGTTGCCGGCCACGTCGGTGAGGGTGGCCGTCACACTGATGGTGCCGCCTTCGGCGGGGGCCGCAAAGCTGGTGTCAATGAAGCCATTGGCCAGTTGCGCGGCGTTCAGCACATAGCGGTCGGTGGTGGTGCCGTCCGACACCGTCAGGGTGTCGCCCAACTGAGCCCCCGCAGGCAAAGTGATGCGCACGTTGATGTCCCCACTCAACTCTGCGGCGCTGATGAAGGCATTGTTGTTGGCGTCTTCGGTGATGGTCACCGTGGGCGCGCCGGTGGCCGTGGTGTCCACGGTGTAGGGGCGCGAGGCGGTGATCTCGGCTTGGTTGCCTGCGGCGTCGGTGGCGCGCAGGCTGGCATCCAGCGTCTTGTCGCCATCGGCCACCAAGTCAGCGCCAGGTACATTGACACTGAAGTTGCCGTTAGCCGCCACAGTGCCGGTGAAGGTTTTGCCGTTGACCGTCAAGGTGATGCGGTCGCCTTCCGCAAACTCACCCGTGGCGCGTCCGGTCACGGTGACGGGAGCGCCCGACTCGGCCGCATTGATCACGTTGTCAGCGGTCAGCGGGTCCAGCGTCACGCCGGTGCCCGCGCCTGAAGGCCCGCTGGTGTCGAGCTGCGCACTGTCGCTGCCCGGCGCCGAGGTGTTGCCCGCCATGTCGCGCAAGGTGGCGGTGACGTTCAGCACCTGGCCTTCTGCGGGGGGCGGGAAGTCGGTGAGGATTTGCCCCGCGCTGACCTGTGCCGCCGTCAGCGTGAAGGTGCGCACCATATTGCCATCGGTCACCGTCAAGGTGTCGCCTGCGGCAGACCCGGCGGGCAGGGTGATGCGCACATCCACCTGGCCGGCCAACTCGGCTGCGCTGATGAAGCCGTTGTTGTTGATGTCTTCGGCGATGGTGACGGTGGGCGCTGCCGTGGCGGTGGTGTCCAGACGCGCGCTGTCGCTGCCTTGCGGCGAGCTGTTGCCAGCCACATCGGTCAGCACGGCCGTGACGTTGATCATCGAGCCCTCGGCCGGTGCCGCAAAGCTGGTGTCGATGAAGCCGGCAGCCACTTGTGCGGCGCTCAGGGTGAAGGGCGTGGTGGTCGTGCCGTTGGACACCGTCAGCGTGTCGCCGGCCACGGCGCCAGCGGGCAGGCTGACGCGCACGTCGATCACGCCGTTCAGCTCCGCCCGGTTGATGAAGCCGTTGTTATTGCTGTCCTCAGCAATGGTGACAGTCGGCGCCCCGGTGGCCGTGGTGTCCACCGAGTAGATGCGGCTGGCGCCGATGTCGGCTTGGTTGCCTGCGGCGTCGGTGGCGCGCAGGCTGGCGTCCAGTTGTTGGTCGCCATCAGCGGCCAAGTCCGCGCCCGGCACATTGATGCTGAAGCTGCCATTGGCGGCGACCGTGCCAGAGAACGGCTTGCCATTGACCGTGAGGGTCACCGTGTCGCCCGGGGTGAACTCACCCGTGGCGCGGCCGGTCACGGCCACGGTGCCGCCAGCTTCGGCGGCGTTGACCACGTTGTCGGCGGTGAGCGCATCCAGCACCAAGCCCGTGCCTGCGGCGCTGGGGCCCGTGGTGTCAATGCGCGCCGCATCAGCACCTTGCGGCGAAGCATTGCCCGCGATGTCGGTGAGGATGGCGGTGATGTTGACCATCTGGCCATCGGCCGGTGCGGCGAAGCTGGTGTCCACAAAGCCTGCGGCCAAGTGCGCCGCAGTCACCGTGATCGGCGTCGTCGTCGTGCCGTTAGACACCGTCAAGGTGTCGCCCGCGACAGTGCCCGCAGGCAAGCCGACGCGCACATCGACCACGCCGTTCAACTCAGCGCGGCTGATGAAGCCGTTGTTGTTGGCGTCTTCAGCAATGGTGACGGTCGGAGCACCCGTGGCCGCCGTGTCCACCGAGTAAGCACGGGTGGCCGGGATGTCGGCTTGGTTACCGGCAGGGTCGGTGATGCGGATGGAGACATCCAGCGTCTTGTCGCCATCGGCCACCAAGTCCGCACCGGGCACGGCCACGGTGAAGCTGCCATCAGCGCCCAGCGTGCCGGTGAACGGCTTGCCATTGGCGGTGATGGTGACCACGTCACCCGGGGTGAACTCTCCCGTGGCTTGGCCCGTCACATTGACGGGGCCAGCAGCTTCCGCCGCATTGACGATGTTGTCGGCCGAGACCGGGTTGACGGTGATGCCGGTGGTGGCAGAGGACGGACCAGTGGTGTCGATACGCGCGGCATCCGTGCCTTGCGGCGATGCATTGCCCGCGATGTCGGTGAGGATGGCGGTGACGTTGACCATCTGGCCATCGGCCGGGGCCGCAAAGCTCGTGTCCACAAAGCCTGCGGCCACATGCGCCGCAGTGACGGTGATGGGCGTGGTGGTCGTGCCGTTAGACACCGTCAAGGTGTCGCCAGCAACAGTGCCTGCCGGCAAGCCCACGCGCACATCGACCACGCCGTTCAACTCGGCACGGCTGATGAAGCCGTTGTTGTTGGCGTCTTCGGAAATGGTGACGGTCGGAGCACCCGTGGCGGCCGTGTCCACCGAGTAAGCACGGGTGGCCGGAATGTCGGCTTGGTTGCCTGCGGGGTCGGTGATGCGGATGGAGACATCCAGCGTCTTGTCGCCATCGGCCACCAAGTCGGCACCGGGCACGGCCACGGTGAAGGAACCATCAGCGCCCAGCGTGCCGGTGAACGGCTTGCCATTGGCGGTGATGGTGACCACGTCACCCGGGGTGAACTCTCCCGTGGCTTGGCCCGTCACATTGACGGGGCCAGCAGCTTCCGCCGCATTGACGATGTTGTCGGCCGAGACCGGGTTGACGGTGATGCCGGTGGTGGCGCTGCTCGGGCCGGTCGTGTCAATGCGCGCGGCATCGGTGCCTTGCGGCGAGGCATTGCCGGCGATGTCGGTGAGGATGGCGGTGACGTTGACCATCTGGCCATCGGCTGGGGCGGCAAAACTGGTATCCACAAAGCCTGCGGCCACATGCGCCGCAGTGACGGTGATGGGC
>NZ_JBIKNQ010000078.1:0-19534 GCF_044358605.1 Ideonella sp.
ATGGCTCATGCGATCTGGCTATGATGAACTCTCTGGGATCGAAGCCAGCAACTCGCTCAGGACAGCTCTGGCCTGAAGTAGCGGCCAGCTTCGAATCGGCCAATGATCACATGAGACGTGACAACTAAACTCCCTTATCTGAATCGTTGTTGGACGGCGTGGCCTCAGCATACAGGTACATACCAAACCGCAGCCTCGCCGTGGCCTCACTGTCAGATGCCTCATCGACGCTCTTGCTCAAATGCGGCACCAGCGCTGACACAGCAGCCTGCCACTGCGCTCTCGCCAATTGGTCGAGTTGCTTCAGATCTTGCAGTCTCATGCCTGTTGCAAGTATGGACTGCTCCAGCATTTTGTCTCCGTCTCCATTGACGTTGGAGACTGCAGCACGAAGGTGATCACCGACGTTGTAGCCCACGTACTGGGTCATGCGTATCGCATCCTCATCGGGCACAAAGCGATCCCTCAGCAAGGTCACCGCATCGGCCTCAGTGTCCCAAGTCACCAAACCAAGCCGAACCAAGTCATCGAGGATGCTGCGTGGATGAACATCCTTAGTGATGGACTGGGCAAGGCTGTCAAAGCTGGGGGCAGGCCCACTGCGGGGCAATACGATCGGACGACCTTGTTTGTCCACATAGGCTTTATCGGACACCCAACGGGCATGGGCCTCCAGGGCCGGAGTTCGGCGTTGCGGCTCCGCATTCAAGTCTGAATTGATCAAACGGGTCACTTCGCGCCGATTCAGCCCCGTTGCGGTAGAGATCCGGCTGACCAAGCGATGCGGCAGCGCCTCTGGGCTCGCACGCAAGGCCGCTGCTCGGGCTTCACTGACGAAGGCAATTCGGAGTGATTCTTCGACAGCACCATACGTCAGCCCCCGGGCAATCACCAAACGAGCCAGCGGCAGCAGCACCGCGTTCACCGCCTCCAACAGGGCCTGCTGGTCGGGTGGGAGGGAGGATTCGGGGGCATTGCTCATGATGAATGGGCGAATCTTACGTTGACCTTGGTCAAATGTGCGATTCGCCCATCAAATTGGCCCTGCGCGTCCGTGTGGATTACTCGAACTCGATGCGCGAGGCGGTCAAGGTGGCGCCATCGCTGGACAGATCACCCTTGACTTCCACGCGAGAGCCATTCGCCAGTTGGCTCTCAGACCCATCTTTCCAGGTGGTGGTGGTGCTGTAGCTCACCGTCAGGCCACGCAGGCTGAAGGTCTTGGCCGTCGTGTTCAAGGCGCTGACCGTGCCATGCAGTTCGTAGTCTTCACCACGTCCGCGGCTGCTCTGGTCTTCCAGGTGCACCTTGGTCGCCACCATCACGCCATTGACGATGGCGCCTTCAACTTCAACGCGGGCACCCAACACCACGCCAGCCGTGCCTTCGCGGAAGCTGGCCTTGCTGGCGTCCACGGCCAAGCCGTCGACGCTGAACTGCGTAGCGCTGGTCCAAGCGGTGATGATGCCCTTGACTTCAGCTTCGCTGTGGTCGCCACGGCTGCGGCTTTCGTTGCCAAAGTTGCTGACCAGCCATTGGCCATTGCTGGCCGTGGTTTGCAGGTTGACTCGCACCCAAGCACCATTGGCCAAGGTGGTGGGCACCGTGGTGGCGGTGCCGTAGTTCAGCACCGCGCCGCCGATGTTGAAGGTGCGTGCGGTGGTGTCCAGGTTGGCCACCGTGCCGCGCAGCTTGTAGCTGGTGGCATTGAGCTTGTCTTCAATGCGGCTGGCCACATAGACGCTGCGGGCAGCGTCCCACTGGGCGTGGATCTCCACCACCAAGCCGGTGGTCAAGGCCGCCAAGCCACCGGCCAGGCTGTCGTCAAACACCGTGGTGCTGGTCACCTCCACGGTTTGGCCCAAGAGACTGAAGCCGGACGCGCTGACCGAGGTCACCGGGCCCACGATCTCGCTGCCATAGCGGATCACGCTGGCTGTGCCGCTGCCACCGCTGCGGTCGATGCGCGAAGCCTCGATCTCGACATGGGCGCCCAGCTTCAGGTCGTCGCTGCCGCGGCGGTTGCCGTCGTCGTCAAAGACCTGGGCGCCGCTGTCATCAAAGCGCACGCCGTTGACGATGATGGAGCCGAATCCGCTGATGGCGCCGCTGGTGTACGAGCCGGTGGCCGCAGGCGGAGGGGTCACGCTGCTGGGGGTTTCTGAACCGCCACCGCCGCCGCAGGCGACCAAGGTCGCGGCGAAGACGACACCAAGTGCAGCCGCCCAGAGGCGAGCGGGACGGTGAGAGGAACGGAGTGAGGGTGAGGACATGAGCATTCTCCTGAAGCAGTGGGCAAGGGTCTGTTGCAAGCAGTGGCGCCAGTCTAAATGTGTTTTTTGCACATTTCAAGTGATTTACCTTTTGAAATGAATCTGAAGGGCTGATAATTCATCCAGTACTCTGTGTCGCGACAGCTTTCACTCGCTCATGCCCACCCCACCCCGCAGGCTCATTGCCCACCTGGACATGGACGCGTTCTATGCCTCGGTGGAGCTGCTGCGCTACCCCGAGCTGCGCGGCCGCGCCGTGGTGATTGGCGGCAGCCGCGACCACCAGCCTGTGCTGCAGGCCGATGGCACGCGGCAGTTCTCCAGGCTGGGCGACTATGTGGGCCGAGGCGTGATCACCACCTCGACCTACGAGGCCCGGGCCCTGGGTGTGCACTCGGCCATGGGCATGATGAAAGCCGCCGCCAAGGCGCCTGATGCGGTGCTGCTGCCCGTCGACTTCGACAGCTATCGCCACTACTCCCGCCGCTTCAAAGCTGCGGTGGCCGAGCTGGCCCCGGTGATCGAAGACCGCGGCATTGACGAGATCTACATCGACCTGACCCACGTTTCGGGCGCCCAAGAAGCCGTGGGCCACGACCCGCTGGGCGGCGTGCGCGCCTTGGCCCGCGACATCAAGAACAACGTCTTTGCCCACACCGGCCTGACCTGCTCCATTGGCATCACGCCCAACAAGCTGCTGTCCAAGATCGCCTCTGAGCTGGACAAACCGAACGGCCTGACCGTGCTGATGGCCGACGAGATCCCCGCTCGGCTGTGGCCGCTGCCGGTGCGGCGCATCAACGGCATTGGTCCCAAGGCCGGGGCCAAGCTGGGCACGCTGGGCATTGACACCATCGGCCAGTTGGCCGCCGCCGACCGCCTGCTGCTGATGGAGCGCTTTGGCCGCAGCTATGGGGCCTGGCTGCATGAGGCCGCCCATGGCCGCGATGACCGCCCGGTGGTCACCGAAAGCGAGCCCGTGTCCATGAGCCGCGAGACCACCTTCGACCGCGACCTGCACGCCGTGCGCGACCGCGCCACGCTGAGCCGCATCTTCACCGAGCTGTGCGAACAGGTGGCGGCCGACCTGCAGCGCAAAGGCTACCAAGGACGCACCGTGGGCATCAAGCTGCGCTTTGACGACTTTAAGACCCAGACCCGCGACATTACCTTGCCGCAAGCCACCGCAGACGCCACCGCCATCCGCCGTGCCGCAGGCCAGTGCTTGAAGCGCGCCGACCTGAGCCGCCGCCTGCGCTTGTTGGGGGTGAGGGTGGCCAGCCTGGCCCGCACCGAAGGCGGCAAAACCAGCACCGACAGCACCAAGGTCCGGCCCGGCCCGGCACGGTGCGGCGCGGCGCCAAGCCAGAACGCCTGCTCAAACCCACTCCACAAGTGCTGCACGCACCCCTGCTGGCGCAAGAGCCCACGCCCGATTTGTTCAGCGGTTTGGAGCGCGAGGAATGAGGTTCAGCGTCGCGTTGGCAGGCGCCAGAGCCAAATCGCCACGCAAGCGCAGCACAGCGCAGGCATCACCCGCCACATCGACGGGATCGCGAAGAAGGCCCAAACACTGCTGGCCGTCATCATCAGGGTAGCCAATTGCTTGGCCCGCAAGGGCACGGCGCGGGTGGCGCGCCAGTCGCGCACCATGGGCCCCAAACGCGGGTGGTTCACCAGCCAATGCTCCCAGCGCGCACTGCCACGCGAGAAGCAAAACGCGGCCAACAGCACAAAAGGCGTGGTGGGCAGCAGGGGCAAGAAAATACCGATGAAGCCCAGCACCAAGCTGAGCCAGCCGCCCAGCAGCCACAAGGCGCGCAGCAGCGGGTGGCGCGCCGTCCTCAACGGGCAAGCCGCGGGCGCTATGGCGTTGCGGAGCGGGGCAGATTCCGACATGGGCTGATTGTGCATGCAGCACTGACCTGGCTTAAAGCCGGAAATGACTGGCCTTTCCAGAGCAGCGCTTGCTGAGACAATGCCCCACAGCCCACCACAGCCCACCACAGCCCACACCGCACCATGCCCTCTCTTGTCTGGTCAGACGAACTGGCCCTCAACCACGCCCAAATCGACGCCACCCACCAAGAGTTTGTGGCCTTGCTCACCGCCGCTGAAGAAGCCGTGGCTCGCTCTGTCGAAGAAGGCCTGGTCACCTATGAAGCCTTGGTCGAGCACACCGTGGGCCACTTCGGCCAAGAAGACCGCTGGATGGCCAAGACCGGCTTTGCGCCCGAGAACTGCCACAACGGCCAGCACCACCAAGTGCTGTCGCTGCTCAAGGAAGTGATCGTCTATGCCAAAGACAAAGGCGACTACGGCCCGCTGACCCGCGTGCTGCCCGAACTCGGCCCCTGGTTTGCCAACCATGCGCAGACCATGGACGCCATCTTGGCCTCGCACCTGGACGCCGTGGGCTTTGACTTCGCCACCGAAACCATGACCCGCCCGCCCCAGCCTGCGGCCGAACCCGAGCCCGGCGTGAGCCACTGCGGCGACGGCGTGGGCAACGCCTGCAGCAGCCACGCCTGACGGCCACACCCCTGCCGCAAAGCCATGGCCGACCCCGCCCTGCGCCTGCCCTCGCTGGACGCATTGCGGGCCTTTGAGGCCGCTGCCCGCCTGGGCCAGTACGAGCGTGCCGCTGATGAGCTGGCCGTCACCGCCAGCGCCGTGGCCAAGCGCGTGGGCACGCTGGAAGACCTGCTGGGCGGCCCGCTGTTTCAGCGTGCCACCAAGCCCCTGGCGCTGACCGCCGAGGGCAAGGAATACCTGGCCCGCATCGCCCCGCTGCTGGCCCAACTGGCCGCCCTGCCCCAGCACCGCCGCACCCACCAGCGCCGCCAGCGCCTGCGCCTGACGGCGCCGCCCACCTTTGCCCGGCAGATCATCGTGCCTGCCCTGCCGCAACTGCACCAAGCCTGCCCGCAAATCGAGCTGGAATTGGTGCTCAGCGTCCCCTTCATGGACGCCGCCGCGCCCGAGGCCGACCTGCACGTGCGCCTCACCCCCTTGGCCCAGGCTGGCCCGGCCCTGCTGATGGTGGACCACCTGCTGCCCCTGGCCGCCCCCAGCCTGCTGGCCCACACCCAGCCCCGCACCCTGGCCGACCTGGCCCGCCTGCCCCTGCTGCGCACCCCCGTCGACCCGTGGGCCCCGTGGGCCGCTGCCGCTGGGCTGGACCTGCCCGAGCCCGACGAAGGCCCGCGCCTGGTGGACCTGGGCCTGGTGCTGGAAGCCGCCATTCATGGCCAAGGCGTGGCCCTGGCCCGGCCCTCGCTCGCCTTGGGCGCTTTGCGCGCCGGCCTGCTGGCCCCTGTCTTGGGCGCTGGCGCCACGCCCACCGCCCCGGCGGCCACCGCCTACACCTTGCACCTGCCCGACAACGGCAGCACCGACACCGCCGAGGGCGTGGTGGCTCTGGCCCTGGCGCTCAAACAAGCAGCCGAGGACGCCGCAGCACTGGGCTTGGCCTTGGTGTCGGGCGGGGGCTAAGGCCAGCGCTGCTTTCCGTTCGCCCCTGAAGATTTTTCCGGCGGCGCCCTGAGTGGGGCGATTAGCATCGGCTCCACTAAAGAGGAGACAAGCCCATGCCCACCATCACTTGCATTGAAGACCTGCGTGTTCTGGCGCAGAAGCGCGTGCCGCGTATGTTTTATGACTACGCGGACTCGGGCTCTTGGACGGAAAGCACCTACCGCGCGAACGAGGCCGACTTTCAGAAGATCAAGCTTCGCCAGCGCGTGGCGGTCAACATGCAAAACCGCAGCACCGCCTGCGAGATGGTGGGCCAAGCCGCCAAGATGCCGGTGGCGATTGCGCCGACCGGCCTGACGGGCATGCAACATGCCGATGGCGAGATCTTGGCGGCACGGGCGGCAGAGAAATTCGGCGTCCCCTTCACGCTGTCGACCATGAGCATTTGCTCCATCGAAGACATTGCCGCCCACACCAAGGCACCGTTCTGGTTCCAGCTGTATGTGATGAAGGATCGCGACTTCATCGAGCGCCTGATCGACCGGGCCAAGGCGGCCAACTGCTCGGCGCTGATGTTGACGCTGGATTTGCAGATCTTGGGCCAGCGCCACAAGGACATCAAGAATGGCCTCTCGGCCCCGCCCAAGCCCACCATCGCCAACATCCTCAACCTGATGACCAAGCCGCGCTGGTGCATGGGCATGTTGGGCACCCGCCGGCACTCGTTTGGCAACATCGTGGGCCATGCCAAGGGCGTGGGCGACTTATCCTCACTCAGCTCTTGGACGGCCGAGCAGTTTGACCCGGCGCTCTCCTGGGCCGACGTGGAGTGGATCAAGAAGCGCTGGGGCGGCAAGCTGATCATCAAGGGCATCATGGACGTGGAAGACGCCCGCTTGGCCCGCGACAGCGGCGCCGACGCGATGATCGTCTCCAACCACGGTGGTCGTCAGTTGGACGGCGCCCTCAGCTCGATTGAGGCCCTGCCGGCCATGGCTCAAGAGGTGGGCAAAGACATCGAGGTCTGGATGGATGGCGGCATCCGCTCTGGCCAAGATGTGTTGAAGGCCTGGGCGCTGGGCGCTCGCGGCACGCTGATTGGCCGCTCTTTCCTCTATGGCCTGGGCGCCATGGGCGAGGAAGGCGTGACCAAGGCGCTAGAGATCATCCACAAAGAGTTGGACCTGACCATGGCCTTCTGCGGCCACACACGCATTGAGCAGGTAGGGCCACACATCTTTGTGCCGGGGACTTTTCCGGCCTGATTTTTTGGGGAACTTGCGGAAGTTGCAGCGCGTCAAGGCGGGCGGGCAACTGGCGCCGCTCATGTCCTCCGCCCAAAGTCTTCAACTTTGGGCTCCCCCTAATACTTCGCTCTGCCAGTCACCCACCCACCTTGACTCCAGCGTTGGCGCTGTATGGCGCAAAACCCAAAGACTGTGCTGCTCCGCAACTCGCGCAGTGTTGCCTTGCCGAAGGCACTGTGGAAGTACGTTCACCTCAAACTGCCAAGGAGATCGGGCGACTGGCAGAGCGAAGTATTAGGAGGAGACAACGCCGCAAGGCGTTGGCGGGGGACATGAGCGGCGCCAGTCGCCCGAGCGCCTTGGCTCTGCGCAAACCGTCGCAGGCGATCAAGAAACAAACATGAATCGGCAGCTATTGCCCACGACGAAACGTTGCCCTCACGAGCAAACGCCGAAAACCCTACAACCCCGCTTCCCCCGTCGGCGCGCCTTCTTCGAGTTGGCGGCGGGCAGCGGCCACGGCGGCAGAGGCCATCATCTCGGCCAGCACGGGGTCGGCGGGCAGATGCAGGCGGAACTTCAGGCTGCGGGCGGAGCGGCCGCCCATCTCCAAGGGGCCGAGCGCGGCGGGCAAGGCAATGCGCGGCAGACATTGCAGGCTGACATGCGATTTGTGGGCGGCCAAGGCCAGCGTGGGCACACGGTCCAGGTGATAGACGATTTGGCCCCACTGCACCATCTCGACCAACTCAGGTTCTACCCGCATCACCACCGCCTGCAACTCTTGCGCGGTTTTGCGCTGCTCAGGCGTGAGAAAGTCGAACCAGGCGGCTGCCAGGGCTTTGGGGCGAATGGTTCGACGCATGGCGGGGGAACTCCGATCAATCAAAGTGCTTTGTTATCGAAGGTGTTGCAGCCGGCCATTTGGCCTTGCTCCAACCCCTTGCGGAACCAGCGCACCCTCTGCGCGCTGCTCCCGTGGGTAAAACTGTCCGGGCGCACGGTGCCACCGGCCTGCTGCTGCAGGGCGTCGTCACCAATGCGAGAGGCGGCATTCATGGCTTCCTCGATATCTCCGGCTTCCAACACTTGGCGGGCGGCTTGCGCGTGGTGCGCCCAAACCCCCGCCAGACAATCCGCCTGCAACTCCAGCTTCACGCTCAGGGCGTTGCCCTGAACCTCTGACACCTGGCGCCGCATGCGGTCTACCTTGTCCGACACGCCCAACAAGTGCTGCACGTGATGGCCCACCTCATGGGCAATCACATAGGCCTGGGCAAAGTCGCCCGGGGCCCCCCGCCGCTTTTGCAGCGTGTCGTAAAAACTCAAATCGATGTACACCTGCTGGTCGCCAGGGCAGTAAAACGGCCCCATCGCCGCCTCACCTCTGCCGCAAGCCGTTGGCGTTTGGCCAGCGAACAGCACCAGCGTCGGCTTGGCGTAGGTCTTCCCTATTTGGCGGAACTGCGCCGTCCAGACGTCTTCTGTATCGGCCAAAACCGTAGAAACAAAAGCGGCCATGCGGTCATGGGCCGGTGGTTTCTGTCCCGAAGGTGCAGAAATTGGCGCTTGAGCGCCTGCGCCGTCCAGCAAACCCAGCACCGTCATCGGGTTGATGCCGAAGATCCAACTGGCCAGCAAAACAATCACAATGCTGCCCAAACCCAGCGAGCGGCCGCCCATGCGGGCGCCTCCAGCGCGGCCGTCACCCCGGCGGTCCTCTACGTTGTCACTTTGTCGATTGCCTTCCCAGCGCATGGCACCCTCCCCTCCAAAAAATAAATGGCCGCAAACCTGCGGCCTGTGGGGCGGGATTGTGGGGGTGCGCTAGGGTGGCGCGTTAGGGCGCTTCCCCTGGGTGCGGCGTCAAGACGCCAAGGTCTGCCGCATTTCGTCGCGCCGGTGGTACGCCTGG
This sequence comes from Ideonella sp., assembly GCF_044358605.1. GTDB lineage: Bacteria > Pseudomonadota > Gammaproteobacteria > Burkholderiales > Burkholderiaceae_C > Ideonella. Next base: position 8,913 of record NZ_JBIKNQ010000078.1, read on the forward strand.
AACAACTCCAGCGCAAGACGACGCAGCGGCTCAGACTCTGTCGCGTGGGCACTCGCAATGCGCTCGTAGGCGTAAAGCTTGTCAAAACACATGCGTGCCACTTGCACGCTGTGGCCCTGCTGACCCATCAGCGAGCGAAAACGCAGCAAGGCGCCCATGCCCAGCTCGTCTGCGGCAAAGGCTTGCAGCACGCCCGCAGGCAGGGGGTGGTGCTTGATGGGGCGCTTTGGGGGGGCGGAGGTGAAGGTGTGCAGTGCCATGGGGGTCTCCTGAGAGCAGAAGAGTTGCCGTATGGCCTGCATGGTCGCCCGGACTTAAGCGCGCCAAACCGCGCAAGAGCAGGGCAAAAGCCCCGCAGTTTTAGCCCGCGCTACCCCTTAGTGCCCAGGGTTCAGGTCTTGGGCAAGGTCACGCCACGCTGACCTTGATATTTGCCGCCCCGGTCTTTGTAGCTGGTCTCGCAGACTTCATCGCTTTCAAAGAACAGCACCTGGGCGCAGCCCTCACCGGCATAAATCTTGGCCGGCAGCGGGGTGGTGTTGGAGAACTCCAGCGTCACATAGCCTTCCCATTCGGGCTCGAAGGGCGTGACGTTAACGATGATGCCGCAGCGGGCGTAGGTGCTCTTGCCCAGGCAGACGGTGAGCACGCTGCGCGGGATGCGGAAGTACTCCACCGTGCGGGCCAGCACAAAGCTGTTGGGCGGGATGATGCAGACATCGCCTTCGATGTCCACAAAGCTCTTTTCGTCGAAGTTCTTCGGGTCCACCACCGTGGAGTGGATGTTGGTGAAGACCTTGAACTCACGCGCGCAGCGGATGTCGTAGCCGTAGCTGGAGGTACCGTAGCTGACGATGCGCTGGCCGTCGGCCGATTGCCGCACCTGGCCGGGCTCGAACGGCTCGATCATGCCGTGCTGCTCGGCCATGCGCCGAATCCATTTATCGCTCTTGATGCTCATTGCGGGGGGCTCCTTGGAGCCTGATTCTAGGGCCGCCCCTGGCGCCCCAGCGCCCTCAGTTCACCACCACGGCCTGGCGCACGCGCTCGGCGTAGCCGCTTTGGGTGGCCGCCACCGGGTCAGGGCAACTCACCGACGAGGTGCAGGCGGTGGAGGTGATGGTGAAGACCCTCACCGTGCGCGGCACGCCAGGTGCGGTTTCGCCCTCGTTGTAAACCACCGAATTGCAGGTGGTGGTGGTCCACCCGTTGAAGAGGCTCATCTGGGTCGTGAAGGATTGGTTGGCACAGGTCGTCCAAGAGCCCCTCAGAGCAAGATACAGCCCATACTCGACACCTGCGGCCGCAGCCCCGGACATCTTGGCGCCATTGATGGCCTGGGCCGAGCTGACTTGCTGGCTCATGCCAATGCGCACAATGGCTGCAGAGAGCACCGCCATCATCACCAGCACCACCATGGCCGCAATCACGCCAAAGCCGCGTGGCTGGCGTCTACGAGGGGGGCATACAGAAGCGCTGGTCATGGCACGTTGGAGACATGCGCCCCCATGCTGAGCGTGGCGCGCTCACCGGCGCGGGCCACTTCAATCTCCATCCACACAAAGCCGCTTTGTTGTGTGGCGCCTTGATTGGGGTCGTAGACGAAGTTGCAGCGCAGCACATTCTTGGTGACAACGTACCCGTTTGTTGGACAAACTGTGGGAATGGTTGCGTTGAGGATGCCCGCGCTTCGACGAAGCTCGCCCTTGCCGTTGCCATTGGCATCTAGGGTGCCGTCGGCGCCAACGCAGCTATAAAACGCTGTTTGTTGGTTATTGCGCACCACTTGATAGCGTGCACCGTCATAGCCAGGTGAAACCTGCAAACTGTTGATCGTAAAACGCGAGACGCCGAGGTTGGCTGCGGGGGTGCTGATGGCGGTGATCTGGCTGCGGTTGGTGCCTGCGTACACATCGTTGGCATTCTGATTGTTGATCACCACCCAGTCTCCGACTTGCGGAGCACTCCCACTGTGCTGCAAGACATCGAAGGATGTGGTGGCGGCGCTGGTATCCACCCAGGCTGAACAACCCGCACCAGAGCAGGTCGCGTCATGCACCGTGTCCGGCCCGGCTCGGTAGCGTCCACCGCCGGCGCTGGGTGCCAACTCGAAGCATTGGTTGTTGGGGGTGCGTATGGAGTTGGGCACCGCAGATTGCACATCCTTTGTCATGTGCATCAAAGCGTTGTCAGCCGCCTGCATCAGGTCGTCGCGCGTTTGAGACAAGAAATAGCCGTCAATCGCCGGTCGGAAAAACACGACGAGTGACACCGACATGATGACGGTGATCACCATCACCACGATCAACTCGATCAAGGTGAAGCCTCGCGGGAGGCCGCCAAAGGACCGATACGAGCTCATTGGGCATACCCCGTGCGGCGGCGATAGGCCACATAAGTTTGGGCCGCATTCGTCACCGTCACCTTGATGCGTTTGCTGTCCGCGGACGGCACCGCCACCCAGGGCTGCTCTATGACCTCCACACTGACGGAATAACCACTCAAAGAAGGAATAGGGGCGCCGTCGATGGTGCAGATTTGATTGGTCGTGGTGTAGCCGTTGTAGTCCGACACGTCATTGAAATTGACCCGAGCGCACCCCGCGTTGGCCGCATTGGCCTGCGGGACAAAGGGCTTGAGGGCAATCTCTGCCCCCATTTCGTCTGCAATGGCCTGCATCTGCCGCAGCACGATGGGGTTGGCCGATCCGCCCGCCACGGTCGAGAAGGCCAGCATCATGCCGGAGATGCCTACGCCCAAAATCACAATCGCCACGACCAACTCGATCATGGTCATGCCCAGGCTGGGCTGGCGGAAGGCGCGCATCAGTCAATCCTCCCGAACCAATTGACAGAGATGGGTGTCTCGCCAGTGACGGTCACGGTCCTGTTCATGCCTGTCAGCCCCGCACCGTCGATCGTGAGCCAACCATTGGGCTGAAAGTAGCCGACAGTGCCCGAGCTCCAAGCCGCAGTAATGCCTGAGGGGGGGGTCGCAAACACCGAGTTTCCGTCAATGTCCGCATCACAGGTCGTCGCCGGGTTGACCGACGCTATTCTGATGATCAGCCTAGAGTTGGCATCAAAACTCACACACACCAAACGACGGTGGCCCACCGCCACAGAGCGGGCATAGCGCATGCCCGCCTTGACAGTGTCTGCATAGGCCCGCCCGCCGGCGCCCGTGGCCACATCGAACTTGGGCAGCACCACGGCCGCCAATACGCCAGAGATCACGATCACCACAATCAGCTCCATCATCGTGAAGCCGCGCGCCCGCCTCCTGGCTGGGCGGCGCTTAGGGTGGTCGGCGGGGGCGAGTGGCATGGCTTTGTTGTAGACGCAGGCATCCAAGACTGCGCAGGGCTCATCTTGCCGCGCTCGCCCACGCGCTAAACAACAAAAAGCCCGGTCGGAACCCTCTTGATCACATGCAAGCAGGTGAAACCCCTGGTGTCACTCGACGCAAACAATCGCTCAATTTTGAGATTTAGGGTTGCTTATGCGCAACGTTATATGCCAAGATGTCGCCATAAGCAGCGCCACACCTCAGGTACCAAACAGGCCCGTCCTGTCCGTGAGCCTGTGGGATGACCGGCCTTCAGGGGGGCACTCTTGTTTGTCACACCGCCCATGACCTCTGCCCGCCACACCGCACTCGCGCCACCGCTGCCTCTTCTGGCCCACGGCCACCCCCGCTTCGGTCACTAGCGCCCTCCCCTCACTTTTTACCTGCCGCCTGTACGCCCGGCTTGAGCGTCGGTGGTCCATTTCTTTCAGCCTCATAAGTGATGGCCGTGCCCGCGAAGGGCATTGGTGATCGATAAAACACAGGATACGGAAGTATGCGAATCCTCATCTTGGGTGCCAACCTCGCAGGCCTGCTCAGTGCCCTGCAGATGCGCCGCCAAGGGCACGAGGTCAACGTGCTGGTTCACGGGCCTGAAGGCGCCTACCAGACTGCCCCACCTTTGGTCTTGACCGACCCCGGCCCCTGGGGCACACCGCAAGGAGCCCTTTCAACCTTGTGGGCTTTGCTCAATGACCGGGGCGACTTGCGCTGCGGGCAGGACGGCCTGGGCCAGCTCGGCTGGCTGATGCGCTGCTTAGGCCGGCGCAGCGGCGGGGGTGCCCGCAGCCAAGCCTTGCGCGCCGTGGCCCTGGCCCGGCGCAGCCAGCAGGCGTTTCACGAGATGCAGGGCAGCGTGCTGCATCTCCAGGAGCCACAGCCCGTCACGATGCTGTGCGTGCACACCAGCGCCCGTGCAGCCCGCCAGCAGCAGCAACGCGGCCCCATGTGGCACCTGGGCACGCCGCCTACGCTGGCCCGCATGAGCACCGAGAACCTGGGCTTGCCCCAGCTCGACGCCACCCGGGCGCAAGCAAGCTCAGCGCTCCAATCCGAAGGCTGGATGTTGGGCGACGGTGCTGCTGTCTTGGCAGACCTGCGCCATCAGCTGGTGCAGCAAGGCGTGCGCTTCCTCTACGACCAAACCATAGACGGCGTGGAGCACACCGGCCAACACATCCATGCGGTGACCTTGCGCGGAACCTTGAACCTGGCCGATGAGGTGGACTGCGACCTGGTCGTGGCCGCCTCTTATCCCGCCGCCCAACCGCTGCTGCGCGCCGTAGGCCTGAAACCCGACTTGGCCCCGATGAGCCGGCTCAGCCTTCAAGTCACCCTGCCCGAGGGTGCAGCCACACCGCTCTACATCCACGACCTCGCCAGCGGCACACGCCTGATCCGCCAAGGCCGAACACTGTGGGCACATGGCCCCACCTGGCTGGGCGAGCCCGACAGCCCTCAGCCCCAAGAGGTCGGGCCACTCAGCGTTGCGGTGAGCCGTTACTTTGGCCAAGACTGGGCGCCCACTAACGATCAACCCCTGCGACAGACCAGTTGGGTGGCCCCTGATGGCCTGCCGCTGGTCAGCCGCACACCCACTCGCAACCTGCTGCTGAACCTGGGCCATCACAGCGCCAGCGCGGCCTTGGCGTTTGGGGCTGCGGCACAGCTGCGCACCCTGATGGACACGCGCCAAAGTAGCCGCCCTACCCCAGCCATCCCCACTCCTTGGTCGCACAGCGCTAGCCCGCTGGCCACCAGCACACAAGGTTCTCGCCATGATTGAAGTTGTTGAAATGGCCATGGACGCCCCCACCACGTGGTTCCCCCTGCCGCCCACCCACGCACAAGCTGCCACCTTGGCCCGCTTTGCCTTGCATGTGGATGACCTGAGCCTCACCGTGCGCGCCTGGCGCGCCTTGGCCAAAGACAGCGCTGTGCTGCTGCCCTATGCAGCCCCCTACCCAGGCCCCTTGGCCTCGCCGCTGCGCAGCCTGAACGGCCACCCACTGCAAGCCTTGCTGCCCGAGGGTTTGAGCCGTGCCTGGCTCAAATGCGATGACGAACTGCCCCTGTCGCAAAGCCTGTCAGACCGTGGCATGGGCTATGCCGTGCTGAGCTTGGTCAGCGACGCCATGATTGCCGCAGGCATGGCCCATGTCGGCCAGCCGCTGATGGCTGTGGACAAGCCCGCCACCCGTGCCTGGCTCAGCGAGCACCGGTTGGTGATCCATGGCCCTGGTCGAGACGCCTTGGCCGCCGCCCGCATCTGCAAGGCCTTGGGCCTGCCCAGCACAGTCATCTTGCAAAGCGACACCCCACAAGCCCTGCTCGAAGCCCTGCAAGACAGCGGCGCGCAACTCAGCGAGGCGAAGTCCAGTGCCGACGTCGCCCAATTTAAACGGCAAGTGAGCGGCTTCAACAGCAGCACTTGGTGGCTGGACACGGCTGAATCCTTCGAGGCCTTTCAGGGCTATGCCTGCGCTGCGCTGGAGCTGAAGCAACAACTCTTCAACCACGACATTCAGCCCAGCCTGCGGCAGCCGGTTCTGGTGTTTGTGGCCAGTGGCAATTGCCTGGGCGCAGCCGCCTTGGTGCGCGGGCTCAAAAGTGTGTTTGGGCCCTGCGTGCAAGCCGTGTTGGTGGAAGACAGCCACCAACTCAAGGCCCTGCCCACCCTGTGCCGCTGGCCCAAGGACGGCGAGCAGGCCCACGGCACCGTGACCTCCCAAATGGGCAGCACCGCCCTGACGGGCATGGTGGACGCCATCATCACCGTGGATGACCGCCACCGCCAACTGGCACGCCTGCCCTTGCCAGAGCACACCCACGCTCAACTGGCGGACGACGCGGTGGGCATCTTTGCTGCCGCAGCGGAGCACCTACGCTCGCTGCCCGAGAACCCGCCGCATGTGCTGTTTTGGATGAGTGACAGCGCCTTGAGCTGAAGCGTCAGAAGACGTCGCGCACATGCACCGAGCGCTTGGTCTCAGGCGAATACACCCCAAAGGTCGCGCGAGCGCTAGGGTCGCGGTCATAAGTGCTGGCGCAACTGCCTTGGCGCGAGCGCAGCCAAGGCAGGCCCGCACCCGTGCTGGCCGGGTGGCTGGCCAAGCAGCTCACATCGGTGGTGGTCGCGCCCAAATTGATGGACAGATCCACACTGCCGGTGCCGCCGCCGCTGGGCGCACCCAGGGTGATGAAACCGCTGCCGCCGGCCAGGCTCACGCTGCTGATGGCGCTGGTCCAAGAGGCTGCTGAGTTGTTGTGGTTCAGCGTCTGCGCCCGCACCACCGAGTTGGCGGAGATCACGGTGCAGGTGTCTGCGCTGTTCTGCACCCAGCTCTTGCCGCTCCAATACTGCAGTTGTATTGGGATCTGCAGCGGGCTCTTCTCACTGCCAAAGGCATTGCTCAGCATGAGGCGGCCACTGCGCAGCACCATGCTGCCTTCGGCAAAGGTGTTGGAGCTGACGCCGTCGGTGTCGGTGGCGCGCAGGCTGATGCTTTGTTCGGGCGTCAGCTTGTTGAGGAAGCTGAAGCTGGCCAGGTCCGCCCCGACCCCCGCCACAAACGAGCCGGGCGCCACACTGCCGCTGAATGTGCCTGTGGCATTGGCGCTGGCCAAGCTCAGGTTCACCGTCTTAGCAAAATTGGGGCTGGTATCCAGGCTGCCGTCGAAATTGCGGGTGACGGCACCCTGCTCATTGCGGGCCGTGACCGTGGTGGTGAAGGGCTGGGCGGCGTAGCTGAAGCTGCCGCAGGCAGCGGACGTGGTGACATCAAAGTGGTGCGGCGTGAAGGTCAGTGCGCCAGTTTGCGAGGCATAGTGGCCCGACTCAATCATCATCCAGCAGGTTTTGCCTGCGCCGGGTTTCGGGTCGCCAAAGTTGGCTGCGGTGCAAGGCACGCTGCCTGTCAAGCCATGCTTGAAGAACAGGTTGGCTCCGCCCGCATCAAACGACACGGTGGCTGTTGTGCCAGCAGGTACGTTGCAAGTACCCCCTTCGCCAGCACACTGCCACGCACTGGCGGTGCCGCCGACAGAGGAGAAACCAGAACCCAGGTAATTGCCACTGGCCAGGCGCGCCGTCACACTCAAGCGGCCAACCTCGCTCCATTGGGCGGCGCTGTAGCTCACCGCGCCATTGCTCACCGCACCGGCCGTGCCCGCCGTGAACACGCCGTTGACGGCGCTCGCGCCCGTGGGTTGATTGCGTACCCAGTTCACCACAAAGCCCTCAGAGGGGCTTTCTTTGCCAAAGTTAGGGGTTGGCTGCCCGGCAGCGTTCACCGCCGTGAGGGTGTAGCCGAAGGGGCTGCCCGCAGCCACATTGCCGACAGGTATACCCGTGACCGTGAAAGTCTTGAACGGCGCGATCACAAAGCTGGCGGTGCCCGCCAGGCTCAGGCCCGCGCTGCCGCCCGAACCACTGGCAGACACGTTCAGGCGCACCTGGCCCACGTCGTCGTACTGCACCGCCATCGTGGTCTGGCCATTGCTGTCAAACACCAGGCTGCGCGTGCCGGTGCTGCCATTGCAGGTGCCTGACGGGTTGGTGCTGGTGTTGGTGGCGGCGCTGCCGGCCACCAGCAAGGGCTTGGTGCCAGTGTTGGGGTTGAGGTAACTGCAGCCCACATTGACGGTTTGCGTGCCGGTGAAGGCAGCCGCGCAGGCCAGGCTGTTGTCAGACTTCTTGACAGCACTCAGGCTCACCGTTTGGCTATAGCCGGCACGGCTGTGGGGCACGGTCAGCAAGAAGCCAGCATCGCCCACCGTCATGGCACAACTGTTGGCCGCTGCCGCCGTGGCCCCTAAGCCGCAGAACACATTCTGGCTATTGCCCGGTGTGATGGACAAGCCCGTGACACCCACTGTGGCCGTGCCCGGCGTGGTCACCTGCGCCGTGATGGTGGTTTGCGAGTTGCCACTCGGGATGCTGAAGCCAGCACCGGCCGGGAAGTTGACCGTCAAGCCGCTGCCCGAGAGCGTCAAGGTGCCACTGACCCCGCCGGTGTAGAGCGAGGTACACGCGGCATCCGCACAGGCCTTGATGGTGTAGGTCGTGGGCGCGCAGGTCACGCCGTTGTTGCTGGCGGCCGTGATCTCTAAATGGTCGAGCAGGCGGCGTGTCACGCTGAAGTAGCCGACGCTGCCCAGCGCCGTCAGTTGGGCCGACGACAGCGTGGCCACCCGGCCCGGCACGCTGGCCGTCACCCCCAAGCCCGAGCCTGGGCAGTTGCCCGCACTCATCACCACCGACACCGGGCTGGCACTCAAGTCAGACGCTGTGGACGCATTGAACTGCAGGTCGGCCAAGTTGCCGCTCAAGAAGCTGCTGGGCAGCAGCGCGTCAGGGATGCAGACCGTCCATTGCGCAGGCACCGTGCCGGTTTGCTGCAGGCGCCACAGGCGCATGCTTCGGCTGCGGCCCGCCAGGGTGCCGGCGGCGATATTGATGGTGCTGCTGGGGCTCAACCCGTTGTCACCCCAAATCACAAAGGACCTGTCCGCCAACTGCACCCCCTCTTGGGCCGACACGGTCGCACTGCCATCCGGCATGGTGGCTTTGCTGGTCGCCGTGATTTGTTGCCCGGTGTTGGCCGAGCGTGAGATACGCTGGTCCAGCAACAGCTTGTCATCGCGGCCGATGCCGGCAATGTTGTTATGGAAGCCCGACCCTGCTGCCCAGGTGGTGGTGGTGGCGCTGTCTAGGTAGCTGGCACTCAACGCAGCATTCTTGCCCAGAGTCACACCATACTTCAGCGCCAAGTAGCTCTCTATCTGGTTCAGCTCCGTGGGGGTCAGCCACTTCCCCAACACAAACATGCCTTCGGCCAATACGCCTCGCCATGGGCTACCAGCAATGCCCGGTAAGTTGTGCCCCAAATAGAAGCTGCTGTTGTTGCCTGTCACCGGGTTGCTGCTGTTGGTCGTTGCCCTTGTTACACCGTTTTGCCGAAAACCGAGGTTCGCGGGCAAAGGCATATTGCCTGTGCTCTGCGCGTTCTTGATATAGCTCCATACATTGGGAGCACTCAGCATATCTTGCGTGTTGCTCGCAGACACGCGTTCAGTCAGATAGGAGCCTGAATCCCAAATCGCCGATCCACCGACCGTGAGCTGGGTTGAGATTCGCATGTTGACATTGCCCTCCCAGAACAAGTAGTTCTCCCCACCTACACCGTCAAGCTCACGCCCAACAAAGAACAAGTGCGTTTGATGATGGCTCGTGGTGCCCAGCATGCTGCTTGCAGAAAAGTACTGCGAGACATTGACGCCACGCGCCGTGCTGCTGAACTCCACCACGGGGTTGAAGTTGATGTTCAAGGCATTGGTGTTGCGATAGACCGGTTTGGTGGGGCTGCCGGTCAGGTTGCGCGAGCTGTCGGCCTCATTGGCCCAGGTCGTGATGGCCGAGTTGTCGGCCCCCGAGACACTGCCCGCCCGGCTCCACCAGACGGCCCCCGTCAGCACCCCAGCATCCGGCACCACCGGCACCGTGTCGGGGTACAAGCCCTGCGTGCCATCACCATAGGGTATAGCCGTGAAGGCTGCGTCCAAAGGCCGCTTCCAGCGCAAGCGCGCTGTTGCGCCCCCCGACTCTTCGTAGAAATTCATCTCTATGGGATAGCGCGTTCCGGCCTTCAGGTACACCGCATTCGAGGTGTCATCCGTCGGCCCGGGCAGCGTCCAATTGTTGATGAGTTGCTGACCATTGACCCACAGCCGAACCCCATCATCGCTCTGCGTCTGAAAGGTGTACCAGCCCGAGTAAGGCACCAGCACATTGCCCGTCCAGCGCACGCTGAAGTTGTCGGCATTCACGCCGACGCCGGGGCTACCCGATCCCCAATCGAAATCCACCGGCCCGTCGCGGCGGGACAGCGCCACCGCCCCCGTCAGGTTCGTGGTGTTGTAGTAACTGCCATTCAAACCATTGGGCGGCTGGCAGCCCACCGGCATGGCGAACCCAGAGCTGTTGCTGACGCAACTGCTGCCGCAGGATGAGCCAAAGCCCGCACTGGCGCAACACACACCTTGTGGCCGGGCTTGTGAATAGAGGGTGATAGTGCCCGTTGACAGGGTACGGGTGCATTGGGATCTGCTGTTGGCGTAGTGGTAAATCCCGCCGCTTTGCGCATTGCTGACGGTGCCGTTGACCACCGCTCCGCTGTAGAGATAGATGCCACACCCGTAGTTGGCGCCCAGCGAGGTCGTCAACGACACGTTCCCATTGACCACCGAGCTGCCGCCCAGTTCAATATGGCAAT
>NZ_JBIKNQ010000002.1:0-156643 GCF_044358605.1 Ideonella sp.
TCGCTCCGCCGAAGCTGGCCCTCAGCCACGATCCGTTGCTGACCATCCCGACCGTCGTGGTGCCACCAATGCTGATGTCGTTGCCAGCCATGCTCAGCGTGCAGGTACTTGTGCAGCTCACATTGCCCGACACACTGCTGCTGGCGCCCATGGAGATGGTGCCCGAGCCCGCCGCCAAGTTACCGGTGATGGACGAGCCCGTGTTGAGCGTGGCCCCCACCGAGTTCACGTTGCCTCGGATGCTGCTGGTCGTCAGCGTCACCGCCCCTGTAACGTTCAGCGTCAGGTCTGCCGCACTCCCTGCGCTGTTGATGCTGGCCCCCGTGGCATTGAGCGCGCCATTGACGGTGATGGTGGCAGGCCTCGGGCTGTTGATGGTGACCGTGTCACCGTTGAGCAATGTGAGGCTGGTGCAAGTGTAGCTTGGCCCGGCGCCCGTGCAGGTGGCCGGTAAGTTTCCCGGAAACACATAGGCCACCGCCTGCACTGCGGGTGCAAACAGGGCCAGGCTCAGCCAGAGGGCCAGCCACTTCACAACAGAGGCAAGTGTGTGTGTCATCGAAGTCTCTCGACGGGTCAAACCAAACCAAGGGGCGGGCGGAGTGCCAGCACCTTCGATTGTTTGGGCGCACGCCAGACCTTGATCGTTCAAACAGGGGGACAAATCGCCCCTACTGAAGGGCTAAAACACCTCGCGCACATGCACCGAGCGCTGAGTCTCGGGCGCATAGACCCCAAAGGTGGCCCGCGCTGAAGGGTCGCGGTCGAAGGTGCTGACGCAATTGCCCTGGCGAGAGCGCAGCCAGGGCAGGCCCGCCCCGGTGCTGCTGGGGTTGGCCGCCAAGCAGCTTTGGCCGCTGCTGCTGCTGCCCAGGTTGATGGACAGATCCACCGTGCCCGTGCCACTGGGGCTGGGCGCCCCCAGCGTGATGAAGCCGCTGCCACCCGTGAGGCTGATGCCGCTGATGGCACTGCTCCAAGTGGCCGTGCTGTTGTTGTGGTTGAGCGTGCGGGCCCGCACCACCGAGGCGGTGGGGATCACCGTGCAGGTGTCGGCGCTGTTGGGCACCCAACTGCTGCCGCTCCAGTACTGCAGCTGAATCGGGATCTGCAGGCTGGTCTTGTCGCCGCCAAAGGCATTGCTCATTTGCAGGCGGCCGCTGCGCAGTGCCATGCTGCCCTCGGTGAAGCCGTTGGAGCTGACACCGTCGGGGTCGGTGGCGCGTAGGCTGATGGACTGTGGTGCCGTCAGCTTGTTGTTGAAGCTGTAGACCGGTGCGTTCGCTCCGCCTGCCGCCACACTGGCCACCCCCCGGTTGAAGGCACTGGCCGCCAGTGAGCCGCTGAGGCTCCCGGGCGGGCTGGCGGTGATGTCACTCAAGCTCACGGCCTTCGCAAAGTTCGGGCTGGTGTTGGTCGTGCCGTCGTAGTTTTGTGTGATGCTGTCCGCTAGGTTCTTGGCCGTGACTGTCACGCCAAAGGGTTGGCCGGCATAGCTAAAGCTGCCGCAGGCGGTGGTGGTGCTGACATCAAAGTGATGCGGCCGGAACAGCAAAGCACCCGTCGCAGGCGAATAAACGCCCGACTCAATCATCATCCAGCAGGTCTTGCTGCTCCCCGGCTTGGGGTCGCCGAAGTAGGCACTGGTACACGGCACATTGCCGGTCAGCCCGTGTTTGAAGAATAAGTTCGCACCTCCCGCATCAAACGACACCGTGGCCGTCGTTCCCGCTGGAACCACGCAAGTCCCGCTCTCTGACGCACATTGCCACGCAGCCGCCGTGCTGGTGACTGTCGAGAAGCCTGACCCCAAGTAGTTGCCGCTGCTCAGACGTGCCGTTAAGCTTGCACGCCCCACCTCGCTCCAGGACGCATTGCTGTAGCCGACCACGCCATTGGCGACCGCCGCTGGGGTGCCGGTATTGAAACTGCCGTCGACGGCATTCGTGCCGGTGGGCTGGTTGCGCACCCAGCTCATCGTGATGCTCTCAGGCAGCGTCTCGCGCCCAAAATTGGGGGTCGCCGCCATGGCCGCATTCACCGCCGTGATGGTGTAGCCAAATGAGCTACCTGCTGCAATGGCAGACCCCGGCTGATTGCTCAGCAAAAAGCCCTTAAAGGGTGCGATCACAAAGTTGGCACTGCCCGTCAGGCTGAGGCCGGCGCCGCTACCCGAGCCACTGGCGGATACGCTGAGCTGCATCTGACCCACGTCGTCGTACTGCACGGTGGTGGTGGTCTGACCATTCGCATCAAACACCAAGCTGCGGGTACTGGTGCTGCCATTGCAGGTGCCCGAAGGGTTGGTACTGGTGTTGGTGGCGGTCGTGCCGCCCACCAACAAGGGCCTGGTGCCGGTGGTCGGGTTGAGATAGCTACAGCCCACATTCACCGTCTGCGTGCCGGTGAAGGCCGGCGCACAGGCCAGGGTGTTGTCGGCCTTCTTAACGGCACTCAGGCTCACGGTCTGGCTGTAGCCTGCGCGGTGGTGGGGCACGCTGAGCAGAAAGCCTGCATCAGCCACCGTCATGGTGCAGACATTGGTGGAGTTGGCTGTTACCCCCAGGCCGCAGAACACCGGCTTGGCATTGGCTGGCGTCAGCGACAAGCCTGTCGCCCCCACCGTGGCTGTGCTGGGCGTGGTGACTTGCCCCACCACCGTGGTGGTGCTGCTGCCCGAGGCAATGGTGAAGGCCGCCCCGCTGGGAAAGTTGGCTGTCACGCCGGTGCCCGTCAGCGTCAAGGTGCCGGTGAGCCCGCCGGTGTAGAGCGTGGTGCAGGCGGCGTCGCCACAGGCTTTGACGGTGTAGGTGGTGGGCGCGCAGGTCACACCACTGTTGCTGCCGGCCGTGATTTCAATGTGGTCCAACAGCCTGCGTGTGACAATGAAGAAGCCCACCCCGCCCATGCCGTTGAGCACCGTATTACTGATCGTGGCCACACGCCCCGGCACGCCGGTGCTCACGCCCACACCACTGGCCACGCAGGTGGTGGCTGTCATGGTGGCTGAGGCCGTGCCGGTGCTGAAGTCGGCCGAGGTGGCGGTGGTCAACCACAGGTCGGTAGCCCAGGCGCCCGAGGTAAAGCCGCTGGGCAGCATGCTGTCGGGGATGCAGTGCTCAGTTGCGTGGGCACGGTGCCCGTCATCTGCAGGCGCCAGATGCGGCTGCTGCGGGTGCGCCCCGCTTGGGCCCCCACGCTGATGCTGGCGGTGCCGGTGGCACTCTGGCCGTTGTCACCGATGAGGGTGTAGGAGCGATCCGTGGCCAAGGCGGTGGCGCCCGTGGTGGGGGTGATCACACTCGCCGCTGAGGGCATGGCGGCGCCCGAGATGATGGTGATCTGGTCGCCGCTGTTGACCGAGCGTGAGATCAGCTGATTGAGCCGGGTCGTGTCGTCGCGGCCCAAGCCCACGATGTTGTGGTGGTAGCCGGAGTTGGCGGTCCAGATGGTTCCGCCTGCGCTGTTCAGATAGCTCGTTGCCGTGGCGCCGTTGCCGCCCATGGTGGCGCCGTACTTCACGCCCAAGTAGCTTTCGAGTTGGGCGGCCTGGGTGTTGCTCATGCTGCCGCCCAGAAATAGCAAGCCTTCCGCCAATACACCGCGGAAGGAATTGTTCCAACCTGAAAAGCCAACCCTGAATTCAGTGTTGTTGCCGGTGAAGGCACTCGGGTTGCCGGAGTTGACCCTGATCTGCCCGTCCCTTCGTATGCCCATCTTGGCGCCATTGGGCGTGGTGGCCACCGTGTCCATATTGAACAGCCAGACAGAGGATCTGTTCGCCAGGCTGGGGTCTGTGTAAATCGTTCGATTGCCGTTGCCACTGGCCCCCGCATCCCAGTACACGCCCCCGCCGTCCCAGCCCATGTGAAACGACAAGCGCCCATCAGCGCCCACTGGGCTCAAAGCATCTTCAAAAAAGACCCAGCTGTACTGCGTCTGCGTGGACACATAGCCCACCATGGCGTAATGCGCTTGGTTCCAAGTAGAGGTACCCAGAAAGCTGCTGGCAGAAAAGAACTGCGCTGCTGCCGTGGTGGTCGCGTCTGTGGTGAACTCCACCACCGGATTGAAGTTAATGTTCTGGGCGTTGTTGTTGCGGAACTTGGGCCGCGTGGCACTGCCGCTGAGGTTCTTGGAGGAGTTGGCATCATTGGCCCAGGTGATGATGTCCGCGTTGTCACCCAAGGACAAACTGCCCGCACGGCTCCACCACGCTGCGCCGCTCAGCCCGCCCGGCCTGGACGGGGCTGCCACGAAAGCCAGTTGATTGGCCACGAGCTTGTAGAGCTCAGCACTCGACTGAAAAGTGTTGTTGAGGTAAATGTTGGTGGCCATGACCCGGCCACTGGCGTTGACAGCCACCATGTTGATGCCATTGGCATCCCGGGCCAGCACGGTGGAGCCCGCCGTGAGCGTGGGGTTGATGTAGTTGGTGTTGTGCCAATAGCTGATGCCCGCCACATTGACACCATTGAAGACAGGATGGCTGTTGGCCTGTACCAAGGTTCCCGAATAGCTGATGCCAGCGCTCGGCCCGTTCGCGAAGGGCGAATATCCAGCCGTGAAGATGCGCCCGCCAATGCCCCAGGTGCTCGACAGCGCGTAAGTGGCCACCACCACACCTCCGCCCGCATCCACAAAGTTAGCCAAAGCATCGCCAAACACATTCGCTGCAGGCGAATGGTTGGTGTACATCAGCACCGCGTTGTAAGTGCTGAGATCAGGTACACCGTTAGCGCAGTCATGGGCGGTGACCGAGCTGAACAAGCCCGAGGCCATGAGCTGAGTGGTGGGCGCACCACTGGCCGAGCCGCCTTCGCAGACGATCACCAGCACCTTGGGCTGGCTCCAGCCTATGCTGGGCATTGCCAAGAGCAACAGCAAGAGCCACCGCGCCATCCCGGACCACAAGCTGTGGACAGAGCGTGCGGAGATCGCGTGTGTGATTTGAGGCAAGAACATGGATGAACCTTGAGCAGGTGCGCGGCAATACGGCCGCTTCGCAGCCGCAGCATCGCCTCACGCGATTCTTGGGGCGTAGCGCTGGCTGCAATCTGCCAAATACCGCCTGCTTTTGCCTGCACCTCCAGGGCGCGGCTTCATTACACCTCGCGCCAGCTCATGCGCCCGAGCTGCTTTTGCCACTACACCAGCATGCCGTGACCAGCGGCAATGTCGCCATCACTTCGCACAAGGCGAAGCCACCGGCTGCGATGGCTGTGCGGAATGAAATGCAAAGGGGCGTATCTCTCGACACGCCCCTTTGGCTATAGGCCCGGTACGGGCCGGCCGGCTCCCAGCGATCTGCCGGCCCAGACCGGGCCGTGGTCACTGACTGACACCAGCGATTACGGACCTGTCCGAATGCCTGTGAAGGTGGCGGTTGCCAGCGCGGTGGCGCCCGACATGGCCCGCACGGTGCAAGTGGCCGTGGTGCCAGCGGGGGCGGCTACCGCGGCGGCCGTGATCACGTACTTGGACTCCAGGCCGCCTTGCAGCAGGCTGGCGCCGTCATCGCAGTTGTCGACGGCCACGCATTTGTTGGCCGTCACCACGTTGTTGGTCAGCGAGCAGCCGCTGTAGTTCAGGTTCATGGCAGCGGCCAGTGCACCGGCGACGCCCTTAACGGCGGCGTCTTCAGCGTCTTGGCGCATGTCGATGAACTTGGGCAAGGCCGTGGCGGCCAAGATGCCCAGGATGACGATCACGACGATCAGTTCGATCAACGTGAAGCCTTGTTGTTGGCGGGTTTTCATAGGAAGACTCCTTTCTAGGGGTGGGTCAGTGACAGGACTCAGGAACAAGGGACACGGCAGGCTGTTGGCCAGGAGCTTGGGCTTGCACGTAAAACAACTCACAAGAACCTTCTTCGACCGGTCGGACCTGAACTGAAAGCGCAGGCACGCCGTTTGCCAGAAATTCACGCACTTGGAAGTGCGCGGCGGCTGGCTCACCCGCCGACAGACCGACAAGTCGGCCAATGCCATTCATCGTGGCCGTGGGGTAGCGGTGCTGGCCGCTCACCACCAAACGGCCCACCGTCACCTCGGAGCAGCCCGAACGCAGCGCTGCGGGCCCCGCGGCCTGGCACTGCAAAAAGAAGAGATCGGCCGCAGTGCGCATCTGGCTGGCCATGCGCGACAACATGACCTGGCGAGCGGCCACTTGGGCCTCCTTCAATCGAGGCAATGCCAGCGAAAGCAGCACTGAGATGATGATCAACACAACCGCCAACTCCATCAGTCCAAAACCTTGGCCCCATTGCCTTAACCGACCTCACCCAACTGTCGAAGGCTGAGACTTGCCCCCCGGGCGCGCGCGAGTAGTCGATCCAAGTGACACGCTTGTCATGAACGCTAGACAGTTCAACAAGAGACGCGAGAACAGCGGTCTTACTCCTGAAGACTGAGCTGGAGTCGTCGTCAAGGTCTCGGACCTTGGCCTCCGTTTCAGACCAGTTTCTGCCGACAGGTATTCCTGATGACCGCATTACCGCTGCTGCGACAGCAAAGTTGAAGCGCGCTGAGAGCACTGAGCAGACGCGCAGAGCGCTTGCCTCACGAGCAATGGTGTCCAAGTCCTTCATTCGTCATCTCCCCAATGAATAGACGCCCTCGGGATGCAAGCATTGCACCTGGGGCGTAACTTTGGGGTGAGTGTAGATCCAAGCGAATCAGACGACAGGAATTTCGCGCCCGCGAAAATTCACCAGCAGATCAGAGCTTCTGCACCTGAAGCACCAGCAAGATTTCAGAACGGGAGTTCTCGGCACCCTTGGTGTCAAGCATACGAGGGAGGAATGAAAGACCGTCACGGGTCTGAGACTCCCTGTTCTCTGTCAGTCCTCCCAAAACAATGACATCGCCATCTTGCAGCCCAACAGAGGTCTGAAGCGCTCGTTTGGTAAGGGTGGGGGAATTGTTCACCCCGGTGGTGGTCGCTACAAAGTTTGAAAGCTGCTGGTCAATGCTCAGCTCGATGACCGACTCCCGCACCATGGGCTGAATGTCGAATATCACGCCAGAAGATCGGTATTCGACGGACTGAATGGCCTGGCCTGAGCCCTGGGCGTAAGACAGCGCGCCAAGAACGGGAACATCCTGTCCAACAGAAAAGCGCCCTCTGGCACCTGATCGAATGCGTAAGGATGGGGATGACAAGACCTTGAAACGGTTGTCGTTCGAAAGGGCCGCGTAGATCAAGTCCAAAGAGGTCGATTTGAGACGGACGAAAGTGCCGACGTTGCTTGCCCCACCGATGCCGGCAGATAGCTTGCCGCCTACAACGGAGGCCAACAGACCGAAGGCGGAACCGCTCTTGTCGGAGCTGCTGACTTCGTAAACGACACCTCGGACAACCACCTCGCCGACTACGGTATCCACTTGAGGCAAGAGCTTTCGCAACATCTCGACTTCCCGAGCTTCTCCCGAGAAAACAAGTGCGTCTGCAGACTGATCCAGCATGGCAGCCGCAGAGCCATCTGCGACAGACTTGTCTGATTTCGACCCTGGCGAACTGATACCTCGATTGACGGAGAACCCGCCCTTAAACAGTGGGCCGAGCAGCTTTGCCAGGTAGGGAACGTCTCGAAACTTCGGGATGTAGACAAAAACCTCCGGTTCGATCGCCTGAGCCTCAGTAGTCTTGCGTTTGGCGATGAAGTCCACGCCATCCCGAGTCTCGACAACGTAGCCGAGAGAGCCAAGGAAGGCCCGCAAAAAGGCTTTCAGATCGCCCCGATCTGTGGAGAACCTAAAGGAAACGCTGCGGCTATCGGCAAGCACTTCAGGGTCAAGCACGAAAGGTGTCGTGATCGCTTCTGCATAGAGCAACTGGATCACCTGGCCGACGCTGATTGCGGCGAGATCGAACCGATAGGGGGATGCCTTGGCTAGGCCTTGTGCCGCCGTAGCTAGGCAAGTCACGGCCATGACAATGAGGACAACGAGACGCTTCATTGCTTACTCTCCGACAAAGCAACGCGGCTTGTCGAACCAGACCAGGTGGTCACACGCTCACCGTCCACATCACCGACCATGACAGCACCAACATCCTGAAATGCAGAGGGGTGCTCAAGACGTACCCGGCCACCTTCTCCAACCAGGACGACAAAGGCCTTATTCCCAATCGTGAGAGAACCTGAAATGCGCCAGCTTTCCGAGACGGCGACAGGCTTTTGGTGCCCTAGGTGAGGCGGCAAATCTTGGGTGGGAGGACTGCCAGTTAGCGCGACCTTTGACCCTTCAGTGCCACGAGCTGGACGTGGCGAAAAGAAATTCTTGATGCCATACACACCGAGCGCCCCAAACAGTACAAGACATCCCGCAAGGAACCAGAGCTTCTTGGAGGCCAAGAGGTTCTGACGCTTGTCGACGTTCACGGTCTTGCCTTCGACGCCGCCTTTGAAGCTCGAGTACAGCGGGAAGACGGCCTTGTCATACTTACGGACCCAAGTACCGATCATGGTGGCCTTCGTCATCTTAGACCCCTCCCACATGTTTACGGAGTAGGTATTGCCGAGACCGAGGCTCACTTTTTTGTGGGTCCGAAAGGAGAAGGCGACCACGCTCCTGAGGAATCGATGCAAGGTGCTCATGTCCTGAATCATGAGCACCAGGTCGCATGCCACGCCGCTGTCTTGATGCACGAAGTGTCCATGCTCAAGGAAGAAGCTCTTGTGCTCCTTCAAGAGCTTGCAGTCGGTTCCCCAAAAACGCCACGCCTCATCAATGCAGACGAGGTCGCCTGGCTGGCAAAAGGTTTCAGTGATGGCGCTCTTCTTGTCGTCGTAATAGGGGAAGAAGTCAGTCTTGAAGACCTCTTCATTGGTGCAATGGACGACCTGGCCGAGTTCGGCAATCGACAGATCACGGGTCTCTGCAACGTATGCTCTGATGAGGTCGTTGTCGATGCCGTCCACGTTGGTGACCACGCGGCGACCTTGCGCCACCGCCTCTAGGATGACTTGGGAAACGACCTCATAGCTTTTGCCGGAGCGCATGAGGCCGGTATAGACATTGATTGGCATGCAGGGAACTTCCGTTTTCGCGTCCGCGAAAATCAACCGATGACGGGTATGCGGCGAATGATGAAACGAGTGGTGTAGGCAGACACAACCATTGCGATTCCGGTCTGAACCATGAACACGTCAAGGAAGTACCAGGTCGAATTAGTCACGCTGGCCATGGCACCATTTACGGCGCTGCCGTTGGGAAGAATGGACGTGATTGCCGCGATGAACTCGGTGGTGACGAAGTACAGCGCGAAGAAGACAGCAAACTTGACCAGTACTGAACGTACAAGCCAGGCCAAGACCGTATTCAGTGCAGAAAGCAGGATTCCGAACATGGCGGCTGCCTCAGGCTGAGAGGATGATCAACAAGGCCAGCAAGGCCCACGCAAGCGCCATGGCAGTCTGGATAACCGGCTTGTTTTCATCCAGCAAGGTGCAATGCCCATCCATGATCTGCGTCTCACCAAAGAGATTGAGTGTGGGGCGCGGACATACGGATATATGACTTCCAGGCGTGAAGCTACGCAACTCCGGCATCAGGCCAAGAACTGGCGCAAGGATCTGAGCCGCAGTCGGTGTCGTCTCTAGCTGAGGTGCGCCAATTGACGGGTCAGCTCCAAGGTTGAGTTGCGCTGACGAAGCTCCAGGATTGATGGTCCCGGTTGGTTGTGTTTGGGTTCCGTTGCTTGTCCCAATCGGGCTACCTGAAACGGGCATCGTCCAGGGCGAGGGGCCAGTTTGAGGGGATACAAACTCGCCAACGGTCGGATACTGAGTCGGATTGCTGGACTGCCACGCGGACACGTCGCTAGTAGTGACAGCATTGGCGTAGCTATAAGGCAACCCAGCGTATCCAGGTTGGCTGGCAGCCTGCTTCCAAAGTTGATTGGCTATTGCTGCAACGACGGCGGGATTGAGCGGCTTCTCTTTGTCGGAGCTGGGAAGGTCAGCTATGGCAGTTTGAAGATCAACCGCTGTCTTTGCGGGAACGGCTCCAGGTGGAGTGAAAAGGTAGGGACTGCATGACTTCGTGCTCGCAGTGTAGAAGCTGCCTTTTGCACAGCTTGCAGGGGCACCACCCTGTGTGAGGCTTGCCATGACGGAGCCACACAGCCAGTGCGTTGGGTCCGGTTGCGTGCAGGTCACCGGAGCGGGATTTTGCTGGCCGCCACGCTTCAATATGTTGTACCTGGCTTGCTGCGCGACAGACACACCATCACCCCCATAAAGGATGGTCGTTGCATCACTTGCAGACCAGTAGGTTCCACCGGAGCTAATCCCATTTGATGGGTCGATGTCTATGGTGACTGCGCTGCCTTCATCGATTTTTTGATCGCTGCGGAACAGCCAGTTCATGAGACCACCGATTGCCATGGTGACGGCGTATCCAACAACGGTACTGATCCCTGCGACTATGGCGACTCCAACCCAACCCGGGGCAGTCGCGCCCGCGAGGAGCACACCCGTCACTGCACCTGCTGTGCCACCTGCGACAGTGGACACTCCGTTGATCGTGGCGGTGACGTTGGGAGCCCACTTTGTGCTGCCGCTGGCGTCAGTGACAGGGGAATAACCCATATCCCCTGCCTTCTTGTAATAGACGCCCGAGAGAGTGGATTGCATCTTGGCGTAGCTGGAGGCATTTCCCTCAACATACGAGCCGATGATGTTCCCCTTGGTGTCGAAGACGAGTGTGGTTGCAGCAAAGGCATGCAAGGGCAGCATGACTAGGCTGATGCAGAGCTTCACGAGCAACAGAGTTCGCCAATTCATTCGTCTAGCCCCTTCACGACGGCCCACGCCGAAACCATGCCAAGAGCAAAGATGAACAAGTACCAGAGTTGGGAATTTGTCATCGCAGACCTTTGGACTTTTTCCACTCTCTGTACTCATGAGACCGTTGCTCAATTTCGTACTGGCGTTCGAACTGCTGTTCGCGTCTCCGCGTTGAGAACCAGTCCAAGTGCGACGACAGCCCCCACGACCAGGCTTCTTCGCCTCGCAGCATCGCGAGCAGGTTCATGACAGCAAAGATGACGGCGTAGATGCCCGCAATCGTTGCACCAACACTCATCACTGCTTGAACAATGTCGGACGCGATGATCTGCTCCAGGATCGGGCCGAGATCAATTGGTTGCATGCGTTCCCCTGAAAGTTAAAAAAGGGCGGAGCATCGCTGCAACCGCCCTTGTGCTGCTCATGCAGAATCAGCCGCCACGCAGCATGTTCAAGACGATCTTTGCCGCCTTGATCGAGACGTAAATGACGGCCAAGATGGCAGCAACAGCCATGATCCCTGCCGTCACCACACCCTGCTGGTCAGAGAAGGCACTGGTGATTGGCGAGAGGTCGATGGGCGTGGTGGCAGCATTGGCTGCACCAGTGGCAGCGACGGCGACAAGAGCTGCCAAGCGATGGTTGAACTTCATTTGGTTTCCTTTCAAGAACAAAGCGGGAACCGCCCGCCACGGATTGGGCTAACCCTTGCGGATCAGACTCAAAACTGAACCTCCGACACGCGCTGCAATGAAGCAAGCGATGACGAAGGAAAAAGATACGGACCAAACAGCCACGACAGAGGCCGGGTCCAATGGCTCTACGGCCATGTCAAAGAGGGACGCTTGCGAGGGATCAACGACATAGCCCTGAACCCGTGAAGGCACGTAGAACTGGGTACCCACCTTGGGACAAGCGACCTGCTGGGCGCTTGTCGCAGAGGTCGCAGGGACGCAAACAACAAGGGTCTGAGTGGTTCCAGTAGCCATGAAGGGTGATTCGCTTTTCGCGTCCGCGAAAATCAGTGCTCACGCACGTCGTCTAGGTACGCGCCGAATGGCACTTCCTCGTCGGCAGTGCCGAGAACATCCAGGTTGACAATCACGGGCTCATCGTCCAAGTCCGCCCAGTCCTGCACGAGCTGCAAGGCCCGTTCAGGGTCGGACACGACGCCGCCGCCAGCTTCGGCCAGCGAGCGAACCCATGTGGGCTGACCATCGCGCAGACCCGGGCAAAGGAAGCGCCCGGTAGACTGGCTTTGAACGATGAGCCTCATGTTCAAGCCGCCTGCTTGACCTTGTCCAAGGGGCGAATCTCAACCAAGGTCAGCTTGGCAGAGTCTTCCTTGGCAGCGGCCATCTCGAAGACGGCCTTCGCCTTCAGCGGCAGGGAGTTCCCGAGGTGCGCCCACTTGTCGAACTCCTTGGCATCACCCAGCTTGAAAGGACGCGTCACGCGGCCGATGGAGCGGCCAGCACCGTTCTCCTTCAGGTCCACTTCACAATGGAACGTGCACGAGCTGAACTCGCGACCCTCATAGCTGCCGGAAGATTCCTTGACCGCATGAACGATCACTTCAGATTCAAAGCGCATGGTTATTTACCTCGGAAAGTTGCCACATGGGATAGGTCAAGCCAGAGCTGGGCAAGGCTCTGCGACCTGGGAGCGGGAAGCGGCTGCGGCGAAAGCAGCCTTGAGTTCTGCGGGGTTGAAGCGCTGAAGACGACCGGGCAGCTTCTGGCCCGTGACAAGACGGAGAAAGTCTTCATCGCCGAGGAACTTGAACGCGGCGGCAATTGAGGCGGAAGCGGTCTGGAATGACCACTTAAGGTTGCGGAATACCTCGGCTTCAACGGTCATGGGCGCTAGGCGCCCGTCTGTAGGTACAAGCTCAGGTGTGAACGACTCACCAGCCTCCGCAAGCACAGTGGCATGCCAATCGCTTGCGCCACCGAAGAAGTCAGCGGGGCGGCGAAGCATGTCGGTTGAGAGCTCGCGCAATTTGTTCCCATAGCGCAGCTCGACACGAACCCACTTAGATTCAGCTTCCTCGCCAAAGAGCTGGTCGCCCTTTTCGTAGACGTTGGTTTCCTTGCCCGCTTCCTTAGAGCCGATGTATACCGAGCGAGAACGCCCCTTCAACCAGTTGATGTCCCTGATCTTGAGGCGACGCCCGCCAACGTCGCAGAGGCCAGCGTGGTAATCCTGCGCTACGCGTTCAATACCGCCGCTGAGGCCATCGAATAGGTCAAGGGCAAGGTCGCAGCGCGTAATGTCGGCTGCCAGTTGGTCGCATAGGTCAGCGAGTCTTTCGCTCCAACCGAAGGCGGCGAAGGTGCAGGCTGCGCCGAACAGGTTGACGTGAATGGTGCCAGCCTGGGCAGTCTGGCGCGGACTCTCCGACGAAGCACCGAAGCCAACCCAGCCGCACTCAACATCGTTGCGAAGGATCGGCCAGCGGTGCCTATAGAAGTCATGCCCTTTTCCAAGGATAGGAGAGCGTGCAAACTCAGGGCCAAGCAAGAGCGCAACACGATCAGCCAACTCTGCAGCCTGCCCGCACGCATTGCGTTCACAGTCTGGAAGCGCGTTGATCAGCTTATAAATCTGCGATAGACGGTATCCTTCGTCCCAAATGTTGTCGCTGAGTACGGGGACTTCATTTCGCAACGAAGGTGCATTGCGTGTTCGAACGGTGAAGCGAAGCCAGTCAACATGAACCAGCGAACCCGTATGAAGGCGCTCAGCTTCGAGGCGCAACTTGATGGTGTTGCCGTCAGTGACCAATGTGGCCTTAGCGGGGCGGGTCATAGGAGCACCTGAGAGAGGTTATCCCCGTGATTACCATCGGGGACCATCGCACAGTCCCGCAAAGAAGCCGCCTTGCGGCTCACCGTGCGTCCGTCCTCGCTGACGCTGCGGGCGGGCGCACGCTGCGCCGACAAGGTGGCATAAAGCTGTATGTGAGGGTTGCGCAGCTCAGGCCAGAAGTCGAGCTGCTGGACAAAGTGGGTGCGAGGCTGACGCTTCACAGTGCGAACTCCTGGGTGCGCTCAGCGGCCTTCAGCCGAATGGCTTCGACATTGATGAAGACGCGCTTACCGATGGTGATCTGAGGCCAGTAGCCACGCTCAGCTTGGGCGACGAGGACACCAACAGGTAGCCCGATGGCGTGGGCAAAGGCCTCACGATTCATCAGCGGAACCGAAGGTGCGGCTGGTGAGCTGGATTGCAGCGGAAAGTCAGGGGCGCCCATAATGAGGTCTCTTGCTTACCAAAAATTGGTGTGCGATTAGCTTACCAGATTTTGGTAAGAAACCAACCAGAAATTGGAAAAATGACGCCTGAACGTTTCGATGGTGATGCCAGCGACTTCCGCGAGAGAGTCATTTGGGTTGTCCGGAACTTCGCCGGACGGCCAACTCGATACAAAACGCTGGAAGAGCGGTTTGGCATCAGTGCGCGCAAATGGCAGAACGTGTGCAACCACGTCCAGCAGCCAAGCATTGAAATGGTTGCAGCACTTGCGACCGTCTATCCGTTTTTCCTGTCATGGATGGTGACGGGGCACGGCCGGACGATCACGCAGATGGACCCTCAAGAGGATTGGTTCAAGAACCTACTAGGTGCGCTTGAAGAGTCGCCAGAGGTGCAGGAAGACGTGCTGCACAGGTATGCGGATCGCCTTACGGAAGACAACGGCATACGCGTGAGTGACACAACAACTTCAGCCGTCGATCCAGCGAAGCGGGTCGAACTCGAAATGGCGCTTGCCAAGAAGTCAAGCAAAGCGACACGGGCAGCAAAAACGAATGGCGATCAAGAAGACTGACGCAGGATGGCTGGTAGATAGCCAGCCAGGTGGGAGAGGCGGGAAGCGATTTCGCAAGACGCTCAAGACGCAAGCCGAAGCAAAGGCCTATGAGGCCTGGCTAACAACACAGGTCAATCAGAACGCAAAGTGGCAACCTGAGAAGCGAGACACACGAAAGCTTCGTGAACTGATAGACCTCTGGTACTCGCACCATGGCTCGGGCCTGAAGGCTGGCGTCAACACGTACAGCCGCCTCAAGCTCGCATGTGATGCCATGGGCAACCCCGCTGCCGACAGCTTTACGGTCAACACCTTTGCCACCTACCGTACCGATCGGCTTGCGGCAGGCATCGCACCGAACAGCGTGAACCGTGAGCATGCCTACCTGCGCTCGGTGTTCAACGAACTGCGCCGACTAGGCCAATGGAAGAAGCCCAATCCACTGGCCGAGCTGCGCCAGTTCAGAGTGCAAGAGCGCGAGCTGTCATATCTGACGACCGATCAGATTCGCGATCTGCTTGACAAGTTGGCCGAGGGGAAGAACCGCCATGCGGCCATGATCGCAAAAGTCTGCTTGGCCACTGGTGCGCGGTGGAGCGAGGCAGAGGGTCTCGAAACGCGCCACATCCGAAACAGCCAGATCCAGTTCGCTGGCACGAAGTCCGGCAAGGTACGCACGATCCCGATTGACCCCAGCTTTGAAGCCGAACTGCGGAACCACCACGACAGGGCGGAAACTGGGCAACGCTTGTTTGCCTATGCCTATTCAGCCTTCCGAGATGCCATCGAGCGAGCGGGCATCACGCTTCAGGATGGTCAGCTCGCGCACGTCCTGCGCCACACCTTTGCATCGCACTTCATGATGAACGGCGGCAACATCCTCGTGTTGCAGCGCAGCCTTGGCCACGCGAACCTGACGATGAAGATGCGCTATGCGCACCTAGCGCCCGACCACCTGCAAGAGGTGGTGAAGCTGAATCCGTTGATTTCGTTGAATCGCAGCTGAGAAAAAGAGAGGGAATTGCAGTCGCTCTCCGGGCATCCCCAGTCAATTCAACAAGAGAGGCTTGTATTGGTCGGGAAGCAATGCATATTCTCCCCAGCCCAAACGTTGCACACACAAGCCCAGGCCGCTGCTAGTGACCTCGCCCCAGAAGATCACCACACGTCCCACTGATTCATCGCCAATCCCCTTACTGGACTGAGCCGAATCTTGGTCTTTCAAGTAGAAGTCCCTGATGTTTGGATGACAGCGCAACTTCGTCATCCTCGTATTGGTGGACCTTGGCGGGCGGCCAGGATTGAACGAGCGAATGATCTCGCCAAAGTAAAGACGGGGAGTGTCATCCTCGGCTTCGACAGTTGCAACATCGACAAGCGCATCTATGAGACGCACAGCAGCCGATGCACCGGGAAAATGGTAGTGACGATAGAGATTGAGATCAAACCGGCGGCAAATGCTTTGGACGGTGGACAGCTTCGTTGGCAATCGAAAGACACCGCCGTGATGCCTTGATATCGGGACATCGGCACTTGGGCCGTCCACATCCTCTACGTGGGACTGATCGTAGGTGCCAACCACAAGTCCTCGCGAATCTGGCGGATCCTTCAAGAACCCGCTGACCAAAACCAGTTCCTCTTGAGCAATAGCTTGCTTGGCCAGCTCCTCGGAGTCGAACTTCTTACCTTACGGCTTCGCCGACTTCAGATCGCAAAGAACATGCTGGTTCGAAGGGAGATGCGCATAGCACGCGAGTCTCCCATTTGAAAAAATCTGCTTATCCTTCGGGGTCCGGCTGAGGGGAGTGAAACAACCAGGGCAATAGAGGAAACCATCCATGTGCGCCTCGTACCCAGCAGGCGGCACCTTCTCGGCCCGATCTTCCAGCACTTTCCGATTGCCAGTCTTGGAGTCCCAGAAGCGGTCGTAATAGGCGAACTTGATTCGACTTTTTGCAGCGCGCTCAGCCATGCCCAATGTCCTAGTCTGCCTTCACGAGAAGGCTCTCCCGCAAACATACACCGCCGACCGCAAAGAAAGCGTCGGTTGACACTTCGTTGACGTGCGATCGAAGGACAAAGACCAAAGATCGCCTAACTGATTGATTTTATTGGTAGGCCGTATAGGACTTGAACCTATGACCAAAGGATTATGAGTCCTCTGCTCTAACCAACTGAGCTAACGGCCCCCGGAAACGGGTCTGGCCACAGAGGCGGTGGGTGCCCTGGGCAGAAGGGTTGCGATTGTAGGGGGCTTGCGAGCGCCTTTTGGGAATTCAGCGCTGCGAGAGCGCGTTGCCCACGAGCTTGGAGGTGATGTCCACGATCTGGATCATACGGTCGTAGGCCATGCGGGTGGGGCCAATCACGCCCAGCGTGCCGACGATGCGACCGTCAATTTCGTAGGGTGCTGAAACCACCGAAAGCTCTTCGTAGGGCACGACGCCGCTTTCGCCCCCGATAAAAATGCGCACGCCCTCGGCGCGGCTGGAGGTGTCGAGCAAGCGCAGCAGATGGGTTTTTTGCTCGAAGAGGTCGAACATCTTGCGCATGGCGCCCAGGTCGTTGCCAAAGTCTTGCACGCCCAGCAAATTGCGCTCACCGCTGACCACGACTTGCTCTTGGTTTTCTTCCATCACCTCAGTGCCCACCTGCACGGCGGCACGCATCAGGGTGGCAATCTCTCCCCTCAGCACATCGACTTCTGACTTGAGGCGCAGCCGCACCTCTTCGATGGTGAGGCCCCCGTAATGCGCATTCAGGAAGTTGGTGGCTTCGACCAATTCGCTTTGGCTGTGGTCATGCTGGGTGAAGAGCACGCGGTTTTGAACATCGCCATCCGGTGCGACCAAGATCACCAACACCCGGCGCTCCCCCAAGCGCAAGAACTCAATGTGCCGAAACACGCTGGCCTTTTTGGGAGCGGAGATCACGCCCACAAAGCTGGAGAGGTTGGACAGCAGCGTGGCCGCTTGGGCAATCACACGCTGGGGCTGGTCCGGGTGCAATGGCGCTTCGGCCATTTCGGGCATGCCGGCGTCCACGGGCCTGGCGGTCAGCATGGTGTCCACAAACAGGCGATAGCCGCGAGGGGTGGGAATGCGCCCCGCCGAGGTGTGCGGGCTGACGATCAGGCCCAACTCTTCCAGGTCGGCCATGACGTTGCGGATCGTGGCCGGAGACAGCTCTAAACCCGAGGCCTTGGACAAGGTGCGCGAGCCCACGGGTTGGCCGTCCGCGATATAGCGTTCCACCAGGGTTTTGAGCAGGGATCGGGCACGGTCGTCCAACATGGGGCCATTGTACGGATGTGCCCTGTAATGCGCCTGACGTGCACGGGGGCTGTGGTGTAATTCCTCGCACCATGCCGACCCGTTTTCGTCACGCCGCGCTCGTGGGCAAACACCAAGCACAGGGCATTCGCCCTTTGCTGGAGCAGATCGCCCAATTTTTGACCCGCCAGGGTCTGGATGTCTCAGTCGACCGCGACACGGCCTTGGCCACAGATTGGAACGAGTACGGCGCATTAAGCCCTGCCGAGATCGGTGCGCAGTGCGACATCGCCGTGGTGGTGGGGGGCGACGGCACCATGCTGGGCATCGCCCGCGAGTTGGCCCCCTTCAACGTGCCTTTGGTGGGCATCAACCAAGGGCGGCTGGGCTTCATCACCGATGTGCGCGGCACCGATTGGGCCGAAGCGCTGGGGCCTATCGTGCGCGGCGATTACGAGGAAGAGCGCCGCTCCATGATGGAAGGCGGCGTCTGGCGTGACAACGAAGCCATCTTCCAAGGCATGGCCCTGAATGATGTGGTGGTGGCTCGCGGCCCGACCGCCAGCATGGTGGAGCTGCGCGTGGACATTGGCGGCGAGTTCGTGGCCAATATGCGCGCAGACGGCTTGATCATCGCCTCACCCACAGGCTCCACAGCCTATGCCTTGTCTGCGGGCGGCCCCATCCTGCACCCTTCCGTGGGCGGCTGGATCGTGGTGCCGATTGCGTCGCACACCCTGTCGAACCGGCCCATCGTGCT
Organism: Ideonella sp.; assembly: GCF_044358605.1. GTDB lineage: Bacteria > Pseudomonadota > Gammaproteobacteria > Burkholderiales > Burkholderiaceae_C > Ideonella. Next base: position 18,639 of record NZ_JBIKNQ010000002.1, read on the forward strand.
GCCAGACACGCAGGAAGTGCAGGTCACCATCGTGTCGGGCAAGGACAGCAGTGCCAATTTCGACATGCACAGCTTGGCCAGCCTGATGCACGGCGACCAAGTACGCGTGGGCCGCTCCAGCGTGGCCGTGCGCTTCTTGCACCCCAGAGGCTGGAGTTATTACGCCACCCTGCGGCGCAAGCTGCGCTGGTATGAGGGTGTGGTCTGAGTATGCTCAAACACCTGACGCTCAAAGACTTTGTCATCGTCACGCACTTGGACGTGAGCTTCGGCGCTGGCTTCACGGTGCTGACTGGCGAGACCGGTGCAGGCAAGTCCATCTTGATCGACGCGCTGCAACTGGCTTTGGGCGCACGGGCCGACAGCCCGGTGGTGCGCGATGGCGCCGCCCGGGCTGACATCACCGCCACCTTTGATGCCCCCGCCGCCTTGGCCACGTGGCTGGAAGAGCATGGCTTTGAAGGCGGTGAGGAGCTGATGCTGCGCCGGGTCATTGATGCCCAAGGCAAGAGCCGCGGCTTCATCAACGGCAGCCCAGCCACCTTGGCTCAACTGCGTGAGATGGCCGACCACTTGGTGGACATCCACGGCCAGCATGCGTGGCAAGGGCTGACCCGCCCGGCCTCGGTGCGAGCCTTGCTGGACGAGCAAGCCGGCCTGAACACCCGCCCCCTGGCGCAGGCCTATGCCCACTGGCGCGAGGCCATGGAAGGCTTGGCCCGCGCCAAGACAAGACAGGGTGAACTCGACAGCGAACGCGAGCGATTGGCCTGGCAGATTGGTGAGCTGGAACGCTTAGCGCCTAAGGCCGATGAATGGGCCGAGCTCAATGCCGAACACCAGCGCTTGGGCCACGGCCAAGCCTTGGTCGATGCCGCCCACCAAGCCCATCAATGGGTAGATGAAGACGACCAAAGCGCTAGCCGCTTGGTGGCGCGCGCGCTGAATGCGCTGGACCAAGTCAGCGCCTGGGACCCGCAAGTACAGAACGTGATGGAAGCCTTGCGTGGCGCCCAAGCCCAACTGGACGATGCCGCGCACAGCCTGAACGCTTACCTCGGTCGGGTCGAGCCCGACCCACAGCGCCTGGAAGAGCTGGACACACGCCTCTCGGCGTGGATGGGGCTGGCCCGGCGCTACCGCCGCGCCCCCGACGAGTTGCCGGCCCTGCTGACCGAATGGCGCGGCGCGCTGGACGCCCTGGAAAAGGCCTCAGACCTGGCCGCCTTGGAGCGTGCCGTCAGCGAGGCAGAAAGCCAATGGCGCGAAGAAGCCCAGCGCGTCAGCCAAGCCCGGCATCAAGCGGCCGGGCCGCTCTCCGCCCGCGTGACGGAAGCCATGCAACAGTTGGGCATGGCCGGCGGTCGCTTTGAAGTGGCCTTGCTGCCGCAAGACCAACCCCAGGCCTTCGGCCTCGAAGCCGCTGAGTTTTTGGTGGCGGGGCATGCGGGCAGCACGCCCCGGCCTTTGGGCAAAGTGGCCTCAGGCGGAGAGCTTTCGCGCCTGGCCCTAGCCATTGCGGTGACCACCGCGCGCGAGCGGCAAGCTCAAGCCAGCAATTCGCCACAGGTCGACCGCCCCGCGCCCAGCACCTTGATCTTCGATGAGATCGACTCGGGTGTGGGCGGCACGGTGGCCGACGCCGTGGGCCGCATGATGAAGCAACTGGGCCAGAGCGCCCAAGTGCTGGCCGTGACCCACCTGCCCCAAGTCGCCGCCTGCGGCGACCACCATCTGGTGGTGGCTAAAGCCAACGACGGCGGACAGACCCACTCCCGCATCAGCCCGGTGAGTGGCGAAGCCCGCGTGGCCGAAGTGGCACGCATGTTGGGCGGCGAACGTGCCCAGGGCACCAGCCTGGCCCATGCCCAAGAATTGTTGAACCAAGCGACGCCGCCACACCAGGCGCGCCGCGCCCCCCACGCATGAGCCCCCACACCCCTCTACTGCCCGCCAACGCCGACCTGCAAGACCGCGAGGTGGTGCTGGTCACCGGCATCTCCGGCTCGGGCAAGTCCGTGGCCCTGCATGCGCTGGAAGACGCCGGATACTTCTGCGTCGACAACCTGCCGCCAGAGTTGCTGCGCGACTTCATCAAGGTCGAAAGCCTGCACGGCGTGCGCAAGATGGCCATCGCTGTGGATGTGCGCACGGCCAGTTCTTTGCCCAGCTTGTTGCCTGTGCTTCAACAGCTCAAGGCCGAAGGCGTGCAGGTCCGCACCATCTTTCTGAATGCCACGACCACCGCATTGATCCGGCGCTTTTCAGAAACCCGCCGCCCGCATCCCCTCTCCAAGCCCAGCGAGGCGGGCGACCCACACCGCATGCTGTTTGATGCCATCGAGCTGGAACGTGACCTGCTGGCCGATTTGCGCGAGCAGTCCTCGGTGCTGGACACCAGCCAGTTGCGCCCGGCCCAGCTACGCCTTTGGGTGCGCGACTTGGTGGGCGCCACACGCAGCGGCTTGACCCTGGTGTTCGAGTCCTTTGCCTTCAAGCACGGCGTGCCCCTGGATGCCGACTTGATGTTTGATGTCCGGGTGCTGCCCAACCCCTTCTACATCCGGGAGTTGCGGCCTTTGAACGGCAAAGATGAACCGGTGGCCGAGTACTTGGCGGGGCAGCCTGAGGTGAATGAAATGTTGGGCCAGATCGACGCCTTTGTGCGGCGCTGGCTGCCGGCCTTTGAAGACGACCAGCGCAGCTACCTCACCGTGGCCATTGGCTGCACGGGTGGCCAGCATCGGTCGGTGTACTTCGTCGAGTCACTGACCGCGCGCTTCAGCGACGCGGTGACCACCCTCAAGCGTCACCGCGAGTTGGACGGTAGAACCTGACCGTAGAGAAGCTTTTTGACTGGGGCGGGTAGGCCGTAGTCGTCCAGTCGCGCTCGCGAGACCCACCGCCCGGAGGGCCACTGCGCGGCCAAGGCTTCATTCAACGCCGCACCATCCACCAGCTTCAGACGCACCGGGCTAAGGGCCCAGTCAAAGTGGGTCAGCACATGGTGAATGGTGGCGTAAGTCTGGCGCTCGCCGGGCCACGCCGCGCAGGCTTGATCCAGCGCATCCATGCTTTCAAACTCAGGCAGTGCCCACAAGCCGGCCCACACACCGGTTTGCGGCCGCTGGACTAGCCACACCTGGGCACCATGCTCCAGCCACAAAAGGGCATGCGCCCGCTGGCTGCGCACCAGCTTGCGCCGCTTGACGGGGTAGTCTTGGGGCCGCCCTTGCGCCCGGGCCACGCAAAGCGAGGTCAACGGGCAGGCCTCGCAGTGGGGCGTGCGCTGCAGGCAGACGGTGGCCCCTAAGTCCATCAGGCCTTGGGTGTAAGCCTCAATGCCCTCATCGTTCGGCAACACCGCCTCGGCCATGCGCCACAAGGTCTTTTCGTGGGCCGCCTGCGCTAGGTCTTCGCCAAAGCCCAGCACGCGCGTCAACACCCGTTTGACATTGCCATCCAAGATAGCCACCCGCTCGCCGAAGCAAAAGGCGGCGATGGCGGCAGAGGTTGAGCGGCCGATGCCCGGCAGGGTCATCAGCTCGGCCGCCGTGCGCGGAAAGGCTCCGCCATGCTCAGCCACCACGGCTTGGGCGCAGCGGTGCAGATTGCGGGCGCGGCTGTAATAGCCCAAGCCTGCCCACAGCGCCAAGACCTCGTCTTGCGGGGCGGCGGCCAAAGCGGCCACATCGGGAAAGCGGTTCAAGAAGCGCTCGTAATAGCCCAGCACCGTGCTGACCTGGGTTTGCTGCAGCATGATCTCAGAGAGCCACACGCGGTAGGGGTCACGCGTCTGCTGCCAAGGCAAGCTATGCCGTCCATGCACACGCTGCCAAGCGACCACGCGCGCCGCCAAGTCCGCAGCGCCCTGCGGTGCGGCGTCTGGGCTGCTCATTCGAGGTCGGGTTCGAGGCTGGGCCGCACGCCATCGCTGTGCACCAAACCCAAAGGCTTGGCGACAGACGGCGGCGCCAAGGCGGCATCCAATTGGTCGGTCCGAAAGTTGAGCTGCAGGTCGGGCAGGTAAAGATCCACCTGCGATGCGGCGTCGTCGTGCTCGCCAATATTCATTTGGATGCCCGCAGGCAGCGCACTCTTCTGGAACGCCGGTGCGGCCACCGGCGCAGCCGTCAGGGCCGTGGGGGCGGCCGCAGGCTCTGTGACGGGGCTGGGGCCTTGCTGCGCGCGCAGGCGCAGAGCCGCCGTCAACACAAAAGCACGGTCCGCCTGCTCCAGCAATTGCTGGTCGACCCGCTCCACGTCCACCAGGCGGGTTTCCAATTCGCCCGTGGCCTCTTGGATGCGCTCCAGGTTTTCTTTGCGGCGGCGGAAGCTCTGACGGCGGTCTCTGAATTGGCCGTCCAACTGAGCCGTGATGGCTTCGTTCCAGGCATCGAGTTGCGAGGCCGCTTGGTCAAACACAATGCGCAGCTTGGAGACCAACATGCGCTGAAACTGCTCGGCAAAGGCCTGGGAGTTCATGCGCATGCGACCACCCACGCCGAAATAGCGGGCATAGCCTTGCTCGATCCGGCCCAATTCGTCGCGCAGCGGCGCGTAGTCTGGGGGCGCGGCCACTTCCAGGGTGAAGCCAAACTCCGCATTGAGCTGGCGGAAGCTGGCCGTCAGCATGTGCTGAGATTCCACCGAATCATGGGCCGCGCGGTCGATTTGCTCCACCAAGGTGCGGCAGACATCGGCAAACAAGGGTTTGGCACGCAGATTGAACCAGCCGCCCCCCAAGGCTTGCTGCAAGCGCTCAGCCGCCGCGCGCACATGCGAGGCATCCAGGTGAGCCAAGGCCCCGCGCACCATGCGCTGCTGCACCGACTTGAGCGCTGTGAGGCGGGCCGCACAACGGTTGAACTCTTCGGTGTCAGAGTGCACGCGCGCCAGCATCATGCCGATGCGGCCGCTGCTCTTGCCGCGCAGGGCCCGCAGCTCCAGCATTTGCTCGGCGTTTTGGCGGCGCAGCTCGCGCAAACGGCGGCTGATCTGCTCTTGCAGGCTTTGCACTTGGCTGATGACGGCCGTGGACAAGAGGCGCTGGCGTTGCGGCAGCAGCTCGTCACGCAGCGCGTTCTCCAGCACCGGCACCTTGGAGCCAACGAGGCCAAAGCTGTCGTTCTGCAAACGGGCCGACAAAGCTTGCCGGGCTGAGACCGGAAACACGCGATGGCGCGGCACACCCAGCGTATCGGCCGCACTGAGGCACTGGCGCTCGATCAGCTCTTGCCGCTCCATGCTGGTCGCCAGCGGGTCGGCCAGGGTGTCGATCTTGTTGAGCACCACATAGCGGGCCAGCGAAGGGTCGTTCAGGTGCTGGTTCCACACCGCCAAGTCGGTGCGCGTGACGCCGGTGTCTGCCCCCAAGATGAACAGCACGGCGTGCGCCGAGGGCAGCAGGCTCAAGGTCAGCTCGGGCTCCGTACCAATGGCATTCAGGCCCGGGGTATCCACCACCACCAAACCCCGCTTGAGCAAGGGGTGGGGGTAATTGATGACGGCATGCCGCCAAGCCGGCACTTCGACCCGGCCGTCAGACGTGCTGGGCGGGTTGTCGTCTGGGTGCTCTTCAGACCACAGGCCCAGCGAGTGCGCCTGTTCGCGGCTGACATAGCGGGTGGCCGTGACTTGCGACAGCGACTTCACCAAGGCATTGGTGTCCGAGGTATCCAGCTCCATCGTCGTCCATGCTTCAGGCATGTCGCGCCAGTCGGCCAGGGTTTCAGGGCGCAGGCGGGTGTCGATGGGCAAGAGTGCCAGACGCGGAGGGTCGCGCTCGTCCCAGCACAGCTCAACCGGGCACTTGGTGGTGCGCCCCGGCGTGGCCGGCAAAACGCGCTGCCCGGCGTCGGCAAAGAAAATAGCGTTGATCAGCTCAGACTTACCGCGCGCAAACTCGGCCACAAAGGCAATCACCAAGCGGTCGGTGGCCAAACGCTGGCGCAGGCCCGCGCATTGGTTGGCGGCGTCCGGGGTGAGCAGATCAGCGTCCCGCAAAAAGCTCTCGAGGACGATCATCTGCCCCGCCATGGTCATGCGCCATTCGGCCAAGGCGTCCAGCAAAGGCGCAAGCGCCGGCTGAAGATCACGGGGACTGGAGAGCGAGTTGGAGAACGACACAACAGGTGGGGGCAGCAAAGACCAGCGAGCATCCTAGCCGCAGTGGCTCTGGTCGTGAACCCCACAGCACACACCGTCACACCTTGTGGCGGCATAACGACTCACAAGCCGCCCCTAAGATGCGCTTGCCTGCGGGCCAAACCGCAGGCTCAGTGTTGGCACCCTGGGCAATAGTAGGTGGCCCGCTGCCCTTGCACCAAACGCTTGATCGTGCCGCCGCAGCGCTGGCAGGCCTGGCCTTCACGCCCATAAACCCGGGCTTGGCCCTGGTATTGGCCCACCGTGCCGTGGGCGTCCTTGAAGTCTTTCAGGGTTGAGCCCCCGGCCGCAATGGCCTCGGTCAAGACCCTCCGCACCGCCGCCAGCAGGCGTGCGGCGCGTGCTGCAGCAATGCGGTCGCAGCGGGTGCGAGGGTCAATACCGGCCTCGAACAGGGCATCGCTGGCGTAGATATTGCCCGCCCCCACCACCAACTCACCCGAGAGCAGCGCTTGCTTGATCGCCACTCGCCGCTGACGCAAGGCGGCGTGGAAGCCTTGGGCGGTGAGCGCAGGGTCAAAGGGCTCCGGCCCCAGTCGAGCCAGCAGCTTGGCCGCTGGGTCCACCTCCAAGGCCGGCGACCACACCACGGCACCGAAGCGCCTAGGGTCGGTCAAGCGCAAGGTGCCACGGTCGGTCTGCAAGTCCGCGTGGTCATGCGGGCCGGGCAGCGGAGCCTGCGCCAGCCAACTCAGCGAGCCCGACATGCCCAAGTGCCACAACAGCCCACCATCGGCCTGCCCCAGGCTCAGCAAGGGCAGCCACAAATATTTACCCCGCCGCTGAACCTCGCCCACGGTGCGTCCGACCACACTGGCCGCAGGCTCGCAACCCAGCGGCCAGCGCAGCGGCTTTCCCAGGCGCAAACCCAACACACGGGCACCGGTGACGCCCGCCACACTTAAGCGGGTCACTTCAACTTCTGGCAATTCAGGCATGGTTTGATTATGGAAGAGGGCCTGCCCCCACACAGGGCGGCCCGTAGAATCCTGCATCGCTGGAGAGAAGATGACCCAACGCTTTGTTCGACCGTCGGCCCAGCCCGGGGCAGCAGCCCCGACTTTGCCCACTTGGCCCCTGCCCAAAAGGGCCGCTTTGGCCAGTGTGCTGGCCGCGCTGTGGCTGTCTCCGCTGTGCGTCTCGGCGCAGACGCCCCCGCCCGCAGAGGCCGCCTCGGCTCCCCTACAGAACAGCGCCCTCGATGCGCCGATGTTCTACCAACTGCTGATCGGCGAGCTGGAAGCCCAATCCGGACGCCTGGGCAATGCCCATGAGGTGATGCTCGACGGCGCGCGGCGCACCAAGGACGAGGGCCTCTACCGTCGCGCGGTGGAGTTGGCCATCCAGGCGCGTGCGGGCGATTCCGCACTACAGGCCGCCAAGGCCTGGCGCCAAGCCCTGCCTCAATCCACCGAAGCCGCAAGAACCTTGGTGCAAGTCTTGGTGGCCATGGACCGCCCTGCGGAGTTGGGCGAGCCCTTGCGCCACCTGCTGCAAAGCCAACCCGCCAGCGAACAAGAGCTGGTGATCAGCGGCTTGCCGCGCTTCTTGGCGGGGCTCAAAGACAAAGCCCTGGCCCTGAAGGCCGCCGAGCAAGCCTTGACGCCGTTTGAAAGCCAAGCCAGCACGCAAGTGGCGGCCTGGACAGCGCGAGGCCGCGTCGCCTTGGCGGCAGGCCAAGTGGACACCGCCCTGACCCTGGCCCGCAAGGCCCTGGGCCAAGAGCCGACGGCCATGGGCCCCACCTTGCTGGCTCTGGAGTTAATTCCCAAAGCACCGGCAGCCGAAGCCCTGGTGCAAGGCTCACTGGCCAGCCCCACCACCCCGGCCCAAGTGCGCCTGGCCTATGCCCGCAGCCTGGACCGCCGCCAACGCCTGGGCGAGGCGGCCACCCAACTCAAACTGGCTCTGGCGCAGCAGCCTCAACTGTCCGTCGCCTGGTTGACCCTGGGTGCCTATCAGATTGAGCTGCGCGAGAGCCGCGATGGCATTGCCTCTCTGGAGCGCTTCTTGGCCGCCGATGCCGAGGCCAAGCGCAGCAGCACCAACAAGGATTCAGACGCCGACACCAACGAAGCCGGGCCGCACCTGGCTTATGTGCTGATGGCCCAGGCCTGGGAACACCTCAAAGAGCCCCAAGCGGCCAGCCAATGGCTGGATCGCATTCCCGCTCAAGAGGTGGACTTGGCCGTACTGGCACGCCGGGCTTCTCTGCTGGCCGCCAGCGGACGCCTGACCGAAGCCCGCGCCCTGCTGCGCGCCGGAGCAGCCAAAGGCAACCCCGACGCCCGCGCTCGGCTCTTGGCCGAGGCCCAACTGCTGCGCGATCGAAAGCAATGGCAGAGCGCCTATGACCTGCTGTTGGAGGCCATGCGCCAGAGCCCAGAAGACTCGGTGCTGATTTATGAGCTGGCCATGACGGCCGACCGTCTGAAGCGCTATGACGACATGGAAGTGCTGCTGCGTCGGGTCATGACACTCAAGCCCGACGACCACCATGCCGTCAATGCCCTGGGCTACTCCCTGACCGAGCGCAATGTCCGCTTGGACGAGGCCCAAGCCCTGCTGAACAAGGCCGCCAGCATGGCCCCCGGCGACCCGTTCATCATTGATAGCCTGGGCTGGGTCGCCTTCAGGCAGGGGCGGCTGGAAGAGGCCATACGCTTGCTACAGCAATCCCACATTGCCCGCCCGCATGTCGAGGTGGCGGCGCATTTGGGCGAAGCCTTGTGGCAAGCCGGGCGCCGTGATGAAGCCCTGCAAATCTGGCGCGAGGCCCAACCCCGCGAGCCCGACAACGAAGTGCTTCAAGAGACGCTGCAGCGCCTGCAAGTGAAGTTATGAGCGGGGGAACCTGGTGCCGCCTGGCTGCGGCGTTTTGCTTGGCCTTGAGCCTGAGCGCCTGCGTGACGGCACCACCCCGCGCCCCTGATGCCGCGCCCGCACTGCAAGGCCGCATGGCCCTGCGGGTGGCGGAGAGCCCCAGCGGCCCGGCCCAATCTGTCAGCGCCAGTTTTGAGCTCTCGGGCCATGAACATCACGGTGAGTTGCGACTCTTCAGCCCCTTGGGCACGGTGCTCGCCTTGGCCCAATGGAGCCCGCAAGGCGTCACCTTGGACAGCGGCCAAGGCCCGCAGGCCTATGCCAACCTGGACGAGCTGTCACGCAGCGCCTTGGGCGAATCTGTACCCCTGGCCGCCCTGCCCTCGTGGCTCAAAGGCCAGCCTTGGCCCGGTGCAGACGTGCAATGGCAGGTGCCTGCAGGCGACGCCGGCGGGCCGCGTTTCTGGCAAGCGGACTGGCTGGTCGATGCCAGCCGCCTGGAAGCGGAGGGCTGGGTCGAAGCCCGACGCGAGCAGCCCCCTGCGGTGCGGCTGCGCATTCGATTGGATCGTTGATGAGCATGACTTCTTTGTCGGACTTGGCCGCACCGGCCAAGCTCAATTTGTTCTTGCATGTGCTGGGGCGCCGTGCCGATGGCTACCATTTGTTGGAGTCGGTGTTTGTGCTCATCGACTGGGCCGACACCTTGCACTTGGAATTACGCCATGACGGCCAATTGCAGCGCCACGATCTGGGCCCGGAGCTGCCCGCAGACGACTTATGCCTGCGTGCCGCTCGCAGCCTGCAGCAAGCCAGCGGCACAAGCTTCGGTGCAGACATTTCCATCTTCAAGCATGTGCCCTGGGGCGCAGGCATGGGCGGCGGCAGCTCCGACGCCGCCACCACCCTGCTGGGCTTGAACAGGCTCTGGGGCTTGAACTGGTCGCGTGAGCAACTTCTTTCACTGGGCGCACGCCTCGGTGCGGACGTGCCCTTCTTCATCGGCGGGCATAATGCGTTTGTCGAAGGGATTGGCGAAAAGTTGACGCCCATCGATGTTCCGCCACAGCGCTTTGCCGTGATCAAACCGCCCCAAGCGATTGCGACAGCCGCAATTTTTTCAAGCGATTTGGTGACACGCGATACAAAGCCTGCTATAGTTTCGGGCTCTCTAGCAGACACGGTTTGTGAGCAAAACAGCAAGAGTCTTCTTGATGGATTTGGGCACAACGACTTGCAAGCAGCAGCCGAGGCCTTGTGCCCCGAGGTGACGCAGGCAAGGCAGTGGTTGGAGCAAGCGTTCGGCAACAGCCGGATGACGGGCTCAGGCAGTGCAGTGTTTGCAAGGGTTGAAGAAAACGGCGCAGGGAATCGTCCTATGGCGACAGAGTTGGAAGGCAAATTGCCTGAAGGCTGGGTCGGTCGAATGTGCCACAGCTTGGTTGAGCATCCTTTAGCAGGGTGGGCCAGCTGAGAAGTTAAAGGGGTATAGCCGTCAGGTTATGTCCTGTGTAGGGGAGTCGCCAAGTTGGTCAAGGCATCGGATTTTGATTCCGACATGCGAGGGTTCGAGTCCTTCCTCCCCTGCCAAATGATCTCAGCAGTCCAAGCCTAAAGGCTTGGACGCTACAAGCCAAAGACCGCGCGCTTTTGTTGCGCGGTTTTTTTGTTTGGGGCCTGCAGTTTTTGGCCTCGTAACATTGAAGTTTCCGCCGGAGACGCTGACGTGCTGTTCAACACTGTCCTGTTCACGGGTAACGCCAATCCGGTGCTGGCCCAAGAGATGGCCACCCATCTGGGCTCCGAACTCGGCAAGGCCAGTGTGGGCCGCTTCTTGGACGGTGAAGTCACCGTCGAGATCCAACAAAACGTTCGTGCTCGCGATGTGTTCGTGGTGCAGTCCACCTGCGCCCCAACCAACGAGAACGTGATGGAACTGTTGATCATGGTGGATGCCCTGAAGCGCGCCAGCGCTCGCCGCATCACCGCCGTGATCCCCTACTTCGGCTACGCCCGCCAAGACCGTCGTCCCCGCTCCACCCGTGTGCCCATTTCGGCCAAGGTCGTGGCCAATCTGCTGGAGACCGTGGGCGTTGAGCGCGTGCTGACCATGGACTTGCACGCCGACCAGATCCAAGGCTTCTTCGACATTCCCGTCGACAACATCTACGCCAGCCCCGTGCTGCTGACCGACCTCAAGGCCAAGAACTACCCTGATTTGGTGGTGGTGAGCCCGGACGTCGGCGGTGTGGTGCGCGCACGCGCCTTGGCCAAGCAGCTGGGTTGCGATCTGGCCATCATCGACAAGCGTCGTCCCAAGGCCAATGTGTCTGAGGTGATGCACATCATCGGTGAGATCGAAGGCCGCAACTGCGTGATCATGGACGACATGATCGACACCGCTGGCACCTTGGTCAAAGCCGCTGAAGTGCTCAAAGAGCGCGGTGCTAAGAGCGTCTACGCCTACTGCACCCACGCCGTGTTCTCAGGCCCGGCGATTGAGCGCATCCAAAGCTCTCAGCTTGACGAAGTCGTCATCACCAACACCATTCCGCTCAGTGACGCCGCCAAGGCCTGCAAGAAGATCCGCCAGTTGTCGGTGGCTTTCTTGTTTGCCGAGACCATCCGCCGCATCTCGGACGGTGAGTCGGTGACCTCGCTGTTCTCTGAGCAGAACAACAATTTCTAAGGTTCAGCCTTTCGGGGCTGGGCCTTTTTCGCTGGCGCTTCAGCCTTGGTTGAAGCGCTTTTTAAACAGGGGCGATTCTGGTCGCGGAACGCCCCGACTCATTGGAGAGTGTCATGCAATTCGTAGCTTTCGAGCGCGCTAAGCAGGGGACCGGAGCGAGCCGCCGCCTGCGAGTGTCGGGCAAGGTGCCCGGCATCGTTTTTGGTGCTGGTGAGCCCGCGATGATCGAAGTCGATCACAACGCGCTGTTCTTCGCCCTGAAGAAGGAAGCCTTCCATTCGTCCATCCTCGAGATGAAAGTGGCTGGCAAGACGCAAAAGGTGCTGCTGCGCGCCTTCCAAATGCACCCCTGGAAGCAGCAAGTGCTGCACGTGGACTTCCAGCGCGTGGACGACACCACCAAGCTGCGCAAGAAAGTGCCCCTGCACTTCTCGAACGAAGAAAACTCTGTCGCCGTGAAGACCGACAAGTGCATCGTCAGCCACGTGGCCACCGAGATCGAAATCGAGTGCTTGGCTGTTCAATTGCCTGAGTTCGTGGCCGTGGACCTGTCGGGTCTGGTCAAGGGCAAGAGCTTGCACGTCTCCGACCTGACCCTGCCTGAAGGCATCAAGGCCGTGAAGCACGGCACCCAGAACCCCGTCGTGGTGTCTGTGGCTGAAGCCAAGGTTGAGGAAGAAGTCGTGGTCGCAGCGCCTGCTGCTGACAAGGGCAAGAAAGACGCCAAGAAGAAGAAGTAATTCTTCGCTGGCCGAGCCGCTCTGTGCTGCTCGCCCGTCAAAGCCCCGCCTTGGCGGGGCTTTTTCATGGGCTCATGGCTTGGCGAACACGCCCACGTCACCTCGACACACCACGGGCTCGCCAGCGAGCCGCAAGGCCAAACAGGCATTGAGCACGCCTTGCGGGCTGGCAGCCATCATCCACTGCGTCAGTTGAGCCACCGAGGCTTTAGGGCGCACGCTGCGCAGCAAGGCTGCCACCGCGCTGGCCTGGGCCGTGGCCATGGACGAGCCGCTGGCAAAGCCGCCGCCGCCGCCGGCTTTGAGCGTCATCACATCCTCGCCAGGAGCCCGCAGCTCACCCGGCACCAGGGCGCGGGCCGTTTCGGTGCGGTCGACAGCCATGACGCCTGGCACGCTCAGCGGAAAGCCACTCTTGCGACCATCCGGCGGCACCGCCCCGAAGACGGCAACCCCCCGTGTGATGGCCACCGCCAGCAGCCGCTCCAAGAGCGGATCTGGCGGGCCAGACAGACTGAGGTTGAGCACATCGGCGCGCGCGTCCAAGGCGGCCACCAGGGCTTTGGCCAAAGTCAGCGTATTGCATTGGGCGCGCCCATCGCTGGCGGGTGCCCTCGCCCAGCAAGCCTTGTAGGCCAGCAGGCCCGCAGCGGGCGCCAGCCCCACAACGCCAACATCCGCCCGAGGCCTGGCCGACAGCAATCCGGCCACTTGCGTGCCATGCTGGTCCCTGCGGAACTGTGCATCGTCTTGGTCCACAAAGTTTCGGGCTTCCAGCACCGCATCGGCCAGCGCAGGGTGCGCCACATCCATGCCTGTGTCCACCACCGCCACCCGCACACCCTCGCCGCGCGCGCGCAGGTGGGCCGAGCGAATATCCAGCCTATCGTCCACCAAGGCACTGGGGGCCATCAGGCTGGCAGGCTGCGGCGTGGCCTGGACGGCAAAATCTTGAAGGCGCTGCAACTGCTGTATGCGCGGATCGCGCCGCAACTGGGCCAAGGTCGCTGGACCCGACGCCGAGTCACTGAACCGCACCGCCAAACAGTGCACCCGCAAAGGGTCCATGGGCCAAGCGTCCAGCACGACCAGTTTGTATTCCGCCACCAAGGCGGCCGCCATGGCTTCGACCTGGGGATGCACGGCGTAGGCACGCCGCTGCCGATAACCCAAGGCCCCCCATGAACCCGCCTGCACCACCTGGCTGTGCACGGGGTTGTCGAGGAGCAGCAAGAAAGCCTCAGTGCCCGACTCATGCGACCAGTCCTGCGGGCGGGCCGTCCTGCTGTGAATACCTGGCCCAGAGGAGTCCGCTAGGCCTTGGCCCAGGGCCGAACTCAGACCCACGCAACACAGCAGCGCTGCCAACAGTCGGCGCAACCCCGTTTCACTGCGCATGTGGCATGACCTCTACAAAGCGCACGCCCGGGCTGGTGCGCAAGGCCTGGGCCACCGCCTCCACATCAGGGGCTTGTGCGCCCGCCCAACCCAAACTCCAAACCCCCGCCGACGAGGGCCCGCCCAGCACTTGCACTTGGTGCGTCACCAGATTGGCCTGCCACTGGGCTAAGGACTGAGTCGGGTCGGGAAGCACACGCCAACGCACCTCAGACGACAGGGCACTGGGTGTACTGAGTGTAGTGAAGCCCTCGTCGGGTGCGCGTTGAAAGCTGGGCTTGATGATCACCAGCGCCAGCGCGGCCACTGCCAGCGCTTCGACAGCCACCAAGCCCCCCAACCAGCGCACCCAACGCCGTGAAGTTCCAGAGGATTCCTCCGAGCGGGGCTTTGGAGCCTGCGGCGGCAGACGCTGTGACAGCACCGCCCAGCCTTTATCCACATCGCCCTTTAGGCCGCCAGGCATTTCGTTCAAAGCCTGCGCCAGCAACTGCTGACGACTAAGTTCTGCTTGGCAATCCGTACAACTCAGCAGGTGCTGCTCGGCCTGCTGGCGCTGCGCAGGGGTGGCCCGGCCGTTGACCAGCCACGGAATCTGGGCCCAGACCTGGGCGTGCGTGTCATGTTGCTGCATAAGATCTATTCCTTCTTGGGCACCTTAGGCCGCCTTGCCGGGGTTGGCGATCTGCGGCAGAACATGACGCAGCTTGGTGCGTGCATGAAACAGCCGCGACTTCACGGCGCTGACCGAACAGGCCATCACCTCGGCAATCTCTTCCATGTCTAGCCCCTGCTCATAGGCCAGTTGCAGGGCCACACGCTGCTCCTCAGTCAAGGTGGCTAGGCCTTTGCTCAACCAATCTTGCTGCTCCCGCTGCCCCTCGGTGTCACAGGCCCCGTGGTGATCGTCACCCTCGGGGTCGGCCAGCGGTTCATCACCCCGGTCGCGCAGGGCCTTCAAGGTCAAACGGTAAGCGATGCCGAAAATCCAGGTCGAGACGCGTGAGCCGCCCCGAAACTGGCTGGCCTGCTGCCACACCACCCAAAAGCAATCGTTGATCACTTCCTCAGCCAGGTCCTCCCTGCGCAGATGGCGGGATAAGAATCGAACCAAGCGGGGGTGATAGGCCCGATAAAGCGCCTGCAAGGCCTGCTTGTCGCCTTGGGCCACGGCGTGAAGCAAGGCGTCGTCATCCTCCCCTTTTCCCCAGGGCAGGAGCCGGCGTGCGACATGGAGGACGGACATGATGACGATGTGAACAGGAGGTTTGACAGGTGAGTTCCCGTCATCGGCCCGAAAGTTGCAACCTAGAGGGGCAACTGCTCCTAAAGCCCCCAGGCCAAGGAGAGCCTATAGCCTTCTTGCGCCCTCGTGCCGAAGAGTTCTTGCCCGACCGCGTCGGTCCGCCCCCAAGCTGCACGCCACTCCAAACGGCCAACCGTGCCGATGACGCCCACTTGCGCATGGTGGTAGCGCCCGGGCTTGGCCGTCCGCACATCCACCCACCCACCACTGAGATCCAAACTCCACCCACCTGTCATGGGGTGCTGCCACGCCAGATCCACCGCTTGCCCGGCAAAAAACGCGCGGTCCGCAGCCAGCGCCGAAGGCACAAGGAACCACGACAGCGCCCAAGGACCCTTCAGCGCTGTCGCACCCAAGCTCATGTAGTTCCAACGGCGGGTGATCGGAGCGCCGTCGAAGGCCTGCAAGTGAGCGGAGAGGCTGATCTCCGCCTCTCCACGGCGCCAGACTGGTGCCGAGAACCTCAGCGCCCCAGAACGCTCGGAGACTTGATCGCCCTGCAGCACGGTCGCATCCAGTGCCAAGCCGGCAGACCAGCCCTCTGTGCCGTAAAGGTCGACCCGCAGACCCACTCTCGGCGCATCCGCCCCCACTTGGACGCCGCGAATGATGGTCGGGCTGGACAACATCAGCGTGGCCTGCGGCTGGGCAGCCTCCGCTGGCAGGCCTGCCAAGCCCACACACAAGCCAGCCCAAAGATACAGACAAGAGTTGTTTGGCATGGCCGAATTGTGGCCGAGCCCACCGTAGCCATCAGCGGCAAGCCGCACCAAACCTCGCAGCAAAACACCCGTTTATCGGTGCATTGAGCACGCTAGCCCTTTCTAAACTGCAAGCGCTATGCATGGGCTTGCCATAAGTCCAAGCCCGTTTTGCCTGATCGCTGGGACCCCACACCTATGCCTCGACTCTCTTTCAGCCCACTGTGGGCTCCCGTCTTGCCCCTGCTCAGAGCCTGCAGCGTGCGCACCAAGCTGATCCTCGTCAGCGTGGCTTTTTCGGCGCCCCTGCTGAGCACCTTGGCCCTGTTGCTGTTCATGCCCGGTGCGGACGGACAGACCTGGATCTGGTGGACAGCGCTGCCCTTGTGGCTGGTGGCCACCTACTGGAGCGTGGGGGTGGCGATGTCGCTGAGCCTTGGCTTTCGTGCGCTCAAGAAAACCGTTCAAGCCATGAGTGGTGGGGACCTGCAACAGGAAATTGCCATCAAAGGCAACGATGAAGTCGCTAGCCTGATGCAAGAGATGACCGCCATGCAGGCTTCCTTGCGCGAGACAGCGGTTCACGTCCGCGTGGCGAGCAATGAGCTGGTGGACCTCAGCGTCAGCATGGCCCGCAGCACCCAGGACTTGGCGGCGCGCACGGAGTCAGCGGCGGCCGCCTTGGAAGAGTCCTCTGCCGCGCTGGAGCAAAGCAATGCGTCGGTGCAAAGCACGGCCGACGCGGTCGAGCGCGCCGCCAGCATCGCCCAGAGCAATGCGGGCGTGGCAGACAAAGCGGGCGGTGCTGTCGGCAACATCGTGTCCACCATGGAGCGTATCGAGACGTCTTCAAGGCGCATCAATGAAATCATCGGTGTGATTGACGGCATAGCCTTTCAAACCAACATCCTGGCGCTGAATGCCGCCGTCGAGGCGGCCCGCGCTGGCGAGCACGGCAAGGGCTTTGCGGTGGTCGCTTCCGAAGTGCGCTCCTTGGCACAGACCAGCGCAGGGGCGGCGCGGGAGATCAAAACTCTGATCGCCGGCAGCGTGGCTGAAGTTGAAAGCGGCATGGGCATCGTTAGAGATGCAGGCCACACCATGCAAGCAGTGGTCAGCAATGCCGATCACATTCAGCGCTTGCTGGGTGAGGTGGTGATCGCCACCCGCGAACAGCGCCAAGGCATCGCGCAGATCCGCGAAGCCGTCCACGAGCTGGATCAAACCACCCAAGTCAATGCGCAGATGGTGGTGGAGGCCGCCCAATCAGCAGCAACTCAAAGTGATGGAGCCATTCGCATGGCCGCCCACGTGGATGAGTTCAAGCTCCCGGCAGGGAGCTCGCCCGTCAAATGCGCAGTCGAAGGATTGGACATTGACACCATGTTCGAAGATCACCGCCAATGGAAGGTCAAACTGCGCGACGCCAATGATGCCGAAGAGTCAGTGGATGTCGAGAAGTTGTCGCGCGATGACTGCTGCGCGCTCGGCCAATGGCTGTACGGGCCGGGCCAGCGCTGGAGCCACGGGCCGCGCTTTGGCGAGCTGCTGAACCGGCACAAACAGTTTCACCAAGTGGCGGGTCAGGTTGGCGCCCACATCAACCGCAAAGACTACAGCCAAGCCTCAGCCGCCCTCGGCGTGGGGACGCCGTTTTCCAAGGCCACTCGAGACGTGCTGCAGGTGCTCTCAGGCGTCAAGCGACTCGGCTTCTGAAAGCCAGGGCCTGTTCAATGGCCCAACATCGGGTCTGCGGCCACCGCCTCATAGCCCAAGGCTCGCGCCACAGCCGCATACGTGACCTGCCCTTGGCAGACATTCAAGCCAGCTTTGAGGTGAGCGTCATCACGCATGGCCTGGCGCCAGCCCTTGTTGGCCAGGGCCAAGCCGTGGCCTAAGGTGGCATTGTTCAGCGCAAAGGTTGACGTGCGCGCCACCGCGCCCGGCATATTGGCCACGCAGTAGTGCACCACGCCATCCACCACATAGGTCGGCTCGGCATGGGTGGTGGCCCGCGACGTCTCAAAGCAGCCGCCCTGATCAATCGCCACATCCACCACCACGGCGCCCTTTTTCATGGCCCGCACCATGGCGCGCGTCACCAGCTTGGGCGCTGCGGCACCGGGGATCAGCACGCCGCCGATCACCAAATCCGCCGCCAAGACCTGATCTTCCAGCGCTTGGGTGGTGGAGTAGAGCGTCTTGATGCGATTGCCAAACACCAGGTCCAATTGCCGCAGACGCTCGACGTTTTTGTCCACCACCGTCACCCGCGCGCCCAAGCCCACCGCCATCTGCGTGGCATGGGTGCCCACCACACCAGCGCCGATGATGAGTACCTGCGCTGACTCCACACCGGGCACGCCACCCAAGAGCACGCCCATGCCGCCTTTGCTCTTTTCCAGGTGCGCGGCACCCGCTTGGATACTCATGCGGCCGGCCACTTCGCTCATGGGCGCCAGCAAGGGCAGGCCGCCGCCCGGGCCGGTGATGGTTTCGTAGGCAATGCACACCGCGCCTGACTTCACCAGAGCCGCAGTCTGCTCAGGGTCTGGCGCCAAGTGCAAGTAGGTGTAGAGGATTTGCCCAGGCCGCAGCATGGCGCACTCTTGGGGCTGGGGCTCTTTGACCTTGACGATCATGTCAGCACGCGCAAACACCTGGGCGGCGTCGGCGGCGATCTCTGCTCCTGCCGCCTGGTAGTGCGCGTCCTCCAGGCCGATGGCCGCACCGGCCCCGGCCTGCACCAGCACCTGGTGGCCATGGGCACAAAACTCACGCACGCTGGCGGGGGTCAGACCCACGCGGTACTCATGGTTCTTGATCTCTTTGGGGCAGCCGATCAGCATGGTATGTCTCCGAGTTGATGCGCCGCATCGAAGCGTGGGCGCTGGTGCCGGATGTTTAAGCGCGTCCTCGCCTTCTCGCAAGCCGCATCGCAAAGTCTCCAGCTACATTAGAGAGACTGATGAATCAGGGAAATCCATCATGAACGCACTGGATACCGCAGGCTTGGACTGCCTGGCTGCCTTGGCAGAGGCCGGCAGCTTTGAGCGTGCGGCGCAACTGCTGTCCATCACCCAGTCGGCGGTGTCACAGCGCCTGCGCGCGCTGGAAACCCATGTCGGCCACTTGCTGGTGGTGCGCTCGCGCCCTTTGCGACTGACCGAACCGGGCAAGGTGCTGCTGCGCTATGCCCGGCAGATGCAAGCCTTGCGGGCCGATGCCGCCCGCGAGCTGGGCGCCACCCTGGCCCGCGATGAGCGCCTGCCCATTGCGGTGAACGCCGACAGCTTGGCCACCTGGGTGCTGCCGGCGCTGGATGAGTTGGTGCGCGCGGGCCAACGCCATGGCTACGGGCTGGAGCTGATCGTCGACGACCAGGACTTCACCCACGATTGGCTGCGCCAAGGTGAGGTGCTGGGCTGCGTCAGCTCCGTCGCCAAAGCCCTGCGCGGCTGCCACTGCCAGGCCTTGGGGCAAATGCGCTACATCGCCGTCGCTGCCCCCCACTTCATGGATCGCCACCTGCCCCAAGGCTTGAACCCCGGCAACTTTGCGCAAGTGCCTTTCATCGTCTTCAACCGCAAAGACGATATGCAAGCGCAGTGGGTGTCCAAAGCCTTTGGGGTGCGCGAGCCCCGCCTGAAGGAACGCTTTGTGCCCAGCAGCGAGGCCGGTGCCCGCGCCGCCGCCATGGGCTGGGGCGTGGCCGTGCTGCCCGAACTGCTGGCTGAAAGCCTGATCGCCAGCGGCGCGGTGCTGCCCGTGCGGGCCGACATCACCCTGGACGTGGCGCTCTATTGGCACCAATGGAAGCTGAGTGCGGACGACCCTTCCGCGGCCCCCGCCCCCGGTGGGCGCATCGGCCTGATGGAGCAGATCGGCCAAGCCGTGATTGCCGGGGCGCGCGCCACGCTGCGGCCCATCGCTGCCAGCTAAACGCTCGGGCGGCAGAAGGATAATCAGCCCCATGATTCGATTGATTGTGGGCCTCGGCAATCCCGGGCCGGAATATGAAGCCACCCGTCACAACGCCGGTTTTTGGTGGGTGGACGGGGCCGCACGGCTGCTGAAAACCTCGCTGCAGCCCGACAAAGCCTACTGGGGCTTGGTGGCACGCTGCAACCCAGCCGGAGCGCCTGGGCCCGTGTGGCTTTTGCAGCCCATGACCTATATGAATGTGTCGGGCAAGTCGGTGAGTGCCTTGGCCCGCTTCTTCAAATTTGCCCCCGCTGAAATCTTGGTGGTGCATGACGAGTTGGACTTGCCGCCTGGGCAGATGAAGCTCAAGCAAGGTGGCGGCAACGGCGGCCACAACGGGCTCAAAGACATCCAGGCGCAATTGGGCGACGGCAACTTCTGGCGCCTGCGCCTAGGCATTGGCCACCCCGGTGTCAAGGCCGAGGTCGCCGCTTATGTCTTGCGCAAACCCCCAGCGGACGAACGCGACGCGATAGAGCGCAATATCGAAGACTCGCTCAAGGTGCTGGACACCTTTTTGAATGGCCCCATGGACAAGGCGCTGACCCAGATCCACGCCAAGCCTCCTCGGCCCAAGCCCCCAAAACCGGCCGTGGTGCCGCCACCGCCTCCCCCGCCATCCGCACCTTTGGGGGACTGAGCCGGGCGGCCGGGCCGCTTACGCTAGAGCCAGCATCCGGCCTGCTTGCCGCGTGCATTCTGCGGAGGTGCCATGCCCAGATTCGCCCAACTCCTCATCCCCTGCTGGCTTGCCTGCGCCCTGTGGGGTGCAAGCTTTCAGGCACAATCCACCGAGCAGGTCTACCGCTGCGGCCAAAGCTATCAGGCCGAGCCCTGCCCCGGCGGCCAAGCGGTGGCGGTGGGCGATGCCAGGGATGAGGCCGCGCGGCGCGAAGCCCAGCGGGTGGCTCAGCGCGAAGCCAAAGCCGCCCAGCAGATGCAGGCCGAGCGCTTGCAGCGCACACGCTTAGCAAGCACCGCCAACGGCCAACAAGCGGCGGTGGTTCGGCACCGCGCGGCTGAAACAGCGACCAGAGCCCCCAAGGCTGAACCTGCGGCCCCAACACACTGCACGCGAAAGTCCGGCCTGCGCACGCCTGCAGTGGGAGGCTGCCGTGATGAGATGCTCTACACCGCGCCCGGCAGCAGCCCCAAGCCCAAGGCCGAGGCCAACACGCAGCGTCGCCAAGGCCCTTAAGCGGCGCTGGCTTTGGCCTTCATCAGCCCGGCGTATTTGAGCTGCAATTGCTCGCGGCTCTCAATGTGGTCGGGACTGACTGGAATGCACTCCACCGGGCAAACCTGCACACACTGCGGCTCGTCAAAATGCCCGACGCACTCGGTGCAATGGCGAGGGTCGATGACATAGAACTCCGGCCCCATCGAGATCGCATCGTTCGGGCATTCGGGTTCGCAGACATCGCAGTTGATGCACTGATCGGTGATCATCAAGGCCATGGTGTGTTCAGGCTTTCGAGGCTGCTGCCAGCTTGGCATTGAGTCGCAAGAGTACCGAGGGTGCCACGAAGCGGGAAACATCACCGCCCAAGGTGGCAATCTCGCGCACAAAGGTGCCGCTCACATACTGGTGGGCATCGCCGGGCAGCAAGAACAAGGTCTCGACCTCGGGCATCAGTTGGCGGTTCATGCCAGCCATTTGCACTTCGTAGTCAAAGTCGGTCACACCGCGCACACCGCGCACAATCACCCGGGCGCCCTGGGCCAGCGCAAAGTCACGCAGCAAGCCGGTAAAGGGCACAGCTTGCACATTGCCCAGGGGCGCGGCCAACTCGGTGGCCATCTCCAGGCGCTCGTCCACCGTGAACATCGTCCGCTTGTGGTGACCGGCCGCCACGGCCAGGATGACCCGGTCGAACAAGCCACTGGCCCGCCGCATCAGGTCTTGATGGCCAGCGGTCATGGGGTCAAAGGTGCCAGGGTAAACAGCGGTGATGTGGGGGCGCGTGCTCATGGGCGGCAGTGTACTTAAAGGCGCTGAAACAGCGTCGAGTACACAGCGCCTGCCCGGCCACTGCGGTACACCACTAAGCCAGGCGGCAGTGGACCTTCAAAGGCCTCGCCTGCCTCCAGATAAACGAAACCGTTGGGCACGACCAAGCGGGCCGCTGCGGTGACTGCGGCCGAGGCCAAGCCCGCCGTAAATGGCGGATCAAGCAGCACCAACTCCCATGAATCCGGCGCGGCCGTTTTCATCCAGGCCAGCGCATCGGCCCGCTGCACGCGCAGCATGTCGGCCTTGAGGCGCATGCGCGAGGCCAGCAGAGAGGTCACTAACTCAGGGTCTTGCTCCAGCAGCAGCACCGCCGCAGCGCCGCGCGAAGCCGCCTCAAAACCCAGCGCACCGGAGCCTGCAAAGGCATCCAGCACGCGCCAGCCATTCAGGTCTTGGCCCAGCCAGTTGAAGAGGGTTTCGCGCACGCGATCAGGCGTGGGTCGCAACCCTGGTTTGTCAGCCACCGGCAGCACACTCTTGCGCCATTGGCCGCCAATGATGCGAACTTGACGCGGTGCTTGCCGAGGCGCGCTGGGCCTCTTGGCAGGGCGCTCAGCAGCCTCGGCCTTTGGCCTGCGCCCAAGGCGCTCGGCCGGTGATTTGCCGCTCACAGCCGCACCGCCACACCGGCCTGGGCCATCAGGGCCTTGGCCTGGCCCACGGTGTACTCGCCGTAGTGGAAGATGCTGGCGGCCAGCACAGCGTCAGCGCCGCCTTGCTTCACGCCGTCGACCAAATGCTGCAAATTGCCCACGCCACCTGACGCGATGACGGGCACGGGAATGGCGTCACTGACGGCGCGGGTCAGCGCCAGGTCAAAGCCCGACTTGGTACCGTCGCGGTCCATGCTGGTCAGCAGGATCTCGCCGGCACCGTGTTCGGCCATTTGGCGAGCCCAGGCCACGGCATCTAAACCCGTGTTCTTGCGGCCGCCGTGGGTATAAACATCCCAGCCTTCACCGCGAGCGGCCAGGTCATCGCCCTGGCGGCGCTTGGCGTCGATGGCGACCACGATGCACTGCGCGCCGTATTTTTCAGAGGCCTCGCGAATGACCTGTGGGTTGGCCACGGCCGCCGAGTTGAAGCTGACTTTGTCGGCCCCAGCATTGAGCAAGCGTCGCACGTCTTCGACCACGCGCACACCGCCACCGACCGTCAAGGGAATGAAGACCTGAGAGGCGACGGCCTCGATGATGTGCAGGATCACATCGCGCCCATCGCTGGTCGCGGTGATGTCCAGAAAGGTCAGCTCGTCCGCGCCCTGGTCGTTGTAGCGCGCGGCAATCTCCACCGGGTCGCCAGCATCGCGCAGCTCGACAAAGTTGACGCCTTTGACGACGCGACCACCGGTCACGTCTAGGCAAGGAATGATGCGTTTGGCAAGCATGGGCGGCACAGCGGCCGCTGCGATGCAGCCGTTCACTTCAAAGTCTAAGAACAAATATTCGGGAGCAGGCCGCCACCCTGAGCGAGTCGAAGGGCTTCCTGCAGGCTCAGTCGCCCATCAGTTCGTCAGCACGCGCCTGCGCTGCCGCGAAATCCAGGGCGCCGGTGTAAATAGAGCGCCCACAGATCACGCCTTCAACGCCCTCGCCTTCGACGGCGCACAGGGCTTCTATGTCGGCCATATTGGACAGGCCACCCGAGGCAATGACCGGGATGCTCAGCGCTTGGGCCAGCTTGACCGTGGCCTCGATGTTGATGCCGGTGAGCATGCCGTCGCGGCCAATGTCGGTGTAGATGATGCCTTCGACGCCGTAGTCTTCGAACTTCTTGGCCAGGTCCACCACCTCATGGCCGGTCAGCTTGCTCCAGCCGTCCGTCGCCACTTTGCCGTCTTTGGCATCGAGGCCCACGATGATGTGGCCGCCGAAGGCGGTGCAGGCGTCGCGCAAAAAGCCGGGGTTCTTCACCGCGGCGGTGCCGATGATGACGTAGGACAGGCCGTCGTCAAGGTAGCGCTCGATGGTGTCCAAGTCGCGGATGCCACCGCCCAACTGCACGGGGATCTCGTCGCCCACCTCACGCAAGATGGCTTTGATCGCCGCCTCGTTGACCGGTTTGCCCGCAAAGGCTCCGTTCAGGTCGACCAGATGCAAACGGCGTGCGCCTGCCTCCAGCCAACGGCGGGCCATCGCGGCCGGGTCTTCACCAAAGGTGGTGGAGGCATTCATGTCGCCTTGTTCAAGGCGGACACATTGACCATCTTTCAGGTCGATCGCAGGGATCAGCAGCATGGCTCAGGCAGAGCGAGTGGGGAATTGAAGAGACGGGACAAGACCGCATTGTGATGCAGTCGGCGAGTCTGTGGGCTCACGGTGTCCAGTGCAAAAAGTTGCGGTAGAGCGCCAAGCCTTGCTCGGCGCTCTTTTCCGGGTGAAATTGAGTGGCGAAAATATTATCCCGGGCCACGGCGCAGGTAAAGCGTTGGCCGTACTCCGTTTGCCCCGCAGTGTGGCTTGCGTCCGACGGCTGGGCAAAATAACTGTGCACGAAGTAGAACCAAGCCCCGTCGGGCACGCCGGCCCAAACGGGGTGTGCCCCCCGGGGCCCCGCGCTTTGCCAAACCTGGTTCCAGCCCATTTGCGGCACTTTGTAGCGGCTGCCATCCGGCTGGGTTTGGCCCTCCAGGGCAAAGCGTTTGACGCGCCCTGCAATCAGCCCCAGGCCGGGCGTGTCTTGCTCTTCAGAGTGGTCCAGCAGCATCTGCATGCCCACACACACGCCCATCAGGGGCTTGCTGGCCGCCGCTTCCAGTACGGCTTCTTTCAAGCCTGATTCGGCCAATTCACGCATGCAGTCACGCATCGCACCTTGGCCGGGCAGCACCACGCGCTCGGCGGCGCGCACATCCTCAGGCCGCTGGGTGACGATGACATTCACCCCCTCCCCGGCGGCCACATGCATGACCGCCTGCGAGACGGAGCGCAGATTGCCCATGCCGTAGTCCACCACGGCCACAGTGCGCTGTGCCATTAGAGCGAACCTTTCGTCGAGGGAATGACGCCCGCCGAGCGCGGGTCCAGGGTCAGTGCCATGCGCAAGGCGCGGCCAAAGGCCTTGAAGATCGTCTCGCACTGGTGGTGGGCGTTGTGGCCCTTGAGGTTGTCCACATGCAGGCTGACCAGCGCGTGGTTCACAAAGCCTTGGAAGAATTCAAAGGCCAGTTGGGTATCGAAAGCACCAATGCTGCCCGCAGTGAACTTCACATCCATGGCCAGCCCGGGGCGGCCCGAAAAATCTACCACCACGCGCGACAAGGCCTCGTCCAGTGGCACATAGCTGTGGCCATAGCGGGTCAGGCCTTTTTTGTCACTCACGGCTTGGGCGACCGCCTGGCCCAGAGTGATGCCTACGTCTTCGACGGTGTGGTGGCCGTCGATGTGCAGGTCGCCTTCGGCCTCGATCTCCAGGTCGATCAGGCCATGCCGGGCGATCTGGTCGAGCATGTGGTCAAAGAAACCAATGCCAGTGGCCAGCTTGGCCTGGCCGGTGCCGTCCAGGTTGACGCGCACGCGGATCTTGGTTTCGTTGGTATTGCGCTGAACTTCGGCAATGCGAGCGGTGGGGATGGAGCTCATGGGGCCAGGGCTTTCAGAGGTCTTGCAAGGCTGCCCGCAGCGCGGCCAGCATCTGGGTGTTTTCTTCTGGGGTGCCCACGGTGATGCGCAGGCAGCGGGCCAGCAAGGGGTGCAGGCCCGAAACGTTTTTGATGAGCACGCCACGCGCCTTCATGCCAGCAAACACCTTGGCGACATCCGGCACCCGCGCCAAGATCATATTGGCTTCGCTGGGGAAGGGCTGCACGCCGTCCAAGGCCTGCAGCTCGGTCATCAGGCGGGCACGCTCACTGCGGATGATGGCGGCCTGGGCCTCGTATTCTTCAACATGCTCCAGCGCGAACAAGGCGGCTTCTGCGTTCAGCACGCTGATGTTGAAGGGCGGGCGCAGCTTGTCCACCTCGGCAATCACCGCTTGGCGGCCGATCAGATAGCCAATGCGCACCCCGGCCAGGCCAAACTTGCTCATGGTGCGCATCAAGAGCACATGCTCATGGCGCTGCAAGCGGGCCAGCGAGTCGCGGGAGGCAAAGGGCTGGTAGGCCTCGTCCATCACCACCAGGCCGGGGGCGGCCTCGATGATGGCATCGATGATGTCGTCGTCCCACAGATTGGCCGTGGGGTTGTTGGGATAGGCCAGCCAGACCAAGGCGGGTTGGTGCTCACGCACAGCGGCCAGCATGGCGGGGCCATCGAGCTCAAAGCTGGGCGTGGTGGGCACGCCCACAAACTTCAGGCCCTGCAGGCGGGCTGAGAGCTCGTACATCACAAAGCCGGGCAGCGGCGCCATCACCACATTGCCGGGCACATCACAGGCCAGGGTCAGCAGGCTGATCAACTCGTCCGAACCATTGCCCAGCATGATGTCGCAGCCCTCGGGCATCTGCGCATGCCGCGCCAACTCGGCCTTGAGCACATCGCCGCGCTCGGCCGGGTAGCGGTTCAGGGGCACGGACCCTAAGCGCTCGCCCAGGGCTTTCTGTAGCGCGGGGGGCAAGGAAAACGGGTTCTCCATGGTGTCCACCTTGACCATGCCCGCGCTGGGCTGCACGGCATAGCCATGCAAGCCCATGACATCGGCACGCAGGACTTTGGAGAGGCGGTCGGCAAGGGGGGCGGTCATATCAGGCTCACGGGTCACTGGTCACGGCACCAGCAGCAGGCTGGCGGGGGACGAAGACGGGGTATCCAGCAGCGCTGGGCCGATCACAAAGGGGTTGATGACTTGCACGCTGTCCACCTGCAAACCATGAGGCAGGGTGTCGGCCAAGAGCCAGCGGCAGCCCTGGTGTTGAGCCGCCGCCACCACCAGCGCATTCCACCAACTCAGGCCAAAGCGGCTCTCCACGGCCCAGGCGGTTTCCACCATCTGGTGGTCGGTGTGCAGGGGCTTCCAGTGTTGGTAGCGGCGCACCTCGGCGCGTGCGTCTCCAGCAGGCATGGCCGGCTGGAGTTGGCGCGTGGCCAGGCTGTAAAACTCGTTGAGCACTTGCGTGCAGGTGCGGCCACAGCGGCGGCGCCACAACTGCCCCAGCCATTCGCGGGCTTGCTGCTGCTTGGCGGCATCGGCACCGTCTTCAGCACACAGCAACACCGAGGTATCGACGAACACCGTGATGAGGGCGCTCATGCCACATCCCCGTCGCGCAGAGGGTAAGGCGCGCCATTTGAGCGATACGTGGGCTGGCGTTGGAACCAATCGTTCATGGCCCGCTCGTAAGCGTCGTCATGGCGCATCTTCTCGGCCAGCATCTCGCCGATCAGGCGAGACACGCTGGTGTTGAGGCGGGCAGCCTCCATGCGGGCCCAATCGGCCACGCTGTCTTCCATGGTGACGGTGACGTTTTTCATCGCTTGACTCGGCCTGCAGAATAACACGAAGTTCGTGTTGCACGAAGTTCGTGTTACCTCACTACCCCTGCCGACTCCGAATACGCAACACCGCCCGCACAAAGCCGTGGTCCGAGCGGGTGCGGTCGCGCCCCTCGAACAAATGGTCATTGAAATAGTCCACCCGCCGCACATCGCCCAGGCCAAAACGGCTCTCGGGGTGGAACTCTTCACTCACCAAAATCTGGTCCAGCACCTCGGGGCTGCCTTGGTGGATGTGGCTGAAGGCCACGTCCTTCTTCAGGGCCGCCTCGCCTTGAATCTCATAGGCGTTGAACAAGGCCACATCGCGGGCCTGCCGGTCATAGGCCACCTCAGAAGTGGCTGCCACCAACTGCGTGGTGACGCTGTGCGGGGCGTCGTTGAAATCGCCCATCACGATCAGCGGCTCGCGGCTGCGGTGCAGCACATCCACCACCCGGTGGCGCAAGGCCGCACATTCGACCCCACGCAAGATGAGCGAGCGCAGCGTGGCCAGCGCCGCCACCTTGGGGTCGTCGCGGTCCTCGGTGGGGCGGCCTTGCTCGTCTTGCAAAAACTTGGGCCGCTTGGACTTGAGGTGCACCACCATCACCTGCAGGCGCAAGCCCGCCTTGGTGCTCAGCACCGCATGCAGCGGCGGGCGCTCAAAGCGGCTGTGCAGCCCCAAGCCAGGCACCTCCACCGCCAGCCCGGGCGGAAACTCAGCGTCGGCTTGCGCACTCTCCAACTTCAGCCGCGTGGCCAGCCCCAGGCGCGGCGTGCCTTCGGCCCCACCCTGCCCCGGCGGCGTGCCTGTGTTCTCGGCGCCCAGCGCCAGCACCGTGGGGTAGCGCAAGCCACTGGCCGCCACTGCCGTGCGCAGTGCGGCCTCGTCCCACACCTCTTGAAACCCAATCACATCGGCATTCAGCGCCCGCAGCCGCTCGCCAATCCACTGTGTCTTGCGCTGGTACTCGGTGGCTGAAAATGGGTCCTGATTGGCGTAGAACACCCGCCCCGGCAAAGCCAGGTTGAGCAGATTGCAGGTGGCCAGGGTCAGGGTGCTGGTGAGGGGTGGCGGCGGTGGGTTGGCATTCATGATGGCGAGGCAGAAGCAGGCAGTGGTGCAGCGCGCACCATCTTGACGACATCGTAGCGGCGCGGTGGATCACCGCGCTCAAAGTATTGGTCCTCCACCGACTGAAAGCCATGGCGTTCATAGAAAGACACCGCGTTCTTGGTGGCGATCACGGTGACAAGGCCTGGCCCTTCGGCCGCCGCCAGTCGCACACCGTGCTCCAAAAGCTGCTGCCCTACGCACTGCCCGCTCGCTTCAGGCGTCACAAACAAAAGCGTGACCTCACCCAGCATGGCCTCGACAAACCCGAGCACGCGTCCGTCGGCCTCAGCCAACCAAATCTTGCCTGCATGCAGCGCACCTTGATAGATCGCTTCAGAGCGGCCCAGAAACCACTCTGCGAGATGCTCTTCTGAATAGTGGGCGGCGCAGAATGCGTTGACCGACCGCTGATGTATCGCGTAGAGGCTTGCCGCATCGCCTTGATGCGCGCGACGAATCAAGACTGATGTCAGTGGTTTCGCATTCATGAGCTGATGGGCGTCTGCGAAACCTCTGACCCTTCACCCCTTCAGCCGCATCTCCGCCGCTCGGGCATGCCCTTGCAAGCCTTCGCCATACGCCAACTCAGCAGCGATCACACCCAAGGTCTGGGCGCCCGCTTCGCTCACCTCAATCAGACTGCTGCGCTTCTGAAAATCGTAAGTGCCCAAGGGCGATGAGAAGCGCGCCGTGCCGGAGGTGGGCAGCACGTGATTGGGGCCGGCGCAGTAGTCGCCCAGGGACTCGCTGGTGTAGGCGCCCAGGAAGATGGCACCGGCGTGCTTGAGGGCAGGCTCCCAGCGGTGCGGGTCGGCGCTGGAGACTTCCAAGTGCTCAGGCGCGATGCGGTTGCTGATGGCGCAGGCCTCTTCCATGGAGCGGGTGACGATGAGCGCACCGCGGCCTTCCAGGCTGGCGCGGATCACCGCCTCGCGCGGCATGGTGGGCAGCAGGCGGTCAATGGCTTCGCGCACCTGGGCCACATAGGCGGCGTCAGGGCACAGCAGAATGCTTTGCGCCAACTCGTCATGTTCGGCCTGGCTGAACAAGTCCATGGCCACCCAGTCGGCGGGCGTGCTGCCATCGGCAATCACCAAGATCTCGCTGGGCCCGGCAATCATGTCGATGCCCACTTGGCCAAACACGCGGCGCTTGGCGCTGGCCACATAGGCATTGCCGGGGCCGGTGATTTTGTCCACCGCAGGCACGGTGGCTGTGCCATAGGCCAGTGCGGCCACGGCCTGCGCGCCACCAATGGTGAAGGCACGGGTCACGCCCGCCACATAAGCGGCGGCCAGCACCAAGGCGTTCTTTTCGCCCTTAGGCGTGGGGACGACCATGATGATTTCGCCGACGCCAGCCACATGGGCGGGAATAGCGTTCATCAGCACGCTGCTGGGGTAGGCCGCTTTGCCGCCGGGCACGTAGATGCCCACGCGGTCCAGCGGCGTGACCTTTTGGCCCAGCAGGGTGCCGTCCTCGTCGCGGTAGCTCCAGCTCTGGCCGCTGGCCTGCAACTGGCGCTCGTGGTAGCTGCGCACCCGCTGGGCGGCGGCTTGCAGTGCGCTGCGCTGGGCCGGGGTGATGGCGTCAAAAGCCGCCTTCAGCTCCTCGCGGGTCAGCTCCAGCGCGCTAAGGCTTGCGGCCTGCAGGCCGTCAAAGCGGGCGGTGTAGTCCAGCACCGCCGCGTCGCCACGCTGGCGCACATCGGCCAAGATGTCGGCCACGCGCTGCTCGATGGCCGCGTCCTCTTCTGCCGACCAATGCCGCAGCCGTGCAAACTCGGCGTCGAAGTCGGCAGCAGTGGTGTGGAGGGTGCGCAGGTTCAGGGCAGACATGACAGCAACAGCTTTAGGCGGGAATGGCGCTGGCGAAGGCGTCGATCAGGGGCTTGAGTTGCTCGCGCTTGAGCTTGAGCGCCGCTTGGTTGACCACCAGACGCGAGGAGATGTCCATGAAGTGCTCCACCTCCACCAAATGATTGGCCTTGAGGGTTGAGCCGGTGGAGACCAAGTCGACGATGGCGTCGGCCAAGCCGGTCAGGGGGGCCAACTCCATAGAGCCGTAGAGCTTGATCAGGTCCACGTGTACGCCCTTGTCGGCAAAGTGCTGGCGGGCAACCTCGGTGTACTTGGTGGCCACGCGGATGCGCGAGCCTTGCTTGACGGCGGCGGCGTAGTCAAAGTCATTGCGCACCGCCACGCTCATGCGGCACTTGGCAATGTTCAAGTCCAGCGGCTGGTACAGGCCTTCGCCGCCATGCTCCAAGAGCACATCTTTGCCGGCCACGCCCAGGTCAGCGCCGCCGTACTGCACATAGGTGGGCACGTCGGTGGCGCGCACCAGCACCACGCGCACATCGTCGCGGTTGGTGGGCAGGATCAGCTTGCGGCTTTTCTCAGGGTCTTCCAACACCGTGATGCCCGCAGCGGCCAGCAGGGGCAGGGTTTCTTCAAAGATGCGGCCTTTGGACAGAGCGAGGGTCAGCATTGCGGCGTCTTTCAGCTCACACGTTGAATGTCAGCGCCAATGCCGCGCAGCTTGGCTTCCATGCGGTCGTAGCCCCGGTCCAGGTGGTAGATGCGGTCCACCGTGGTGTCGCCGTCGGCCACCAGGCCGGCAATCACCAAGCTGGCCGAGGCCCGCAGGTCGGTGGCCATGACGATGGCGCTGGAGAGGCGCTCGACGCCGCTCACCACGGCCGTGTGACCGTCAACTTCGATCTTGGCACCCAGGCGGATCAGCTCGTTGACGTGCATGAAGCGGTTTTCAAAAATCGTCTCGCTGATCTTGGCAGCACCTTCGGCAATGCAGTTGACGGCCATGAACTGGGCCTGCATGTCGGTCGGGAAAGCGGGGTACTCGCTGGTGCGGAAGCTCACCGCCTTGGGGCGGCCGCTGGCTTGCACGCGGATCCAGCCTTCGCCTGAGGTGATGGTGGCCCCGGCTTCGGTGAGCTTGTCGATCACCGCGTCCAGGTGATCGGCCCGCGCTTCGCGCAGCGTCACATCACCGCCGGTGGCAGCCACGGCGCACAAAAAGGTGCCGGTCTCGATCCGGTCCGGCACGATGCGATGGCCGCCCACGGGTGCATGCAAAGCCTCGACGCCGGTGATACGGATGCGGTGCGTGCCATGGCCTTCAATCTTGGCCCCCATCTTGATGAGCATCTCGGCCAAGTCGGGGATCTCGGGCTCTTGGGCGGCGTTTTCCAGCACCGTTTCGCCTTCGGCCAGGACGGCGGCCATCATCAGGTTCTCGGTGCCGGTGACGGTGACCATGTCGGTGGTGATGCGCGCCCCGCGCAGGCGGCGCTGGCCTTGAGCGTTCAGCGGCGCGCGCGCCTGGATGTAGCCGTGCTCAACCACGATCTCAGCCCCCATGGCTTGCAGGCCCTTGATGTGCTGATCCACCGGGCGTGAACCAATGGCGCAGCCCCCGGGCAAGGACACCGTGGCCTCGCCAAAGCGGGCCAACAGCGGGCCTAGCACCAAGATGGATGCGCGCATGGTCTTGACCAACTCATAGGGCGCCACCGTGGTGTTGACGGAGCCGGCGTTGATCACCACCTCGTCCTCACGCGCTTCAGACCGATCCGCCTTGGCCCCCATGTGGCGCAAGAGCTTGAGCGTGGTGGACACATCCTGCAGCTTGGGCACATTGCTCAGGGCCACCGGCTGGGCCGTCAGCAAAGCCGCACACAACTCCGGCAGGGCTGCGTTCTTGGCACCCGAGATGATGACCTCGCCATTCAGAGGGCGGCCGCCACGGATGATCAGTTTGTCCATGAGAAAAATCCGAAAGAAAAAGGAACCCAAGGGCTGGGTTGCAGCAGTGTCAGGCGCGCATGGCCCAACACCAATTCAGTGGCTGGCTTGTGGCGCCGCGCCGCCTGCCGCCCATTCTGCGGGCGTGAGGGTCTTCATGGACAGCGCATGGATTTCTTCGCGCATGCGTTCGCCCAATGCGGCATAGACGCGTTGGTGGCGACGCACACGCGTGAGGCCCTCAAACTCTGCCGAGACGATGGTGGCAAAGAAGTGCCGGCCGTCGCCCTCCACCTCAAGGTGTTCGCAAGCGAGGCCAGCGGCCAGATAGGAGCGCACTTGCGCCGGATTGGGGTCTGCCATAGTGGGCGAATTATCACCCACCGGCCAGCAGCCTCAGGTTGCTGGCCTCGCCCCTTTCAGCGAGCAGGCTTGAGGAAAGCCTGGAAGAAGGGGATCACCCCCGCAAAGTACTGAGCCTGCTGCACTTGGTCTTGGGCGAGGCACTTCTCACCAATGCCCAGGTCCGTGTAGCGCTGGCACAGCGTGAGGCCGTAATCTGGGTGGTGGGCTGATAGCTCATTGCGGTGCACCAGACGCCTGTAGAAGGCCGGGGTATACCGCATGAGCACAGGGGGGTCATCGGCCGAAGCGCTGGCCACGGCGCTGCCAAACAGAGGATTACCCGGGTTGCGCTTGAGGTAAGCCTTGCGCTCTTCTTCATAGAGATAGAGCGCGTTCTCCTCGCTGGCGTAGGTGGTCTGGGCCTGAATGCCGAACACGGCAGTCACTCGGCTGGATTGCTGCTGCTGCAAACTACCATCGGGCTGTGCTCGGTCATCTTGCATCGCCGTCCATATCGCCAGGGTTCCCCGGGAGCGGGAGGCCAGAAACACATTGTTCACGTCCAAGCCCAAGGCAGGGGCCAGCGCGCGGGCGTACTGAATGACATGTAGCAGATCATCGTGGTGAACAGCCCCCAAATAGGCGTTGTCTACGGGGTGCCGAAACTCCACCGACATCACCGCCATGCCTGCCGCCAGCGCAGGCGAGACCAAGCCTCTATAGACTGGGCCTTTACGATTTGGGATGACATGGTCGCTGCCAGAAGCATGGGCCCATATGACCAGCGGCATGGGCGTCTCGGAGGCCATGGGCGGCATCCAGAGGTCATAAACTTGGGACACCTCTCGGTTCAGCGAGGTTTCGAACCAACGCTCACCGCCCCAAGGCACATTGCGATAGCAATTGCACTGAGGGTCCCAGTAAGGGGCCATGTCCTGCGAAGACAGCGGTGGCGTGACTTGCGCCCAAGCCACACTGACCAAGCTCATCAAGCCCGCAAAAAGGGCTCCGCGCAGGCCTCGCCACATTGTCAGTCCCGTCATCGTCATGACCTTTCTCCTCTTTGTCACACCCAGAGCCCGTGCCCCAGCACTCCGAACCACCTGATCCCATGAGGGGACCGGGTGACCAAGAGTATGAATGTTACAACCTGTCTCAGCCATCCCTCAGAGTGAGGAGATTCCAAGGAACACGATAGAGGTCAATGCCTGAGCTTGTAGCCGGTCTTCAACAAGCGCAACGTCCAAGCGGCCACCACGACAGTGAAGCCCAAAACCACAGCCAGGCTGAGCCAGGGCGAGGCGTCACTGACGCCGAAAAAGCCGCGCCTGAATCCATCGATCATGTAGAAAAACGGATTGAGGTGGCTCGCCACTTGCCAAAACGGTGGCAGCGAGCTGACCGAGTAAAACACCCCTGCCAGCATGGTCAGTGGCATGACCAAAAAGTTCTGGAACCCGGCCAACTGATCGAACTTTTCAGCCCACAAGCCGGCCATCAAGCCCAGCGAGCCCATCAATACTGCGCCCAATAGGCCAAAGACGAGGATCCACTGCGGCTGGGCCGGCCAGGACAAGCCGAACCACGCCGTCACCACCAAAACCCCGGTGCCCACCACCAGGCCTCGCACCACCGATGCGCCCACATAGGCCACGTACCAGGCCCAGTGCGACAGCGGGGTGACCAACAAGAAAACGATGTTGCCCGTGATCTTGCTTTGGATCAGGCTGGACGAGCTGTTGGCGAACGCGTTTTGCAACACGCTCATCATCACCAAGCCGGGGATCAAGAACGCGGTGTAGCCCACCGAGCCGTAAACCTTGACGTGGTCTTCCAGCACATGACCAAAGATCAGCAGGTACAGCACGGCTGTCAGCACCGGGGCAGCCACGGTCTGAAAGCTCACCTTCCAGAAACGCAACACCTCTTTGTAGAACAGGGTTCGGGCCCCATCCAGCAAGCCATGGGTTTGCCTGGGAGTAGCGCTCATGCCAGCACCTCCTGCGCCGTGCCGGTGCGGGGGCTACTGGGGGCTTGCATGATGGACAAGAACACCTCTTCCAGGTCAGCGCGGCCGATTTCTAGGTCTTCAATCCGCACATTTGCCTCACGCAGGCTGGCCAGCGCAGCCTCCACCGCCTGTGCATCTTTGGTTCGGATCTGGGCCATCCGGCCTGTAATGCGCGCGTGCTCAGCCAGGTGCGGCGGCAGCACGTCGTCTGTCTTGAAGCGCAGCACACTGCCACTGGCCGCGGCCAGCAGGTTGGCCGTGCGGTCCAGCGCCACCACCTTGCCGGCCTTGAGCATGGCAATGCGCCCGCACAGGGCCTCGGCTTCTTCCAGGTAGTGCGTGGTGAGCAGCACGGTGCTGCCCTGCTTGTTGAGCTGGGCCACAAACTGCCAAAGGGTTTGACGCAGTTCGACATCTACGCCGGCCGTGGGCTCATCCAGCACGATAACGGGCGGCTTATGCACCAAAGCTTGGGCCACCAGCACCCGGCGCTTCATGCCGCCAGAGAGCTGGCGCATATTGGCATGCGCCTTGTCGGCCAAACCCAGGCCCTGCAGCAACTCGTCGATCCAGGCCTCATTGCCGCGCACACCGAAATAGCCACTTTGAATGCGCAGGGTTTCTCGCACCGAGAAGAACGGGTCAAACACCAGTTCTTGCGGCACCAGCCCCAAGGCGCGGCGCGCGGCAGGGTAGTCGGCCACAACGTCATGGCCCATCACCGTGACACGGCCTTCGGTGGCCCGCCCCAAGCCAGCCAGCACGCTGATCAGTGTGGTCTTGCCTGCGCCATTGGGGCCTAGCAAACCAAAAAACTCGCCCTCGGCGATGTCAAACGACACCCCATCGAGCGCACGAAGCGTGCCGCGCGCGCCCTGGTAGGTCTTGGCGACGGCGTCGAACGAAACAGCAATCATCGGTAGATTGTAGGGAGGCAGGCGCCGCCATCGGCCCGCTGCCTCCGCAAGCTACGCTTCTCAGTTGAAGTAGTAGGTCCACATCACGCCAAAGTGGCTGCCATCCACCTCTTTGCCAGTCGACAGGGTGTAGCTGTCCTTGGCAACACGCGCCTTCAACCCACTGTTGGGGCTGAACAGATACTCCGCCTCCAACACCGGGCCTGTGCTGGCACCCAACTTCAGGTCGCGGCCACTCGCGACCCCACTGCCGTTGAGCTTGGCCTCAGAGATGCGGCGCACACCGCCGCCAATGCGCCATTGCGGGGTCAGCTTGTAATGGGCCAGCAGCTCCACTGGATAGCGCTCATACGACAAGCTACCGTTGGTGGCATTGGCTCGCTGAAAGTGGTACCCCACGTTGATTTGCGCCGTCATCAGCTCAAACCTGGCCTCAAAGCCCAGATAGATCTGAGCCAGACTGCCTGCCGTAATCTTGGCCGTGGTGCCGTCCGTGTAGCGGGCTTCGTCCACTTTATCGCCACCGACGGTCAGGCCCAAACCGATCAAGGGATGGTAGGTGACCTCTGATTGAGCGTGCGCCACACCGGTCATGCCCAACAACATCGCTGCCGCAGCAGCGCTTACAAGCTTTTTAGTCGACATAAAACAACGTCATCATGAAGTGCTAAGGGGGTCCCATTTTTGCAAACGCTTCGTCCGAAACGAGGAAGGGGACATGCGTCGGCAGACTCGCCTCCTTGGTTCATGGGAGGGACCGTGGTTGATTTCCGACACCGGCACC
This sequence comes from Ideonella sp., assembly GCF_044358605.1. Classification (GTDB taxonomy): domain Bacteria; phylum Pseudomonadota; class Gammaproteobacteria; order Burkholderiales; family Burkholderiaceae_C; genus Ideonella. The sequence continues at coordinate 54,817 of NZ_JBIKNQ010000002.1, forward strand.
GTTGACGCTATGAGGGCAAGCCAGAACGACACCTAGGGAGTGCCACCCATCGACGACGCGAAAGATGGTGCTAGATTGCGTCTGAACACTGCGCCCCTCCATGACCACCAAAAAGCCCCGCCGTACCGCCGAGCGCATTCTTGAAGTGACGCTGGACCTGTTCAACCGCTTCGGTGAACCCAATGTCTCGACCACGCTGATCTCGGCGGAGTTGGGCATCAGCCCCGGCAACCTGTACTACCACTACCCCGCCAAAGACGAGCTGATCAACGCCCTGTTTGATCGCTACGAAAAGGGGCTCAACGAGCTGCTGCTGGCCGCAGAAGACGTGCGCAATGTGGAAGACGCTTGGCTCTTCTTCCACATGCTCTTTGAGCTGATCTGGGGTTACCGCTTCCTGTACCGCGACCTGAACGACCTGCTCAGTAAGAACCGGCGCCTAGAGACCCACTTCCAGTTCGTGCTCAAGCACAAGAGCCGCGCGGTGGAGAGCCTGCTCACAGGCCTGGCCCGCGGCAGCGCCATGCGGCTCGACAAGCTCGACGCCGCCGCCACCGCCACCGCCATGGTGGTGGTGCTCACCTATTGGCTGAGCTACGAATATGTGCGCGAGCCCCGCAAAGCCTTGGAGCCCGAACACGCCGCCGCCACCCTGGCGCGTGGTGCCGGCCATGTGTTGAGCCTGGTCAGCCCTTATCTGGAACCCGACGCCCGAGAGCACCTGCAAAAACTCAGCAACGCCTACCGACAACACACTGAGTAAGGCCCCCGCAGCACCACCCGCGTGCTGCCCTCAAATAAGAGATGGAGACACGACATGGCCAAATGGACCGCCTTCCCCTATGACGCCGCCGACTACACCTACAGTGCGGCCACCCTCAAGAAACACTGGGCACGCCTGCACATCGGTGATGCCGAGCCCTGGCCCAAAGACGAAGCCGTGCAGGCCGCCTGGGTGCTCTACCACTCCGGCCAATTCCAAAAGGCCGTTGAGGCGGGCTTAAAGGCAGGCGGTGCGGGCGTGAACGTCGCCAACCGCGCCCAAAGCATCTACGCCAACTATCTTGAGAAGAGCGAAAAGACCAAGCTCGCCCTGTTTGAAGAAGTCGCCGCCCGCGCCGAAGCCCAAGCCGCCGCCGAGCCCAAGAATGCCAATGCTTGGTACCAAATGGCCTATGCCCTGGGCCGCTACAGCCAAGGCATCAGCGTGGCCAAGGCCCTGGCCCAAGGCCTGGGCTCCAAGGTCAAGAACGCGCTGGAAACCACCATCAAGTTGGAGCCCAAGCATGCCGACGCCCACATCGGCCTGGGGGCCTTCCACGCCGAGGTGATCGACAAAGTCGGCAAGCTGCTGGGCAAAACCCAAGGCGCCGACGCCGCCACTGGCCTGAAGATGTACAAGCAGGCCCTCAAGCTCAACCCCGGCAGTGCCATCGCCATGGTCGAGTACGCCAATGGCTTGGTCATGCTCGAAGGCGACAAAAAAATGGCCGAAGCCGAGCAACTCTATGCCGATGCCGCCGCCTGCGAAGCCATGGACGCGATGGAGCGCCTGGACATTGAAATGGCCAAGGCAGAGTTGGAAGACTGATGCACCCAGGCAAGGTCGACCGAGCACGCCTGACGCGGCTCACCGACCTGCCCAACATCGGCCCGGCCGGTGCCAAGGATTTGCAGATCTTGGGTATTCAAGCTCCTGCCGATCTCATCGGGAAAGATGCCTTTGAGCTTCACCAGCGCCTCTGTGCGCTGACGGGTGTGCGGCATGACCCCTGCGTCATTGACGTCTTCCTGTCCGTCACCACGTTCATGGAGGGCGGCCCATCGCTGCCGTGGTGGGCTTTCACACAGCAACGCAAACGCACTTTGGCTTGACTAGATGAAGGTCTGCAAGTGCCACTGGCAGCCATTGAACCGCACTAGCCCTTGGAGATGTTTCGCTTTTATCTTCCTTCTATTCTGGATCTTCTATAACGATGCTCTTTAGGATCTGGATTTTGGGCGTCGCCTTGATTCTGACCAAGGATTTTTGGTCGTTCTTGGGCGTACCCAATTGGGCACTTATCGGAGTATTTCTATTCCTAGCTGCCCTTTTCCAAACAGGCGTCATCACAGAGTTCATGGAAGCGCGACAGGAAAGTGATCGAGACGAAGATTCCAGCCGAGCAGAGTCAACGTCTACCAAGAAGCCCGTTTGGAAGGCCTTTAGAAGGAAGTCTCCGAAGAGGCTGAAACATGCTGTCCCTGGGCGGAGATCAGCCAAGGCTGCCTCCACATCAACGCCGGGAGAGACGCTTGATCCCTCCTGAGCGCCACTTATCCTTTCTGCGAGTTCTTCGCTTCCCCTCAACTCTCACCATGGCACAGGCTTTGAGATCCTCAGTTTGCGCGCGCTGAAGCCTTGCCGATGCCATAATTTTAACCATGCAAAATAGGATTATGTTCCTTATAATGCATGGATGATTGATCGCCAATTGCTCTCCACTCTTGAGGTCGCGCTGGCAGACTACCCGGCTGTGGCCCTGCTAGGGGCGCGTCAAGTCGGCAAGACCACACTGGCCCGTCAAGTCGGGGATACGCGTTCAGCGGTGTATTTGGACATTGAGCGTCCCAGCGACCGCCAAAAGCTCACCGACCCAGAGGCCTATCTCACGCTGAATCGACAGCGGCTGGTGATACTGGATGAGGTGCAGCACATGCCAGAGCTGTTTCCCGTCCTGCGCAGCCTGATCGACGAAGGTCGCCGCCCTGGGCAGACTGGCGGCCGCTTTTTGCTGCTGGGCTCGGCCTCCGGTGAGTTGTTGCGGCAGTCTGGCGAAAGCTTGGCCGGGCGCGTGGCCTACTTGGAGTTGCCTCCTTTGCAGACGCTGGAATTGCCTCAGGCAGAACAAACAGCGCTATGGTTGCGCGGTGGCTTTCCGAACAGCCTGTTAGCCAGCAGCGACGCCAAAAGCCTGACCTGGCGACAGAACCTCATCAGCACTTACCTGGAACGCGAACTGCCCAGTTATGGAGCCCGCATACCGGCGCAAACCCTGCGCAGACTGTGGACCATGCTGGCCCATCTGCAGGGTGGCTTGCTGGACGCATCACAGCTCGCCAAGAGCCTGATGATCGACGCCAAAACCGTGCATCGATATCTGGACATGCTGACCGACTTAATGCTGATGCGCAAGCTGCCCCCCTGGCACAGCAACCTGGGCAAGCGCTTGGTCAAGTCGCCCAAAATCTATGTGCGCGACAGTGGCTTGCTGCACGCCTTGCTGGGGCTGCCAACACACGAAGCCTTGTTGGCCCACCCCGTGGTGGGCAACAGTTGGGAAGGCTTCGCCATCGAAACCTTGCTCAATGCCGCGCCACGCGAAGCGCAGTGCGGCTTCTATCGCAGCAGCAACGGTGCCGAAATCGACCTGCTGGTGGAGACCCCAAGCTTAGGTCTGATGGCCATTGAAGTGAAGCGCAGCACCCACGCCAAACCACGCAGAGGCTTTTACAGCGCCTGTGAAGACCTGCAACCAAGGCACCGATTTCTGGTTCACGGTGGCACTGACGACGAGCCCTACCCTGTGGGTGATGGTGTGACTGCAATCACTCTGCGAGGCCTGTCGCAGAGGCTGACACTAGGCAGTGCATAGTGCCAGCAACGCCGCATCAGAAGTGAATCCCCCGCATCATCTGCTGCAGCGCCATCGCTTCGGCAGACAGCTTGGGCTTCTCGCCCTTGGCCTTGTCGCCCTTGGCGGCGTCGGAGTCGGGGAACATGCGGAAGCTGGTGTTCATGACGATCTGGGCCACGCGGGGCACGGTCGCATGCAGCACTTGGCCAAAGATGCCCAAGCGGGTGGCAATGCGCACGGGCTTGTAGACACAGGCCTCGGCGATCATGTCGGCGGCTTCTTCGGGTGAGAGCGTGGGCACGTTGTTGTAGATCTTGGTCGGCGCAATCATGGGGGTGCGCACCAAGGGCATGTTGATGGTGGTGAAGCTGATGCCTTGGTCGGCAAACTCGCTGCTGGCGCAGCGGGTCCAGGCGTCTAGCGCCGACTTGGACGCCACATAGGCCGAGAAGCGCGGGGCGTTGGTCAGCACGCCGATGGAGCTGATGTTCACCACATGGCCTTTGCGCTTGGCCACCATGCCGGGCAGCAGGCCCATGGTGATGCGCAGGCAGCCAAAGTAATTGAGCTGCATGGTGCGCTCAAAGTCATGGAAGCGGTCGTAGCTGTTTTCAATCGCGCGGCGGATGGAGCGGCCAGCGTTGTTGATCAGGTAGTCCACCCCGCCATGCACTTCCTCCAGGGTCTTCACAAAGGCGGCGCAACCCACTTCGTCGGAGATGTCCACCGAGTAGCTGTGCACTTGGGCGTCCTTGCCCGCCTTGGCCTTGATCTCGGCCACGGCTTCGGCCAGTTTGTCCTCACCCCGTGCGCAAATGATGGTGATGGCACCGGCCTCGGCAAACTTGATGGCCGCCGCCAAGCCAATGCCGGATGAGCCGCCCGTCACCAACACCACTTTGCCGCCGACCGAGCCCTTGAGGCTGCGGTCGATGAAGAGGTCGGGGTCAAGGTTGCGCTCCCAGTAGTCCCACAGGCGCCACGCATAGTCGTTCAGCTTGGGGCACTCAATGCCGCTGCCCTTGAGCGCGGCGGCCGTCTGGCGGCAGTCAAAGCGCGTGGGGTAGTTGATGAAGGTGAACATGTCCTCGGGCAAGCCCAAGTCCTTCATCACGGCGTTATAGACGCGGCGTACCGGTGCCAACGCCATCAGGCCTTTCTTGACGCCCTTGGGAATGAAGCCCATCAGCGCCGCATTGACGAACACATTCATCTTGGGCGCATGGGCCGCCTTGGCAAAGATGTCCAGCACATCACCCACGCGGTAGCCCACCGGGTCCACCAAGTGGAAGCACTGGCTCTTCAGCTCATGCTTGCTGTGCGAGATGTGGTCCAGCGCATTGACCACAAAGTCCACTGGCACGATGTTGATGCGCCCGCCTTCCAGGCCCACGGTGGGCATCCAGGGCGGCAGCAGTTGGCGCATGCGCTGGATCAGCTTGAAGAAGTAGTAAGGGCCGTCGATCTTGTCGGCCTCGCCGGTGGTCGAATCGCCCACCACCAAGGCGGGGCGGTAGACCGTCCAGGGCAGCTTGCACTCGGTGCGCACGATCTTCTCGCTCTCGTGCTTGGTCATGAAGTACGGGTGGTCGAGGTTCTCGGCCTCGTTGAACATGTCCTCGCGGAACACGCCCTCATACAAGCCCGCCGCGGCAATGGAGGACACATGGTGCACATGGCCGGCGTCCACCGCCTTGGCAAACTCCACCAGGTTTCGGGTGCCTTCAATGTTGACCTGCACCTGGCTGTCTTCATCGGCGCCCAAGTCGTACACGGCGGCCAAGTGGTAGACCGCGTCGATCTGGCCCTTCAGGCTCTTGATCACGTCGGCGGCCACGCCCAGCTTGCGGCTGGTCAGGTCCCCCATCACCGGAATGGCGCGCTGCTTAGAGACACCCCAGAAGCTCAGCAGGTCGGGCACCTTGCCCTCGCTGCCCGGGCGCAGCAAGAAATGCACGGTCGCCCCTCTACGGGCCAGCAGCTTCTTCACCAAGCGCTTGCCAATGAAACCCGTTGCCCCAGTCACGAAATATTGCATGCCAGTCTCCAAACCCGTTGAATCAGTGGATGCAGCAGATTGTCAGCCTGCGCCCCGTGGCTTTTTGTGCGCGCTTACCCCAGATAGATGGCTCACTCTAGGGAATTAGGATGTAGTCCCCAGGCGCGCGCTCCTACACTGCATTCATTCGAGTTGCCATCAGGCATCTCCACCAGATCACCACTTGAGAGGAAAGTCATCATGGTCAAGAAGCTGAAGAAAATGGCTGAGCAAAAGGCTGCTGCCCCCGCAGGCATGTTGGATGGGCTGGACAGCCGTTTGGCAGGCGCCGTGAAGGCCTCGGCCCAGCAGATCTGGTTGGCCGGCATGGGCGCTTTTGCCAAGGCCCAGGAAGAAGGCGGCAAGGTCTTTGAAGCCCTGGTCAAAGAAGGTGTGAACCTGCAGCGCAAAACCCAGAGCGTGGCCGAAGACCGCTTGGGCGAAGTCACCGGCAAGATGAGCGCCATGGCCGGTGAAGTCACCCACAAGGCCGGTGCCTCTTGGGACAAGCTGGAAGGCATTTTTGAGAGCCGCACCGCTAAGGCCCTGGCCAAGTTGGGCGTGCCCAATGGCCAAGACCTGGCTGAGCTGCACGCCAAGGTCGACGCCCTGAGCGCGGCCGTGGCCAAGCTGGGTGGCAAGGTTGAAGCCCCCAAGAAGCCCGCCGCCAAGAAGGCTGCAGCGGCTAAGCCTGCTGCCAAGCCCGCTGCAAAGCCCGTGAAGGCCGCCGCCCCCGCCAAGAAGGCCGTGAAGCCTGCTGCTAAAGCAGCCGCAAAGCCTGTGGCCAAACGCGCACCGGCCAAGAAGGCGGCCGCTAGCGCCACTCCGGCTACTGCTGCCTGACGCTGAAGCGCAGCCACAAACACAAAAGGCCACCGCATGCGGTGGCCTTTTTGCTGGGCGGCTGGCGGAGATCAGCCCAGGTAGCGCGTCACCAAGTGGCGGCGGAAGTGGGCCGGGTTCAGCGTCTCACCGCTGGCGCGCAGGGCCAACTCATCGGTGGTCCAGCGGCTGCCCTGCAGCCAGATGTTCTGGCGCAACCAGTCAAACACCACGGTCAAATCGCCCGCCGCAATGCGGGTGTCAAGGTCGGGGTGGGCCTAGCGAATGGCGGCAAACCACTGAGCGGCGTACATGGCTCCCAGCGAATAGCAGGGGAAGTAGCCAAACATGCCCTCCGGCCAGTGCACGTCTTGCATGGGGCCGTTGCGGTAATCACCACGGGTGTCCAAGCCCAACAACTCTTGCATCAACGCATCCCACAGCGCGGGAATGTCTTCGGCCTCGGCCTCGCCGCTGATCAAGGCACGCTCGATCTCAAAGCGCAAGATCACATGGGCGGGATAAGTCACCTCGTCGGCATCCACCCGAATCAGGCCTGGCTGGACCCGCGTCATCAAACGATTCAAGTTGCCCGCCTCAAACGCGGGCTGGTCGCCAAAGGCCTGGGCCACCAAGGGCGCCAGCAAGCCGGCAAAGCCCGGATGGCTGCCCAACTGCATCTCAAACGACAAGCTTTGGCTCTCGTGCAAAGCCATAGAGCGCGCCCAAGACACCGGCTGGCCCAGCAGTTCACGCGGCAGGTTTTGCTCGTAGCGCCCATGGCCCGTCTCGTGGATGGTGGCCAGCAGGCTTTGCAGGAAGTCATCTTCCTTGAAGCGCGTGGTCATGCGCACGTCTTCCGGCACACCACCCGAGAAGGGGTGGGTGGAGACATCCAAGCGGCCGGCCTCAAAGTTGAACTGCAGCAAGCGCATCACCTGCTCACACAAGCCCTTTTGCGCTGCAATGGGGTAAGGGCCCTCAGGCTGAATCACCGTTTCCTGGGCTTGCCGGGCCATCACCTGCTGGATCAGCCCGGGCAGCCATTGGCGCACCTCGCCAAACACAGCCTCGACGGTGCTGGCGCGCATGCCAGGCTCGTACAGGTCCATCAGCGCGTCATAAGGGCCCAAGCCGCTGCGTTCAGACAACAGTTGCGCTTCTTCGCGGGCCACGGCCAGCACGGCCTTGAGGTTGGGCAAAAAGCCCGCCCAATCGTTGGCCGGACGCTGGCTGCGCCACGCATGTTCACATTTCGCTGTAGCCAGCGAGCGCTGCTCGACCAGGCGCTCAGGCAAGCTGTTGCTCATGGCCCAGTCGCGGCGGACCTCACGCAGGTTGGCGCGTTGAGTGTCGTCCAGCGCTTCTGCCTGGGCCTGCGCCAGGTGCTGCGCCAAGCTGGGGTCGGTGCGCAGCCTATGCAGCAAAGTGGCCATCTCGCTCATGGCTGCGGAACGGGCGCCATTGCCCTGGGGCGGCATGTTCACCGCCGTGTCCCAAGAGACGATGCTCTGCAAGTGCGAAAAGTGGTGAATCTGACGATAGGTGCGCGTCAGCGCGTCATAGGCGGGGGTGTGGGAAGACATCTACAACTTCTTCATGAGCTGACAAGTGGGCGCGACTATAGCGGCAATACACCCCAACGGCACGTACTTAAACAGTTAGCAAAAACATCTTAGGCCGCTGCGGACAAACCCGGAAACCACCACAAGAGCAGCGCCGTGTAAACCACAAAGCGAATGAACTTGCCAATGGCCATGTAGAGCACACAGGGCCAAAAATCCAGGCGCAGCCAACCGGCCACCGCGCACAAGGGGTCCCCCACAAGCGGCAGCCAGCTCAACAGGCAGGCTTTGGGGCCAAAGCGCTTCAGCCAAGCCATCGCACGCAGCTCATGGGGAGAGCGATGGCGCACTTTCTCATAAGCACGCTCGTACAACTGCTCGGCCCCACGGCCCATCCACCAACTGATGACCCCGCCCAAGGTGTTACCCACCGTGGCCACCGCAATAGTGGGCCAAAACAAGCTGGGGTCCAGTGTGACCATGGCCATCACCGCAGGCTCAGAGCCCATGGGCAAGAGCGTGGCCGACAGCAGCGAGATCACAAACACCGCCGGCAAGCCCACCGAGGGCAGTGCCAGGGTCTCCAACAAAGGCGTCAACCATGCGTCCATGGCCGACATTGTCGCCCCGATGACTCCAAGGCCAGCACCCCTGGGCGGCTATACTTCTGCCTCCTTTTTCAGCAGTTCTGCCCCCTACTCCACCATGCACATCGGCCCCTACGCACTGCCGAATCGGCTGTTCGTCGCCCCGATGGCCGGGGTCACGGACCGCCCGTTTCGGCAACTTTGTAAACGGCTGGGTGCGGGTTATGCGGTCAGCGAGATGGTGACCTCCCGCAAAGACCTGTGGAATTCGCTGAAAACCTCGCGCCGCGCCAACCATGAGGGCGAGCCTGGCCCCATTGCCGTGCAGATTGCCGGCACCGACGCCACCATGATGGCCGAGGCCGCCGCCTACAACATCGACCGCGGCGCGCAGATCATCGACATCAACATGGGCTGCCCCGCCAAAAAGGTGTGCAATAAATGGGCGGGCTCAGCCTTGATGCGCGACGAATTGGGCGCCCTGGCCATCATTGAAGCCGTGGTGGCGGCGTGCGCACCACGCCAAGTGCCTGTGACCCTGAAGATGCGCACCGGCTGGTGCGCGAGCGAGCGCAATGCCCTGCGCATTGCACTCGCGGCCGAGAGCGCCGGGGTGGCCATGGTCACCGTGCATGGCCGCACACGCGAGCAAGGCTACAAGGGGCACGCCGAGTACGACACCATCGCGGCCGTCAAAGCGGCGCTGCGCATCCCGGTGGTCGCCAATGGCGACATCGACTCGCCGCAGAAGGCCGCTCAGGTGCTTCAGTCCACCGGCGCGGATGCCGTGATGATCGGCCGCGCCGCCCAGGGCCAGCCTTGGATCTTTGGCGACATTGCGCACTATCTGGCCCATGGTGAGTTGCGCCCAGCGCCCCTGACCCGTGATGTGCATCACTGGCTGACCGAGCACTTGCTCGACCACTACAGCCTGTACGGTGAAGACGCTGGCGTGCGCAGTGCCCGTAAACACATCGGCTGGGCCGTCAAAGGCCTGCCGGGTGGCGAAGCCTTTCGGCAGACCATGAACCTTTTGGATGACAGCCAGCGTCAATGGCAGGCCGTCAGTGACTACTTTGCCCAACTGGCCGAGCAGCACACTCATCTTCCTGTCGCTGAAGCGGCCAATCACGATCTCCTTGAACAGCAGGCCTGAGTCGCATGCAGCCACTCACCCGCCGCCTGCCCCAAAGCACACCATGAGCAAGAAGAGCATTGAAGAATGCGTCCGCGAAACGCTGGACCAGTATTTCGCCGACCTGCACGGCTCCGAACCCCACTCCCTGCACGACATGGTGATCCTGACCGTGGAGAAGCCGCTGCTCGAAGTAGTGATGCGCCAAGCCGAAGGCAATCAAAGCAAGGCCGCTGAGTGGTTGGGCATCAACCGCAACACCCTGCGCCGCAAGCTGCTGGACCACAAGCTCATCAAGTAATTCGTTTTTCAATCCAACCCTAGGCCCCACATGGCTCAACTCACTGCCCTGATTTCGGTGTCAGACAAAACTGGCATCCTCGAATTCGCCCGCGAACTGCACAGCCTGAACGTTCGCCTTTTGTCCACCGGTGGCACCGCCAAGCTGCTGGCCGACGCGGGCCTGCCCGTCACCGAGGTGGCCGAGCACACCGGCTTCCCCGAGATGCTGGACGGCCGGGTCAAGACCCTGCACCCCACCATCCACGGCGGCCTGCTGGCCCGCCGCGACCTGCCCGAGCACATGGCCGCCATTGCCCAGCACGGCATTGCCACCATCGACATCCTGGCGGTCAACCTCTACCCCTTTGAAGCCACGGTGGCCAAGCCCGGCTGCACCTTGGAAGAGGCGATCGAGAACATCGACATCGGCGGCCCGGCCATGGTGCGCTCTGCCGCCAAGAACTGGAAAGACGTCACCGTGCTGACCGACGCCGGCCAATACGCCGGCGTGTTGGCCGAGCTGAAGGCCAGCGGCCACACCAGCACCGCCACCCGCTTTGCCTGCAGCGTGGCCGCGTTCAACCGCATTGCCCAGTACGACGCGGCCATCAGCAACTACCTGTCGGCCCGCCAAGACGACGGCGCCCTGGCCGAATATCCCGCCCAGATGAACAGCACCTTTGTGAAGGTGCAAGACCTGCGCTACGGCGAGAACAGCCACCAAACCGCCGCGCTCTACCGCGACCTCTTCCCCGCTCCCGGCGCGCTGGTCACCGGCAAGCAGCTGCAGGGCAAAGAGCTGTCCTACAACAACATCGCCGACGCCGACGCCGCCTGGGAATGCGTCAAGAGCTTTGAGGCCCCCGCCTGCGTCATCATCAAGCACGCCAACCCCTGCGGCGTGGCCGTGGGTGTGGACGCCGCCGAGGCCTACAGCAAGGCCTTCAAGACCGACCCGACCAGCGCCTTTGGCGGCATCATCGCCTTCAACCGCCCTGTGGACGCGGCCGCCGCCCAACTGGTGGCCAAGCAGTTCGTCGAAGTGCTGATGGCCCCCGCCTTCACCGACGAAGCCCGCGCCATCTTCGCGCCCAAGGCCAATGTGCGCCTGATGGAGATCGCCCTGCCCCCAGGCGGCGCCCGCCCCTGGGACCAAGGCCGCAATGCCCAAGATGTGAAGCGCGTGGGCTCAGGCATCCTGGTGCAAACCGCCGACAACCACTTCCTGAAGGCCAGCGACCTGAAGGTCGTCACCAAGCTGCAGCCCACGGCCCAGCAACTGCAAGACCTGATGTTCGCTTGGACGGTGGGCCAGTACGTCAAGAGCAATGCCATCGTCTTCTGCGCGGGCGGCATGACTTTGGGCGTGGGTGCGGGCCAGATGAGCCGCATCGACTCGGCCCGCATCGCCTCCATCAAGGCTGAGAACGCCGGCCTGACCCTGGTGAACTCGGCCGTCGCCAGCGACGCCTTCTTCCCCTTCCGCGACGGCCTGGACGTGGTGGTCGACGCCGGGGCGTCTTGCGTCATCCAGCCAGGTGGCTCCATGCGCGACGAAGAGGTGATTGCCGCCGCCGACGAGCGCGGCATTGCCATGGTCTTCACGGGCGTGCGGCACTTCCGCCACTGAATACCCTCGGCTCCTCAGGGGCATCCAGCATTCACGGCGCCTGCGGGCGCCGTTTTTCATGCGCTGAACTAGGCCAGCTTCGCCCCGCTTCACCCCCCACTGCGGCCCCCACTTTCCCTCTAGCCTAGAAGGGCTTCGTGCTGCGCGCTTCAAGCTTGGCGCGCACAAGCCGATGACGACACAGGGACTGGCGCCTCCATTCGGGGCCGCCAGACGGGTCAAGACTGGGCAAAGGGATGATGAAACTCGACCGTGCGGGCTTGTGGATGGTGGTGGCGACACTCTGCGCCATGGCCGCCGTTGGCCTGGGCTCAGCCCAGGCTGAGCTCCAAGAGCGCGCGCAAGCACAGCGCTCAGAAGGCCTGCTGCTGTCGCGCAGCCTGAGCGCCTTGACGCCTGACAAGCTCAGCGCCAGCCAAGGCCGCAATGCCTTTTTGGACGGCCTGCTCCGTGCCAACGCTGACGGCGACCTCGCCTATGTGCTGTGGGTCAGCCCGGAAGGGCAGCCCCAAGCCAGCGCCGCGCGGCCGGGCGTCACGCCGCCGCCGTCAGCGCTGGCCACCGAGCCCGCCCAATGGTTCTCTAGCCAGCGCCTCCAGGATGAACAGCATGGCAAAGAGTGGCTGGAGTTCCAGGCCCCGGTGCTGCGCCAAGAAGCCCTGGCGGGTTTTGTCCGCTTGGGCTATGCCCCCCCCACCTTGCGCTGGACGGCACTCACCTCCGGCACCCGCCTGGCCCTGACCCTGCCCATTGCGCTGCTGATGGGCGTGCTCTTGCTGCTGGCCCGGCGTGAGGCCAAGCCCCTGGTGCAGATGCAAACCGCCTTGCAGGCCTGGGCTGCGCGGCTGGATCTCAAAGGCCTGCCCATGCCCACGGGCTGGCAGGGCGCCCAGGCCTTTGCCCAACACTTTCAGCACAGCCTGCAAGTTTGCGAACAACACTTCAAAGGCCTGGAGGGCAAGAGCCTGGAAACCTTGGCCATGCACCGCTTGCTGGCCTACAAAAAGAACCGTGCCGAGGCGGTGATCCATCTCTTTCCCGATGGCGTGATCGTGCTGGATGGCGAAGGCCTGCCGGCCCTGGCCAATGCCAAGATCGAACCGCTGCTGGGCGTGAAGCCCAGCAACATCTACGGCCACGCCCCGCACGAATGGTGCGAGCAGCCTGAAGTGCTGGCCTTCATCCAAAGCCAGCGCTTGAGCCATAGCCGCCCGCAGATCCGCCCCGCCAAGGTAGAGATCGAGGTCACGGGCGACACCGCCCGCAGCCTGGAGTTGGCCGGCACACCCTTGGTGGCGCCTCACGATGCCAGCCAGGTCTATGGCACCTTGATCACCGTGCGCGACACCACCCGCCAGCGCATGGCCGTGGCGGCTGGCGCCGAGTTTGTGGCCAATGTCTCGCACGAGCTGAAGACACCGCTGAACAGCCTCAAGGCCTATAGCGAGCTGCTGCTGGACTCGGGCGGGGATGACGAGGCCCTGCGCATCGAAGCCGTGAACGTGATTGCAGCCGAGGTCGACCGCATGAGCAGCCTGATCAACAACCTGCTCAACATCTCCAAGCTGGAGACCGGTGCCATCAGCCTCAGCACGGCCCGCGTCAATGTGCATGACCTGCTGCACAGCTCTTTCGAGGCCCAACGCCAAAGCGCTATCGGCCAAGGCTTGGGCTTCACTATCGACGCGCCCCTGAACCTGGGCATGGCCTCGCTGGACAAAGACCTGCTGCGGATCGCGCTGAACAACTTGCTGTCCAACGCCATCAAGTACAACCGGCCCGGCGGTGAGGTGGTGCTCAGCGCAGTCGAGGTGGATGACGACAACTTGGAAATCCGCGTGCGCGACACCGGCGTGGGCATGTCGGCCGAACACCTGCCCCACATTTTTGACAAGCACTATCGCATCACCGGCGACAGCAGCCGCAGCGGCCATGGACTGGGCCTCTATCTGGCCCGCCAAATTGTGGAGCTACACCACGGCACGCTGCAGGTGCAAAGTCAGCCCGGCGTCGGGACGGAGTTCATCCTCCGCTTGCGCAAGATCCCAGCGCTCTACTTGGAAGGAGCGGCCGCATGAAGCATGTCCTCATCGTTGACGATGAGCCCTCGGTCGCGCGAGTCCTCAAGCTCACGCTGGAAAAGGCCGGCTGGCAAGTGACCTGGGCGCCCGATGGCCAGGTCGCCTTGGAGTGGCTGAGAAAGGCAACCGAGCCGCCCACTGCCGTGATCACCGACATCCAGATGCCACGCATGAATGGCCGAGAGCTGGTGGGGGCCATAGAAGCGGAATGGCCTGCCCGCGACTACCCCATCTACGTCATGACTTCCATGACCGAACGCGAAGAGCGCCACTGGGTGGGTGCCCTTCACCGGGTGCACTTTCTAGAGAAACCATTGAGCCCCCGCCTTTTGGTGGCCACCTTGGCACATGAAGCCGTGACTGGATTTGGAGACTTCCATGGCTGAACTCTTTTTGCGCGACCTCGACCTGCCGCGCTACCACCGTTGGTGGAAGCGGGCCAGCCCTTCGGCGCCATCGTTGGTGATCTGTGATGAGCACGGTATGCCCGTCTGGTCGGCAGACGACACGGTCTCTGCCCAGCTGGCGGCCGCCTTGCCCGAGCACCATGGCGGCACCCTGCGCTGGCGCTTTGACGGTGGCGGACTGGGGGTGGACACCCTGGCGGACGGGCAAGGCTTGGCCTACCGACCTGTGGATGCCTCAGGGCGCTTCATTAGGTGGCTGACCATTCCGTGGAGTCAGGACGACCATCCCAGTGACTTGGACGCCTTGGCCGAAGCATTGGACGACCTCTCCACGGCCATGGCCGATGAGCTGCAGCTCAAGACCGACCTCAATGGCATGACCGCCGAGCTGGCCGAACGCTATGACGAACTGCACCTGGTCTACGGCGTGGACGAGCAAGTGCGGCGCCATGGCTCGCAAGAGGTGGTGATCCAAAGCCTGCTGACCAGTTGCGCCAACCACCTGGATGTGGACGTGGTGGCCTTTGTGCGCCCCAACAAAAACCAGTGCATCTCGGCCATGGCCCTGAGCCAGCCCATCCACAACCTGGACCTGGTGCTGGTGGAGATGCGCGGCGACCTCTACCGCTTTGTGCAGGCCACGCGCGAGACCTTGGTGATGAATGACATGGCCGACGCACGCCGGGCCTACATCTTCACCGACATGCCCTACAAAATCCTCGCCTGTCCGGTGCGCTGCGAGAGCCATGTCGACGCCATGCTGGTGCTGTTGAACCACCGGCAGAAGCCCGACTTCAGCAACAGCGACCGGCGCCTGGCTGATGTGCTGGCCAGCCAACTCACCCGGCTGGTGCAAGCCATGTCCATGGTGCAGCAGCTCTCCGACTTCACCCGCCAAATGGCCGCCGCCTTGGTCGAGGCCGTGGAAGCCAAAGACCCCTACACCCGGGGTCACAGCGAGCGCGTGCACCACCTCTCCATGGAAATTGGCCGCGCCATGGACATCCGCGACAAAGACCTGGAGAACCTCTACTGGGGCTCGCTGCTGCACGACGTGGGCAAGATCGGCATCCCCGACGCCGTGTTGTGCAAGCCCGCGCGCCTGACCGCCGATGAGTACGCCTTCATCATGGTGCACCCCGAGCGCAGCTACGAGATTTTGCGCCACATCGACTACCTGGCCGATGCCGTACCCGGAGCCCGCCATCACCAAGAAAAGTGGGACGGCACGGGCTATCCGCATGGCTTGAAGGGCGAGCGGATTCCGCTGCATGCCCGCATCATTGCCGTGGCCGACACCTACGACTCCATCACCAGCTCGCGTGCCTATCGCGCCGGGCGCCCGCATGAAGACGCGATGCGCGAGATCGACCGTGTCACGGGCACCCAGCTCGACCCCACGGTGGTGGCCGTCTTTCGTCAGCTCTGTGAGACCGACCCGCCCCCCGAGTGGATGAGCCGCTTCAGCATCCGCCGCGCGCCCACCACGCCTGCCCCCACGACCACGAATGGATGACAGCATCGCCACGAGCCGCTTCGGCGCGATGACGTATCTGTCACCGCCGGGCTCGCTGATTCAAGATGCCGCGCTGCAAGCCCTGCAAGCAGCCTTGAGCGATTGCTTGGCTGCGCGCCACATCCAGCTCGTGCTGGACCTCTCTCGCACCCAGGCCCTGGGTGGCAGGGCCTTGGAGATCCTGCTGGACACCAGCGCGCAGGTCAGTGCCTTCGGCGGCAAGCTAGAGCTGGTGAATGCCCATGAGTTGGTCAAGCAAATCATCGTGCTCACGGGCTATGCCGAACAACTCTCCATGGCGGCGGCTGACAACCCCAGCGCGGCGCCACCGCAGGCTGAAACACCCTCCTCACTGGGCCGCCTTGGCGACATCCTGCTGCGCCGCCAACTCTTGACCCCCGAACGCATGGCCTTGGCCGTGCAGGCCCAGCAAGAAAGCGGGCGGCGGGTCGGCCAAATCTTGGTGGAGAAAGGCTGGATCAGTGAGCAAGACCTGCTCAGTGCCTTAGGTGAGCAACTGGGCTTGCCGACAGTGAGCCTGCGCACGGGTTTGTATGAGAAGTCTGCGGCAGGCCTGCTGTCTGAGGCCACCGCGCGTCGCCTGCAAGTGCTGCCGCTGTTCAAGGTGCACCAAACCTTGACCGTGGCCACGGCCGAGCCGCAGGCCATTCCAGTCTTCGACGAGATCACGGCCCTGACCGGCCTGACCGTGCGCGTGGTGCTGGCCCGACGCGAGGACATTGTTCGCCACCTGGCCGAGGCCTTTGACGGCACCGACTTCACGCCTGAATTGCTGGAAGCCCAGCAAGACGATCTGGAGCTGATCGAGAGCCAGATCCCCGACGACTACACCGAGATTGATCATCTGGCCGGCGGCAGCCCAGTGATCAACCTGGTGAACGGCCTGATCCAACGCGCCATTCGCGACAAGGCCAGTGACATCCACATCGAGATCACCCGCGGCCGCTCCCGCGTGCGCTTTCGGGTCGACGGTGTGCTCTACCAAGTGATGACGCCACGCGCCGAGTTGCACCCGGCCATTGTTTCGCGCCTGAAGGTGATGGCCAACCTCGACATTGCCGAGCGCCGCCTGCCCCAAGATGGCCGCATCCAAGTGGCCACCCAAGGCCGCACGGTCGACTTGCGTTTCTCGTCGCTGCCCGGCATTCACGGCGAGAAAGTCGTGCTGCGCGTGCTGGACAAAAACCAGTCCATCCTCGATGTCGGCAAGCTGGGCATGAGCGTGCACAACCTGGACACCTTCCGCCACTTGCTGACCCGCAGCCACGGCCTGATCTTGGCCACCGGCCCCACCGGCAGCGGCAAGACCACCACGCTCTACGCCGCCATCAACCACCTCAAGAGCATGGAGACGAACATCGTCACCATCGAAGACCCGGTGGAGTATCAGCTCGACATCATCAACCAGAACCAAGTCAACGAAGCCATTGGCCTGAACTTTGCCCGCATGCTCAAGCACGTGCTGCGGCAAGACCCAGACGTGGTGATGGTGGGTGAGATCCGCGACAAGCAAACCGCCGAGATCGCCGTGCAGGCCGCCTTGACCGGCCACTTGGTGCTCTCCACCCTGCACACCAATGATGCGCTGGGCGCCGTGTCCCGGCTCACCGACATGGGGGTGGAGCCCTACCTGCTGGCCTCGGCCCTGGTGGGCGTGGTTGGGCAGCGCTTGGTGCGCCAGGTGTGCCCCGCCTGCAAGACCTCATTCTTGGCCGCACCAGAGATCGTGGCGCGGCATGGTTGGAGCACCGAGCAGCCCATCCGCCTGGCCCGTGGCCGGGGCTGCGGCGAATGCTATGACTCCGGCTACAAAGGCCGCCTGGGTATTCACGAGTTGCTGGTGATGGACGAGGTGCTGCAAACCGAGGTCGCCAAGGGCGCCTCGCGCGAACGCCTGAGCCAGGTGGTCAAAGCCCAGGGCTTGAAGACGCTGTATGACGACGGCGTGCAGCGCGCCCTGGAAGGCCGCACCACGCTGGAAGAAGTGGCCCGGGTGATCCACGATGCCTGACGAAGTGCACTAAGCCATGGCCATCGACCTCCACAAGGGCACGCCCAGCACCCCACGGCCTGCGGTGGACAGCGCTCAGAAAGGGGCTGCTCAAGGCCTGCGCCTGCGCCGGCCGGGATTGGCCGAGCGCTTGCTATTCACCGAGCGACTCTTGCTTTTGCAAGACACGGGCGTCAGCCTGCACGAGGGCCTCAAAGAGCTGAGCGAGCAAGAGCGTGACCCCGAGATGGCCGAGATCTTGCAACGCTTGTTGACCGACGTACTGGAAGGGCAGCCGCTGTCCCAGGCCATGGCCCAGCATCCGAGCTTCTTCCCGGCCACCTATGTTGCTCTGGTCGCGGCGGGTGAGCGTGGTGGCTTCTTGCCCCAGGTCTTGCGGCAACTGTTGGACTTGGATGAAAAGAGCGAGCGGCTGCGCAGCTTGTTGACCTCGGCCCTGTCCTACCCGGCCTTTTTGACATTGTTCTCCGCTGGCACCATCGTGTTTGTGCTGGTGGGGGTGTTCCCAAAATTCGCGGTGTTGTTCGAGCAGATTCATGACCAACTGCCCTGGACGACACGCTTTTTGATGCAGCTCTCCGATCTGCTGCTGCACCGCTGGCCATGGTTGTTGCTTGGCCTCGCCACCTTGGGCTTGTTGGGGGCCTTGCTGTGGCGGCAAGACGAAACTCGGCTGCGCATCGACCGCTTGAAACTCAGCTTCCCTGGCCTGCGCCAAATCTATGTGCAGGTCTACCTGAGCCAAACCTTGCGGGTCTTGGGCATGTCGCTCAGCCACGGCGTACCGCTGGTGGAAGCACTCCGAGCCTGCCAGGACCTGGTGGGTAACCGCGTCTTTCGCGGCTTTCTGCTGGACTTGCGGCAACAAGTCACCGAAGGTTCAGGTCTGGCCCAGGGCTTTGAGCGCAGCGACTTGATGCCACCCATGGTGCAGCAGATGATCCACACGGGCGAGCGCACCGGCAACCTGGCCACGGTGATGACACGGATCGCCGAGCACTACGAGCGTGAACTGGCCAAGCGCCTGGCCCTGGTCTCACGCCTAGCGGAGCCGGTGATGCTGCTGGTGATGGGCGCCTTGATCGGCCTGATCGTGGCCTCGCTGATCCTGCCCATCTTCAAGCTCAGCCGAGCCATTCGCTAAGGAGACACCCATGCGGGCTTGTGCGACCTTTTCCCTACTCAGGCCGAGTTTTGACTCAAGCCTTGCGCCTTGTCCGCCGATAGCCCCTGTGAGGCATCTTGCGCCCCATGCCCCAAGAATTGCGGAGCCCTAGAAATGAAAAACACTGTCCTGCACGCACTGCGACGTGGTTTCACCTTGGTGGAACTGTTGATCGTGGTCATCATTTTGGCTGTCCTGGCGGCCATCGTGATCCCGCAGTTCAACAGCGCCACCACCGACACTCAAGAAGCCGCTTTGGATGCCAACTTGGCGGCCATGCGCAATGCAATCGAGTTGTACAAGGCGCAACATGCTAGCTACCCTGGCGACAAGGCCAGCACTGGCGCGACTTGTACGGCCGGAACGGCTGGCACTGGTGCTGCGGACACGGCTCAGGCCTTCGTCGATCAGCTCACGCTCTACACCAATGCTGCTGGCCAAGCCTGTACACAGGGTGGCGGCGCCTTCAAGTATGGCCCCTATGTACGCAGAGGCATCCCCAACGAGCCGATCAATCAGCGCGGCAGCACCGTTGCCCAAATCACGGTCACCTCGACCGGGGCAGTGATCGCACCCTCGTCAGCCACGGGCGGCTGGGCCTATGACTCTGTCTCCGGCCAGTTCGTGATGAACAGCAACGCCCTCGGCAGCGACGGTCGAGCTTATTCGACTCGCTGATGGCCCACTGAGCAACGCTCATGCGCACCCAGGGCTTTACCCTGGCCGAACTGCTGGTGGTGATCTTGCTGATGGCGGCACTGGCCGCCACGGCCATACCGCAGCTCTCCTCCACCGAGGCGGACCGACTCGACACAGCCACGGCAGAGGTCAAATCGGCCTTGCGCTTTGCCCGCAACGAAGCCTTGCAAAGAGCCACCCCGGTACTCGTAGACATGGAGACGCAGGCCCACACCCTGAAGATCATGCTGGGCACCTGCACGAGCCCGGGTAGCCCACTGGTTGACCCCCGCACTGGTCGCCCCTTTGTGCTGGACTTGACGCAACGGTCGCAAACGCAACAGGTGGGGCTCAATGCCCAAGTGCTGACCAGCAACGGCCGCAGCTACCAGGGCTTGGTCTTCGACGCCTCCGGCGCCATCAGTGAGGCTTGCGACGTGGCCGCCACCAAGGACAAAGGCGTTCCGCAGCGCGGTAGCCAAGTTGTACTGAACATGGGAGAGCAAGCGCAAAGCCTGACCCTCTGGCCCGTCACCGGCCGGGTGAGTGGCCCATGAGCGCGAACCGCAGCCACCGTGGTTTGGCTTACATAGAAGCCGTGCTGGCCACGGTGATGGTGGCCGTCTTGCTGGCGCCGTCCCTGCAAGCCCTCAGCAGCGGTCTGATGGGCCAACAGGTCGCCAACGATCAAAGCACCCAAGCGCTGTCCCTGCAAAGCAAACTGGACGAGGTGCTGGCCAAACCCTACAGTGTGCTGTTCGCCCAGACCCAGGCTTCAGGCGGCAACACGGCAAGCTCTATCAGTCTTGCCCTGTCCGATCCTCCGGGTTCATCCAGGAGGCTGGTCACCATCTACCGCACCAACGGCAGCGGCGCCATGGCCGCCGACACCGGACTGCTGCGCATCCGGGTAGCCTGGGAAGGCGCCCCCAGCGAAAGCGGACTGGTGGCCTTGCGGTCTAAATGGCTATGAGTCGTGACCACCGGCTGCGTCCACCAGCACACGGCTTCACGCTGATTGAGCTGTGCTTGGCGACCGCCATGGGGGCATTGCTACTGGCAGCCCTGGCCCATGTCGCCCGCTTGGCCACTGAGAGCAAGGTCGAACTCAGCGGCACCAACGAGCAAAGGATTCAGACCGAGTTTGTGATGCAGCGCCTGCAAGCGGCAGCGCGTGCCGCCACGGTGGGCAGCTTGCTGCCTGACGCCACGGGCGACACCGGTCTGTGGTTGGCGCCCAAGCGCTTCTGCATCAATGACGCCAAAGCCTTGGTAGAGACCACCACCAGCGCCAGCGGGTGCAGCGGCGGCGAGGTCATCGCCGACCGTGTCAGCCACCTGGGCATCAGCATCCCGGAAACGCAGTCTGCTTTGGACACCCCGATGGCCCAGCTCTCCGTGGCGCTCACCCTGGCCGATGGCTCGGAAGGCCCCATCCTGTCGCAATCCATCCGTCTCAAGGGGCTGTTGGAATGAAATCGCGGCAACACGGTTTCTTGCTGCTGCCGGTGTTGCTATTGCTGTCCATGGTGGCTGGCGCGGCTTATCTGACGCTCCGCGAAGGTCACCTCAACGTCGCGAGCGAAACGCGGCAAGGAGATGCGGACAAGGCCCGCGCCGCCGCTGAGGCCGGCCTGCACCGCGTGGTTCATGAGGCCCACCTCCGAGGCTGCGGTGGCGACTATCCGCACAAAAACAATCCTGTCGAAGACAGGGCCTTTGACGGCGCCAGCTACAGCGCCTATGCATCGGAAAAGAGCGGCAGCCCGATGGACATCAGCGCCCAAGGCCGCTTTGGCGAGGCCCGCGTGATGTTGACCCGCAGCAAGGTCGTGATGCATCGCGCCACCGCCCAAACCTTGGTGCTGCAACCCGGCCCGGCCGGGCAAGACACCAGCTTGAGGGCAGGCACATCCAGCCCCGAGCCCGACGCCACCACCTTGACGCTTCGACCCAACGGCACCGATGCGCTGATGGCCTTTGACCTGAGCAGCATTCCTGAGGGCAGCCACATCAGTGCCGCACAACTGAGCATGCGCATCACCGACCTGCAAGGTAGCGGCACGGTCAGCGCGCATCGCATTCAAAGTGACTGGCTCGAAAGCGCCACCGTGAGCAGCCGCAACGGCACAGCGCCCTGGGTACGCAGCCCGGGCGATGCGCACCCTAGCGCCATCGTCTCGACGGATACACAAGGGCAAGGGTGGATGAGTTGGAACCTCACCGACCTGGTGGACGGGTGGGTGAAGGGCCGCTGGCCCAACCAGGGGCTGTTGCTGCGGGCGGTCAAGCTGCAGTCCTTAAACCTGGCCAGCAGCGACTATCAGACGCCCGCGCTGCGGCCCCGCTTAACGGTGAGCTTTCACCCACCGTGCGGCTGGACCTTGCCGAAACAAAAGCTGACCCTGGTGCCGGTGGCTGATGCCACCTTGTCTGAAGCTTCCCCCAGTTTGAATGACGGTGTCTCCAACACCCTCAGGGTGCTCAACAGCGCCAGAGAGTTGCGCATGGTGATGTTGTTCGACACGGGCAGCATTGCCGCCGGAAAGACCATCAAGTCAGCCACGCTGCGCCTCACCTTTGCAGGCCTGGCGGGCGATGCCCCCACCCCACGGGCCGTTGATCTCTATGCCCGCCGCAACGAGAACGCCTGGGAGGAAAGCAGCGTCAGCTGGACGAGGCGGACGGCCTCGGAGAACTGGTTCATCCCTGGCGCTGGTGTATACACGGCCCTGCAGCCCCGCACGATCACCTTGCCCAAGGACTCCAAGGCCAACACGGTGGTGGAGTTCGAGGCCAAAGACTGGGTGGCAGCCTGGGTTGCCAACAGTGACAACAACTACGGTGTGTTGATACGCCTCCCCAATACCGAGGCCAACACGCTCGTGTTTGGCAGCCGCGAATCCCTGACGGCGCCCCCGGAGCTGACCATCGAGTATGAGTAGCGTCAAGTCTGCCGCCCAGCGGCCGAAATGACGGGGAGCGGCTTGGCAGCTTCGGTGTGGCCAGGCTGCCCGCCGCATCCACCCGCCACTCGCGCTCATGAACCTCCCCACTCTCACCCTCCCCGCCTGGGCACATGCCAAGCATTGGCGTGCCGCCCCCATGGGCCTGGAGCTGGGTCAAGATGGGGTGCGCTTGGTGCAGTTCGAGCAAGGCTTGAAAGGGCCGCGCCTGGTGGCGGCCGCCCACTTACCCTACCCTGGCCACCGTGACGAGCTGCTGAGCCGCAAGGCCGCGTGGCGTCAGTGGCTGCAAGCAGGCTTGCAGCAGCATGGCTTCTCCGGGCGGCAGGTGGTGAGTTGCTTGCCTGCCGATGAGGTGCGCATCTTTCCGGTGGCCGTTGGCCCCAGCCCCGAAGACATGGACGCCGCCGTCACCCAAGCCGTGCTCACACGGCTGCAGGGCGAGGCCCCGCAGATGGTGATGGACTATGTGCCCATCCGCAGCCACGCGGCCGACAGCCAGCGCGAAGCGCTGGTGGCCGTGGCTAAGCCGGCGGCTGTCGACGCCCACTTGGCCCACCTGGAGGCCGCCGGCCTAGAGCCTGTCGCGTTGGAAGTCGGCCCGGTGGCCCTGGCCCGCCTGACGGGTTACTCCAACCAAGGCGGCGGGCCTGACCGATATCCCCATGCGCTGCTGATCAACTTTGGCCGCCAGCGCAGCCATGTCAGCGTGGTCTGGGGCCGCCGCCTGGTGCTAGACCGAGAGATTGCTTTTGCCGAGTCCGTGCTGCTGGCCCGCCTGACCCGCGCGCTGGAACTGGACCCCGACACCGCCCAGCGGCTGCTGCTGAAGATGGGCTTGGTGGAAGACCATGCGAATGACGACGAGTTCACCCAAGCCTTGATCGAAGTGCTGCAACCCGAGTTGGGGCTCTTGGTCAGCGAGATCAACCGCACCTTGGTCTACACCGCTTCGCGCAGCCGCGGCCAGGGCATCGATCAGGTGTACTTATGCGGCAGCGTCAGCCGCTACCCAGGGGTCGATCAGTTGCTGCAAAAGCGCCTCTCGCTACCGGTCAAGGTGATGGACCCTTTCACCACCTTTGAGTCCGCCTTGAGCCCGCTGGAGCGCGAGGCTTTGGAGCCGATTGCCAGCGTGGCCGTGGCCACTGGTTTGGCCTTGCGGGGTTGGAGCAGCCATGCATGAGATGGACCTGATCCCAAACGCCTACCGGGCGCTTCGAGCGCAGCGCCGACGCCAGCGCAGCTGGGCCTTGGGGGTGGCGCTGTTGGTGCTGTCCGCTCTAGGCGCGCGGCTGTGGATAGAGCGCGGCCTGGCCCAAGAGCGTGCCTGGAAAGCCCAATGGCAGCCGCTGCAAGACAAGGCCCGAGCCGAGCGCACGGAACTGACCGAGCTGCAGGCCTCGATCGCGCAGGCGAGTGCACCCTCAGCGTCCTCACCGACGAGCGCCCCAGTCGCGCCCGTGGGCTTGCTGCCCTCTGTGCTGGCCGCCTTGCCAGCCACCGGCCTGCGCCTAACCGACGCGACGCTGGAGGCCACCTCGGGCGAGGCTGCAGGGTTGAACTTGCAAGGCCAAACCGTTGACGAAGCCACGCTGGGCCAAGCCGTGGCGTTGCTGCGGAGCCATCCACAGGTCACGCAGGTGCAACTCCTGGGCGTCAAGCCTGAAGGCGCACCTGGCGCCACCAGCCAGCGCTTTGAGCTGCTGGTGCGGGTGGTCACCCGCCCAGCAGCGCCTGCCGCTTCATCAGGAGAACGACCTTGATGGAGCAACTCAGCCAACGCTTTAGCAGCCTCGACCCCAAAGCCCGTTGGGCCTTGCTCACGGCCCTGCTGCTGTTTGCACTGCTAGAGGTTTGGCTGCTGGGACTGCGTGGCCCGTGGCAGCAGTGGCGCAAGGCCCAGGCAGAGCGCCTGACTCAAAGCCAGATGGTGGCACCGGACCTCAGCGCCGATATCGCAGAGGCCCGTCATGCCTTGGCCCTTCTGCAAGACAGCGAGCAGGCCATGAAGTCCGCCCACCAGCCCGAACGCTTGGGGGCATGGCGCAGCCAGTTGCAGCGCACGGCCGACCAACACCACGTCACCTTGGGCGCGCTCACGGCCACCGAGGTAGCGGACAGCCTGCCTCGCATCAGCTTGACCTTAAAGGGCCGCTACGCCGACGTACTGGCCGTGCAGCACAGCCTGGCCAGCCTGGACATGCCCTTGCAGCCGACACGCTGGGCAGCCCAGGTGGAGCCCGACAACAGCTTGAGCGTGCGCCTGGAGGCCGTGCCCAGCTCCAGCCCGCCCGCCAGTCTGCCGCTGCCCACTCGGCCCAGCCACGACCCCTTCGGCAGCGTTCGCGCGGCCACGCCAGCCGCCGACAGTGTGGCGGACACCCCACCGAAGCTGCGCGCTCTGGTGGCTGCAGGCCCGCGCTCCATGGTGGTGGGCGAGCAAGTGGTGGAAATAGGCGGTCTGGTCCAGGGATATCGACTGATAGCGGTGCATGAAGACCGGGCACTCTTCGTCAAGCAAGGCCGTCATGTCACGGCCGTGTTGGACACGCCCGCCGCACCATGATCTTCACGCGTATTTCTCAGCCCCCGCACCACCCCGCTTGGCGATGGGCGGTGGCCGCTGCACTGTGGCTGGCCCTGGCGGTGCAACAGGCTGAAGCCCGCAACAAGGCACGCAGCAAGGGCGCGGCCGAGAGCGCAGCCCCCGCAAAGACGGGCGTCGTGACGCTCAAGCTGCAAGACATGGCGCTGCGCGAAGTCTTTGACATGCTCTCGCGCCAAGAGCGGCTCAACATCGTGCTGAGCAAAGGCGTCGAAGGCCAGGTCTCCATCAACCTCTACGACATGGCCATTCCACAGGCCATTCAGTCGGTGGCCGAGGCGGCGGGCTATGCCGCCGAGTATCGCCACGGCACTTACTTCATCGTTGACCGCAAAGACCTGGGTGCGATCAGCGTGGCCGGAGGCACCGTGGTGCGGTCCTTCAAGGTGCAGTACTCCAACCCCAAGCAGGTGGCCGAGTTGCTGGCCAAGCACCTGTCGCGCAACGGCAAGATCACGCCGTTGATTGAGCGCAATCTCTTGCTGGTGGAGGATCAGCCCGAGTTCATGAGTCGCGTTGAGGCCTTGCTCAAAGAAGTCGACGCCGAGCCTAAGCAGATCCTGATTGAAGCGCGGATCTTGGAGATCACGCTGGACAAAAACGAGACCTTCGGCGTGGATTGGTCGCGCGTCTTTGGCAGCAGCGGCTTATCGAAGCTGGGCACGCAAGGCCTGGCCAACAAGGGTTCTGCAGGCTTGTTCTTCAACCTGGTCAATGACAACCTGAATGCCTACTTGTCGGCCTTGTCGGCGAACGGCCGGGTGCAGACTTTGTCCACGCCAAGGCTTTTGGCCCTAGAGAACCAGCAGGCCTCGGCCGTCATCGGCGACCGCATCGGCCACAAGGTCACCACCACCACCAACCAAGTCACCAGCGAGAGCATTCAGTTCTTGGACACGGGTGTGATCCTCAAGGTCACGCCTTCGGTGGACCAGCAAGGCCGTGTCTTGATGCAGATTCACCCCGAGGTCAGCTCGGCGACCATCACCCTGGGCATTCCTTCGAAGAAGAGCACCGAGGTGACGACCCAACTGCTGTGTGAAGACGGCCAGAGCATCTTCATTGGTGGCCTGATCAAGCGCAATGTGACCCGCCGCAACAGCGGTGTGCCGCTGCTGCGCGAGGTGCCTGGGGTGGGCAAGTTCTTCTCGTCCACCGAAGACGTGAGCAGTGTCACCGAGACGGTGGTCATCATCAGCCCCCGCATTGTGCGCAACGCCGCCGAAGCCTTGGCTGCAGCCCCGTCAGAAACGCTAGAGGCCGATGCACCCTTGATGCAGCCCGGCGGGCTGCGCATGGACTTAACGGCCAAGTAAGCGGTGTGGTCAGCCTAAGTGCTGACCCAAGAAGCGCAGCGTGCGGTCCCATGCCACTTGTGCCCAGGCCGCGTCGTATTGGGTTTGCGGCAAGCGCGTAGCCCCCGTCGCTGTCTCGTTGGCAAAGGCATGGTGAGCCAGGTAGTGATGGAACTCGTGCACCACACCCGCCTCCTTAAAGGCCTGGCCCAGTGCCGTCACCCCCTCGGGCGCAAAAAAGGCGTCTTGCTCGGCCCAGTGGGCCAGCACCGGCGCTTTGATGGCGCCCGCGTTCACGTATTCCAACGGCGGGTAGCCATACCAGACCACACCGGCATCGGCCTCGGGTGTGGCGCCCAGCGCCAGCACCGTCAGCGCGCCGCCCATGCAAAAGCCGGTGATGCCGACCTTGGCCGAAGCTTGCTTCAGGTACTGCACCGCACCGCGAATGTCTTGGCTGGCCGCGTCGCCAAAGTTCAGGCCGTTCATCAGGTGGTGGGCCTCTTCAGCCTCCACGGTGGCTTGGCCGCGGTAGAGGTCGGGCACCAGGGCACGGTAGCCCGCACGAGCCAGCCGATCAGCCACGCCCCGGATCTGGTCATTCAAGCCCCACCACTCTTGGATCACGACGATGGCGGGGGCGTTGGCCGCATTCGCCGGTTCGGCCAGATAGCCTTGCACGGTGTGGCCGTCGGGGCGGGTGAAGCTGATGGTCTGTCCCATGGGGTCTCCTGATGCGGTTGATGACTCGGCCAAGCATAGCGCCAGCGGCCAACTTGCTACCCCACCACCCCGGCGCGCTGCAGGTCTTGCAGCTCACCGTCGCTGTAGCCCAGGCTGTGCAGCAACTCAACCGTGTGTTCACCCAAGGCGGGCGGGTTCAAGCGCACGGGCGGACGCTGGCCGTCCAAGGTCAGGGGCAGCAGCGGTGTGCGGGTGGAGCGGCCGTCGGGCAAGCTCAGGGGGACCAAGCCGCCCGACGCCAACAGGTGCGGGTCGTCCAACAGCTCATGCGGCTTGGTGATGGGCGCATAGGGCAGGCCCTCGCGCTCAAAGACCTGGGCCAGCTCATCAGCAGGGGTGTCGCGCAGGCGCTCGCGCAGCAGGGGCATCAGCCAGTCGCGGGCTTGCACGCGCAGGTTGTTGCTGGCCAGGCGCGGGTCCGACCTCAGGTCGTCAAAGCCAAAGGCCTCGCAGAAGAGGGCCCATTGCTTGTCGCTGACCACGGCCAAGAAAATCTGCGCACCGTCCTTGACAGTGAACACGTCATACACCGCCCAGGCGCTGATGCGCGCGGGCATGGGGTTGGCGGCTTGGCCCGTCACCGCAAACTGCATCATGTGCTGGGCCACCAACAGCACATTGTTTTCAAACAGCGCGCTCTGCACCAGTTGACCTTGGCCCGTGGTTTCGCGGCTCTTGAGCGCCGCCATCGCGCCCATGGCGCCAAAAATGCCGCCCATGATGTCGTTGACGCTGCTGCCAGCCCTTACCGGCTGGCCCGGCGGGCCTGTCATATAGGCCAGGCCGCCCATCATCTGCACCACCTCGTCCAGCGCCGTGCGGTGCTCATAAGGCCCCGGCAAAAAGCCCTTGTGGGTGACGTAGATGAGGCGCGGGTTCAGCGCCTTGAGCGCCTCATACCCCAGGCCCAGCTTGTCCATGGTGCCGCTGCGAAAGTTCTCACTGAACACATCGGCGGTGGCGGCCAGCTTGCGCACCACGGCCAGCCCGCGCGGGTCTTTGACATTGATGGCCAGGCTCTTCTTGTTGCGGTTGAACATGGAGAAGAAACCCGCGCCTGAGCCCAGCAGCTCGCGCGTGCTGTCTCCCTCCAGCGGTTCCACCTTGATGACCTCGGCACCCAGGTCGCCCAACACCATGCCGCAGGCCGGGCCCATCACCATGTGGGTGAACTCCACCACCCGAATATCGCTGTAAGGCATGTCAGCCATGCAGGCCTCCTTGTGAACCTGTGAAGCCCTTGGGCAAGCCGGCATCGGCCACCATACCGTAGAGCGGCTCGCCCGGCAGGCCCGCCCGCAGGGCCTCGCGGGCCGCGAGCAAGCGCTTGATGTCAATACCTGTCGCCACCCCCATGGCCTCGAACATGAAGACCAAGTCTTCGGTGACCACATTGCCCGAGGCCCCCGGCGCATAGGGGCAGCCGCCCAGGCCACCCTGGCTCGCGTCAAAGGTGCGCACACCGGCCTCATACGCGGCCAAGCAATTGGCCAAGCCCAAGCCACGGGTGTTGTGCAAATGAGCAGCACCAGCACGCTCACCCAGGGCCGCGCGCAAGCGCGTGAACAAGCGCCGCACCTGCGCCGGGTTGGCCATGCCCGAGGTGTCCGACAAGCCCACCTCATCCACCCCGGCGGCCACCAGTTGCTCGGCCAGGATGATGACCTGGTCTTCACTCACCGAGCCCTGCAGCGTGCAGCCAAAAGCCGTGGACATGCCCACCTCCAAGCCCATGTGCGGCGCATGCTCGGCCCGCCACGCCGCCACGTTGCGCACCTCTTCCAGCATCTGAGCGCGGGTCTTGCGAACATTCGCCAAAGAATGCGCCTCGCTGGCCGAGACCGGCACACTGACCTTGTGCGCCCCGGCCTGGGCCGCTGCTTGCGCCCCACGCAGATTGGGCACGAGGGCCAACACCCGCAAGCCTTG
This sequence comes from Ideonella sp., assembly GCF_044358605.1. Taxonomy (GTDB): domain Bacteria; phylum Pseudomonadota; class Gammaproteobacteria; order Burkholderiales; family Burkholderiaceae_C; genus Ideonella. The sequence continues at coordinate 83,914 of NZ_JBIKNQ010000002.1, forward strand.
GTGGCGGCAGGCGTGGGCCACCACCTCGACCACATCGGCCATTTGCGGCAGCAGACGCGCGGGCACAAAAGAGCCGACCTCGATCTCGCTGACGCCTGCCGCCACCAGCGCATCTACCCAAGCCAACTTGTGCGCGGTCGGCATGATGGCCTTCACGCTCTGCAAGCCATCGCGCGGCCCGACTTCACTGATTTGTACCTTGCTCATGCCCAGAATGCATCCATCAAATTGTTCTATCTATTAGAACAATGTTCTATCTTTTGATATTATCGCGCCAAGCTCCTCCTGCGGTCAAACCACCATGCCTCGCCTTGCCGCCACCCCGTCTTTGGCCGACCAGCACGCCGCCCCCGGCGGGGTCGCTGCTGTTGACCGTGCGCTCTCGCTGCTGCTGGCCTTTGAGCAGGGCGAGCCTGAGCTGAGCCTCAGCACCCTGGCCCAGCGCACGGGGCTGTACAAGAGCACCGCCCTGCGCCTCATCGCCTCACTGGAGCATGCCGGCCTGCTGCACAAAGGCGCTCAGGGCTATCGCCTGGGCGCCACCGTGGCGCGCCTGCACCGCCACTACACCGCCAGCTTCTCGCTGCAAGACCAGGTCATGCCGGTGCTGAACGACTTGGTCGCTCGCACCCAAGAGAGCGCCGCCTTCCATGTGCGCCAGGGCGACCAGCGCCTCTGCCTCTACCGTGTCGACTCGCCCCATCCGCTGCGCGACCACGTCCGCGCGGGCGACCTGCTGCCCCTGGACAAAGGCGCAGGCGGCCGCGTGCTGCTGGCCTTCAGCGGCCAGCGCGGCAAGCTCTATGCCGACATTCGTGCCGCAGGAATCGTCACCTTGCATGGGGACCGCAGCGAAGGGCTGACCGGCATCTCAGCGCCGGTGTTTGGGGCAGGCGCTGAGTTGCTGGGGGCGCTGACGCTGACCTTGCCGACCTCGCGGATGAAGGCCAGGTTGGACGAGGCGATCAAGTCTGCTGCAGCGACACTTTCCCAAACCTTGGGTGGCGCGCACAGGGGCCCAAGTGCCCTATGAGGCCATCAGCCTGCTCGTAACTGCTGCGCCATCTCCGCAGCCACTTGGCGTAAGCCAGGGCTCACGGCGGTCAGCGCAGCCAAGCGTTGCCAATAGTCTTGTGCCGGTGCCCGTGCGCCAGAGGCCAGGCTGGCGGGGTCCAGCTCGAAGGCCGCATAGTCGGGCGCACCGCCCAGCTCGGCCTGGGGCCGCCAGCGCATGGGCAGCATGTCATAGACCGGGGCCAGTTGAAAGCGACCTTTAGCCAGGTCTGGCAAGCCGACGATCAAAGACAGGTTGCCTGCGTGCATATCGCTGTTGCCGATGAGGCGGCCAAAGGCCAGCAGCGCAGCGGCACGCTGTGCGTCCAGTGCACTCAGGCGCCCCTGGCGGGCCAGCATTCGGGTGGTGGTGGCCCAGTTCACATAGCGGTCCGCCACAAAGGCGGTATGTACATCGCCCACCGCCACCATGTGGCGGCGACCATGCTCGCCCACCCGGTCAAAACGCTGACTGAGCAGGTAGCTGCGGTGGTCTGTGGCCACCAAGCGGGTCTGGGCGACTTCTACGCCATGCGCAGCCAAGACTTGATGAGCCAGGTGCTCGGCGTGCAGCAGGTCATGCCAGCGCTCACCGAATGGTGTGCCCCTGGGGGGACTGAACTTGACCAAGAGGTGTTGCCCTAGGTCGGTGCAGGCCAAGAACTTGGGCTGTTCGCCCCCGGCCGATGAGCCTGCAGGCAAGGTTTTGGCGACATCATCCGCCAGTGCATCCAAGGCGGGGGCCAGGCCAGCGCCGGTTGACGGCACACGCGGCAATGCTGTGGCGCTTGTAGGCCCGGCCCCCAAGGAGACGGCGCCAGGCACATCGTGCAGGTGCAAAGCCGCAAACAGCAGGTCTTGCAGGGGCCATCGGTCCGGGTCACCGCTCAGGCCTGCCAACTGCAGGCGCTGAGCATGCAAGCGGCCCAAAAACCCTTGAACCCGCAGCGGTGCCAAGTACCAAGGCAGTGCGCGAGATGCACCAGAGGGCGCGAAGGCTGACTCCACATGCACCTGATCGCTCCGCAAAAAACTGAGCGTGCCCAGGGCTTGAACGCTGCCGTCGGGGTGGGTCCACCATAGCTCTTGCTGGGCGGGCAGGCCACGAATGGCCTGTGGCAAGGCATAGCGCGTGGCGCGCGCACGCCCTAAGGTCAGCACCTGGCTGGACAGCTCGGCCAAGGCCCTGGAAGTAGTGGCCTGGCTCACGCCGAGGGCGGACTGAAGATCGTCAGATGAAACGATCCCACGACGGGTCAAGACACCCAGAATCTCCTCTTGAACGGATGCCAATGTGGACCTCCTTGGTGAATAGATTCTGAATAGATTTTAGGACTAGGGTCTGTTGACATATGAATCCTACCCGCGTGAGCCCTACAGGCCATGCCAGTCTAGGCGCGCTGCGCCGCCCGCACTTCTGTGCGGGCAAGCGGCGCAACAACGAATGGCGTGGCCTGTAGGACTCACCCTTAGGGCAGGGCGTCCAAGGGCGCTGGTGGGCGTTGCTCTCCTTGCCCGGGCACCAGCCCGGGCTGCGGATCGCGCCTACTCCAGCGCCCTTGGACACTCCTGCGCGGGCAGGATTTATATGTCAACAGACCCTAGACCATGATTGTCGGCGGAGTTCAAGCTCGGCTTTGTCTGCCCAAACCAGCTTAGACCCACCTCACCCGCCTATCCCCTTCAGCACCAAGGTGGTGGCAACGACGCTTCACGCTCCAGCAACCCGCCCGAAGCACAATAGACGCCTCCGACCGCCTTCTCAAATTTTTGTATGACCCCCTCCCGCTGGTGCTGGGCCCGACGTGCTGCGTGGCCGGTCCTCTTGCTGTCTTTGGCCGCGTGCACCACGCCGATGGTTGATGGGCTGCAGCCCATGGCGGTGAAGCGCGACTTCAAGGCGCTGCCCAAGCCAGGAGTGAGCTTTGGGGCGTACACCGTGCAAGGCCTGCGCTATGAGCCGGAGGTGACGCTGGGCGACAAGGTGGTCATCCGCCAGCAAGGGGGCCAGTTTGAGCTGCACTTAGGCGGAAAAGCCCAAGCCAAGGTGCACTTGCTGGGCCGCACGCAATACAGCATCAATGACCCGCTGCACTGGCTGGACGATGTGCCGGCGGCAGGCAGTCGCCGACTCAAGGTGTTTCGCAGTGTGTTCAGGCAGGTCTCTGAGCCCGAGTGGTTCTTCAGGGCCGAAGTCTTTCCGACCGACGGGTCAGGCCCCTGGAAGATGGTGTGGCGGCCTGCGGTGGAGAGCGATCCGAGCGAGCAGCTCTTGGGCATGATCACCGGTCCACAAGGCGAGCTGTGGCCCCTGAAGAAGCGCCGTGGCCAGTTCGAGGTGGCTGACACCGACCGTGTGGTGGCGAGCCTCTCGCCGCCGCCACAGCAAGAGGTATGGCTGGCCGATGGGCTGCCCGCCACTCAGCAGCATGTGCTGGCCGCTTGGGCGTCGGCGCTGATGCTGCCGCCTCTGCACTGAAAACGGCTCATGGCGGCGCAGGATGAGCCCCTGTGACCTGACCATCCACCACCTCAATGGTGCGGTCACAGCGCTGGGCCAGCGCGGCGTTGTGGGTCACAAAGAGCACAGTGGTGCCGTGCTCGGCGTTCATGCTGCGCAGCAGGCTGAACACGGCTTCGGCGCTTTGGGTGTCGAGGTTTCCGGTAGGTTCGTCGGCCAATAGCAGGGCCGGGTTCATGACCAAGGCACGGGCCACTGAGACGCGCTGCTGCTGGCCGCCACTGAGCTTGCCCGCCAGATGGTCTTGCCAAGGCGTGAGGCCCACACTGGCCATCAGCGCCTCCGCCCGGATGCGCATGCTGTCGTCGGCACGGCCAGCGGCACCCAGCAGGGGCATCATCACGTTCTCCAACGCGGTAAAAGCGGTGATGAGGTGGTGGTACTGAAAGACGAAACCAATGCTGTGGCCGCGCAGCCGGGTCAGTGCTGCGTCACCCAACAGCGTGGTGGGTTCACCGCAGACTTCCACGGTGCCGCTGGTGGGCCGGTCCAGCAGGCCCACGATATTGAGCAAGGTGCTTTTGCCGGAACCTGACGGGCCGACCACGGCGCAGAACTCACCGCGCCGCACGGTGAGGTCGATGCCGTGCAGCACCTCGGACTCAAAGTCGGTGCCCACGTTATAGGCCTTGCGGACGCCCTGCAGTTGCACCACAGCAGGGGCGAGATCGGACTCAGCCACGGATGGCCACCACGGGGTCGAGGCGCGCGGCGCTGCGTGCCGGGGCGAAGGCCGCCAGCAAGCCCGTCACCGTGGCCAGCAGCAGCGCGCTGGCAAACAGCATGGGGTCCATCACCAAGGGGAAGAGCGCGCTGCCATCTGCGTTTTTGGCCATGCGCTGCCATAAGGCCAGGCCCGCCGCGCCCAGGCCGCTGCCCAGCACAGCGCCGCCCAGCGCCAGCACGCCCCCTTGCAGCAAGAACAGCCGCAAGATCTGCCCGCGCGAGATGCCCATGGCCCGCAAGATGCCGATCTCGCGCGACTTTTGCACCACCACCACCGCCAGCACGCTGGCAATGCCAAAGGCCACCGACAAGCCCACAAAAAAGCGGATGGCGGTGTTGGCCGTGGTCTGGGCGCTGACAGCGGTGAAGAACTGCGCGTTGGTGGTGATCCAACTGTTGGCCTCGACGCCCGTGGCTGCGGTGATGGCCTGCGCCACGGTCTCGGCGGCATAGACATCGCGCACCGTCATCTCCAGGCTGCTGACGCCACCGGGCAGGCCCAGCAAGAACTGCGCGGTGCGCAACGCCACAAAGCCACCGCGCAGGTTGGCGCCCTTGTTGCCCAGGTCCACAATGCCGCAGATCGTCAAGGTGCTGGTGGCCACGCTGGCCCCCGTCCCAGCGGTGAGGCGCAGCTTGTCGCCCACGTCCACGCCCAGCTCGGCGGCCAGCTCGGTGCCTATCAAGATATCGCCACCGTTCAAGCGGGTGCTGCCGCGCACCAGCTTGTCGCTCAGGTTGACGATGCGAAAGTAGGACGCAGGCACGATGCCCGTGAGCGACAGCGCACGCGTGGCGCTGCCCCGCACCACCAGGGCCGAACCCGCCGCCACCGGCGCCACCACCAACACCTGGGGCATGGCCTGCACCTGGGCGGCCACGGCTTGCCATTGGTCGATGGATCTGACGCGCTGCATGGGCGCTTGCACGATGCTGGCCACCTGCACGCCTGAGGCGGCCTGCGCACCCGCTTGCAGCGGGCGGGAGACCTGCTGTGGCGGCAGCAGCTCGATGTGGGCCGAGGTGGACAGCACACGCTGGATGAAGTTGGACTGCAAGCCCGCCATCAGCGCCGACATGAAGACGATGACGGCCACGCCAATCGCCACGCCGGTGATGATGAACAGGGTTTGCAGCCGCCCTTCGCGCAAGAAGCGCAGGGCCACAATCCATTCAAAGGGGAGGCGCTGGGGGAACATGGTGCCGCCCTGCTCAGCCCGGCGCGGCCGGGGCTTCAGCGCGCACACGCACGCGCGCCCCAGGCGCCAAGGTGGCGGGGGCTGCGGCCACTTGGTCGCCCTCGGCCAGGCCCTCGGTTACCTCGGCCACGCCGCCACTGCGCAGGCCCAAGCGCACCGGCCTTCGCACTAGGTGCTGGCCGTCGACCCGCAAGACCCAGGGCGCGGCGCTGTCCGCATCACGCACAGCGGCCAGGGGCAGCGTTAGGATCTGGGGGCGCCTCGCCACTTCAAGGTCCACTGAGACGGTCATGTCTTGCAGCAATGTGGGCGGCGGCTTGGGCACAGTGAGCTTGACCTCGACCGCCCCCGTGCTGGGGTTGATGCCGGGGTTGATATAGACCAGCGTGGCCGCAAAGCGTTGGCTGGCATAGGCGTCTGCAGAGGCCAAGGCCAGCTGGCCCAGCACCAGCAGGGCGAGGTTCTTTTCGTCGACCTGCACCACCAATTGCGTCAGGCCCTGTGGCGACAGCGTCATCAGCGTCTTGCCGGGCTGCACCACATCGCCCACCTCCACGGCGCGCGCAATCAAGAGGCCTTGCACCGGCGCATGCAGCGCGGCATAGCCCACGCGCACCTGGGCGGCCTGGGCATTGGCCTGCGCACCCGCCACATCTGCCAGGGCCAGCGCCCGGGCACTGCCCGAGGGGCTGGTGGCCTCCAGTTGCTGGTGGCTGGCTTGCAGTTGCGCGTCAGCCAGCTCGCTGGCTTTGCGGGCGTCGTCCAGGGCCGCTTGGCCGATAAAGCCTTGCTGGAACAGGGCTTGGCTGCGCAGCAACGCCGCGCGGGCGGCGTCGCGCGTGGCTTGCGCCTGCCGCATCGCTTGGAGGGCCACCGGGCGCTGCACCTCTTGCAAGGCTCGAAGCCTCGCCTGCGCTTGGCCCAAGGCGGCTTGGCTTTGCTGGGCTGCAGCGCGCAACTCGGCAGACTCCAGCTCCACCAGCAGCGCGCCAGCCTCCACAGCCTGCCCCTCGCTGACCGGCACGCGCCGCACGGTGCCGGTCATCTGCGCCGCCACCGCCAAGCGGTGCGGCGCTTCCACATGCCCGCTGGCCACGATGGTCTGCACCAGATCGCGGCGCACAACCGTCTCAGTCAGCACCAGCGGGCCGCGCCACGCACTCAGGCCCCAGGCGCCCAGCGCAACCAGCACGGTCAGCACAAGCACCACGCCAATGCGGTGCGCATGCAAGCGAGCCCCCCACGGGCTCTCGCTGAGCGGCTTGGGCGCCATGGCGACCTCCTGAAAAGGTGCAGCCTAGCCGCTCGCCGCGCACGGGGCTGTGCGACAGCGAACACTCAGGTCACGGCTTGTTCGGCGTCAGGCCTTTCGGGCGGCACCCAAGCGCTGTCTAGCGGCCACAAAGGCCCGCCAAAAGCTGGCGTCTTGGCAGGTCGCAAAGTTGATGCGCATCAGCGTGCTGGGCTGGCGGCTGGACATGAAGAGATGGCCGGGCGCCAAGAGCCAGCCGTCGTCCACCATGAGTTGGGCCAGGGCGTCGGTGTCGCAGTGGGTGTCGAGCCAACCAAACAGGCCTTGCGGCGGGGTCACAAAGTCGCAGCCGTGGGCTTGGGCCAGGCGCACGGTACGCTGGCGGGCGGCGTCCAGGCGGGCGGTCACGCGCTCGGCATGGCGGCGCAGGCTGCCTTGGGTCAGGCACAGGGCAATGGCCTGCTCCAGCACGGCGGGGGTGGTGAGGGTCGACAGCAGCTTCACGTCCACCAGGCGCTCCACCAAGGCCATGGGTGCGGCCACAAAACCCACGCGCCAACTGGGCGTCAAGATCTTGGAAAAGCCCGACACGTAAAGCGTGCGCTGCAGGCCGTCCAGCGCCGCCATGCGCGGCAGGTGGGCCGGGGCCAGGTGGGCATAGGTGTCGTCTTCGACGATGTAGAAGTCGTGCTGCTGCGCCAGGGTCAAGATCTGGTGCGCGGCACGCGGCGTCAGCGAGTTGCCCGTGGGGTTGTGCAGCACCGGCACCGTCACATAAAAGCGCGGCTGGTGCTCGCGGGCCAAGGTGGCCATCACGTCCAGATCCGGCCCTTCAGCCCCGCGCGGCACGGGCAAGAGGCGCATTCCCAGTTGGGTGAGGCGCGCATATTCCACCGCCCAGGCGGGCTCGTCCACCAGCACCGCATCGCCGGGGCGCAGCAGGGTGCGCGAGATGATGTCCAGCGCATGGGTGGCGCCGGTGGCGGTGACGATCTGCTGCGGCGAGGCGCGCACGCCAAAGTCTTGCAGGCGCTGGGCCAGTGCTTCGCGCAGCCGGGTATCGCCCGAAGGGTGGCCGTATTGCAAGACGATGTCCGGGTCGCCCTGGGCCAGCACTTTGCGCAAGGCGCTGTTGAGCAGGGGCAGGTCCAGCCAATCGGGCGGCAAGGTGCCCAGGCCGGGCGCGGGCTTGCCACCTATGCCGTGGAACATGCCCCGGATCAGCGCGGTGGCGTCCAGCGGCGCGGCCATCGCCACGACGCTTGGGTGGCGGCCTTCGGCCCCCGCAGAGAAGGGGCGCACCTCACCTGTCGCGGAAAAGGGGCGGGCTGCGCCCGCGTGCATGCTGGGCTCGCGCACAAAAAAGCCGCGCTTCAGGCGCGCCTCGATCAAGCCTTGCGCCAAAAGTTGGTCGTAGGCGGCCACCACGGTGTGGGGGCTCACGCCATGGCGCTTGGCACATTCGCGCACCGAAGGCAGGCGCGTGCCCGGCGGCATCAAGCGCTGGCGGATGCGCTGGGTGAAGCGCTGGGCCAACTGCTCGGTCAGCGTGGCGGCGCTGCTGCGTGAGAGAGCCGGGGCGGCCTCCAGGGGCTCGACCCACAGGGCGCCGGGCGCGGCCAAGCCGCTCTGGGGGCTGTCAATCTCGCGTGCGACCATGAGGCAAGCCTTTCTTCTGTGCTGATGCGCCAAGCAATACAGATCCCGCATTTGCACGGTCAATCTGTATTGCCACTGTACCGGTTCTCTGCCTACACTGTCCAGATGTTCCCCTTCATGCCTTTGTCCGACCTGCTGGCGCTTTTGGCGCTGGCCACGGCCATGGCCTTCACCCCCGGGCCGAACACCACGCTGTCTGCCGCATTGGCGGCCAACCGGGGGCTGAAAGCGGCCCTGCCCTTTTGCTTGGCGGTGCCGGTGGGCTGGGTGATGCTGGTGTTGGCCTGCAGCGCGGGCGTGGGCACGCTGCTACAGGCCGCCCCGGCCTTGCGCACGGGGCTGACCCTGGCGGGCGTGGCCTATTTGCTGTGGATGGCCTGGAGGCTGAGTCAAACCGCCGCCTTGAGCGAAGTGCAGGCCGAGCGCTTGAAGGTCGGCTTTGCCCAAGGGGTGGCCCTGCAGTTTGTGAACATCAAGGCGTGGATGGCGGCCCTGCTGGTGGTGCAAGGCTGGGTCACGCCGGGGCCGGTGGCCGAGCGGCTGGCCGTGGTGCTACCGCTGATGGCGGCCTACGCCTTTGCCAGCAATTTCAGCTATGCGCTGCTGGGTGCGGCGCTGCGGCCTTGGTTGCAGCACGGCCAGCGGCTGGTGTGGTTCAACCGATGCATGGCGCTGGTCTTGGCGCTGACTGCGGTGTGGATGTTGCTGCGATGAATGAATCTCCGAAGAAAACGCCGGGCCGCCCCAAGTTTTCTGACGCCCCCTCGGGGGGCCGGGACGGGCAAAGCCCGACCCTTGGGGGCGCTGAGAATCAAACACGTGGCCTGTGGCTCGGCGCCTTGGGCGTGCTGATCTTTGCGCTGACCCTGCCCATGACACGGCTGGCGGTGGGGCCGCTGGAGGCACCGCAACTGCCGCCGCTGTTCGTCACCGCAGGCCGGGCGGCGGGCGCGGGGCTGTTAAGCCTGGCCTATCTCTGGCTCACCCATGCGCGCCGCCCGCAGCGGGCCGAGTGGCCGCTGTTTGGCATCAGCGCCCTGGGCACGGTGCTGGGCTTTCCGCTGTTCTTGGCGCTGGCCTTGCGTGAGGTGCCTTCCATGCACGCAGCCGTGGTCACCGGCATCTTGCCCTTGGGCACAGCGGCTGTGGCGGCTTGGGCCTTGGGCCAGCGCGCCAGCCTGGGCTTCTGGGCCTGCGCGGTGCTGGGCTGCGGCCTGGTGCTGGCTTTTGCGCTACACGAGGGCGGTGGGCAGATGGTGCGGGCCGATGGCTGGCTGCTGCTGGCCATCTTGAGTGCGTCCATCGGCTATGTGGCGGGCGCCAAGCTCTCGGCCACCTGGCCGGCTGAACATGTGATCTGCTGGGTGCTGGTACTGAGCCTGCCGCTGACCCTGCCGGCAGCGCTCTGGACTTGGCCAAGCGCCCCCGCGTCGGCCGCGGCCTGGGGCGGCTTTGCCTATGTCACGGTGTTCTCCATGTGGCTGGGCTTTTTTGCCTGGTACCGGGGCCTGGCCCTGGGCGGCACGCTGCGCGTCAGCCAGGTGCAGTTGATCCAACCTTTTGCGGCCTTGCTGCTGGCCGTGCCGGTGCTGGGCGAGCCCTTGCAGGCCAGCACGGTGGCGTTTTCGCTGGCCATCATTGGCGTGGTGCTGGTGGGCAAGCGCATGCCGGTGGGCACGCCGTCGACATCAAGGAATGCCTCATGAACATGCTGGGCTTGTTGGGTGGCATGAGCTGGGAATCCACCAGCGTCTACTACCGCCTGATCAACCAGGGCGTGGCACAGCGCCTGGGCGGCTTGGCCAGTGCGCCGCTGCTGCTGCACAGCGTCAATTTCGACACCGTGGCGCAACTTCAGCGTGAGGCCCGTTGGGACGACGCGGGCGCGCTGTTGGGCCACGCCGCCGCAGGCCTAGAGCGCGCTGGGGCCCAAGGCTTATTGATCGCCACGAACACCATGCACAAGGTGGCCCCGTTGATCCAGCAGCACAGCCGCTTGCCCTTGCTGCACATTGGCGACGCCACAGGCCGGGCTTTGCACGCTGCGGGGCGGCGACGGGTGGGCCTGCTCGGCACCCGCTTCACCATGGAAGACGCCTTCTTGCGCCAGCACCTGCAGCAGCACTTTGACCTGCGCTGCGAGGTGCCCGAAGCAGCGGACCGCGACGAGGTCCACCGCATCATTTTTGAAGAACTTTGCCAAGGCCGCTTGGTGGAGGGCTCGCGTCAGCGCTATCGTCAGGTCATCAGCCAACTGGCTGACCGTGGCTGTGATGCGGTGGTGCTGGCCTGCACCGAGATTTCTTTGCTCATTGACCCGGCTTCAGGCCCCTGGCCTGTGCCCTTGTTTGACACTACTGCCCTGCACGCTCAGGCTGCGGTGGACTGGATTACTGGAGACACCCGATGAAGACAACACCCCCCCTGTGGACCCAAGCGCACCGTGCGGCGCGCATGAACCCGTCCATCATCCGCGAGATCCTGAAGGTGACCGAACAGCCGGGCATCCGCTCGCTGGCCGGTGGCCTGCCCTCGCCCGACACCTTCCCCATCGACGCCATGCGCGAGGCCACCGCCAAGGTGCTCACCGACAGCCCGCGCGAGGCCCTGCAATACGCCGCCAGCGAGGGCTTTGGCCCGCTGCGCGAGTGGGTGGCCAATATGCTGCGTGGCCAAGGCCAGACGGTGGATGCCAACCAAGTGCTGATCACCACCGGCTCCCAACAAGGGCTCGATTTGGTGGGCAAGCTGCTGATTGACGCCAGCGCCCCCGTGGCCGTGGAGGCCCCCACCTACCTCGGTGCCCTGCAAGCCTTCGCACCCTATGAGCCGCATTTTGTGAGCGTGGACAGCGACGCCCATGGCCCACGCCCTGAGGCCATCGAGGCCCTGCCCCGCGTGGCCCCCGGCACCCGCTTTTTGTATGTGTTGCCCAACTTCCAAAACCCCAGCAGCCGGGTGATGCCCGAAGCCCGCCGCCAGGCCGTGGTGGCTGCGGCCCAAGCTGCCAACGTGCCGCTGCTGGAAGACAACCCTTATGGTGACCTGTGGTTTGACCAGCCGCCGCCCGCCTCGCTGGCCTCGCGCTGGCCCGAGGGCACCATCTACCTGGGCTCTTTCTCCAAGGTGCTGGCGCCGGGCTTGCGCCTGGGCTTTGTGGTGGCGCCGCCCGCGCTGTGCCCCAAGCTGCTGCAAGCCAAGCAGGCCGCCGATTTGCACACGCCGGGCTTCAACCAGCGCGTGGTCTATGAGGTCATCCGCAACGGCTTCTTGGACCAGCACGTGCCCACTGTGCGCGCCCGCTACAAGGCCCAGCGCGACGCCATGGCTGCAGCCCTGAAGGTGCACCTGCCCGAGGGCAGCGAGTGGGTGGCGCCTGAAGGCGGCATGTTCTTCTGGATCCGCCTGCCTGCGGGCTGCCACGCCTATCACCTGCTGCCCGAAGCCGTGAAGGCCGGTGTGGCCTATGTGCCGGGCGAGGCCTTTTATGCCGACCATGCGGACACCCGCACGCTGCGCCTGTCGTTTGTGACGCTGCCGCCCGCCGAGATCGAAATCGCCGTGGCGCTGTTGGGCGGCGTGCTCAAACGTCACCTGAACGAGTCGCCTTCTGCGACCACCCCCTGATCGGCCCAAGAGAGGTTTGTGATGCTGCGTCGTTTCAGCCAGTTGGATGTCTTCACCACCACCCCGACCTTGGGCAATGCCTTGGCGGTGGTGCATGACGCTGACGGCCTCAGTGAGGCCGAGATGGCCGCCTTCGCACGCTGGACCAACCTCAGCGAAACCACCTTTCTGCTGCAACCCACTGATGAGCAAGCGGACTACCGCGTGCGCATCTTTACCCCCGGTGGTGAACTGCCTTTTGCGGGTCACCCCACCCTGGGCAGCTGCTATGCCTGGTTGGCGGCGGGTGGCCTGGCCAAAAAGCCTGGGCAGGTGGTGCAGCAGTGCGGCGTGGGCTTGGTGCGGGTCAAACGAGACGGCGCGCGGCTGGCGTTTGCAGCCCCTCCGCTGCGGCGTAGCGGCCCAGCAGACGCCAGCTTGCGCCCGCAGGTCAGCACCGTGCTGGGCTTACCTGACGCGGACTTGTTGGCCCTGGAATGGGTGGACAACGGCCCCGGCTGGCTGGCGGTGCAGCTCGCTTCGGCACAGGCCGTGTTGCAGATCACGCCCAACTTCGCGGCCTTGCAAGGGCTCAACTTGGGCGTTGTGGGGGCTTACGCCGCAGGGTCTGAGTGCCAGTTTGAAGTGCGCGCTTTTGTGCCGGAATTGGGTGTGCCCGAAGACCCGGTGACGGGCAGCTTGAATGCCGGTTTAGCGCAATGGCTGATCGGCAGCGGCCAAGCGCCAGAACAGTACCTGGTATCGCAAGGCACCTGCATGGGCCGACAGGGCCGGGTCTATGTGCAAGCCGAGGGGCCAGACATCTGGATCGGCGGCCACATTGCTGCCTGCATCAGTGGCACCGTCATTCTGGGAAACCACTAGCGCATCTTTGCAACTTCTCGTTCACGAGAGACTCAAGCTGCCCTACACTTCCGCCCCGGGGAGAGATTCATCAAGCAGTATCGAGGAGTCTCATGAGATTCAGAGAGGTCGTGATTTTCAGCGGCCAGCGTTTTCAAGTGCCTCAGGGCATTCAACGCATAGACCACCGCAGTACCCATGGTTGGCAGTTGCGCTATGCAGGGACCAAGCTTTTTTCAGACCACACCACCGATGGCAGTGGCGCTGAAAAGGCCTTGAACCTGGCGATGGATGAGCTTCAAAAGCGCATCCGCAACACACCTCCCGCGTCGCGCTTGCAGCGTGCGCCCAGCAAACACAAACGCAACGACTTGCCCGTGGGTATCTCCGGGCCGGTGGTGCGCTTGCGCAAGGGCGGCACGGTGCGTGATTGCAGTTTGTCGGTGCTTTTGCCCCGCTTTGGCCAAGCCTCGCAGCGCAAGAGCGTCTACATCGCCACCGAAAACACCTACACGGTTGAGAAGTTCCAGCAGGCGCTGGACAAGGCCGTGGCCCTGCGCGAGAAGGCAGAGCGGGTGTACCAAAAGGCCGAGCTGGCAGCTGCCAAGGCCGGGGCCTTGGACCTGAAGCGTCAGCTCAAACGCTGAGTGTGAGTGCGGGGCGGCCAAAACTGCCCCATGAAAAAGCCCACTGCAGCGCAAGCTGAACAGTGGACTTTTGTGCGCCATGCGCAGGCTGAAACCTGCGCGCAAGTGCAGGCTGGCTTATTCCTTGCGGAAGTCGTCGTGGCAGGCCTTGCAAGTCTTGGCTGCGCCGCCAAAGGCCGCCTTGATCTGGTCGAGGTTACCGGTCTTGGCCGCTGCATTGAGCTTCGCGACTTCTTCTTGCATCTTCATGGCGCTGGCCTTGTATTCGTCAGGCTTGCTCCAGACTTCAGGCTTGGCGCGAGTGTCGCCGCTGGCGGTGCCGTCAATGAACCCAGCCCATGGCAGCGCGGCCATGTTGTTGACGATCTCGGCATTGATCTGAGCCGCGCGGGCGTCAAAAGCCGCCCGGCCGTTGGCCATCGCGCCAATGCGCGCAAAGTGGTTGGCCATCACGGTGAAAGCAGCCTTGCGATACTTGATCGCATCTTCAGGCTTTTGGAACTGGGCGGCTGCGGGGAACGCTGCGGCCAGAGTCAGCACCGCCGTGGCGGCCAAGGTAAAACGCTTCATAAACATCCTCCGAAAAATGAGGGCCAGGGGCCTCGGGTCCATCCGTGCACGCCGCATGCCCCAAGGAGCACCCGCGTGAGTGGAGTGTACGCATTTGAAAAGGCGCAGAGAGTCGCTCAAGTTCTGACAAGCAGGGCGCCCCCCTAAGCGACACCCGTGAGTACCGGCTGGCTGCGTTATCGTTGCAAGCTGAATCCTCTTTTTCTGCATCGCCATGTCCACACCCCAAGCTTCTCTGGTTCCTACCCGTGTGTGGGACTTGCCCACGCGGCTCTTTCATTGGTTGCTGGTGATCTGCGTGGTCGGCTTGGTCATCACCGGCAATGTCGGTGGCAATGCCATGGTCTGGCATGCCCGCCTGGGTGTGGGTGTGGGCTGTTTGCTGGTGTTTCGGCTGCTTTGGGGCGTGTTCGGTGGGCGCTGGTCGCGCTTTGCCAGCTTTGTGCGCAGCCCGGCTGCACTGCTGCGTTATCTGCGTGGAACCAGCACGCCCGATGAGCATGCGCATGTCGGCCACAACCCGCTGGGGGCGCTGTCAGTGCTAGCGGTGTTGACCGTGCTGATGGTGCAGGTGGCCAGCGGCTTGGTGTCGGACGACGAGATTGCCTTCGCCGGGCCCTTGGTGGCCTATGTCAGTGGCGCCACGTCCAGCCTTGCCACCACCTGGCACAAAGGGTGGGGCAAGATCATCTTGATCGCACTGGTGGTGCTGCACGTGGCGGCCATTGTTTGGTACAAGCGCAAAGGCAAGAACCTCATCACGCCCATGATCACGGGCGATGCTGAGCACCCGGCAGACACCCCCGCCAGCGCCGATGGCCTGGCCCAACGCGGCTTGGCCCTGGTGCTGTTCTTGGCCTGTGCAGCGGGTGGTGCCTGGGTGTTAGCGCAAGGCGGCTGAAGTAGACTTGGCCGCATTGCCGCTACGCCCCTAGGCCATGCCTGCTCCCTTGATAGAACTGCTGCCCGCTGAGTCGCCCGAGGCGATGGAGGCGGTTCGAGAGATTTTCCGAGAGTACGCCAGCAGCTTGGCTGTGGACCTGTGCTTCCAGAACTTCGAGCAAGAGCTGGCGGCCTTGCCGGGCGACTATGCCGCCCCCGGCGGGTGCTTGCTCTTGGCCTGGGTGGACGGCGCGCTGGCGGGTTGCGGGGCGTTCAGGCCCCTGCCGGAGGCCGACTACGCCAACGCTTGCGAGATGAAACGGCTGTTTGTGCGCCGCGCCTTCCGGCGTTTTGGCTTGGGGCGCGCGCTGGCCCAGGCACTGATAGACCGGGCCAGCCAAGAGGGCTACTCGTGCATGCTGCTCGACACCCTCGACGACATGGAAGCCGCGCGAGAGCTCTACACCTCGCTGGGCTTTGAGGAGGTGGCGCCGTATTACTTCAACCCGATTCCAGGCGCCCACTACCTCAAGGTCGAATTACTCTGAACTGCCCCAGGGCAGCATCAGCGCCAACGTCAAGAGCTTCTCAAACTCGGGCCGGAAGCCGGCGATGATGGCGTCGGGCTCAGGGCAGAGTACATCGTCGGTGATCAGGCCGAACTGCACGCCACCGGCATAGCTGAGGATGCTCACCCCCATGCCGATGTCGCCACTTTGCGGCACCCAGAACATCACTTGTTTGACGGTGCGGCCGCAAAACTGAAGTGGGTCTTTCGGCCCCGGCACATTGGTCATCACCGCCGTCGCCTTTTTGGCAAACATGTTCAGCAGCGAGGCCTGCACCGGCTTGATCAGCAAGCCCGCCACGGCCAGCAGCGCAAAGGCCAGCACGGGCTGATAGCCACCCTTCAGCTCGTTCATGCGAGCACGCACCGCTTCGAGGCGCGCAACAGGGTTGGCAATGCCCACGGGCAGCACCAGGGGCACCAAGCCAAAGCGGTTGCCGAGCTTCCAGGCCTGCTCCAGCGGGCGCAGGTTGACAGGCACCATCGCGCGAATCTCTTTGCCTGAAGGGTCTTCACCGCGAGCGCGCAGATATTCACCAATGGCACCAGCCACACAGGTCAGCAGCACGTCGTTGATGGACGCGCCCAAGGCCTGGCCAACGGCCTTGACCTCATCCAGCGGCAGCGGCTCGCCCCAGGCCACGCGTTTGCCCGGCGTGGCCTTGCCTTTGAGGCTGGTGGGGGAGTCGTCGGGCATCAAGGCCAGTGAGGCCGCATCGTTGATGACCTGCATCCCGACCCGCGCGGCCTCCAGGCCCTCGACCATGGGCTGGCCCGGGTTGGCCATCAGCTCGACCGACTTGGCCATGCCACCCCCCGTCAGGCCAATGGCCTTGATGGTGAGGTCGGCCATGGGCTTGATCAGGGCTTCGCCCAGCCAGTCGTGCTCGGCTCCGTCACGTTCGCGGCGCTTGCGTTTGGGTGGGGCCTTGCCGCCGTCGGTGATGGAAAGCATCACCGAAATGAGCGCAATGCCATCGGCGATGCAGTGGTGCACGCGCACCACCAAGGCACTGCGGCCGTCTTCGAGGTTCTCGACCAAGTGGATCTGCCACAGCGGCCGACGCATATCGAGCGGTGTGGCCGAGAGATCGGCCACTCTGTCTTTGAGGGCGTCTAGCGGCGTTTGGCCGGCCTCGGGCTGCAAGGTTTCAGGCACGACATGGGCGTCGATGTCGAAGTGGGTGTCCTCCACCCACTGTGCGCCCACTGCGTCTTCCACCACTTTTTGGCGGAAGCGGTCGTATTGCAGCAAGCGCTCGGCCACGCGTTGGCGCGCCTCGGCCACCGACAAGCTGGGCTCAATCAGCCAGACCCCCACGATCATCATGAGGTTGGCAGGGGTGTCCATGCGCAGCCACGCGGTATCCACCCGCGACATACGTTCAATCAAAGGGCCAGCCATGGTGGAGTCATTCCTCTAACGCAAGTTCTTGTGACGTGGACGATGCTGGTTAAGATCAGCAGCGTCAAGCCAGACTTTCACCCATCTCATTCGATCAGGAGACACCCATGGCCGACTTGAAAGCCCAGTTCGAAACCGCCGTCGCTGAAAGCAAGCAGTTGCCCGAAAAACCGGACAACATGACCTTGCTGCAGATCTATGCGCTCTACAAGCAAGCCACGGCTGGCGATGTGGAAGGCAAGCGCCCTGGTTTCACCGACATGGTGGGCCGCGCCAAATATGACGCTTGGGACGGCCTGAAGGGCAAGAGCAGCGACGACGCCATGCAGGAATACATCGATCTGATCGAGTCCCTGAAGTAAGCCCCGGCTGCCTTGGCAGCCTTCAGCGCAGCACCCGGCCCTCTGTCGAACAGGCGGCCGGGTTTTTCATGGGGGCTGCGCTTCAGGCCTTCTTGATCTTGGCCTCGGCCTTGGCCACGGCCTCTTCCAGCTGCTTGCGGGTCTCGGCCTCAAACTGGCCGGCAAAGGCCTTGAACAAGAAGCCCAGCTTGGCAGTGATCTCGAAGTGGTCGCCGGTCACAATCATTTGGCCCGTCACGCCCGAGCGCTTGAATTCCAGCGTGTCGCTGGTTTCGCCTTCGAGCATGGTGCATTCCATGTCGAGTTTCTCCTCAGCATGCTCGGCCCACTTCATGGCCACTTTGCGGGCCTTGGCCAAGCCCAGGCAATGCTCTTTGCGTACGTTGATGTCTGACATCAGCTTAGGTCTTTCTGTCTCAAAAAGTTCCGGCAGGGCTCAGGGCTTTCAAGGCCGCTTCGCGCTCTGTGGGGGGCAGAGCCCCCAAGCGCGCCACCGCCGCATGAAAGCGCGCAAAATCGCGCCCCTCTTGTGCAAACAAGGCCTCGAAGGCAGGCACCCACTGAAGATAGGCCGCCTGCATGCCCAGCGTGGCGTTGTTGGCACGTGCAAAGAACGCATCGTACCCGGCAAACCCACCCCATCGCTCGCGCTTAAGTTGTTCAAACTCAGCCCGCATCTCGGCCATCAGCGCAGCCTTGCGTTCCCGCTTGGCGGCGTCGCTGTCCGGCCCACTGTAAAGCGCCTGCAGGCCCGCCCGGGTTTTGGCCGTCAGCGCCCGCATTTCGGCGCGGCGGGTGTCTGAAGTGGCATAGCGTTGCACCGCATCGGCCTGACCTTGACTGCGTAACCAACGCTCGCCACCCAAGCGCTCGACTGCGGTGGCATAGGACTCATTGAAGGTTGTGTCACCCTTGATGAACACCACTTGGTGCGACAGCTCATGAAAGATCAGGCGCGCCAAGTCGGCCTCGGGCCACTGGATGAAGGTGTTGAGCAGCGGATCGCCCCCCAACCAGTCACTCATGCCCAGCGTTGAATAGGCCGGCACCGGGTAGACACTGGCCTCCAAGCCCTGCTCGCGCAAGGCCGCCGCCTCGGCCTGGGCCGCAGCTTCGTCAAAGTAGCCGCGATAGCCCACGCAACCCACCACCGGGAAGCACCAGGTTTTGAGCGTCAGAGACAGTTCCGGCGCCGCCACCACATTCCACACCGCCGCATTGCGCTCCAGGTCGGCATAGCGGCGGTAGCTGTCGTTGTCGGGCAGTTTCAGCTCACTCACCGCAAAGGCCCGCATCTGCTGGCTTTGGGCCAGGCGTTGCTTGAGTGGGGCCGGAGTTTGTTCATCGGCCAGCCATTCGGGCACGGGCTTGGCTGCTCCCACCAAGGCCAAGTGGCCCGTGGCCGATTGGGCCAGATAACCCACGCTGCTGCAGCCGCTGGTCAGGCACAACGTAGCGGCCGCCAGCAAGGCCAGCACCACCCCGCCCAGGGGCAGCGCCAAAAGCCAACGTCTCAAACGCATGTCCGTCAGGCCCGCGCCAGGGCCTGGGACTGAGCGGCCCCCAGCGGCGCCACGTCAACCAAGCAGTCATAGAAGCTGGGCGCCTGCCCCAGGTCGGTCAGTTGCTGGTGCGTCACTTCATTGACATTGGTGCGGTTCAAGCCCAGCTTGCGCCACCAAATGCCCAGGCCGTTGACCACGCCCGGGCGTGCCCGTTGGTTGATGCGGGCCACGCAGTGGTAGTCGCCGCGCTCGTTGAAGACGCGCACGGTGTCGCCATCGGCAATGCCGCGCTGCGCCGCATCGTCGGCATGCATCTCCAGCACCGGCTCGGCTTCGATGTCACGCAGGCTCTTGACGTTGACAAAGGTCGAGTTGAGGAAGTTGCGGGCCGGCGGCGAGATCATGGCCAGTGGGAAGCGCTGGGCCAAGGCCGGGGCCGACACCACGCTTTCGTAGTTGGGCACATGGTCGGGCAGCGGCACGCCGGGGCCAGTGGCCCAGGCCTTGCCATTGGGGGTGGGGAAGCCGCCTTGGGCAAAGGGCGCATCGGGCAGCGGCAGCTTGACCCAGCCCTCGCGGCGCAAGGTTTCGAACGGCACCGCGTCGGTGAAGGCCTGCGCCGCCAGGGTCTCATCGCTGTCGGCAAAGCAAGGCTCGGTGAAACCCATGCGCGCGGCCAGCTGCCTGAAGATCTCGCAGTTGGAGCGCGCCTCTCCGCGCGGCCGCACCGCCGGCTCATTCACCAGGGCATAGGTGTGGCCGTAGCTGGTGTGGGCGTCCCAGTGCTCAAGCTGCATGGTGGCGGGCAGCACGAT
The DNA here is from genome assembly GCF_044358605.1 of Ideonella sp. Taxonomy (GTDB): domain Bacteria; phylum Pseudomonadota; class Gammaproteobacteria; order Burkholderiales; family Burkholderiaceae_C; genus Ideonella. The sequence goes on from NZ_JBIKNQ010000002.1 coordinate 103,548, forward strand.
GTCGGCATGGTCGGCCGTGTCGGTCAGGAAGTGCTCCAACACCACGGTGAACAGGTCGTCCCGCGCAAAGCCCGCCACCACTTGACGCGACTGCGGTGCCACGGCCACCGGGTTGCTGTTGTAGACCACCAAGGCCTCGACCTTGGGGCCAAAGTCGGGCGAGGACTCGCGCAGCAGGTCTTGCCCGACCGTGCTCATGTTCAAGGTGCGGGGTTGGCGCCCGGCCAGCAGGTCGGGCCGCTGCAACCAGGCGTCGTTGCGCACGGGCTTGAACCAGCCTGACGCACTCATCAACATGCCCCCAGCCTTGTGGCGCCACGCCCCCACCAAGCACGGCAGCAGGGCGATCAGCCGCGTGGCATTGCCGCCGCCACGCACCCGCTGCATGCCGTAATTGAGCCGAATAGCGACGGGCGCCGTGGTGCCGTAGTCGCGGGCTAGGCCCCGCACTTCATCGGCGGTGATGCCGCAAACCTCAGCCACCCGCTCGGGCGGCCACGTCAAGGCGCGCTCGCGCAGCGCCGGCCAGCCCTCGACATGCTGCGCCAAGTAGTCGTGATCCAGCCAGTCGTTAACGATCAGCTCATGCATCAGCCCCAGGGCCAGCGCGCCGTCAGTGCCGGGCAGCAAGGCAATGTGCTGGTGGCACTTCTGCGCGGTTTCGGTGTGGCGGGGGTCAATGGCGATCAGCTTGGCCCCTGCCCGCTTAGCCGCTTGGGCAAAGGTCCAAAAGTGCAGATTGGAGGCGATGGAGTTGCTGCCCCAAATCAGGATCAGGCGGCTCTCTGTGAAGTGCTCGACATGCATGCCGACCTTGCCGCCGTAGGTCTGCTGCAAGCCCTCACCCCCCGCGGAGGCACAAATGGTGCGGTTCAGCAAAGAAGCGCCGAGCTTGTGGAAGAAGCGCGCCGCCATGCTTTCGCCCTGCACCAAGCCCATGGTGCCGGCATAGCTATAAGGCAGGATGGCCTCGGGGTTGCGCTGGGCGATGGCACCCAGCCGGGTGGCCACTTCGTGCAAGGCCTGGTCCCAGGAGATGGGCTCAAACTGCCCGGCACCTTTGGGGCCGACGCGGCGCAGCGGCGTGAGCACCCGCTCGGGGTGGTTCACCCGCTCGGCGTAACGGGAGACTTTGGTGCACAGCGCACCATGAGTCGGCGGATGGTCGGCGTCGCCCTGGATGCGAATGATCTGCTCGCCTTCGACCGTGACCTTCATGGCACAGGTGTCGGGGCAGTCATGCGGGCAGGCGGCCCTTACAAGCCGTTGAGAGGGGCTGGATGTCATGCCCCTCATGATGTCATAGGCTTGATGCACGCCAACACACTGTTGAAAACACTCTTTCCCTGGGGGCAGGTTTTTTGCAAGAATCAGGGCCTAGGCGCAGTCGGTGTTGTACCGCCTGATGTTGGGGCCACTGTGGCTTCCGCTTGGCATGACAAGAAAATAGCAGGACCATGAGCTGTAACGTTCCTCGCCGCGCTGCCTTGCAGCGCTTGGCCGCCCTCAGTGCTGCGGCCACCACCTCCTTGCCCAGTTTTGCACAACGCGACGGGCGCCTCATCCTCGGCCAATCGGCCGCGTTTTCTGGCCCCGCCGCCCAATTGGGCTTGCAATTGAACCGAGGCGCTCGCCTTTGCTTTGACCAAGTCAACGCCAGTGGTGGGGTCAATGGCGCCACCATTGAGCTGCGGACGTTGGACGACGGCTATGAACCGGGGCGCTGCAAGGCCAATACCGAAAAGTTCATCAACGACAACGTGTTTGCGTTGTTTGGCTATGTGGGCACCCCCACCGGCATGGCCGCACTGCCTCTGATCAACGATGCCCGCATTCCCTTTTTCGGGCCCTTCACCGGGGCCATGGGTCTGCGCGAGCCGTTTTCACGCAATGTGTTTCATCTGCGGGCCTCGTACGACGACGAGACGGGCCTGATCGTCAAGCAACTGACCGCCCTGGGCCTGAACAAGATCGCGGTGTTCCGACAGAACGACAGCTATGGCCAAGCCGGTTTAGACGGCGTGACCAAAGCCTTGAAGGCACAGCGTCTGGAGCCCGTGGCCATCGGCACGGTAGAGCGCAACAGTACCGACGTGGCAGCCGCTGTCAAAACCATTGTCCCCGCCAGGCCCGACGCAGTGGTGCAGATCTCGGCCTACAAGAGCTGCGCCGCTTTTGTGCGCGAGGCGCGCAAGGCAGGCTACGGCGGTACCTTTTTCAATGTGTCGTTTGTGGGCACTCAGGCTTTGGCTGACGAACTCGGCCGGGAAGCCCGAGGGGTGCTGGTCAGCCAGGTGGTGCCCTACCCTTACACACAGAGCATGCAGATCACCCGCGACTATCTCGACGCGGTGAAGGCCGCCGGGGCCGACGCCAAGCCCAACTATTCCAGCATGGAAGGTTATTTGGCCGCACGGGTGTTTGTAGAGGGCCTGCGCCGCTCGCGCACCCTGAGCCGAGACGGCTTGATTAGTGGCTTGGAGTCCATGACCAACGTCAACTTCGGCGGCTTCCAAGTTAACTTCAGCCGCACCAACCATGTGGCCTCGCGCTTTGTCGAGGTATCCATGCTGACGGAAGACGGCGGCGTGCGCCGCTAAGGCCCGTCCAACGCGAGCCCCAGCCCCCGGGGCAACCCCAATCCCTGCGGCTGGCAGGGCCGCATGCGCCGCACTAAGATGCGGCGCATGTACTTTGGGACTGCCTGATGAAACTCATTGACAACATCGTCGCTGCGGCGGCCGACATCGCCGCCATCCGACGCGACATCCACGCCCATCCGGAGCTGTGCTTTCAAGAGGTGCGCACCGCCGACGTGGTGGCCCAGCAGTTGCAAAGCTGGGGCATCGAGATCCACCGCGGCCTAGGCACCACCGGTGTGGTCGGCATCATCAAGGCCGGCACCAGTGCTCGGGCCGTGGGCCTGCGCGCCGATATCGACGCCCTGCCCATGACCGAGTTCAACACCTTTGCCCATGCCAGCAAGCACCCGGGCAAGATGCACGCTTGCGGGCACGACGGCCACACCGCCATGTTGCTGGCCGCGGCCAAGCACTTGGCAAAACACCGCGACTTTGACGGCACCGTGTACCTCGTGTTCCAGCCCGCCGAAGAAGGCGGCGGCGGCGCACGCGAGATGATCAAGGACGGCCTGTTCGAGCGCTTCCCCATGGACGCCATCTTCGGCATGCACAACTGGCCCGGCATGGCCGCCGGTGACTTTGCCGTCTGCCGCGGCCCGGCCATGGCGTCGAGCAATGAGTTCAAGATCACCATCACCGGCAAGGGCTCGCACGCCGCCCTGCCCCACAACGGCATCGACCCGGTGCCCGTGGCCTGCCAAATGGTTCAGGCCTTCCAGACCGTGGTCACCCGCAACAAAAAGCCGACGGACGCGGCCGTGATCTCGGTGACCATGATCCACACCGGGGAGGCCACCAATGTGGTGCCCGACACCTGTGAGATCCAAGGCACGGTACGCACCTTCACCGTGGAGGTGCTGGACATGGTCGAGCAGCGCATGCGCGACATCGCCCAGCACACCGCCGCCGCCTTTGGCGCCACGGTGAACTTTGAGTTCCACCGCAACTACCCGCCCACCATCAACCACCACGCCGAGGCCGACTTTGTGCGCAGCGTGATGCAAGACCTGGTCGGCCCCGCCCACACCCACGAGTTTGAGCCCACCATGGGCGCCGAGGACTTCAGCTACTTCTTGCAAGCCAAACCCGGCGCCTACTTTGTGATTGGCAACGGCGACGGCGCCCACCGCGCCGCCTACAGCCTGGGCCACGACGCCGCCCACCTCGGCCCCTGCAACCTGCACAACCCGCACTACGATTTCAACGACGAGTTGATTCCGCTGGGGGGGTCGCTGTGGGTGAAGTTGGTGGAGAAGTTTTTGGCGAAGGGGTGAGGTTCACCCTGAGGGGTCCTGTTGTGGACGGTACCTGCCCGCCCTAAGGGCTTTGCGAGCCTGTCGTTTGCGACTACGTCAGCACGAGGCGGACGCAGAAGCAAGCGCTTGGCCTAGCAGAACGCAGCAGAACAGATGTGGGGGATCCATGAGCTTTCAAAACGATCAATGAGTAGGCTGCTCTGGGGCCTGATGCTGAGAACGCCCCGGGGCGTGGGCAGTCTTGGTCTTTTTCATCAGCTATCTGCGCCTTTCGCGATCTAGCTTCTAGTGCTGGGATTGCGCCGCTGCTGGTTTGATTGATAGGCCGCCTGCTTTAGGCCACGCTGCCTGTGTGTCCTCAGGGCTGATCTATGCACCTTGTTGATTTGGAGTGACTGCGATGCACCGAACAGCACACACTGTTGAAGTGAAGCGCCACACATGCCCAAAGTGCGAGACTTCGAATGCGGCTGATGTCAGAGCGTGCACGCGCTGTGGGACAGAGCTCTGGTGTGATTGGTCACCACTTTTTTACGGACATGTACTCACCTTGGCCTCCATTGGGCGTTCACCATCGGCAAGGCTACTGGGTCATGTGGCGCTGGCATCGAGTTTGGCCTTTTGGCTCGTATCAGTCGCACCGAAGCTTGCGTCAGGCTATCTTGGCCCCAACGTGTTTTTCGGAACAATCGGTTTAGCGCTAGGAACGTACAACATCTGGGCCTTCACCCATGGGCGTACGGTCTCCCTTAGCAAGGTGTTCGAGTACCCGCCGGACCCTGACAAGACAAATTCTCGACTCCTGTGTGTAGCAGCCAATGCGATAGTCTTCGTTCTGACCGGGGTCACAATGATCTCTAGAGGATAGTGATGCAGCCGAATAGTTGGAGAGGTGTTCCCGTTGACAAGGCTCTAGCTTGGCGAGAAGCATTCAGAGGGGCCGGGGGCTTGAATGTCGCGGCTCCTTGCCCTGTGTGCGGAAACCAGTCTCTGCGTCAGTACTACTTGCTCGACAAGCTGGCTCCTCGCGAGATGCGGGGCGTGAGGTTCTCTGGACCAGGAAGTTATTGGGCTTGGTGTGTGACCTGCGGGGCATATGAGCATGCATCAAGCTTCGTTCCCGAAAGCTGGAAGGGCCCTGTTCTGCCAGTTCGGCATGAACTTCTTACGCCCATGCCAGCAGAACTTGAGGCGGCAGCGCAGCAGCTAGCCGACTCGAGACTCTCATAGGGCGCTGATCTGATATCAACGAAGTCGGTGTCAGGCCTCAAATCTACAGCCCCCCTGACAATCACTATTGCTCCACCGAATCGCCCGCTTTGCGGCCTATACCTCTTTTCCTAGGGGCATCACAAACCCAATAGGCCGCTCGGGTTGGTTGAGATGATGCGCCGCAAGGCCTCGGTCGGCTCGATAGTGGCGATGCCCCGATGCGAGCCTATGGGCAGCAGGTGTTTGCCGTCGCCGGTGACGATCAAGGTGGCTCTGGCGGCCACTGCGGCGGCGATCACATGATCGTCGTCGGGGGCAGCGCTTCCCGCACGCGGGCAACTGGTTGGCACCCCCAGGTTAGCGATTGCCGTGTAGTGCGCTACGAGCGCCCCTCTGCATGCGCTCGGCCACGATTGCCTCAGCGCGCTGAGACTGCCCTGCGCTGCGAATGCGGCAAGAAAAAACCGGCCTGCCGCATTCCACCATCTTCTGCTCAATTGATGGTGATGCGCTTGGACGACGTATCCGGCCGCTTCTTGGGCAGCGTCAGGGTGAGCACCCCGTTGTCATAACGAGCCTGAGCAGCGTCACGGTCGATGTCCACCGGCAGTTGCAAGCTGCGCGAGACAGTCCCCACATAGCGCTCTGCGCGCAGCACACGCCCTGCCTCGGTCTGTCGGTCGACTTGCTTAATCTCAGCCTTGAGGCTAACCACGGGGCCGTCGATGTCGACGTGGATGTCTTGCTTGTTCACACCGGGCAGCTCGGCGTGCAGGGTGTAGCCCTCCGCGTCTTCGCTGACATCGATCTTGATGGGAGCGGGCGGGGCCTCGCCGTGCAGCGGGCGCACAAAGAAAGCGGGGCCTGCGATGTCACGCAGGAACTCGTCCAACAAACCAGTGCGGGAAGAAATGACGTTCATGGCAACTCCTTGAAGCTTGCAGTGGCGAACGACCACGTGGGGTCGCATGACACTCAGATAGAGGTCGTGCCCGCAAACTTCAAGAGCTGACTTTCAGAGCGCTGCGTCTAAGTTTGACGCAGCGCAACTTCGCATTCAGACCGCGAAACCCAAACCCCGCAGGTCGCTGCGCAATGGCTCGGCGGTGGTGAAGCGCAGTGCAGGCAGGCCAGCCTGGATTGACGCCGCCACGTTGGCGGGGTGGTCGTCAATGAACAGGGCTTGGGCGGCTTGCTCAGCACTCCAGCCAAACTGCGCCAAGGTCAGCGCGAAGATGGCGGGGTCGGGTTTGATCAGGCCCACACGTCCTGAGAACACGCCGTCGCTCATCATCTCAAACACCTGAGGGTGGTGCTGCTCCAGGTGATCAGCCAGCGGGCTGGGCATGTTGGAGAGAAAGTAAATCGGGTGGCCCGCCGCGTGCAGCTCGCGCATCAGGGCAAACGTCTCGGGCATGGGCTGCAGCTCTTCGGCCACGCCCAGCACCACGGCATGCACGTCTTGCGGCGACAAGCCGGTGCGCGCGGCAATGCGCTGGCACAAGGGATCCACCTCGATCTGCCCCGCGTCAAACAAGGCCCAGTCGCCCTTGAAGTCTTGGAAGACTTCTTTCACCCAATGCTGGGCCGTCTCTGGGCTGGTGGCACGCATGGGCAGCACGCGCATCATCAAGTCGATAGGGCGCCAGCGGAAGACCACGGCACCAAAGTCGAACACCACGGGCCGCTGTGCGGCAGAAAGGTTTAACGACATCATGAGCGGAGCTTGGTGAGCAGGCCTGCGGTGGAGGCGTCGAGGCCACTCACGTCGCCAGAGCCCAGACGAGGCAGCAGTTGATTGCACAGGGCTTTGCCCAGTTCCACGCCCCATTGGTCAAAGCTGTTGATGCCCCAGATGACGCCGCTGGTGAAGACGCGGTGCTCGTGCAGGGCAATCAAGGCTCCCAGGGCACGCGGGGTGAGTGCCTCCAGCAGCAAGGTGGTGCTGGGCCGGTTGCCGGGAAAGCTGCGGTGGCGGGCCAGAACCTCAGGCGCCAGATCGGGTGAGGCGGTGGGGGCCTTTTCGCCCAGGGCTTCAGCGGCCGTCTTGCCTTGCATCAGCGCCTGGCTTTGGGCCAGGCAGTTGGCCAGCAGTTTGGTGTGTTGGTCGGCCAGTTGCGCGCGCACTGCATCGGGCAAGGGGTAGCGCGTGTGCGTGGGAGTTTTGACGGCGATGAAGTCCACCGGGATCACATCCGTGCCCTGGTGCAGCATCTGGAAGTAAGCGTGCTGGCCGTTGGTGCCGGCCTCACCCCAGACCACCGGGCTGGTGGCCACCGTCAGCGGCGCGCCGCCTTGGTCCACACATTTGCCGTTCGACTCCATCTCCAACTGCTGCAGATAGGCCGCAAAGCGGCGCAAGCCCTGGTGATAAGGCGCCACCGAGCGGCTGCCAAAGCCGTGGAAGTTGCGGTACCAAACGTCCAGCAGCCCCAGTTGCACGGGCAGGTTTTGGGCCAGGGGGGTGTGGCGGAAGTGCTCGTCCATGGCGTGGGCACCGGCCAAGAAGTCGCGGAAGGGCTCTGGGCCGATGGCAATGGCCAGGGGCAGGCCAATGGCGCTCCACAAGGAGTAGCGGCCGCCCACCCAATCCCAAAATCCAAAAGTCTGCGTGATGCCAAAGTCGGCCGCGGCCTTGAGGTTGGTGGTCACGCCCACAAAGTGGCGGGCGGTGTCCACCCCACCCTGGGCCAAGAACCACGCCCGCGCCGCCTGGGCGTTGGCCATGGTCTCTTGGGTGGTGAAGGTCTTGGAGGCGATGATGAACAGGGTCTTGCGGGCATCCAAACGGGCCAGCAAGGGCGCAATGTCGTGCCCGTCGACATTCGAGACAAAGTGCAGGTTCAGGCCTCGGTGCTGCCAAGGCTGCAAGGCGATGGTGGCCATGGCCGGGCCGAGGTCGGAGCCGCCAATGCCGATGTTCACCACATCGGTGATGCGGCCGGCGTCAGCTTCAGCGCGCACGCTGTCGGCATAGGCCAGCAGGGCGTCCAGCACGGCGTGCACATCGTCGCTGAAGGGTGCTGCACCGCGCGGCGCGCGCAAAGCGGTGTGCAGCACCGCACGCCCCTCGGTGCTGTTGAGGAGGCCCCCAAGGTCCGGGCTTTGCCCGTCCCGGCCCCCCAAGGGGGCGCCAGAAAGCTCGGGGCGGCCCAGCGCTTTCTGGATGGGCTGCCCCGTGAACAAGGCCTCGCGGTGGGCGGGCAGGTCGGCTTCTTGGGCCAGCTCCAGCAGCAGGCGGCGGGTGTGTTCGTCCCACAGGTTCTTGGACAGGTCGGCAAACACCTCGGGCGCTTGCAGGCTGAAGCGCTCGAAGCGTGCCGCGTCACTGGCAAAACGCTCTTGCAGCTTCAGATCACGCCCATGGGCTTGGTAATGCCCTGCCAGGGCCGTCCAGGCCACTCCCCCCACTGCCTTGCTCATGTCACTTGCTTTCTGTGATCAGTTTGTCGAGCTTGCCCGCGTCCACCGCGAACAGGCGAATGCCTTCGGCCAGCTTCTCGGTGGCCATGGCGTCTTCGTTCATGGCCCAGCGGAAGGCCTTTTCATCCAGGCTCAGAGCCGGGATGTTCATGGCCTGTGCAACCTGGGCGCTCAGCGCAGCCGCGAGAGGCGCCTCGCTGGCTTGCAGTTGGGCCAGCAGGTCGGGGCTGATGGTGAGGAGGTCGCAACCCGCCAAGGCCACGATCTGCCCGACATTGCGGAAGCTGGCCCCCATGACCTCGGTGGCAATACCGTGCTTCTTGTAGAAGTTATAGATGCTGGCGACGGACTTCACGCCGGGGTCGTTGGCGCCGGCCATGGCTGCCTCGTCCCACTGCGCACCGGCCTGCTTTTTGTACCAGTCGTAGATGCGGCCCACAAAGGGTGAGATGAGCTGAACTTTGGCGTCGCCACAGGCCACGGCCTGGGCAAAGGAGAACAGCAAGGTCAGGTTGCAGTGGATGCCTTCACGCTCCAGTTCGGCAGCAGCTTGGATGCCTTCCCAGGTGGAAGCGATCTTGATGAGCACGCGGTCGCGGCCGATGCCAGCGGCCTCATACAAGGCCATCAGGCAGCGGGCGCGGGCCACGGTGGCGGCGGTGTCAAATGAGAGGCGCGCATCGACTTCAGTAGAGACGCGGCCCGGCACGACCTTGAGGATCTCTAGGCCAAAACGCACCAGCACTTGGTCGACGATCTCGTCGAGCGCCGCGCTGCGGTGGGCGGCCACGGTGTCGGTCAGCAAGGGAGCGTAGTCCGGCTGCTGCACCGCCTTCAGGATCAGTGATGGGTTGGTGGTGGCGTCACGCGGCGCAAACTGCGCCATCTGCTTGAAGTTGCCGGTGTCGGCCACGACGATGGTGTGGGCCTTGAGTTGATCGAGTTGGTTCATGGGCTGGGCCTTGGTGGGGTGGACGGTCGTGCTGCTTAAGGCGAGCCTGGGGCAGCGAGCAAACCAGAATGATGCCAGCGCTGCCGACGCCCCCACCGCCTTCAGGGAAGGCTGGGGCCTGTTGACCGCCACAAGAAACTCATGCATCATCCAGCCCGTAATTTTATTACACATCTTCAACGGCAACACCATCACGACCATGGCTTTTGATCTGGTTTTCTTCGGCGGCACGGGCGACCTGACCTGGCGCAAGCTGATGCCTGCACTGTTTCAAGCCTTTCGCCACGGCAAGCTGCCGCCGGGCGGCCGCATCTTGGCGGTGGCGCGTGATGACCGGACGGATGAGCAATACCGCGCCTTCATCCAAGAGCGTTTCTCGGAAGTGGATTCGTCCAAGCGCCCCAGCGACGAGGAGTTTGCGCAGTTTGCCGCCCTGCTGCACTACCGTCGCATGGACCTCTCTCAGCCCACCGACTACCAAGGCCTGAAGGCTTGGTTGGACGAGCGTGGTGCTGAAACCGTGGTGCTTTATTTGGCCACCAGCCCGCACCTGTTCCCGGTGATTTGCGAGCAGTTAGGCGCCGCCGGGCTGAACGACAGCAAAGTGCGCGTAGTGCTGGAGAAGCCGCTGGGCCACGACCTGGCGAGTGCAAAGGAAATCAACCGCGTGGTGCGCTCGGTCTTCCGCGAAGAGCAGGCCTTCCGCATCGACCACTATCTGGGCAAGCCCTCGGTGCAGAACCTGATGGCGCTACGCTTTGGTAACGCCCTGTTTGAGCCGCTGTGGCGGCGCGAGAGCATTGCCAACATTCAGATCACCTTGGCCGAAGGCCTAGGCGTAGGTACCCGCGGTGACTTTTACGACCGCACCGGCGCGCTACGCGACATGATCCAAAACCATGCGCTGCAACTGCTGACCATGATCGCGATGGAGCCGCCGCCTTCTGCGGATGCCGACGCGATTCGCGATGAAAAGCTCAAGGTGTTGAAGTCGCTCAAGCCCTTCACGGCGGCCCACATCAGCCGCGATGTGGTGCGCGGTCAGTACCGCGCGGGCAACGTCGATGGCAAAGCGGTGCCGGGCTATCTGGATGAAGTCAAAGTGCCGACAGGCAGCGCCTGCGAAACCTTTGTGGCCATCCGCACCGAGGTGCAAAACTGGCGCTGGGCGGGCGTGCCGTTTTACCTGCGCACGGGCAAGCGCCTGGCCGCACGCGACGCGCAGATCGTGGTGAACTTCCGGCCCGTGCCGCATCCCATTTTTGCGGGCGGCTCACGCGCCAACAAACTGATCATCAAACTGCAGCCGGAGGACGGCCTAGAGTTGCAACTGCTGGCCGCAAAGGGCAACAGCCATGGCGAGTCGCTGACCACGGTGTCGCTGGACTTGGACTTCGACAAGGCCTTCCCTTCCGAGCGCGTGGGTGCTTATGAGCGCTTGCTCTTGGATGCGATTGCCGGGCGCCTGAACCTGTTTGTGCGCAGTGATGAGCAAGAGCAGGCTTGGCGCTGGGTGGAACCCATTCTGGACGCCTGGGCGCAAGACAGCGGCGACCTCAAGACCTATGCCGCCGGGAGCTGGGGGCCGCCTGCCGCCAGTGCGCTGGTGGCGCGCGATGGTTTTGCCTGGGCCGAGGAAGAGTAAGCTCTTTCACCTAAGCTCCCGCCACCCCGCACCTTCAAGACACCACCATGCTCGACCGTATCCGTGCCTCCATCCCCGCCCTGCCGCCTGCCGAGCAGCGTGTGGCCAAGCTGGTGCTGCTGGACCCTCGGGCCTTTGCCTCGCTGCCGGTGAGCGAGTTGTCCGAACGAGCGCATGTCAGCAAGCCCACGGTGGTGCGGTTTTGCCGCAGCGTGGGCTATGACGGCCTGGCCGACTTCAAGCTCAAGCTGGCGGGCACCGTCAACGAAGGTGTGCCCTTTGTGCACCGCTCGGTAGACGAGGACGACAAGCCCGGCGATTTGATCGTCAAGGTCATCGATAACGCGGTGTCCGCTCTGCTGAAGTACCGCAACGATGCGGCCGGGCATGCTTTTGAGCGGGCCTTGGTGGCGCTGACGGACGCCGGTGTGCACGGCAAGCGCATTGAGTTTTTTGGCGTGGGCAACTCAGGGATAGTGGCCCAAGACGCGCAGCACAAGTTCTTCCGCCTCGGCGTGCGCACCGCCGCTCACAGCGATGGGCATGTGCAGGTGATGGCGGCCACCATGCTGCAGCATGGGGATTGCGCCGTGGTCATCAGCAACTCCGGCCGCAGCAAAGACCTGATGGATGTGGCCGAGATTGCGCAGCGCAAAGGCGCCACGCTGATCATCATCACGGCCTCAGGCTCGCCGCTGGCGCAATTGGCGCAGAACCACAATCAGGTGCTGTTGGCGGCCGACCACCCCGAAGATTTTGACCGCTACAGCCCCATGGTGTCGCGCATGCTGCACCTGATGATCATCGACATTTTGACGACCGGTGTGGCCCTGCGCTTAGGGCCTTCGTTGCGCCCTGCGCTGCAGGAGATCAAGCGCAACTTGCGCAGCCGCCGCTACGCCTTGCCGCAAGACGATCAGTGAGGCGCGGCCGAGGACATGCCGAGCATGTCCTCTACGCCATAGAGCTTGGCCAGCTCTTGCAAGCGGCCGGGCACATTCACGACCACCAGCTCCCGCTGATGAGTCTGCGCATGGCGTTTGCACTCCAGCAGCACGGCCAGAGCGGCCGAGTCGATGTGGGTCAGCGCTGCCGCATCCACCGTGATGGTGGACTCGGCAGCCCCAGCAATTGACGGCAGCATGCTGCGCAAGACTGCATTCGCCTCACGCAGGGTCAAGTGGCTGGGCAGCGCGATCATGTCTGTCTCAACCCTTGGCGGCCGAAGCAGCCTTGTTGCGGTCAGCCAGCTTCTTGATCAGGCCATCGATGCCCGTGGCGCCGATCTCTTGGTTGAAGCTGCCCCTGTACTGCTCGACCAGCCAGACGCCCAAGACATTCACGTCGTAGATCTTCCAGCCGCCGTCGGTCTTTTCAAGACGGTAGTCGAGTTGGATGGGTTCGCCCTTGCCCTTGACCTCCGTGCGCACGACCACTTCGGTGTCTTCAGCGGCAGCGCGGTAGGGCTTGAGCTGAACGGTTTGGTCCTTCACCTGGGTCAGCGCGCCAGCATAGGTGCGCACCAACAAGACCTTGAACTCTTCTTGCAGGCGCTTTTGCTGCTCGGGCGTGGCGGTGCGCCAATGGCGGCCGACCGACAGCGAGGTCATGCGCTGAAAGTTGACGTGCGGCATCACCTTGGTGTCCACCAAGCTGATGATCTTGCCAATGTCACCGCCTTGAATGGCCTTGTCCGACTTGACCGTGTCGATCACTTCGGTGGAAATCTGCTTGATCAGCGCATCCGGGGCCACCACCTGCGCTTGGCTCACAGCGGGCACCACGTAAGCGGCCACGGCCACCGTGGTCACAGCCAAAGAGCGGTACAGGGATTGAGCGAACATGATGTTTCTTTCCTTGTGAGACATTGCCCACCGACACAATGCCGTGGGCATGAAGGACAACGTTGCGAGGCCGGCTTGAGTGCACCCGGCCATTCGGTAAAGATTTACGTCTTAGTCAGAGGGTGCTTACTGCGGAGCGCCAGCGGGCTCGTCTTCAGGCTCATCAGGCGGGTTGCCGTCATAGACCAAGCTGCGGCGGCGGGCCAAATAGGCATCGCGCAGAAAGCTGTATTTATCGAGCGCGACATCAGCCAAGACACGTTCGGCACTCAGCAGTCCCGCCCGGGTGCTGACGACACGCAGACCGGACAGGGTGACGACCGCATCTGTGTCGTTCACATAGCCCAGGGCGCCACCCTTGAAATCCACCGGCAGTGCGGCGGTATCTCGCAAGGTCGAAGGCCCCAAAAGCGGCAGCACCATATAGGGCCCGGGAGGTACACCCCAAAACCCCAGTGTTTGGCCAAAGTCTTCGGAATGCCGTTCTAGCCCGAACTCGGTGGCTGGGTCTAACACGCCGCCGAGCCCAAAAATGGTGTTGCTGGCCACCCGCAGCGTCATGCGCGCAGACTCCACTACTTTGCCCTGCAAGAGCAAGTTCACGGTGGACCACACATCACCCAAATTGCCGAAGAAGTTTTTGACGCCATCGCGGGCAGGATCTGGCACCACCTTTTGATAGCCAATGGCCACCGGCTTCAGCAGCGCAGCATCTATCGCGTCGTTGACGTTATAGACCGCGCGGTTGAATCCTTCCCAAGGGTCTTTGGGCGAGCTGGGGCGGCCGTCTTGTGCCCAGGCTGGTAGGGCGGCCAACACCAAAGCCAAACCGCAAAGGCCACGGCGAAACGGTGCGAGCCTTGTCATTTGCTGCCCTCTTGGGCACCCGCATCAGAGGCTTTACTGAACAAGAGTTGCCCGATCAGGTTTTCCAGCACGATGGCGGATTGAGTTTGCTTCACCACATCTCCCGCCACAAAGACTTTTTCATCGCCACCGGGCTCCATGCCCACGTATTGGTCCCCCAAGAGGCCTGAGGTCAAGATCTTGGCCGACGAATCCTTGGGGAACTGAATGCCCTTTTGGATTTCCATCACGACCAAGCCTTGATAGGTCTTGGGGTCCAGGGCAATGCTGGTCACGCGGCCCACCGTCACACCGGCTGAACGCACCGGCGCGCGGGCTTTCAAGCCGCCAATATTGTCGAACTTGGCTGTCAGGGTGTAGGTGTCCCCCGAGGACGCAAAAGCGCCCAAGTTGGCCGCCTTGAGGGCCAAGAACACCAAGGCCACCAAGCCCAAGAGCACAAACAGGCCCACCAAAACTTCAACGCGCTTTTTGTTCATCATTCCATCTCCCCATCAGGGTGTGGCGAACATCATGGCCGTCAGGACAAAGTCCATGGCCAAGACGCCCAAGGAGGCCGTCACCACCGTGCGGGTGGTGGCATGCGCCACGCCTTCCGGAGTAGCCTGTGTCTCGTAGCCTTGGTACAAGGCCACCACCGTACAGATCACCCCAAACACAAACGATTTGACAACGCCGTTGCCCACATCGCGCCAAACATCCACCCGCGACTGCATGATGGACCAGAAGTTGCCTGAATCGACCCCAATGAGCCAGACGGCAACCACATAGGCCCCCAGAATACCCACCGCCGAAAACAAGACGGCCAAGAGGGGCATGGAGATCACGCCACCAATGAAGCGCGGCGCCAGCACCCGGGCGCGCGGGTCAATGGCCATCAACTCCATCGCGGCCAATTGCTCACCGGCTTTCATCAGGCCAATCTCGGCCGTCAGTGATGTGCCCGCACGGCCTGCAAACAGCAAGGCGGTGACCACCGGCCCCAACTCGCGCACCAGGGCCAGGTTGACGATGAGGCCCAAAGACTCGGCCGCGCCATAGGTCACCAAGGCGTAATACATCTGCAGCGCCAGCACAAAACCGACGGCCAAGCCGGATGCTGCAATGATGAGCAAGGAGCGATTGCCGATCGCATGCACTTGGGCCACCACCAAGCCAAAGCGCTTGAGCGCCTGAGGGGTAAAGCGCAGCAAATCTCCGAAGAAGAAGGCTGCATGCCCCAAGGCCTGCAGCCAACGCAAGACGGCCGCCCCCAATGCGGCCAAGCTGTTTTCTAGCGTTGCCATCAAGTGCGCACTCCCAGGTCTTGCGCCATCGGAGGGGCTGGATAGTGAAAGCGCACGGGGCCATCAGGCTCACCGCGAATGAACTGCCGCACTTCAGGGTCGGTGGAAGCTGCCAATTGGTCGGGCGTGCCATGCGCCACCACCTTGCCACCAGACGACATCAGGTAGGCATAGTCGGCAATGGCAAAGCACTCTTGCACGTCGTGCGACACCATCAGCGAGGTCGCCCCCGTGGTGTCATTCAATTTGCGGATCAGGTTGGCGGTGATGCCCATAGAGATGGGGTCTAGGCCCGCAAAGGGCTCGTCGTACATGATGACTTCTGGGTCCATCACCGACGCTCGGGCCAGCGCAATGCGGCGCGCCATGCCACCAGACACCTGGCTGATGCGCAGCGGTGCGGCCCCCCGCAAACCCACCGCATTGAGCTTCATCAGCACAATGTCGCGGATCAAGGATTCGGGCAGGTCAGTGTGCTCGCGCAAGGGGAAGGCCACGTTCTCAAACACCGTGAGGTCGGTGAACAAGGCACCGAACTGGAACAGCATGCCCAGGCGGTGACGGAGGCGATAGAGCTGGGTTTTGTTGCGAGGGTCGATCACCTCGCCATCAAAAATCACACGACCTTGGTTGGCCGCGTAGACCCCACCGATGAGGCGCAGCAAGGTGGTCTTGCCGCAGCCAGAGCCCCCCAAAATAGCCGTCAACTGACCACGACGGAAGCTCAATGACACGTCGTTGAGGATCGTGCGGCTGGCGTCATAACCAAAGGTGACGTGGTCGAATTCGATGAGGGTCTGAGACATGAGCGATCAGGGCTAACCCTGGAATTGTCTCATGCAGCATGCGCGGATCGCCCCCCGTGTTCGAGTGAGACAAATCCACCACAAGCGGGTGTGACTTTTCCTTGAAGCATGGCCGAGAAATCTCCGGGCAACGTTGTCACGCGGCCCGGAGTGGCCTGGCCTCAACGTGGCAGCTTGCTGCTGCCCAGCAGGAACTCGTCGACCGCACGTGCCGCCTGACGGCCTTCACGGATGGCCCAGACCACCAAGGACTGGCCCCGGCGAACATCACCCGCCGCAAAGACCTTGTCGACATTGGTCTTGTAGCCGCCCACCAGATCGACACTGGCGCGCGCATTGCCGCGCGCGTCTTTGTCCACGCCAAAGGCGTCCAGCATGGTAGCCACCGGGTTCACAAAGCCCATGGCCAGCAGGGCCATGTCCGCTTTCAGCACTTGCTCGGAGCCCGGCACTTCGGTCATCTTGCCGCCCTGCCATTCCAGGCGGACGGTCTTGACGCCAGTGAGCTTGCCCTTCTCGCCCAAGAACTCCTTGGTGGCAATCGCGAACTCGCGCTGGCAGCCTTCTTCGTGGCTGGACGAAGTGCGCAGCTTGATCGGCCAGTAAGGCCAGGTCAGCGGGCGGTCTTCGACTTCCGGCGGCATGGGCATCAGCTCAAACTGCACCACACTGGCGGCGCCATGGCGGTTGCTGGTGCCCACGCAGTCGGAGCCGGTGTCGCCACCGCCGATGACGACCACATGCTTGCCATCCGCGCGCAACTGGCCCTTGAGCTTGTCGCCCGCATTGACCTTGTTCTGCTGGGGCAAGAACTCCATGGCGAAGTGCACGCCGTCCAAGTCGCGGCCCGGCACGGGCAAGTCGCGGCTTTGCTCTGAGCCACCGGCCAGCAGCACGGCGTCAAACTCAGCCTTGAGTTGCTCGGCGCTCACTGTTTCTTTGGCCCAGTTGGTGACCTTGGAGCCCTTGGGCATCTCACCCACCAGCACCGAGGTGCGGAAGACCACGCCTTCGGCTTCCATTTGCTTGACGCGGCGATCGATGTGCGACTTCTCCATCTTGAAGTCGGGAATGCCGTAACGCAGCAAACCACCGACACGGTCGTTCTTCTCGAACACCGTGACCGAGTGACCGGCCCGCGCCAATTGCTGCGCCGCCGCCATGCCCGCCGGGCCGGAACCCACGACGGCCACCGTCTTGCCCGTTTTGTGCGCGGCGATCTGCGGCTTGACCCAACCTTCGTCCCAAGCGCGGTCAATGATGGCGTGCTCAATCGACTTGATGCCCACGGCGTCAGCGTTCACGTTCAGCGTGCAGGCAGCTTCGCAAGGCGCCGGGCAAATGCGCCCGGTGAACTCGGGAAAGTTGTTGGTGCTGTGCAAAACCGTGATGGCGTTCTGCCAGTCACCGCGATAGACCAGGTCATTGAAGTCGGGGATGACGTTGTTGACCGGGCAGCCGCTATTGCAAAACGGTGTGCCGCAGTCCATGCAACGTGCAGCCTGGACCTTGGACTCCTCGGGCTTGAGCCCGATCACAAACTCTTTGTAGTTCTTCAGGCGCTTGGTCGTGGGCTCATAGCCTTCTTCCAGTCGCTCATATTCCATGAAGCCAGTGACTTTTCCCATGATGGCTCTACTTTCAATCTCTGAATGGGTTACTTCGCGGCAGCAGTAGCGCCACCCTTGGCCTTGGCCACCACAGTGCTGGCTTGCGCACGGGCGTGGATCTCGCCCAAGGCACGCTTGTACTCATGCGGGAAGACCTTGACGAACTTGGCGCGAGAGTCGGCCCAGTGGTCGAGGATGTCGCGCGCGCGCAGCGAGCCCGTCCAGCGGTGATGGTCTTCCACCAGCTTCTTCAGCATGGCTTCATCGGTTTGGCCCTTGTGCCATGTGGCGGGGTCGACCGAGGCCTCTTGCACATCACGCGGCAAGACCTTGTCCAGTGCCACTTGCGCGGTGTTGCAGCGCTTGGCAAACAGGCCGTCTTCGTCATAGACGTAGGCCACGCCACCGGACATGCCCGCCGCAAAGTTGCGCCCGGTCTTGCCCAGCACGACCACCGTGCCGCCGGTCATGTATTCACAGCCGTGGTCGCCCGTGCCTTCCACCACCGCCGTCGCGCCCGACATGCGGACACCAAAGCGCTCGCCGGCCACGCCACGGAAGAAGGCTTCGCCGCTGGTCGCACCGATCAGCGCGGTATTGCCCACGATGATGTTGCGGTTGGCGTCACCTCGGAACTCAATGCTGGGGCGCACGACCACGCGGCCACCCGACAAGCCCTTGCCAGTGTAGTCATTGGCTTCACCGATCAGGTAGAGCGTGATGCCCTGGGCCAAGAAGGAGGCAAAGCTCTGGCCGCCCGTGCCTTCCATTTGGATGAACAGCGTGTGGTCCGGCAGGCCTTCTGGGCGATGGCGGATCAACTCGCCCGACAGCATGGCGCCCACCGAGCGGTTGACGTTGCGAGCGTCGTCCATGAACTGGACCTTCTCGCCCTTTTCAATCGCGGCGCGGCTCTTCTCAATCAGCTTTTTGTCCAGCGCCTTGTCCAGACCGTGGTCTTGGCTTTCGGTGTGGAAGCGCGGCACATCGGCCGGCACTTGCGGCCGGTGGAACACGCGGCTGAAGTCCAGGCCCTTGGCCTTCCAGTGGCTGATGGCTTTGCGGGTGTCAAGCAGGTCGGCGCGGCCAATCAGCTCGTCGAACTTGCGGATACCCAGTTGCGCCATGATCTGGCGCGCTTCTTCAGCCACGAAGAAGAAGTAGTTCACCACATGCTCGGGCTTGCCCGAGAACTTCTGGCGCAGCGTCGGGTCTTGCGTGGCCACACCCACGGGGCAAGTGTTGAGGTGGCACTTGCGCATCATGATGCAGCCCTCCACCACCAGCGGCGCGGTGGCGAAGCCAAACTCGTCGGCGCCCAGCAGCGCACCGATGACCACGTCGCGGCCAGTCTTGATCTGGCCGTCGGTTTGCACGCGCACGCGGCCACGCAGGCGGTTGAGCACCAGGGTTTGCTGGGTCTCAGCCAAGCCCAATTCCCAGGGCGTGCCGCAATGCTTGATGGATGACCAGGGCGAGGCGCCGGTGCCGCCGTCATGGCCAGCGATCACGATGTGATCGGCCTTGCACTTGGCCACACCCGCAGCAATGGTGCCCACGCCCACTTCAGACACCAGCTTGACGCTGATATCGGAACGCGGGTTCACGTTCTTCAGGTCGTGGATGAGCTGAGCCAAGTCTTCGATGGAGTAGATGTCATGGTGCGGAGGCGGGCTGATCAAGCCCACACCCGGCACCGAGTGCCGCAGCTTGCCGATGTACTCGGAGACCTTGCCGCCAGGCAACTGGCCGCCTTCACCGGGCTTGGCGCCTTGGGCCATCTTGATCTGGATTTGATCGGCCGACACCAGGTACTCCGTGGTCACGCCAAAGCGACCGGAGGCCACCTGTTTGATCTTGGAGCGCAGGCTGTCGCCGTCCTGCATCTCGTAGTCGGCCTCGATGACCGCCTTGCCCACCACGTCAGACACCTTGGTGCCTTGGGTGATGGGGATGCCCTTCAACTCGTTGCGATAGCGCGCGGGGTCTTCACCACCCTCACCGGTGTTGCTCTTGCCGCCGATGCGGTTCATGGCCAAGGCCAGGGTGCTGTGCGCCTCGGTGGAGATGGAGCCCAAGGACATGGCGCCCGTGGCGAAGCGCTTCACGATCTCCTTGGCGGATTCCACCTCTTCCAGCGGAATCGCTTTGCTCGGGTCGATCTTGAACTCAAACAGGCCGCGCAGAGTCAGATGGCGCCTGCTCTGGTCGTTGATGATCTGAGCGTATTCTTTGTAGGTGTCGAACTTGCCCGAGCGCGTGCTGTGCTGCAGCTTGGCAATCGCGTCCGGCGTCCACATATGCTCTTCGCCACGGGCGCGCCAGGCGTATTCACCGCCGGTTTCCAGCATGCTTTCCAGCAAGGGGTCGTCGCCAAAGGCGGCGCGGTGGTTGCGCAGCGCTTCTTCAGCCACTTCAAACACGCCAATGCCTTCGACCTGCGTGGCGGTGCCACGGAAGTACTTGGACACCATGTCTTTGTTCAGGCCAATGGCCTCGAACAACTGCGCACCGCAGTAAGACATATAGGTGGACACGCCCATCTTGGACATGATCTTGGAGAGACCCTTGCCGATGGCTTTGATGTAGTTGTAGATCGCCTTCTCAGTGGACAGATCCGCGGGCAGGTCGGCGTGCAGATCGGCCAGGGTTTCCAGGGCGAGGTAGGGGTGCACGGCTTCGGCGCCATAGCCTGCCAGCACGGCGAAGTGATGAACCTCACGGGCCGAGCCTGTCTCGACCACCAAGCCTGCCGTGGTGCGCAAACCTTCACGCACCAAGTGGTGGTGAATGGCGGACAGGGCCAACAAGGCCGGGATGGCCACATTGGCGCGGTCCATCTGGCGGTCGCTGATGATGAGGATGTTGTGGCCGCTCTTCAGGGCGTCCACTGCTTCAGCACACAGCGAGGCCAGCTTGGCTTCCACACCGGCTTTGGCCCAGGCCAGCGGATAGGTGATGTTCAGCGTGTAGGACTTGAACTTGCCGTTGGTGTGCGCAGCGATGCCACGAATGCGCGCCATGTCGTTGAAGTCCAGCACGGGCTGGGTGACTTCCAAACGCATGGGCGGGTTAACGGCATTGATGTCCAGCAGATTGGGCTTGGGGCCAATGAAGCTGTTGAGCGACATCACAATGGCCTCGCGGATCGGGTCGATCGGCGGGTTGGTGACCTGAGCGAACAACTGCTTGAAGTAGTTATAGAGCGGCTTGTTCTTATCGGACAGCACGGCCAGCGGGCTGTCATTGCCCATGGAGCCAATGCCTTCTTCGCCGTTGATGGCCATCGGCGCCATCAAGAACTTGATGTCTTCTTGGGTGTAGCCGAACGCTTGTTGGCGGTCCAACAGGGTTTCGGTGGCGGCAGGCACTTCCGCTTCGGCGGCCTTGAGTTCATCCAGGCGCACGCGGACGTTGTCGATCCACTGGCGATAGGGACGGGCCGAAGCGTATTGGTTCTTCAGCTCCTCGTCGTCCACGATGCGGCCTTGTTCCAGGTCGATGAGGAACATCTTGCCGGGCTGCAGGCGCCACTTTTTGACGATCTTGTTCTCAGGGATGGGCAGCACGCCAGACTCCGAGGCCAGGACCACGAGGTCGTCGTCGGTGACGATGTAGCGGGCCGGGCGCAGGCCGTTGCGGTCCAGCGTGGCGCCGATCTGCTTACCGTCGGTGAAGACCATGGCGGCGGGGCCGTCCCAGGGCTCCATCATGGAGGCGTGATACTCATAGAAGGCGCGGCGGCGCTCGTCCATCATCTCGTGCTGTTCCCAGGCTTCCGGGATCATCATCATGGCGGCGTGGGCCAAGGGGTAGCCGCTCATGGTGAGCAGCTCCAAGGCATTGTCGAAGGTGGCAGTGTCGGATTGACCTTCAAAGCTGATGGGGTACAGCTTTTTCAGATCGTCCCCCAGCACCGGAGACTTCATCACGCCTTCGCGGGCGCGCATCCAGTTGAAGTTGCCCTTGACGGTGTTGATTTCGCCGTTGTGCGCCACCATGCGGTAAGGGTGAGCCAGCGGCCATTCTGGGAAGGTGTTGGTCGAGAAGCGCTGATGCACCAGCGCCAGGGCGGAGACCGTGCGCTCGTCTTGCAGGTCCTTGAAGTACTTGCCGACTTGGTCGGCCAGCAGCAAGCCCTTGTAGATGATGGTGCGGCAGCTCATGCTGGGCACGTAGTACTCGCGGCTGTGCGTCAGCTTCAGGGCCTGGATGGCGGCAGACGCCGTTTTGCGGATCACATAGAGCTTGCGCTCCAGCGCATCGGGCACGATGACATCAGCGCCACGGCCAATGAAGACCTGACGGATCACCGGCTCGGTGGTGCGCACGGTCGGGCTCATGGGCATGTCGCGGTCCACCGGCACATCACGCCAGCCCAGCAGCACCTGGCCTTCAGCCTTGATGGCGCGCTCCATCTCTTGTTCGCAAGCCAGCCGCGAAGCGTGCTCTTTGGGCAGGAAGATCATGCCCACGCCGTACTCGCCGGGGGGCGGCAAGGTGACACCTTGAGCGGCCATCTCGGCGCGGAAGTAGTCGTCGGGGATCTGGATCAAGATGCCCGCACCGTCGCCCATCAGGGCATCGGCGCCCACCGCACCGCGGTGGTCGAGGTTTTCCAGGATCTTCAGACCCTGCTCGACGATGGCATGGGCTTTTTGGCCTTTGATGTGCGCCACGAAGCCAACGCCGCAGGCGTCATGTTCGTTGGTGGGGTCGTACAAACCGCCCTGGGCCGAGAGTTCGAGTTCTTGACGGGTCGTGTGGCCCGATGCTGCCGTGCTCATGGCGCATTCCTTATCAAAGCTAGGGATGCGGCGAGGTTAGGCCAAACCCGGATTCACCTCAAGCACAACAAAATAGGGTCAGAGTCGATTTAATCGATAGACAACAAATTGGTTCGACTATATAGGGACAGAGTCATCCAAGCTGGTGCTCGTGCGCACCAATTCGGGGCTCGCCGCTTTTCGTGGCCGCCCTCTAGGCCGAGCCGTGACGGGGCGGGCCAGCTGCTGGGCGATGCGGCGCTCGAACTCCGGCCCACCCAGGGGCCGGCCTCCTTGGAGCGCAGCTTCGATGCGGAGCAGCTCTCGGTCACTGGGGCCTTGATCCCACCATTGCTTGTAGGCCGCCTCTCGTTCAAAGGGAGTGTTGCCCAGGGACCAAAAGGCGGCATGGGAGGTGATGGCCGGGTTGGATTGGCGCCCAAGATGATGGTCGAGGCTGCTCCAAAGCGGGCCGGCGGGCATGTGGGTGGCGTCGTGGTGCACCAGCAAACCGCCAGCGGCCTCGACAAAACGCAGGGCGCTGAGGACTTCGGCGGGCTGCTCAACCAAGGCTGAGCGAAAACGCCCTTCCCACGGCGTGCCACGGCGCTGATGGCGCTGGTTGTGCCAAGCCACGTAGCGTCGGCCCAGCGTTTGCATGGCGCGGCCCAGCGCTTGGTCGGAGGACGGAGTCATCAAGAGCAGCGCCTGCCCGGGCGTGAGCGCATAGGCATGCAAAACGACGTGATGTTGACGACAAGCTTCGCGCAGATCGGCGATATAGCGCGCGGCATCCTCATCATCATGAAAGACAGGCGCTAAGCCGTGGCCACGTTGCGCCACCAGATGCGGCTCTTGGCCGAGGCTGATGCGAGCTTGGCGCGCCATGGCTCGTTCAGGCACCGGGGAGCAGGTCGCGGCCTGTCAGCCGCCGATGCTCGCGGATGGCGAATCGGTCCGTCATGCCTGCGATGTAATCAGCCACACCGCGCTCAGTGGAATGGTGACGCTGGAACTCCTCAGGCATCAGAGTCGGATCGTTGGCATAGAGCGCAAACAACTCGGTCAAGGCTTGCTTGGCGGCCGCGGTTGTCTCCATGACTTTGGGGTGACGGTAGAGCGACTTGAACAGAAACCGCTTCAACTCGGTGTTGCGGGCCCGCATGGCCTCGCTGAAGGCGATCTGAGGCGTGAGCTGACGGGCAGCCCACGCATCCGCGGGTTGGCTGTCGGCCAAGCGCCGCTGTGTTTCAGCGATCAAGTCATAGATTTGCTCTGAGAGCACGCGGCGGATGATCTCGGCCAGCAAGCGGCGCGGTTGCTGCGCGCTCAGTCCAGGGTGGTCTCGCTCCACCTCGTCCCAGGTGCGCTGCAACAAGGGCACATCGCGAAGTTGCTGCAGATCCAGCAGGCCTGATCGCACACCGTCGTCCACGTAGTGGGCGTTGTAGGCCACTTCGTCGGCCAGATTGGTGAGCTGGGCCTCTAAGCTGGGCTGAGTGCCTTCAAGAAAGCGTTTGCCGACACCACCAAGTTCTTTGTGCTCGAGCTGCTGGGCCAAGGCGAGCGGGCAGCGCTTCAGAATGCCCTCACGGGTCTCAAAACACAGGTTGAGCCCGTCCCAGGTGGGATACCGCTTCTCCAAGCTATCGACCACGCGCAGGCTCTGTAGGTTGTGCTCAAACCCGCCGTGCTGGGCCATGCAGTCATTCAGCGCGTCTTGCCCGGCATGGCCAAAAGGAGTGTGGCCCAGATCGTGGGCCAGTGCGATGGCCTCGACCAGGTCTTCATTCAAGCCGAGGCAGCGCGCCACAGAGCGCCCGAGCTGAGCCACCTCGAGGGAATGTGTGAGGCGAGTCCGGAAGAGGTCACCCTCATGGTTCAAGAACACCTGCGTCTTGTAGACCAGGCGCCTGAAGGCCGAACTGTGGATGATGCGGTCACGATCCCGCTGAAACGCGTTGCGCGTTGGGGCCTCAGGCTCTGAGATGCGGCGCCCGCGCGAGGACTTGGGCGCTGAGGCATAGGCCGCCAAGGGTGCGGAGAGGTGGTCCAGCGGCAGCATAGCGCCTGCGCTATCAGTGGGTGGCACAGGTCCGTGCCAAGACCTGGGCAACGATTTCATCGTCTGCCGCCCCGACGACAGCTTTGCCCAAGCCCTGGAGCACGACGAAACGGATGGCGCCGTTCTCCGCCTTTTTGTCCACGCGCATGTGCTGCAGATAGTCGTCCGCCGGCCAAGCCGGCCCGGTGACCGGCAAGCCCGCGCGCTGAATCAAGGCGCGCAAACGGCGGACGTCGCTGTCTCCCAATCCACCTAAGGCACACGACAACTCAGCGGCCATGACCATGCCGGTGCCCACCGCTTCGCCATGCAGCCAGACACCGTAGCCCATGCCAGCTTCAATGGCATGGCCAAAGGTATGACCGAAATTGAGAATCGCCCGCAGCCCGGACTCGCGCTCGTCCTGGCCCACGACCTCTGCCTTGATCTGGCAGGAACGCACCACCGCGTGCCGCAGGGCCGAGAGATCACGCGCCACCAAGGCGTCCATGTGCTCGTCCAACCAGTTGAGGAACTCTGAGTCATAGATTGGACCGTACTTGATGACCTCTGCCAAGCCCGCCGCCACCTCGCGTTGCGGCAGTGAGGCCAGCAAGGACAGGTCGCACACCACACGCTCGGGCTGATAAAACGCGCCGATCATGTTCTTGCCCAAAGGGTGGTTCACGGCCGTTTTGCCGCCCACTGAGGAATCCACCTGAGACAGCAAGGTGGTGGGAACCTGCACAAAGGGCACCCCTCGCATGTAGCACGCTGCGGCGAAGCCAGTCATGTCGCCGATGACCCCGCCGCCCAAGGCGAACAACACGGTTTTGCGATCGCATTCTTCGCGCAGGAGTGCGTCAAAGATGAGCTGCAGAGTCTGCCAGTCTTTGTGGGCTTCTCCGTCCGGCAAGGTGACCACATGGATGGCAGCGTAGTGCGCACGGAGTTGCTCCACGAGGCGTTGTGCGTACAGGGGCCCCACCGTGGTATTGGTCACCACCACCGCGCTCTTGGCACGCGGCAGACCGAACCAGGTTTGCGGGTCATCCAAAAGCTGTGCGCCTACGCGCACGGTGTAGCTGCGGTCGCCCAGCTCTATGCGGACGTCTTCGAAAGGTGTATCGGCTTCAGACATGACGACAAGTGTATGTCGCCAACTTGGCGCATCGCTTTCAAGCTGCCTGCCCTGCGTTTGGGGAAGATTGCACCGGAGGAGTCGTGCGTGTGGCCCAACCTGCCATCTCCACTTGCATAGCGATCAGGTTGACCAAGGTCGCCAAGGAGTGTCGGCCGGTATCGATCACAAACTCTGCCGTCTCACGATAGAGAGGGTCGCGCTGGGCATAGAGATCCCGCAAACGCTTCAGCGGATCTGCCACCTGCAATAGCGGACGTTTGGCGTCGTGCCGCAAGCGGCGAATCAACTCTTCGGGTGTGCTGCGCAGGTAAATCACATGGTTGCCGCCAGCACGGAGCGCTTGGCGATTGGCCGCACGCAAGACTGCACCGCCGCCTGTGGCCAACATCAGGCCGTCACCAGCAGTTAGGCGGGCAATGACGCGCTCCTCTACAGGCCGAAAAGCTTCTTCGCCTTCACGGTCGAAGAAGCTTCGGATGCTTTCTCCAAGCTCAGACTCGATTTCCGAGTCTGAGTCCAGAAAGCGCAAGCCCAGCGCGCGTGCCAACTGTCTCCCGACGGTTGACTTGCCGCAGCCAGGCATGCCGACGAGGGAGATTACGGCACACACGCTGACGGTGCGGCGGCTCGCTGAACAGCCATGGTGTATGTTGTCGAAACCTCTTTTGGCGTGGTGGTTGTTATGGAAATTGCACCGACGTTTACACCAACACCAAATCCAATCTCAACGCTTATCGGTGTGGGGTATAACGTGCTCGGTACTGGTGATCCACCAAGTAGCTTACCTGACAAACCTTCGGTAAACCCAATCGATACTTTGGTACCTGCAGGCATGGGATTGAATCGTGTAAGGGTGTTATCCGCAACGATGAATCGCAAGGACTTACCGGGTGCGGCGATCACGCTGCCGTCAACTCCGAATGGGATAAGTTTGCGCTTCGCACCTTCGGCGGTGTCAACAATTTCAATGACCGGGCAAAGGCCTGCAACCGTTCCAAATTCACCTAGACCAGTAGCGGCACCAGTAAGAGAACTTTGATCGATATAAATGGCAGATGTTGAACCGGACAATACTGTCTCCACAGCCCTTCGAACAAAGTTTCGGCCGATCTTTCCATCACAGGTGTTGGCAATCGACGGAATTGGCACTCCAGGGCGTAGCAAGACCGGGTCTCCGTTGGGGGCGCAGGCTTGGCTACTCGGTTGAAAAGCAAAGTACTGATCCACTGCCGCGTTGTATCCAGTAATGCTGTACGAGCGGCTCAAGAATGGGTGACCAAGATCTTGGAAGAACTCTTCAGGATCCCAAACGTTATTGCCATTTTTGTCGAGGAAAGACTCTTCACCGACCGAGTAAGCCAAGACAGTCACCCGCATGTCGCGGGGACGAGGCTCTGAAGACTGATAACCACCGGAAGCACTGGACAATCCTTGCGTCAACTTGGTAAATGCTGTGCTGGCAATCTGGCCGCCTTCGGCTACAAAATTAACTGCGGTGTCATCTGGCACGGGGTTGCCCATACGATCAGACGCAATGATGGTGTAGCGATTTGGGGTACCGTCGTAATCTCGGCCTTCAATATTCTCAGTCTGCTGAGAAAGTGAATAGTTTTGCTGCGAAGGCAAACCAACTGCCAAGCTAAGCCCGCTGGACACCGTACTGATTGCACTGGCGCTGACCAATTCAGCTCGAATTCGAATTGGCGTTGGCACAGTGCCCGCCAGCACTCTCACTGAAATCTGTCCACTAGCATCGCTAGCCCGCTGGACTGTTCCAGACAAGTCAGCGCCTTCTAAGGCCAAGCCACCCGTACCATTCACGAGTGAAAGCAATACAGGAACGCCTGGTAAGGGATTATTGGAGCTGTCACGGACTTGGAAGACGACAGACGATGACTCTATGAAGCCAGAGCCCTTCAAAAAGATGGTTGGAGGAGTGGCCGAAACGTAGGCCAAGCTTGAGGCACCTGGTGCACTCACCCCGATATCCAGAGCCTTGGATGCATCGCTGCCGACGACGGAGAACGTAACCGTGTCCTTTAGGGCGTTAACGCCGCACTGGTTGTCCTTCAGCACAAAAGTCGCTTTGCCGTTAGAGGTCGTGACCAACGCAGGGGTCAGTGTCGCCTTTCCTGCTGCTGCGCATTGCGAAGTCGCCTGAATCGTGACCGGCACGCCTGGAACAGAGCCGGTTAACTCAAGACTGATGTTGGTTTGGCCGTATGCGCTCAGCGAAGGCGTGTCCGATTGCACTTTACTGATCTGCACCGCCGTAGGGACGATGTTAAACCCAGCCTCACTTGCCAAATCGGAACCGCTGTATTTAGCGCTGGCTTGCACATAGTCTGCACCGACGGTGGTGGGGGTGGCAGGGCTCAATTGCACTTGCGCCCTACCCTGGACGTCGGTCAGAGCGGAATTGGCGTTAAAGCGGCCCAAACCCTTTTGGCTTGAAAAAGAGACAACAGCATTCGGGATAGGGAGCCCCTTGGCGTCCAAAAGGACGGCTGTCACGGTAGCTGGTGAGAGATTTGAAACCGTGGCGTTGCTGAGCGACAAAGCAACAGAGGCAGTGCCACCCGAGAACCCATCCACAACAGTGACTCTGCCTGTACCCGTCTGACTACCACTGGTGGCAGTCAGTGTAATGACCCGAGGTGTGGTGTCGGCACCCATTCCCAAGGTAACAGTGACCGTACCGCCAACACTGGTGGTTGCCGATCCAGCAGTCACCACCCCACCTTGGTCCGCACGCACAACAATGGGCGCGCCTGAAACTGGCAGATTGTTCGCGCTAACGGCCTGAACCGTCACCTCCACCGGTGCAGGTGCCTTATTCGAGATGGTGGATGTAGACGCTATCACCCGCAGTTCTGCCACGGGAGCTGATGGGGAGCCTTGCACGACAGACACCACCACACTCTTCGCGACGGTTCCACTGATGGCGGTCACGGTCAAAGGTCGGACTGTCTTGTTGCTGCCGAGCTCCAACGTCCCCCCGACCACACCAGATCCGTCCGTTTTGCTGGCCAATGCAGTCATCAACGCACCCGCGTCAACACTGAGGGACACCGGTGCATTGGAAACCAGTTGATTCGACGCATTGACTGCTGTCACAGTCACTGCAACAGGGGCAGGTGCAGCAGCATCAATAGATGCACTGCTCACGGAAATGCGGAGATCACTTACCGGCGAAGAAGGACCGCCCTCAACAACGGCGACGGCAGCCTCCTTTGTGATGGTTCCGCTGACTGCAGTGATGGTCATCACCCGCACGGTTTTCTTGGAACCAGCATCCAAGATGGCCGTCAAGACACCAGCAGAATCCGTCTTGGTCGCATTGGCGAGGATGTTGCCGCCTTCATTGACGGAAACGCTCACTGGGGCATCCGCAACAGCTTGATTGGCAGCATTAACGGCCGTGATCGTGACAGTCACCGGCGAGGGAGATGTCAAGTCAATGGTGTTGGAGGACACGGCGATGCGCAACTCGGCCACTTTAGCGGTCGTGCCACCATTTCCCGAGCAGCCAATGACGCAATCACCAGCATCGCTTCCGCCGCCACCGCACGCGGAAAGCAGCATCACGAACAAACCGAGGACCAGGCCCCATAAGGAACGAATCATCACTCTTCTCCTGGAATTCTTTTAATCAGCGCGCCGACGAACGATCCGTGACGACTTTGGGGGTCAGGAAGACCAACAGTTCTTTGCGAATATCGCTTCGGATGGTACTTTTGAAGAGATTCCCGACATAAGGGATATCACCCAAGAGTGGAACCTTGGTGACCTCATTCTTTTCATCCTGGGTATAGATACCCCCGATGACCACGGTACCGCCATTCTCGACAAGCACTTGGGTCTTCACATGCTTGGTGTTAATGGCAGGGCCTGCTGCCGTTGAAACACCACGGCTATCCTTATTGATGTCAACATCGAGAATCACATTGCCCTCAGGGGTAATTTGAGGCGTGACTTCGAGCTTCAAACTGGCCTTCTTGAACTGAATCGAGGTCGCACCACTGGACGTAGCCACCTGATAGGGCAACTCTTCGCCCTGCTCAATCACGGCCTTCACTTGGTCAGCGGTGACGACCCTCGGGCTAGACACAATCTTGCCCTTGTTATCAGCCTCCAGTGCCGACAACTCCAGATTCAAGAACCGGTTGGCGGTAGCACTGAAAAGCGAAAGTGCAAAGGTTGCTGGAGATGCCGACGAATAGGCACTGCCCGACGCAGGCATATTAACGAACTGAGTGTCGTTGTAGAGGAAATCAGACGACTTGACCTGCAAGGTCTGGCCGCCGACGGCGTTGTAGTTGCCGCCGATGGTCACGTTATTGCCGCCACCCAAGTTGTAGCCTGGTACACCGCCACGCAGCCCCCGGAAGTCCGAGGAGCCTAACTTCACGCCCAATGACCGGCCAAAGGTATCGTCGGCTTCAACAATTCGGGCCTCGATCAGAACCTGCCGCACGGGCACGTCGATCTTGCTGACCATCATTGCGACCTCTTCCAACTTGGCCGGAATGTCAGACACGAACAGTTGATTGGTGCGAGCTTCAGCCAACACCGAACCGCGCGGAGACAGAATGCGTACGGCGGAGTTGCCGCCCCCTGCACCACCACCACTGGACTGGCCCATCAAAGCCCTGCCAACATCTTCAGCTTTGGAATAGTTGAGCTGGAAGGACTGGGTACGGACAGGCTCAAGGTCGGAAATCTTTTTCTTGGCTTCCAAGTCCACCTGCTCTTTGGTCGCCAGCTCTTCTTTGGGCGCAATCCAAAGCACATTGCCCGACTTGCGCATGCCAAGGCCCTTGGCCTGCAAGATGATGTCCAAGGCCTGATCCCAGGGCACATCCTTGAG
Source organism: Ideonella sp. (assembly GCF_044358605.1). Taxonomy (GTDB): domain Bacteria; phylum Pseudomonadota; class Gammaproteobacteria; order Burkholderiales; family Burkholderiaceae_C; genus Ideonella. Next base: position 133,915 of record NZ_JBIKNQ010000002.1, read on the forward strand.
GCGGAGCGTCACATTGCCCGTCACCGAGTCGCTGGTCACGACGTTGAAATTGGTGAAGTCCGCGATCACCTGGAGGAGCGATCGAACTTCGATGTTCTGGAAATTCAGCGACAGCTTTTCGCCCTGATAGCCAGCCCCTTGAGTGACCTTGTTGGGGTCCATGCGAACAGGGCGAACCTCCAACACAAACTGACTGTCTGTTTGGTAGGCGCTGTGTTCCCAGGCACCACGGGGCTCAACGATCATCCGGACGCGGTCACCGCTTTGAGTGGTGGAGACCGTTTGCACCGGCGAGCCGAAGTCGGAGACGTCCAGACGGCGACGCAATTTCTCCGGCAGATTGGAACGCTGGAACTCCACAACCAAGTTCTGTCCTTGCTGCTTCAGATCCACACCAACTTGCGAACTGCCCAACCCCACGATCACCCGCCCGGACCCATCTGGCCCGCGTCGGAAATCAATGTCCCGAATTGCCTGCTGATCCAGATTCTGGGCAGGTGCAAAGGTGGATGTCGAAGGGGCCATTGCGGCCACAGGTGCGGCTGATCCTGAGGAAGTGGCTTGATCAAGCATCACCACCAACATCTTGCCTTGAATCTCCGTGCGATAACCCGAGGCTTGGCGGAGGTTCAGCACCAGACGGGTACGCTCGCCCGCGCTGGCGACATTGACACTGCGGACGTTGCCTTGATTCAAGTCAATCGAGCCACGACCTAAGCCATTCACCACACCCGGCAGATCAATGGCCACACGAGGGGGCGATTGAACAGCGAAACCGGCCGGTACAGCCGTTAACGCCTCACTCATCTCGATGCGCACGACCTCGCCGCTGGATTGCTGAGCACCCGTGATCGACCGAATGGTGTTCTGGGCCATCACACACACTGGTGTGATCATGCCTAAGGTGAGGGCCAGAACGCCCGTTTGCCAACTCCGCATCTTGTGAAACTCCAACCCGTTATTCATCGCGCATTCTCCTGAAGTTGGAGGGTGCTTGTGCGCTCGATCCACTCGCCTGCCGAGTCCTGCACAATCTCTCGTAGCGTGAGATCGGTTTCCCCGATCTTCGTGACTCGGCCATAGTTTTGACCCAAATACTCACCCTGCTTCACGTAATAAAGCAGGTTTTCAACCTTAACCAAGGCATGGGGTCTGCCTTGCTTGACGACACTGCCAACCATGGTCATGCTGTCCAGCGGATAGGCCTCCAAAGGGTCCTTGCGGCGCCGCATCTCGCTCTCCAGCAGGCTGCTAGATTGACGCTGATCCAGCTTCGCCCCAGCACTCAGCTTTTGGTTGCTGAACGGGTCCAGTTCTCCTGCCACCATATAAGGTTCAGGCACGAACTTCTTGGGAGCGGCAATCGGCTGCACGCTGGGTTTGGACGAGGCTTTCTCTTGATCCAGCCATTGCTGCAGTTCTTGCTGTTCACCACTGCATGCCACCAAGGTGACGGCCAAAGAGATCAAACCTAACTTCAGGGCGCGCATCATGGCTTGGCCTTCACTGCATTGCGCTTGACCTCTGCCACTTCGGCAGGGTCGAGGTAACGATAAGTGCGCGCCATGGCCTCCATGGAGAGAGATCCACCTGCTGCGTCTTTGCTGGCCGGCACGACATTGAGATTGTGAAGGGTCACGATCCGTGAGAGGTTGGCAATATCGCCCGCGAAAGCACCCACATCGTGATACTTGCCAGTCACCTTGATCGCGATTGGCAGCTCGGCGTAGTAATCCTTGATGACCACTTGGCCCGGCTTAAAGGACTCAAACTGAAGGCCCCGACCCAAACCTGCCTGGTTAATGTCAGAGAGCAAGGCGTCCATTTCGGCCTTGCCGGGTAACTGGCGCTCCAGTTGGGTCACGTACTCTTGAACTTGCTGCTTTTGCTTGGTCAATTCATTCAGATTGATGGCTTGGGCCAGCTTGTTCTTGTAATCTGCTTTCAGGGCAGGCTCGCGGTCCAATTCGGCCTGCAATTCAGTATCTGCGTCACTCAGGACCAAGATCCAGCCCAGAAACACCACCACCAAAGCCGTTGCGATCCATGCAGCCACCTTGGGAATCAAGGGCCACTGACCGGGCTCGCGAGGATTCAACTCCCTGAATTGGGCAGACAGCCCATCCAGGGAAGCGCCCAAGTCGATGTTCAATTTTGAAGATTTTGTTGCCATGGCTCGCCTCACGCCCCCTTGACGGCAGCCGGACTCTTGGGCGAAGAAGCGCCACTGGCGGCCCCAAGGATCGATTGCGGGCGCTTGATCGACAAGCGCATGGAGAAGTCAAACAGCCGTCGCGGATCGCGACCCTGCGTGGGCGCCGCCTTGATCTCGATCAACTCCGGACGCTCGAGCCACGGCGAGTTATAAGCCGTGTTACGGAGCATCTCAGAGACCCGCTCATTGGTTTGCGACAGCCCAGTGATCGTCACGATGTTGTCTGCTTGCTTGATGGAGGTCAGATACACACCCTCAGGCGTTTGCTTGACCAATTCATTCATCAAATACACAGGCACATTGCGATCAGTCTGCAAGTCCTCTACGGCTTGCTGCCGCGCCTTCAAACCATCGATATCGCTCTTGAGAGAGGCGATGTCCTTGATCTGAGCATCCAAGGTTTGAATTTCGGCCGAAAGGAAACGGTTTCTGGCCTGTTGAGCAGAGGCAAGTTGCTGTATGACAGCATACCAAACCACCACCAGCGCCATACCCACTAAACCAGCCAACGCCAAAGCAGAAAAGAACGCACGCTTGCGTTCTTGGCGTTTAGCCTCTCGATGAGGCAGCAGGTTGATCAAAATCACTGCACAAATCTCCGCATGGCCAGTCCGCAAGCCGTCAGATAGGACGGAGCCTCACGGCGTAGCTTGGCTTCGCGAACAGACGAACCCAGCTTCATGTTTTCAAAAGGATTGACCACTTTGGAGGCAAAACCAGTGACCTCCTTCACTTTCTCTCGCAGGCCCGGCATGGACGCCGCTCCGCCAGCCAGCATCACATAATGAACCTTGTGGTGCGGTGTGCTGGTGAAAAAGTATTGCAACGCTCGACCAATTTCATGGGCCAAACTGTCCACAAATGGTGTCAGAAGGGTGATCTCATAGTCTTCAGGCAAATCCCCGCTGATTTTCTTTTGCTCAGCCTCTTCATAGGAAAAGCCGTACTGGCGAGATATCAACTGTGTTAACTGCGAACCGCCAAAAGACTGGTCGCGGTCGTAGAGCATCTCGTCTTCACGCAGCACCTTGAGGCTTGTCGTGTCTGCGCCGATCTCAAAAAGCGCCACGAGTGCATCTTTGCCTTGATCCGGCAGCGCAGAAATGATGCGCCCGATAGCGAGGCGAGAGGCGTGCGATTCGATATCCAACACGGTTGGCGTCAGGCCAGCTGCTTCAGCCAAGCCTTGTCTATCCTGCACGCGGTCTTTTCTAGAGGCTGCAATGAGGACATCCACATCGCCTGGCGACGTTGCATTGGGGCCGATTGCGCAAAAGTCCAAGCTGACTTCGTCCAGCGAGAAGGGAATGTACTGGTGGGCTTCCGACTCCACCTGCATCTCCATTTCTTCTTCACGCAGACCGTCTGGGAGGACGATTTTCTTGGTGATGACGGCCGATTGAGGCATCGCCATGACCACTTGCCGGGTACGCGTCCCGCTTCGACTGACGACGCGACGTACAGCGTCCGCAACCTCGTCGAACTTCTCAATTTGGCCGTCCACGATCCAACCCTTCTCGAAGGGTTCACTGGCCAAACGCTCAAGCACCATCTCCCCAGAGGCAGAACGGCTCAACTCCACTAGCTTGACGCTGGAGGAACTGATGTCCAGTCCGATCATCTGAGGATGTCCACGGCCTAGCAGGCGATCAAGAAAACCCACGCGACAAGGCTCCAAAGACGCCGCAAAGCGCGACGCAAGTTAAGAAATCACTTCAATCGTATCAGCAAGACCATTGAGCGACCACTGGAATACAGGGGTCCTTGCGGCGCTGTCGTTGTCATTCAAACACGCAATGGCTTGTGAAGTGCCTCAGGTTACAAGAGGTTGCACCAAGATCAGCAACAGGAGCGGGGACTTTGCGAAATGCATCACGGCCTCTCGGCTGAGTTGAATGGCGCTTCCTATAATCAAGGACACCTGCCGGTATCCCCATGAGCGAAAAAGAGTCAGCACAAGAAGCCACCACCCCACTCAAGCCCCGTTCGCAGCTCGGGCCGCTTGGACGTTTGGCACGATTTTTGGGTGGACTCATCGGGGTGGTGTTCGCGCTGCTGGCCATGGTACTCATTTGCGCTGGCTTGGCCTTGGCGGTGGCCTACCCCAACTTACCGGAGCTCAGCTCCGTGACCGACTACCAGCCGAAATTGCCGTTGCGTATCTACTCCGCAGACGGTTTGCTGCTGGGGGAGTACGGCGACGAACGCCGACGCTTTACCCCCATCAATGAAATCCCCAAAGTGATGCAAGAGGCGGTGCTCTCCATCGAGGACTCCCGCTTTTATGAACACAGCGGCGTGGATTACCTCGGCGTCATTAGAGCGGGCGTGGCGCAGTTTGGGTCGATGGGCAGCCAAGGGGCTTCGACAATCACCATGCAGGTGGCCCGTAACTTTTACCTCTCCACTGAAAAAACTGTCACCCGGAAGTTGTACGAAGTCCTGTTGGCTTTGAAGATTGAAAGCCAGCTGACCAAGCCACAGATTTTGGAGCTTTACATGAACCAGATTTTTCTGGGTCAGCGCGCTCATGGATTTGCCGCGGCCAGCGAAATCTACTTCGGTAAGCCACTCAAAGATATCTCTGTCGCAGAGGCTGCCATGTTGGCCGGCTTGCCCAAAGCGCCTTCAGCCTACAACCCCATCGCTAACCCGAAGCGCGCCACGCTGAGGCAGCAGTACATCATTGACCGGATGTTGGAGAACCGCTTCATCACCGCCGAGCAGCACGCTCAGGCCAAAGCGGAAGTGCTCAAGTACAAAGAGCCGACCAACGTCCCAGTGCATGCAGAGTATGTGGCCGAGGCCGCCCGTCAGCTGGTGTTCGGCCAGTACGGTGCAGAGACCTACACCCGCGGGCTGCAGGTGTACCTGACGGTCAACTCTGGGGACCAGATGGCCGCCTATCGGGCACTGCGCAAGGGCCTGATGGACTTTGAGCGCCGGCAGGCCTACCGCGGGCCCTCAGCCTACGCAGCCTTGCCCGCTGACAGCAAGGCCTTGGATCAACGCATTGCCGAAGTCTTGGCAGAACACCCCGACAACGATGAATTGAAGGCCGCGCTGGTTTTGGAGGCCTCTCCGCGCAAAGTCGTCGCGGCACTGCCATCAGGCGAGCAAGTCACCCTGACCGGTGATGGCCTCAAGCCCGCCGCCTCGGGATTGAGCGCCAACGCAGACCCCAAGATACAGATTCGGCGCGGCGCTGTCATCCGCGTCATCAAGAACGCAAAGGGTGATTGGTTCATCACCCAACAGCCCGAAGTCGAAGGAGCGTTTGTGGCGGTCGAGCCGCAAACCGGCGCCGTGCGCGCCATGGTCGGCGGGTTTGACTTTGCTAAGAACAAGTTCAATCACGTGACCCAAGCTTGGCGGCAGCCTGGGTCCAGCTTCAAGCCCTTTATCTACTCTGCCGCGTTGGAGAAGGGTTTCACACCGGCTACCGTGGTCAATGACGCCCCTTTGTTTTTTGATGCAGGAAGCACCGGCAGCCAACCGTGGGAGCCCAAAAACTATGACGGGCACTTTGACGGGCCGATGTCATTGCGACGTGCCTTGGCCAAATCCAAGAACATGGTCTCGATCCGTGTGCTGCAGGCCGTGGGCGTCAACCCAGCTCGCGATTGGATCACTCGCTTCGGGTTCGACCGTGACAAGCACGACCCTTACCTGACCATGGCACTGGGCGCGGGCTCGGTCACACCCATGCAAATGGCCACGGGTTATGCCGTGTTTGCCAATGGTGGCTACCGCGTGAACCCCGTGTTGATCGGTCGCATTACCGACAGCCGAGGCAGGTCCTTGCACGAAGCTAACTTCGCGCCGCCAGACGAAAGTCTGCGCGTGATCGATGCTCGCAACGCCTTTGTGATGAGCAGCCTCTTGCAAGAAGTCACCCGCTCAGGCACGGCCGCCCGAGCACAAGCCACGCTTAAGCGCAACGACATCTACGGCAAGACCGGCACCACCAATGACTCTATGGATGCTTGGTTTGGAGGCTACCACCCGTCTCTGGCTGCCGTTGTTTGGATAGGCTACGACAACCCGCGCAAGCTCGGCGACCGCGAAACCGGAGGAGGCCTGTCACTGCCGGTTTGGATCGACTTCATGAGCCACGCGCTCAAGAACACACCGATTGTGGAGATGACGCCCGCCGAGGGTTTGGTCAATGTTGGTGGCGAGTGGTATTACGAGGAGTTCAGTCCCGGACGAGGGGTCAGTAGCGTGGGACTTGAAGATGCAGCACCAGTGCCTCAAGCCCCTTCAGACGAGGAAAAGAAGAGCATCCTCGATCTCTTCCGCTGATCTTCGCACGGGGATTCTGAAGGAATCAGCAGGGCCGCGTGTCCTCCCTGACCTGGCAGCTTCGCCAGCGCCGCTGAGGCGCTTCGAGTTGTGACGCCTATACAAGGTCGAAACGCAAGGCCAAGCCCGCCTGCTGGCTGGCATGGTGTGACAAGCAGTCCATCAAGTTTTGCCCATCTCGGGTGTCTACCCACTGGCCACCAACCCAATGGAAGTGAAAGCCACCGCCGCGCGTTGCCAGCCACAGCTCCTTCAGGGGCGGTTGTGTGTTGAGGATGATCTTGCTGCCATTGGGAAATGCCAACTCCAGCAAGCCGCCGCTTCGGTGCGTGTCCACATCAATCACATCTTGATCCAGCCAAGCGTCGCATTGCTTTTCAACGGCAGACAGGGTGGCAAAGGCTAATCGCTGATAGTCGGCGTCGCTCAATTCGGGCGTGGTCATGGTCAGTAGAATCCGGCAATGCAAATCGATCAGAGCCGAAGTGTAGTGGCGAGCCCGCACACCCCCTTGCGAGACATGGGCTTGAATCGCTGGCGGCACCAGGCTCGCTTCTGGACGGGCATGGTGGCGGCAGGCTTGCTGGTCGGTCTCTTGCAGGCTTGCGGACAACGTGGGCCGCTGGTCTTACCGTCCCCTGCCAAAGCAGCTTCAGCCTCCACAGCCGCCGCGTCTGCGCCCGGCGCCCCCCGCTGAAGCACGCTCCACGGCCTCTGCGAGACGATGCCAGGATAGGGCATCAAGGCATAGCCATTGCCACGCCACTGTCGCCCCCCCCAAGCAATGGGTTCAGAGGCGCCCTTCTTCGACGGCGTGGCACGACACGCGAATGCCGCCTATGGTGCGCAGCTCTGGTCGCTCCGCTGAGCAACGCGCATTGGCGTGGGGGCAGCGCGGGTGAAACGCGCAACCCGTGGGCGGGTTGAGCGGGTTGGGCACCTCACCTTGCACTGGCGTGCGTGCCCGCCCAGTCATTTGAATGTCGGGAATGGCGTCCAACAACATGCGGGTGTACGGGTGGCGCGGCGCCTCAAATAACTGCCGCTTAGGGGCCTGCTCGACCAAGCGCCCCAGGTACATCACACCCACTTCATCCGCCACATGGCGCACCACAGCCAAGTTGTGGGAGATGAACAGATAGGTCAGGCCCCGCTCGCGCTGCAGGTCCTTCATGATGTTCAAGACTTGCGCTTGCACCGAGACATCGAGCGCTGACGTCGGCTCATCGCACACCAGGAACTCAGGCTGGGTGGCCAGCGCGCGCGCAATCGAAATGCGTTGACGTTGCCCACCGGAAAACTGATGCGGAAACTTCTGCACATCGGCGGCCGCCAAGCCCACCGACTGCAAGAGATCAGCAACCTTGTCCTCAATGCCGCCCGCTTCGCTGAGCAGCCCATGTTCACGCAGGGGCTCGCCCACGATGTCACGCACGCGCCAACGCGGGTTCAAGCTGGCGTAGGGATCCTGGAAGATCATTTGCATGCGCTTGCGCAAGGCCCTCGCTCGCGGTGACTTCAGCACCGTGGCTGTGTCCTCACCATCAAAGCGCACCTCGCCGGCGGTCGGCCCATACAAGCCCACCAGCAGACGGGCCACGGTGCTCTTTCCGCAACCGGATTCACCCACCAGGGCCAGTGTCTTGCCCCGTTCAATCTGAAAGCTCACGCCGTCTACGGCATGGACAAACTGACGGGGTTTGCCCTCCACCACGCGGTTTAACCAGGGCGCTGAAACGTCAAACACCTTGCTCAGGCCTTTGACCTCGACCAATGCTGTCATGACGCGACTCCCTGATCATTCTCGTTAAGCCAGCATGCAGCCTGGGTCGTTCCAGCGGACATGAGATTCGGCCGCTCTTCACGGCAACGCTGAAACACCTTGCCGCAACGCGGATTGAAAGCACAACCCGTGGGAATCGCATTAAGGCGCGGCATGGCGCCGTCGATCTGAAGCAAACGCTCGCGGTCGTCATCCATCGCGGGAATAGAGCCCATCAGCCCTTGAGTGTACGGATGCGCGGGGTGATGAATGACGGCCTGCACCGGCCCGACCTCGACCACCCGGCCGGCATACATCACCGCCACGCGGTCACAGGTTTCGGCGATCACGCCCATATCGTGCGTCACCAGCATCACGGCGGCGCCCTTGTCTTTGGCCAGACGGCGCAGCAGCGCAATGATTTGCGCCTGGATGGACACATCGAGCGCGGTGGTCGGCTCATCAGCCACGATGAGGCGCGGCTCGGCGGCCAGCGCCAGCGCGATCACCACCCGCTGGCGCATTCCGCCAGAGAACTGATGCGGGAATTGGTCCACGCGCGCTTCAGGGGCAGGAATACCGGTTTGGCGCAGCAAGTCGATGGCACGTTCGCGCGCCTCACTGGCAGACAACGGCAGATGCGTCTGAATGGTCTCTATCAACTGCCGCCCCACGGTATAGAGCGGGTTGAGCGAGGTCAGCGGGTCTTGAAAAATCGCCCCGATGTGACGCCCGCGAATCTTGCGCATCTCGTCATAGGGCAGGTTGTCGATACGACGACCATCCAGGCGAATCTCGCCGTCGGCAACCCGCCCAGGCGGCTCCAGCAGCCCAATGATGGCCGCCCCAGTCAAGGACTTGCCCGCGCCCGACTCGCCCACCACCCCCAGGATTTCGCCCGGTGCGATGTCGAAAGAGACATCGTCTAAAGCCAGCAAGGTGCCATGGCGTGTGGGGAACTCCACCCGCAAGTGCTTCACTTCCAATAACGCAGTCATGGCACTTACCTCAGGCGGGGGTTCAGGGCGTCACGCAACCAGTCACCCAGCAGGTTCACGCTCAAGGCAATCAACATCAACATGCCCCCAGGGAAGACGGTGATCCACCACTCGCCGGAGAACAAAAAGTCATTGCCAACGCGAATCAAGGTGCCCAGCGAGGGACTGGTGGGTGGGACGCCCACCCCCAGAAAGGACAGGGTCGCCTCGATGATGACCGCTGCGGCCACATCGATGGTGGCGAGCACCAGCACCGGCCCCAGCACGTTGGGCAAGACATGCCGCAGCATGATGCGGGCCGACGCCACGCCAATCACGCGCGCCGCCTGCACGTATTCTTTATTGCGCTCCACCATGGTCGAGCCACGCACCGTTCGCGCGTACTTCACCCAACCCGTCAACGCGATGGCCAGCACCAACACCGTAAAGGCCAGTGTGTCGTGTGCGTTGGGGAACATCGCCCGGCCCACGCCGTCGATGAGCAAGGCCACCAAGATCGCGGGGAAGGACAGCATCACGTCGCAGACGCGCATGATGAAGGCATCGGTCTTGCCGCCCACAAAGCCAGAGAGCAAGCCTAAGCACACCCCAATCGTCACCGACAGCGCCACAGCCGCCATGCCGACGAACAAGGAGATGCGAGCACCGTACATCAGGGCCGACAAAATGTCCCGCCCTTGGTCATCTGTGCCGAGCAGATATTTGGCCTTGCCATCGGCCTCCCAGGCGGGTGGCAGGCGGGCGTCCGCAAGGTCCAGCGTGGCCAGATCGAAGGGGTTGTGGGGCGCAATCCAAGGTGCGCCCAAGGCACAAACGATGCAAATGCCTGCGATCAGCGCCGACACAATCGCTACGGGAGAGCGGCAAAAGCTGTACCAAACATCGCCCGCGAAAAAGCGGGCCAGGGCACCGGGTGGAGCCACCTCAGTTGATGGGGTGATGGTCATGGCATGGATATGAAGTGAAGGCTGGACAACCTGAGGGCTATCCGAAAAGGTGTGAGGTGCAGATGCTCAATGGCCTGCCGTGGAGCGTTCCACGCGCAGCCGCGGATCGACCGCAAAATAGAGCAAATCAACCACCAAGTTGATCAGCACGAAGATCAAGGAGATGAGGCACAGGTAAGCCGCCATCACTGGGATGTCGGCAAACTGCACCGCCCGGATGAACAACAAGCCCATGCCCGGCCACTGGAACACGGTCTCGGTGATGATGGCAAAAGCAATCAAGCCACCCAACTGCAGGCCAGTGATGGTCATCACAGGCACCAGTGTGTTCTTCAAGGCATGGCCGAAGTAGACGACCCGGTTGCTCAAGCCACGCGCCCGGGCGAACTTGATGTAGTCCGCTCTCAGGACCTCCAGCATCTCCGCGCGCACCAGACGCATGATCAAAGCCAACTGATACACCGACAAAGTGATGGCGGGCAGCAAAAGATGCTTCCACCCATCTGCCGTCAGCAGACCCGTCGTCCAGTTGGCACTGAGGTTCACCACATCGCCACGTCCGAAGCTGGGCAGTCATGTCAGCCACACGGCAAACACCAAGATCAGCAAGATGCCGATGAGGAAGGTGGGCAGAGACACCCCCAACAGAGACAAGCCCATCAGCAATTGGGACAACCAGTTACCGCGCTTCAAGGCCGCATAGACCCCAAAAGGGATGCCGACCACCAAAGCGATAAGGGCCGCCGCCGCAGCCAACTCCAAGGTTGCCGGAAAGCGCTCTGCGATCAAGGTCGAGACTTTGCGGCCCTGGCGCAGGCTCAAGCCAAACTCGCCCTGCACGGCGTTGCTGACAAAGCTCGCGAACTGGACCACAAAGTGCTGATCCAAGCCCAGATCACGCCGAAGTTGCTCACGCTGCTCGGGCGTGGCGTCTTGACCTAACAGATTGGTGACCGGGTCGCCCACGTACTGAAACAGCATGAAGGCAATGAAGGCCACGGTGAGCATCACCAGCACTGCTTGAGCGAGGCGACGAAGTACAAATGCAAACATAGAGTCTTGGACCCTGTGGTGAGACTGGTGGCCTTGAGAGCCCTGGGCAGCAGGACGCTGAAGGCCTAATGCCAACAGGTGCGAGCCGCGCCAAGCGCCGCCCGCAGCGTGATGCCAGGATCAATTGACCATGACGGTGCGCATCTCAATGCGGTTGTCGGCACGGTGCGACATAGTCACATTGCGCTTCATGGCCCAAGGAATGACTTGATTGTGCAGTGGAATGTGCGAGACCTCTTCGTGGGACAGCAGCAGGGCCTTCTCGATCAAGTCATTGCGGGCCTTTTGATCCACTTCTTTCTTGATGCGCTCAATCAGCGCATCCATCTGCGGGTTGGAGTACCGGCCCACGTTGTAATTGCCATCCCCCTGAGCGCCCACAGAGCGAACCAGCGATTGCAAGGAATACAACGCGTCAAAGGTTGGCACCCCCCAGCCCAGCATGTAGATGCTCGCCTCATAGCGCTGGATCATGGGGAAATAGGTCACCAGGGGCAAGGTGCGCAACTTGGCCTTGACACCCACGCGCGCCCACATCGCAGTAATGGCCTGGCAGATTTCCTCGTCATTGATGTAGCGGTTGTTGGGGCAGGAGAAATCCACCTCAAACCCATTGGGATAGCCCGCCTCGGCGAGCAGCTTGCGTGCAGCGTCCTGACTAAAGGGGTGACGAGCATCCACCTTGCTGGACCATCCATTGACTTGCGGAGCGACCAGCGTGCCGGTGACCTGGGACATGCCGCGCATCGTCGTTTTATGGATGGCTTGAATGTCGATGGCCTGGTAAAGCGCCTTGCGCACTCGGCTGTCCTTCAAGGGGTTCTTGCCCTTGATGTTGGAGCCGGGCAACTCATCACGAAACTGATCCATGCCCAAGAAAATGGTGCGATTCTCGGCACCGTCCAAGACCTTGAGGTTGGCACTGGCCCGCAAGCGTGGCAGGTCGGCGGGTGATGGGTCTAACACCATGTCAACCTCACCAGACAGCAATGCCGCCACGCGCGTCGAGTCAGACTTGATCGGGGTGTAGACGATCTCGGTCACGTTGCCGCTCATCTTGCCCCACCAGCTCGGGGCACGCGTGAGGACCATCTTCACGTCAGGGTCCCAGCTCTTCAGCATGAAGGGGCCGGTGCCGTTGGCATGCCGATGCGCGTAATTCTCTTCTTTGGACTTGGCGTCCTTCGGGGTCACAGACCGGTTTTTCTCGGCCCAGTCTTTGTCGAGCATGCGCAACTCGGTGAGTTGCCGGATCAACACAGGGTTCGGCCCCTTGGTCAGGATATCCACCGTGAACTCGTCGATCTTCACGACCTTGTCGATGCCTTGTGTGTAGACCCCGTAGTTGGAAGCCTTGTCCATGGCACGGTTCAATGAGAACACCACGTCGTCAGCATCAAAAGCTGCGCCATCATGGAACTTCACGCCCTTGCGCAGGGAGATGCGCACCTGTGTGGGGCTCAACTGTTTGTAGCCTGTGGCCAGTTGGGGCTCTAGCTCTAACTTGCCGTTGTAATTGAACAGGGACTCATAAACCGATGCATGCACGCCATTACCTAGCGCATTGTTTTGGCTGTGAATGTCCCAAGTCGGAATATCGCTGGCACTGGCCCAGCGAAGAGGGGCAGCTTGGGCGGACACACCGGCCAACACAGCGGCGGCGGCCAATAAGGTCAGGTGAAGTTTCTTGATCATGGAGTCTCTCGCGTCGATGGACGGCTAATGGGCGACCTGCAGCACATCCTCTTGAGATCAGTGCCACAGGTTTTCATGCGCCCCGCATGATCGCGGATTTTGCAGCTTCTGTGCCAACGGGAAAGCCCCATGATGGAGCAAGCGGTGCGCAGCCTGAGTTCACCCCCACAAGCTGACTTAACGAGTGGGCGTCAAGTCCACATTGGCATACCAAGCCTGGGCGCGCCCGCCCGTATTGTCGGCATCGGTCATGATGCCCAAGGCAATGATCGGCCCCGGCTCTTCCCCAAACGCACGCCTAAAGTCGGCAATCACGTTTCTCTCGTACTCGCGCCATTGACCCAGGTGCGCAGGCCCGGCCTCCAAAACGATCTTGCGAATGCGATCCGTTCGAGGGCTGTTCACCACGGACTCGATCTCCGCTTTGTCATGACCCCACACATAGATCAGCGAGGCATACGGCGGCCGCTCTCCCGTTACCATCTCAGCCAAATCAAACAACATCTGGTTTTTGAGTGACATACCCTGGTGATCGCCATCAAAGGCCACGACCAAACTGGTGACCGCATCATCTTTGTCAACCACACCCACCACCGCCTCGGGGATCAAGGCATTGGTCTTCCAGGCAAACCGCAAAGTCGGCTCGATGCCTTTGGGCACATGCAGTCGCCGGCGCAGCATGCTGGCCGACCCTTGGGCGGAGGCTTGCCATCCGACAAAGCGACCTTGAACCATGGGATCGTAAGTCGTCACCCGCTTGCCGGGAAAGCGCACCTCCTCCCAGAGCGAGGCAGCAGCCGTCGGAGGGGGTGGCAGCGGGGCATGCGTACATGCCGAAAGCACCAGTGCAGAGGTGCCCGCCAGCACTAATTTCAGACGGCGTAGGGACGCTGAACACTTAGGCGATTGGAGATACATCGTTCATCTCACGCAATCCAAGAGCACAAGAAAAAGCCGCCCGAAGGCGGCTCTCGACTGTCCGTTTTGGCCCGCACATGGCGAGCCTAAACGATCAGAAGTTGTGCTGAAGACCGAAGTCGTAGCCGGTCTTCTCAGTCCGAGAAATGACGTCATTGACACGCGCCAAGTCAGCGAACAGATAGGTACGCTTGGACAAGTCGTGACGATAGCCGATGGACACCTTCTTCTGTGCATCAGCATCGCCCAACGTGCTTTGAGCGTAGCCGCCGCGAACAGCACCGGCACCAACCGGCACCGAAGCGGCCAGCAAGAAGCCCTTCGTGTCAGAGGTCTTGCCGTTGGCAGCCTTGTTGGTCGTGCCCTTATGGAAACCAGCCGAAGCCGTCATGAAGCCAAAGTTGTAGCGAGCACCAACGCTGAAGTGTTGGTCATCCAAGCCAGCCGGATTCTCCAAGCCTGCACCCACAAACAGAGGACCTGCAGCGTAGTTGGCAGCGATAGAGAAAGGACGCTTTGGGCCGCCATTCGGAGCAGCTTCAGCGATCTGCGCGCCCAAGTTAAAGCCAGACATACCAATATGATACTCAACCATATTGCTAGCACGAACTCTGGTCGTGCCGCCCTGACCACGCATGCCGATGTCACGCAAGGCAGCGACAGTATCACCACCGAACGGATCGATCTGGTTCTGGATCATCAAGAAGGCCGGGGTGTAGTCACGGCCCAGGCGAACCCAGCCAAAACCACCTTGCAAGCCAACGGTCGAGTAGCCATTCCAGAAGTTGGCATTTGCAGCGCCTGTCTGGGGAACAAAGCGATGCTCGATGCCGAAGGTGGCCTTCATGCCACCACCCAGGTCTTCAACGCCGCGGAAGCCCAGGCGGCTGCCTGCAACGTCCATCAGAGCCTTGTCAGCGGAGCCGGCAGCCTTGCCAACTTCGAGGTTCAGCTTGCCATAGATGGTCACGGACGATTGGGCCGAAGCAGCACCAGCGAACGCACCCAGCACGGCAAAAGCGAGAATAGATTTTTTCATTTCAACGATCTCCTAGGTTGAACAAGAGGTCCCGATCGGGGAAGAACCCGGATCACCTCAAAAGGTGGGGCTGATCAGGCCAACCTCCTCATCGGAAGTTGCCGCTATTGCACCAGACCCCCTAGGCTTCTGCCAAGGTTTGAGGCCGAAATGAGGGTTGTCTGTTGTCCGAGTACAACGAGAAAGGCAGTTTGGCCAGCGTCAAACCCACTCGACTTGTGCTTCAGTGCTTGGCGATGAGGGGTTTTCCCGATGTAAGCTCGGCCCCATGCACGCCCCTCACAACGCTCTTGATCACTGGTTGATCGCCGCCGACACCGCGCTGCGCACGCTCAGCGGAGGCCTGCAGGCAGGCCGACCCAACCCGGCAGCCGCCCTGCCACATGCCAAGCTAAGCGATTCAGAGAAACGGCTGGTAGGCGGACTGATGCGCGTCAATCACGTGGGAGAAGTCTGTGCGCAAGCCCTCTATGAGGCGCAAGCATTGACCGCTCACACCTCTGCCAATCGACTTCGCATGAAGCAAGCCGCCGTGGAAGAGGTTGATCATTTGGCCTGGACAGCCGATCGCTTACGGCAGTTGGGTGATAGACCCAGCATCTTGAACCCGCTGTGGTTTGCAGGGGCTTTTGGCATTGGCCTGCTGGCGGGCAAGGCGGGCGACGCAGTCTCATTGGGCTTTTTGAAAGAGACCGAACTGCAGGTCGAAGCCCATTTGGCCAGTCACTTAGAGCGCTTACCGGCCCAAGACCTGGGTTCACGCGCCATCGTGGAGCAGATGAAGCGCGATGAAGCCGCTCATGCCGACATGGCCGACCAAGCGGGTGCCAGCGATTTGCCCCAACCCGTCAAGACCGCTATGAAGCTTGCGGCCAAAGTCATGACGACGGTGGCATTTCGAGTCTGAACCGCGGTCGCGGGTACGGGCTCTTTGCCGCAAAAGCCCTTACGCTACCGCTGCGTCTGAGTCCTTGATCTCCACCGACGTAGAAATGGTGGCCGTACGGCCTAGCATGGCGGTCGCTGAACAATACTTCTCATGCGACAGGGCCACGGCGCGCTCCACAGCAGCAAGCGACAGGGCTTTGCCCGTCACCACAAAATGCAGGTTCAGGTGGGTAAACACCTTGGGGTCGGTCTCGGCCCGTTGCGCGCTCATCTTTACGGTGCACCCCGAGACCTGCTGCCGGCCCCGCTTGAGGATCAGCACCACGTCATAAGCGGTGCAGCCGCCCGCCCCAGCCAGCAGCGTCTCCATGGGCCTGGGCGCCAAATTGCGGCCACCACCTTCAGGCGCGCCGTCCATGCTCAACACGTGCCCGCTGCCGGTTTCGGCCAGCATCACCATGCCGGCGTCGGCGATCCAATGTACGGTGCAATCCATGGCCTAGCTTTCCTTTGATTGTGTCTGTCCCATTCAGCGCATCGTTTGGGGGCAACGGTCGCCAGTCCAAACGTGTTTGGATTCACATTATCCCGCGCTAGTGAGCGCCCTCTATCGAGAATATATTGCAGTGCAACACAAGTGAAGTTAGACTCGATCCATCGCAGTGAGCATTGAAGCCCTGCAAACAGTTGTCTCCTCCACCTCCTCTATTGGTGGATTCGGCCCGAAGCCTCACGGTTTCGGGCCGTTTTTTTGGGCTGGCTTATCATGCGGCGATGCAGCAAAGGCTGCATTCCCTTTTCCACCCCGACCCCAGGAGAGACGCCATGGCCGGCGCCCCCCGCTCCGTGCGCCCTGCTGCGCGCCCCACTGCGCAATCACGCACGACAGCCCCCGACCCCACCGACTACCTGCGTCGAATTCTGACCGCCAAGGTCTATGACGTGGCCATTGAGTCGCCGCTGGACCCGGCCAAGTCACTGAGCCGTCGGCTTGGCAGCCAGGTCTTGCTCAAGCGCGAAGACCTGCAACCTGTCTTCAGCTTCAAACTGCGCGGCGCCTACAACAAGATGGCGCATCTGAGCCCCGAGCAATTGCAGCGCGGGGTGATCTGCGCCTCGGCCGGCAACCACGCGCAAGGCGTGGCCTTGAGCGCCAAGCGCCTGGGCTGCAAAGCCATCATCGTGATGCCGGTGACCACACCCAAGGTCAAGGTCGATGCCGTGACCGCATTGGGCGGCGAAGTCGTGCTGTTCGGCGAAAGCTATACAGACGCTTATGGGCATGCCGTCGAGTTGGAAAAGCAAGGTGGCCTGACCTTTGTCCACCCCTTTGACGACCCCGATGTCATCGCTGGCCAAGGCACCATTGCCATGGAGATCCTGCGCCAGCACCAAGGCCCAATTGACGCCATTTTTGTGGCGATTGGCGGTGGCGGCTTGATCTCCGGTGTGGCGGCCTACATCAAAGCCATTCGGCCCGAGATCAAGATCATCGGGGTGCAGACCGTCGATTCAGACGCGATGGCTCGCTCCGTCGAAGCAGGCAAGCGCGTGACGCTCTCTGATGTCGGCCTGTTTGCCGACGGCACTGCCGTGAAGTTGGTGGGCGAAGAAACCTTCCGCCTGGCCCGGCATTGGGTGGACGAGTTCATCCGTGTGGACACCGACGCCGTGTGCGCCGCCATCAAGGACGTGTTTCAAGACACCCGCAGCATCGTCGAGCCCTCCGGCGCCATGGGCGTGGCCGCGATCAAGCAGTATGTCGAGGCCAACAAGCTCAAGGGTAAAGGCCAGACCTTCATCGCCGTGACCTGCGGCGCCAACATGAACTTTGATCGGCTGCGCTTTGTGGCTGAACGCTCGATGTTCGGTGAGCAACGCGAAGCGCTCTTCGCCATCACCATCCCTGAAGAGCGCGGCAGCTTCAAGCGCTTTTGCGAATTGGTGGGCCCGCGCAGCGTCACCGAGTTCAACTACCGCATCTCAGACGCCGCCCAGGCTCATGTGTTTGTGGGTCTGTCCATCACCAAGCGCGATGAAGCCGACAAGATCGAGCGCAACTTTATCAAGCATGGCTTTGACACCGTCAACCTGACCGATGACGAGCTTGCCAAAGAACACATCCGCCACATGGTGGGCGGTCGCAGTAGCTTGGCCGAAGATGAGCGCCTGTTCCGCTTCCAGTTCCCTGAGCGGCCCGGCGCGCTGATGCGCTTTTTGTCGGCCATGCACCCAAGTTGGAACATCAGCCTCTTTCACTACCGCAACCAAGGTGCTGACTACGGTCGCATCTTGGTAGGCTTGCAAGTGCCCAAGTCCGACAAGAAGGCGCTCAAGGCCTTCTTGGACGGCCTGGCCTACCCTTATGTGGATGAGACCGACAACCCGGTCTACCGGATGTTTTTGCGCTGAGAGGCCCGAGCATGAATAAGGATCTTTTTGACCAAGGCCTGCAAACCCGTCGTGAGGTGCTGGGGGCTGACTATGTGGACAACGCCATCAAGAATGCTGATGCCTTCAGCTTGCCCCTGCAGGAATTGGTGACGCAATACGCCTGGGGTGATGTCTGGAACCGGCCTGGCCTGCCGCGCCGTGACCGCAGCCTGTTGGTGCTGGCCATGTTGACCGCCCTGAACCGCCCGCACGAGTTGAAGCTGCATTTGCGCGGTGCGCTGAACAACGGCGTCACGCGCGACGAGATTCGCGAGGTCTTTTTGCAGGCCGCCATTTATTGCGGGGCGCCGGCGGCCATGGACAGCTTCCGGATTGCCAAGGAATTGTTCAAGGAACTGGACGGAGCTTGACTGTTTGTTAAAGCCGTTTGAGCGTTCGCTCACCTGAGAGCGGTGGGGATGGACTCCGCTCATGTCCCCCGCCCCGCCCTACGGGCAGGGCTCCTCCTTTACTTCGCTGCGCCCACCCCCACCACTCTCAGGTTCGGGATTGGTCGCCCCGACCGGCAGCGATAGTCAGCAAACCGCATCGAGCAAAGTCGGCGGGGGGACAGTCATAGCGAAGTAAAGGAGGAGACGGCGGCGCAGCCGACGTCGGGGGACATGAGCGGTGACTGTCCCCCTGCCGACTTTGCAGCACCGCCATTAAGGCACGTACCCGTCACCCACACTGCCCCACATACCCACAAGCCGTGCAGAAGTCGCAGCCATCTTTGTGGATCAAGGTGGCGTTACCGCACTCGGGGCAGGCCTTGCCGGCCATGGGCGTGATGGTGGTCGCCGCACCCACTTTCGGGCTGGGCGTTTCCAAAATACCCATCTCGCGAACCGGGAAGCCCTGCTCATCCAAAACCCCCAGCATGGCATAGCGGTGGATGATCAAGCGGGCCACATAGGCCACGGTGCTGGGCCAGATTTGCTGGCGCTTTTCACCGGGAACAGGCGCCATGAAGTGGCCCAAGGGCTCACCCACATTCAGCAGCTTGCGCAGCTTCATGCCAATCCAGGCGGGGTCGATCACCCGCATGTCCAGAGAGAGCAAACGTGCCAGGCCATCGAGTGCCCGGGGGTAATTGCCGGAGAAACCCAAGGCACAAGGCCGGGTCACATAGCCGGAAGGCGACTCGGGCGACGCCAGGGCTACTTCCTTGAGCGTGAGGGTGAAGCTCTCGCCCGTGGCCGGGTTGTCGACGTCGACGCCCCATGCCAAGGTGCCCGCCGTCGACGTGCGCGGCTCGTCGCGGCTGAACATGGCATCAATCACCGGCGACGGCCCGGCGTTCTGGAACGCACCAAGCGCCTCGCAGCGCCAGCGAATCACACTGGCTGTGGCCGCCACCACGCCGGGGAACAGACGCTGCTCGCCGCTGGGGGGGAAGGGCATCTCGAAGGAACGCTCTTCGGCCACTGTCGCCAGCGCATCCAACTTGAGCTTGAGCCACTGTGGGTCATTGACCCGCATGTCCATCGACAGGGTCTTGGCCAGTGCCCCCAAGCCGCGCGGCTGCTCAGCACCGTTGACCCAGACCTCGAAGGGCAGCGTGGCGCCGAACAGGCCCGTGCTGGGCCCGGCCTCGGCAGGCATCTCCCCCACAAACAGCGCAAAGTCGCCGTGCGGGTGCTGGATCATGTAGCTCCAGGCCGGGTTGCCGCCGCGCATCTCGGGCCGACCCGGCCAGCGCAGCGAGGTCAAGACCGGCTTGGGGAGCTTCTCCAACTTCAAACGTTGGTTGGCGCCATCGACGGCCAAGACCTTGGCAGGTGCGCTGACCGCCGCAGCTGAAGGCTCGACACTCAACACGGAGCCCAGCACCGCATTGGGCCGATAAGTGGCCAAGCCCTTCAGGCCGGATTGCCAAGCCGTCAGGTAGAGATCTTGGAAGTCTTCATACGGGTAGTCGGCCGGCACATTCACCGTCTTGCTGATCGAGGTGTCGATGCACGGTGCCACCGCCGCCACCATCGACGCATGGGCGTCCGCGCTCATCTCCAGCGCTGTCACAAAGGCGGGCGTCAGGGGCGCATCCGCACCCTTGAGGTGTCGATACAAGCGCCAGGCATGGTCTTCCACCGCATACTCTTTGAAGCTGCCATCGGGCATGCGCTTCTTGCGGGTGTAGGTCCAACTGAAGGCCGGCTCAATGCCATTGCTGGCGTTGTCGGCAAAGGCCAAGCTGATGGTGCCGGTGGGTGCAATCGACAAGAGGTGGGAGTTGCGCAGACCATGGCTGCGGATGCGGTCTTTGACGGCCTGCGGCAAGCGCGAGGCAAAGGTGCCCCGCGACAGGTACAGGTCGGCATTGAACAAGGGGAAGGCCCCGCGCTCCACCGCCAAATCCACGCTGGCGTTGTAGGCCGCGTCGCGCATCACCTCGCTGATGTGGCGAGCCATGTCGCGGGCCGCTTGGGTGTCATAGCGCAGGCCCAACATCACCAACGCATCGCCCAAGCCGGTAAAGCCCAGGCCCACGCGGCGCTTGTTGGCCGCCTCTTGGCGCTGGCGCTCCAGTGGCCACACCGTCACGTCCAAGACGTTGTCCAGCATGCGGGTCGCCACCGCCACCACCTCAGCAAAGGCAGCATCGTCAAAGGCTGCATCCAGTTCAAAGGGCTCGCGCACAAAGTGCGTCAAGTCGATGGAGCCCAGGCAGCAGCAACCATAGAGGGGCAGCGGCTGCTCCGCACAAGGATTGGTGGCGGAGATGTCTTCGCAGTAGCTGAGGTTGTTGTCTTGGTTGATGCGGTCCAAGAACAGCACGCCAGGCTCAGCATGGTCATAAGTGGAGCGCATGATCTGGTCCCACAGCGCCCGGGCGGGCAGCTTGCGATAGACCCACGCGCCATCCGCTCGCTGGTAGGCACCAGCCGCCTTTTGCTTGTCACCAGGCTCGGCCTTGTGGACCAACTCCACATCGGCAGCGGCCTGCACCGCACTCATGAAGGAGTCGGTCACGCCCACCGAGATGTTGAAGTTGCGCAAGTCGCCCTGGTCTTTGGCGTGGATGAAGGCCTCGATGTCGGGATGGTCACAGCGCAACACCCCCATTTGAGCGCCACGCCGCGCGCCGGCGGACTCCACCGTCTCGCAAGAGCGGTCAAACACCCGCATGTAGCTGACCGGCCCTGAGGCGCTGGACTGGGTCGAGCCGACCCAGGCGCCCTGCGGGCGGATCTTGGAGAAGTCATAGCCGACGCCACCGCCGCGCCGCATGGTCTCGGCGGCCTCGGTCAGGGCGGTGTAGATGCCCGGGGTGTCATCCTCCATCTGCGCGATGGAATCCCCCACCGGCTGTACAAAGCAGTTGATCAGGGTCGCGGTCAGGTCGGTGCCCGCCGCGGAGTTGATGCGCCCAGCCGGCACAAAGCCTCGGCGCTGCGCCTCCAAAAAGCGCGCCTCCCAATGGGCACGCTGCTCGGGCGCTTCATGGGCAGCAAGCGCCCTGGCCACCCGGGCACGCACATCTTCCAAGCTGCGCTCGTCCCCTTTGGCGTACTTCTCGATCAAGACCTCGCCGCTGATCGGCTGAGGCGGCAAGGTGGCGGCGTGTGTGTGGGCGCCGGCGGCGCGAGCGGTGCTACTGCGTGTCTTACTCATTGTGCTCCCCTGCATTCAAACCAAGCTCAATGATGACCCAAAACTAGGGGGTTTGGCATTCCATTTATGGCTTGAATCGGGTCTTTCGACGGCCGGGCTTGACATGCCACAAAGCTGTCCGCCGCGTCCATCAGAAGGCAACAGAGTGTCACAAGACGGTGGCGCAAATGGACCGACAATGAAGCGCATGCGATCCATAGCACTCCACGTCGAACCCGCCGCACCCGACTGCCCCGGCTGCTTACCCGGTGGGCAGATGAGTCCCTGTCAGGGCCGCCCGCTAGAGCGCTTAGGTCCACTCCAGTGCACTGGCCCGGCAGATGAAGTCCAGCGGGTACTGCAGTCCTTAGCGACCGCTCTCGGCCCGCTGACCACCGGCCTGTCCTCTGCGTTGGCCGTGGTGCATGCCCTTCATCTGGGGCCGGACGACGCGGAGCTGATACTGACCGTGCCACCGCATTGCGCTGGCGCCCGCCTCAGCGACGCCGCTTTTCACGCCCTTCGCTTCACCTTACCGGATAGAGACATCTACATCCGGCACCCTGTGCCTCAATCGGAGTGATCAAGCCCACGGGCGGTCCACTGGCTGTCAGGGCCGCACGGACAGCGCTTCGGCGTGAATCTTCAGTGTCACAGCCATGTCAAAACCCATGGCTTTACCGATGTCCACGCCAAACTCATCGCGGTGGAACACTCCGGTAGCGTTGGCCACACACCGCTCCCGTCGCCCTCCCTCGGCAGGAGCGCAGCGCACCTGCTGAAGGCTCAGACTCAGTGGTTTGGTAACCCCGTGCAGGGTCAATGCGCCGACCACCCGAGTGGGCATGCCCTCCACGGCATCCATCAACTGGCCCTCGAAAC
>NZ_JBIKNQ010000038.1:0-49558 GCF_044358605.1 Ideonella sp.
GCCGTTGGACACCGTCAAGGTGTCGCCAGCAACAGTGCCTGCAGGCAAGCCCACACGCACATCGACCACGCCGTTCAACTCGGCACGGCTGATGAAGCCGTTGTTGTTGGCGTCTTCGGAAATGGTGACGGTCGGAGCACCCGTGGCGGCCGTGTCCACCGAGTAAGCACGAGTAGCCGGGATGTCGGCCTGGTTGCCAGCGGGGTCGGTGATGCGGATGGAGACATCCAGCGTCTTGTCGCCATCGGCCACCAAGTCGGCGCCGGGCACGGCCACGGTGAAGGAACCATCAGCGCCCAGCGTGCCGGTGTAGGGCTTGCCATTGGCGGTGATGGTGACCACGTCACCGGGGGTGAATTCGCCCGTGGCGCGGCCTGTCACATTGACGGGGCCTGCGGCTTCAGCGGCATTGACGATGTTGTCCGCCGAGACCGGGTTGACGGTGATGCCGGTGGTGGCAGAGGACGGACCAGTGGTGTCGATACGCGCGGCATCCGTGCCTTGCGGCGATGCATTGCCTGCGATGTCGGTGAGGATGGCGGTGATGTCGACGGTCTGGCCATCTGCCGGAGCGGCAAAGCTGGTGTCCACAAAGCCTGCAGCCAAGTGCGCCGCAGTCACCGTGATCGGTGTGGTGGCCGTACCGTTGGACACCGTCAAGGTGTCGCCTGCCACCGTGCCTGCAGGCAAGCCCACACGCACATCGACCACGCCGTTCAACTCGGCGCGGCTGATGAAGCCATTGTTGTTGGCGTCTTCAGCAATGGTGACGGTCGGCGCACCCGTGGCGGCCGTGTCCACCGAATAAGCACGGGTGGCAGGGATGTCGGCTTGGTTGCCTGCGGGGTCGGTGATGCGGATGGAGACATCCAGCGTCTTGTCGCCATCGGCCACCAAGTCGGCGCCGGGCACGGCCACGGTGAAGGAACCATCAGCGCCCAGCGTGCCGGTGAACGGCTTGCCGTTGGCGGTGATGGTGACCACGTCACCCGGGGTGAACTCACCCGTGGCGCGGCCGGTCACATTGACGGGGCCTGCGGCTTCAGCGGCATTGACGATGTTGTCCGCCGAGACCGGGTTGACGGTGATGCCGGTGGTGGCGCTGCTCGGGCCGGTCGTGTCAATGCGCGCGGCATCGGTGCCTTGCGGCGAGGCATTGCCTGCGATGTCGGTGAGGATGGCGGTGACGTTGACCATCTGGCCGTCGGCCGGAGCGGCAAAGCTGGTGTCGATGTGGCCGGCGGCTAGTTGGGCGGCCGTCACCACAAAGCTGGCGGTGCTGCTGCCGTTGGAGACCGTCAGCGTGTCCCCCGCCACGGTGCCTGCGGGCAGGCCCACACGCACATCGACCACGCCATTCAACTCCGCACGGCTGATGAAGCCGTTGTTATTGGCGTCTTCGGCAATGGCCACGGTGGGCGCGCCGGTGGCGCTGATGTCCACGCCATAGGCACGGCTGGCCGGGATGTCGGTTTGGTTGCCAGTGGCGTCGGTCGCGCGCAGCGAGGCCTGCACGGTCTTGTCCGGGTCTACGGCCAGTTCGGCGCCGGGCACGGGGATGCTGAAGCTGCCATCGGCAGCGACTTGGCCGCTGAAGCTCTGGCCATTGATGTCCAGGGTGACGGTGTCGCCCGCCGTGAACTCGCCCGTGGCATGGCCGGTAACACGCACCGAGCCACCGGCTTCCGCCGCGTTGATCACGTTGTCGGCGCTCAGGCTGTCCAAGACCAAGCCGGTGGTGCCGCCAGGGCCGCCACTGGGGCCGGTGGTGTCAATGCGTGCTGCGTCAGAGCCTTGCGGCGAGGCGTTGCCTGCGATGTCGGTCAGGATGGCCGTGACCTGCACCAACTGCCCTTCTGCGGGGGCCGCAAAGCTGGTGTTGATGAAGCCTGCTGCTGCCTGCTCAGCGGTGATGGTGAAGGTCGAGGTGGTGCTGCCGTTGGAGACACTTAAGGTGTCGCCCGCGACGGTGCCTGCAGGCAGGTCCACGCGCACATCGATGACGCCATTCAACTCGGCGCGGCTGATGAAGCCGTTGTCGTTGGCGTCCTCGGCAATCGTCACCGTGGGGGTGCCGGTGGCCGTGGTGTCCACGCCATAGGGGCGGGTGGCGGTGATGTTGGCCTGGTTGCCTGCGGGGTCGGTGATGCGGATGGAGACATCCAGCGTCTTGTCGCCATCAGCGGCCAAATCCGCGCCGGGCACGGCCACGGTAAAGCTGCCGTCAGCGCCCAGTGTGCCGGTGAAGGTCTTGCCATTGGCGCTCAGGGTCACCACATCGCCGGGCTTGAACTCGCCCGTGGCTTGGCCGGTCACGTTGACGGTGCTACCGGCCTCTGCCGCGTTGATCACGTTGTCGGCGGTGAGCGGGTTGATGCTGATGCCGGTGGTGGCACTGCTAGGCCCGCTGGTGTCCACGCGCGCACTGTCGCTGCCCTGCGGCGAGGTGTTGCCCGCCACGTCGGTGAGCGTGGCCGTGATGGCCACGATACTGCCGGTCGGCGGCGCCACAAAGCCGGTCAACACATGGCCGGCGCTCAGGTCTTGGGCCGTCAGCACGATGCTGTTGGTGACCTCGCCGTTAGAGACATCAACGCGGTCACCCACGGCCGCGCCTTGCGGCAGATCGACCCGGGTAATGACCAAGCCATTCAACTCGGCACGGTTGATGAAGCCGTCGTTGTTGGCGTCTTCCACCAGGGTCACGGTGGGCGCGCCAGTGGCAGCGGTGTCCACGCTGAACACGCGCATCGCGCCGATGTCGGCTTGGTTGCCTGCTGGGTCGGTGGCGCGCAGCGAGCCCGCCACGCTGTGGTCGGGGTCAGCGGCCAGGTCGGCACCGGGCACGGCAATGCTGAAGCTGCCATCTTGGGCGACGATGCCCGAGAAGCTCTTGCCGTTGATGCTCAAGGTGACGGTGTCGCCGGTGCTGAACTCACCCAGGGCTTGACCGGTGACCTGCAAGGTCTGACCGGCCTCGGCGGCGTTGACGATGTTGTCTGCCGTGATGGGGTTGATCACCAAGGCGGTGGTGCTGGCGTCTGGGGTTTCGTAATCGAACTCGGCGGCATCGCCGGCCGATGCCGAGGTGTTGCCGGCTTCATCGGTCAGCGTGACGCGGGCGATCAAGGCCTCGCCCGAGGCTGGGGCGTCCACTTGGGCCAGCACCCGACCTGCGGCCAGTTGCTCGGCGCTGATGGTCAAGGTCTGGTTGCCGGTGGTGGTGCTGAGGTTCAGCACGTCGCCCACGCGGGCGCCTGCGGGCAGGCCGATGGTGATGTCCACCTTGCCTGAGAGCTCGGCCAGATTGACCACGCCGTTGTCGTTGGCGTCTTCGGCAATGGTGAGGGTGGGGGCGGCGGTGGCCGTCAGATCCACCACCAAGGACTGCACAGGGCTGGCTGGGCCAGTGTTGCCGGCTGGGTCTGTGGCGGTGGCGGTGAAGGTGTGCGGGCCTTCCGTCAGCGGGGTGGCTGGGGTCAGGGTCCAGCGGCCATCGGGATCGACCGTAGCGGTGCCAATCAGCTCTGCGCCGTCATACACCTTGATGGTCGAGCCGGGCTCACCGGTGCCGCTTAGGGTGGGCGTGGTGTCGTCGGTGCGGGCGCCGTCTGTCAGCGCGCCTTGCACGGTGCCCACGTCGTCGCCCAAGCCGGTGATGGCGGGCGCAGCGGGGCCTTGGGTGTCCACGGTCACCGCGTAGGGCGCGGTGGCCGGGCTCACCACGCCAGCCGCATTGGTGGCGGTGGCACTGAAGGCGTGCGGGCCGTCGGCCAGCGGTGTGCTGGGCGTGAAGCTCCAGCGCCCAGCGCTGTCGGCGGGCACGGTGCCCAGCAGGGTCGTGCCGTCATAGACATTGACGGTGGTGCCCGCAGGCGCCGTGCCTTGCAGGGTGGGGCGGGTGTCGTCGGTCACACCATCGGGCTGCACCGCGCCTTGCACCGTGCCCACGTCATCGCGCAGGGCGGTGATGGTGGGGGTGGTGACGTCCTTGGTGTCCAGGGTGAAGTTGGTCGGCGCCGAGGCTGGGCCAGTGTTGCCTGCCACATCGGTTTGCGTGGTGCTCAGGCTGTGCTCGCCATCCAGCAGCGGCGTGGTGGGGGTGAACTGCCAGGTGCCGTCAGGCTTGACCACGGTGGTGCCGATGGGCTCCTCATGGTCGTAAATGGTGACGGTGGCGCCGGGCTCGCCCGTGCCGCTGAGGCCGGGCGTGGCGTCGTCAGTGGTCTGGCCATTGCTGATGGCACCGACCACGGGGCCGACGTTGTCCAGCGCGATGACGGAGTTGGGCGCGTCGGGGTTTTGGGTGTCCACCACGAAGTCATAGATGCCGGTCGGCGCGCTGACATTGCCAGCGGCGTTGGTGGCGGTCACGGTGATGGCATGCGGACCATCGGCCAGCGGCGTGGCGGGCGTGAAGGCCCAGCGGCCGCTGCTGTCGGTGGTGGCCGTGCCCAGCACGTTGCTGCCGTCGCGCACGGTGATCACGGCGCCGGGCTCGGCCGTGCCGCGAATGCTGGGCTGGGTGTCGTCGGTGATGCCGGTGCTCTTGGCGACGTTGCCCTGCACCGTGCCCTGGTCGTCGATGACGTTGACGATGGCCGGTGCCGAGGGCGGTGCGTCGTCCATCAGGTTGAAGTCGCGCGGCGCACTGGGGGCACTGGTGTTGCCGGCCTCGTCCACGGCGCGGGCGCTGATCTCGTGCTCGCCCAGCAGCAGGGGCAGGGTGGGGGTGAAGGTCCAGTAGCCGTCCGGCCCGGTGGTGGCGCGGCCCAGCAGGGTGTCGCCGTCAAACACTTCGACCGTGGAGCCAGGTTCGGCCGAGCCCCAGATGGTGGGCTTGGCGTCGTCGGTGGTGGCACCGGGCGCGATCTCGCCGACGACGGCGCCGGTGTTGTCAAAGATGCCGCCAATTGTGGGCGCATCGGGCGGGGCAATGTCGATGGTCAGCGCGAAGGGCGCGCTGGGGGCCGAGGTGTTGCCCGCTGGGTCGGTGGCGGTGAGCGTGAACTCGTGCGCGCCGGGTGTCAGCGGCGTCAGCGGCGTCAGGCTCCAGGTGCCGTTGGGTTTGACCACGGCGGTGCCCACGGGCTGGCCGCCATCCAACACGGTGATGGTGTCGCCGGGGTTGGCGCCGCTGCCGCTGAAGGTGGGTGTGTTGTCGTCGGTGCTGTCGCCGCTCTGCAGGCTGCCTTGCACGCGGCCCACGTCATCGCTGATGAGCAAGCTGGGTGGCGCGTCGGGGGCCACCGTGTCGACCACGACTCGGAAAGTATTGGAGGGCTCGCTGGGCACACCGGCTGCGTTCAGGCTGACGGCCACAAAGTCATGCGGGCCATCGGGCAGCGGGGTGCTGGGGGTGAAGCTCCATTGGCCGCTGGCATTGGCTTGTGTTTCACCCAACAGGGTTTCGCCGTCATAGACCTGCACCACTTGGTTGGGCTTGCTGCTGCCGCTGAGCGTGGGCGTGGTGTCCTTGCTGGCCTGGTTGAAGGCCATGGGGACTTCGCCGGTGGCACCGGCCTCGGTGACGCTGTCGATGGTGGGACTCGACACTTGGCTGGTGTCGATGCTGAAGTTCAGCGGAGGCGTGGCCGGGCTGACATTGCCCACCGCATCGGTGGCGGTGATGGTCAGGCTGTGCGGGCCGTCGGGCAGGGCCACGGGCGGGGTGAAGCGCCAAGTGCCGTCTGGGCCTACGGTGGTGCTGCCCAGGGCCACGCCCTTGTCGTAGACGGTGATGGTGCTGCCGGGCTCGGCGCCTTGGCCTTGCCAGGTGGGCGTGGCGTCGTCGGTGGTGCTGCCTTCGGTGATCTCGCCGCGCACCGGGCCTGCGTTGTCGGTGACGGTGTCCACGGCCACTTGGCGCGGCGCTTGGGTGTCAATGGTCAGCGGCCACGCGCCGGTGACGGGGCTCTGCACGCCGTGGATGTTCACCGCCTCAGCCGTGAAGTTCCAGGTCTTGTCAGCCAAGGCGCCGGGCGTGATGCTCCATTCGCCCTTGGCATTGACCACCACGCTGCCGACGGCCTGGCCATCGGCAAACAGGGTCACGGTCTCGCCGGGGCGGCCGTAGCCGTTGAGGGTGGGTGTGTTGTCGTTGGTGCCGCTGCCCTTGGTCAGCAGGCCTTCGACGGGCGTGACGTTGTCGGTCGCGCTGATGATGCTGGGCACCTGGGGTGCGCCGACATCGACGGTGAGCGCGAAGGGTTGGCTGCTGGGGCCGGTGTTGCCGGCCGGGTCGGTGGCGGTGGTGGTGATGCTGTTGGGGCCTGCGGGCAGCGGCACTTCGGGCGTGAAGCTCCAGGTGCCATTGGGCGCCACCGGGGCGGTGCCAATGGGCACGCCGTTGGTGTAGATGGTGACGGTGCTGCCGGGCTCGGCCGTGCCGTTGAAAGTGGGGCGGCTGTCGTCGGTGGCACCACCGGGGTTCAACTTGCCTTGGATGGGGCCATGGTCATCGAGCACGCTGCCAATGCTGGGCGACAGCGGGGCAGTGCTGTCGACGGTGCCGGTGCTGGTGCTGGTGCTGGGGTTGCCTGCCGCATCGCGGCCGGTGACCTCCACCTTGAAGGGGCCGTCGGGCAGTGGGCTGCTCGGCTTCAGGCTGAAGCCGCCATCCGGACGCACGGTGGCTTGGGCGGTCTGGGTCTGGCCATTGGCGTCAGTGATCTTGACCTCAATGGGCGTGCCGCTGGGCAGGTCGGTGCGGCCCGAGACCGTAGGCTGGGTGCTGTTGGAGAGGTCGGGCGCGTCCACGCTCACGGCGGGCGCCTTGGTGTCCACCACCCCGGTGGTGGTGTTGGTTTGGGCATTGCCTGCAGCATCGGTGGCCACCACTTGTACGGTGTAGCGGCCATCGCTCAGGTTTTGGCCGGGGCTGACGCTGAAGCGGCCGTCGCTGCCAATGGTGGCGGTCAGCTCCTGGCTCTTGCCGGCGGCGTCCACCACCGTCACTTTGACGGTGCTGCCCGAGGGCAGATTGCTCTGGCCGCTGATGGCGGGCGTGTTGTCGCCGGTGATGGCGACCGGGTCCAGGCGCAGGGTGGGCGGTGTGGTGTCCACGGTGCCGCCGGTGGTGACGGTGGTGTTCTCGGCTTGCACATTGACAGAGAAGTTGCCGTCCGGCAGCGGGGCGGTGTCCACCGCAAAGCGGCCATCGCTGCCCACGGTGGCGGTGATGACTTGCACTTGCCCATTGGTATCGGTGACGGTGACTGTCACCAAAGACCCAGGCGCGAGGTCGGTGCTGCCAGAGATGCGCGGCGTGGCGTCGCCCGTCAGGCCGGGGTTGTCCAGCACGATGTTGGGTGGCGTGGTGGGGGTGGTGCCGTCGGGCGTGCCACCGGCCGTGCCTGCGGTGGGGAACTCGGCGCCCGTGCTGCCGGTGCCGCTGCCATTGGTGCCCAAACCGGCAGTGGTCGTGGCTTCGCTGATGCGGTCCACCCGCAGGCCGCCTTCGGCCGTGGTCTCGTCGCCGCCAGCCACACCGGCTGCGGTGGCGGTGTCGCCCACGCCCTTGTCAAAGTCCGCAATCAGTTTGTCGAGCCCGCCTTTGGCCGCTGCCTTGGCACCCACGCTCTGTGGGCGGCTCAGGCGCACCACGGCGTCCGCAGCGGCCAGCATCACGGCGCCGGGGGGCACGGCGGCCCCTGCACTCAAGGGCTGAGGCGCTTGCCCGGGCACTTGCAACCAGGCGGAGCCTTCCACCGCTAGAACCTGCCCACCTGGCAACACGGCGGCCGCCAATCCCGTCTGGCCCGCGACGGTGACGGCCGGGTTGGCGCTGGCGGCGGCTTCAGCAGCGGCGGCGGCGACTTGGGGCAATACACGCTGTGCGTTGGCTGGGGCTGCGGTCGTGGCGGGGGTGTTTTGAGCGCTCATGGTGTGACTTCAGGGCTGAGGTGGCAGGAATTAGTCGTCCAAGGGGCATGCATGTCCCCTTCGACGTCTCGACTTCAGCGTCATCGGCCGATCAACTAGGCTCTGAAGCGCAAGCAACCCAAAGTGTTCACATTGGCCTTGAGCGGCCAAGAAAGTCACATAAAAAGTCCTCCAGGGCGGCTCTTTGACACCGTGCTAACCGTCTCCAGTGGCGCACCGGGTTGGGCCTGATTGCCAAAAATTTGGCGTTCTTCCCTAATCTCTAGTTAACATGCAGGCGTTTGCATAGCGCTACGCAGGGCCAAACTGAAAAGGGACCCCACGATGAACGAATCCAAGAAGACGTCGACACTTTCCCGCCGTACGGTGTTCGGCGGGGTCGGAGCGGCCGGTGCATTGGCCGTGGTGGCGGCTGTGTTGCCCAAGGCTGAGTCCACCCCCGAGGTGGCTACGGCGCCTGTGGTGCCCGCCCAAGAGGCCGAGGGTTATCGCCTGACAGCCCATATCCAGCGCTACTACCAGACTGCCCGCGTCTGATGCTGCACGGGGCCTGTGAGGCTCCGTCTGTGGGTGAGCCGCCCAGTGCGGCGCCCTCCCGATCTCTTCGCTTGAATGACAGCGCAGCGCCTGCCTGCTGCGGCTCGACCCCCAAGGAGTAACTATGCTGCTGACCCGCAGATCCACGACGCCTCAAGCCACGGCTTCATCCTCGTTGGTGAACAGTTTGGCCCGAGGCATCACGCGTGCCATCCCGACCATGGATCGTCGATCCTTTCTGCGTCGCTCAGGGCTGGGGGTGGGCGCCGGTATCGCGGCGGGCCAGTTGACCCTGGTGAAAAAGGCGGAGGCCGCCAGCTCGGCCCGCGCGGCGGCAGACGGCTCCGGCAAGGTCGAAGTCAAGCGCACGGTGTGCGGCCACTGCTCGGTGGGCTGTGCCATTGACGCCGTGGTGGAAAACGGCGTCTGGGTGCGCCAAGAGCCGGTGTTTGACTCTCCCATCAACCTGGGTGCGCACTGCGCCAAGGGCGCGGCCGTGCGCGAGCATGGCCACGGTGAGTACCGCCTGCGCACGCCCATGAAGCTGGTGGACGGCAAGTACCAGCGCATCTCCTGGGACCAGGCTTACGAGGAAATCTCGGCCAAGATGCTGGAGCTGCGCAAAGAGAGCGGCCCCGACAGCCTGTTCTTTGTGGGCTCGTCTAAGCACAACAACGAGCAGGCCTACTTGATGCGCAAGTGGGTCAGCTTCTGGGGCACCAACAACACCGACCACCAGGCGCGGATTTGCCACTCCACCACCGTGGCGGGTGTGGCGAACACCTGGGGCTATGGTGCGATGACCAACTCGTACAACGACATGCAGAACGCCCGTGCGGCGCTCTACATCGGCTCGAATGCGGCCGAGGCCCACCCGGTGTCGATGCTGCACATGCTGCACGCCAAAGAAAACGGCTGCAAGATGATCGTGGTCGACCCACGCTTCACCCGCACGGCGGCTCGGGCTGATGACTATGTGCGCATTCGGTCCGGCTCCGACATTCCCTTCTTGTTTGGGGTGATGCACCACATCTTCAAGAACGGCTGGGAAGACAAAAAGTACCTTGAGGACCGTGTCTATGGCATGGACAAGGTGCGCGAAGAAGCCCTGAACTTCTGGACGCCTGAGAAGGTGCAAGAGGCCTGTGGCGTCGACGAAGCCACTTGCTACAAAGTAGCCAAGACCATGGCGGAGAACCGCCCCAGCACCATCGTGTGGTGCATGGGTCAAACCCAGCACACCATCGGTAACGCCATCGTGCGCGCGTCCTGCTTGCTGCAGTTGGCTTTGGGCAATGTGGGCAAGAGCGGTGGCGGCACCAACATCTTCCGCGGCCACGACAACGTGCAAGGCGCCACCGACGTCGGCCCCAACCCCGACTCCCTGCCCGGCTACTACGGCCTGGCTGAAGGCTCCTGGAAGCACTTTGCCAAAGCTTGGGGCGTGGACTACGAGTGGATCAAGAAACAGTACGCCTCGCCGGCCATGATGACCAAGTCCGGCATGACCGTCTCGCGCTGGATCGACGGTGTGCTCGAAAAGAATGAACTGATCGACCAAGACAGCAATCTGCGCGGCATGTTCTTCTGGGGCCATGCGCCCAACTCCCAGACCCGGGGTCTGGAAATGAAGAAGGCCATGGACAAGCTGGACTTGCTGGTGGTGATCGACCCCTTCCCCAGCGCCACGGCCGCCATGGCTGCCATGCCGGGCAAGGCCGAAGACCTCAACCCCAAGCGGGCGGTCTACCTGCTGCCCACCACCACGCAGTTCGAAACCAGCGGCTCATGCACCGCGTCCAATCGCTCCATCCAATGGCGCGAGAAGGTCATCGAGCCGCTGTGGGAGAGCCGCACCGACCACATGATCATGTATCAGTTGGGCGAAAAGCTGGGCTTTGGCAAAGAGCTGGTCAAGAACTACAAGATGGTGCAAGGCAAGGGCGGTATGGAGCCCGAGACCGAGTCCATCCTGCGTGAGATCAACACCTGCGTGTGGACCATTGGCTACACCGGCCAGAGCCCCGAGCGCCTCAAGGCCCACATGCGCAATATGAACGTCTTCGACGTGAAGACGCTCAAGGCCAAGGGTGGTATCGACAAAGAAACCGGTTACAGCTTTGACGGTGATTACTTCGGCCTGCCTTGGCCTTGCTATGGCACGCCTGGGCTCAAGCACCCGGGCAGCCCCAACCTCTACGACACCTCCAAGCATGTGATGGATGGCGGCGGTAACTTCCGCGCCAATTTCGGCGTGGAGCGTGAAGGCGTCTCGCTGTTGGCGGAAGATGGCTCGCACTCTGTGGGCGCAGACATCACCACTGGCTACCCCGAGTTCGACCACATCTTGCTCAAGAGGCTGGGTTGGTGGGGCGAGCTGACCGAGGCCGAGCAAAAGGCGGCTGAAGGCAAGAACTGGAAGACCGACAGCTCCGGCGGCATCATCCGCGTGGCCATGAAGAACCATGGCTGCCACCCCTTCGGCAATGCCAAGGCCCGCGCGATTGTCTGGAACTTCCCCGACCCGATCCCCAAGCATCGCGAGCCGCTGTACAGCACCCGGCCCGACATGGTTGCCAAGTACCCGACGCACGACGACCGCAAGGCCTTCTGGCGCCTGCCCACCCTCTACAAGACGGTGCAGGAGAAAAACAAGGACATTGGCAAGACCTTCCCGCTGATCATGACCAGCGGCCGTTTGGTCGAGTACGAGGGCGGCGGCGAGGAAACCCGCTCCAACCCGTGGCTGGCCGAGTTGCAGCAAGACATGTTTGTCGAGATCAACCCCAAGGCCGCCAACGACCGGGGCATTCGCAACGGTGAATATGTGTGGGTCAAGACCCCGCCCATGGCTGCGGTGCCTGAGTTCAAGGGCCTGCGCGTCAAGGCGCTGGTCACCGAGCGGGTCGGCGCGGACACCGTTTTCCTGCCCTTCCACTTCTCGGGTCGCTGGGGCGGCATGGACATGGCGCCCTTCTACCCGGCTGGCGCCCTGCCTATCGTGCGCGGTGAAGCTGTCAACACGGCCACGACTTATGGCTATGACAGTGTGACCATGATGCAAGAAACCAAAACCACGCTCTGCCAGATCGAGCGCGACGTTGCCTAATCCAGGAGATATTTCAATGGCCAGAATGAAATTCATCTGCGACTCGGAGCGCTGCATCGAGTGCAACGGTTGCGTCACTGCCTGCAAGGCCGAACATGACGTGCCTTGGGGTGTGAACCGCCGCCGTGTGGTCACGCTGAACGACGGTGTACCCGGCGAGAAGAGCATCTCGGTGGCCTGCATGCACTGCAGCGACGCGCCTTGCATGGCGGTCTGCCCGGTCGACTGCTTCTACCGCACCGACGAAGGGGTGGTGCTGCACGACAAAGATGTGTGCATCGGCTGCGGCTACTGCTCGTATGCCTGCCCCTTTGGCGCACCGCAGTTCCCCACCAATGGCACCTTCGGCTTGCGCGGCAAGATGGACAAGTGCACCTTCTGCGCCGGTGGCCCAGAAGCCAATGGCTCCACCGCTGAGAACGAAAAGTACGGCCGCAACCGCTTGGCTGAAGGCAAGCTGCCGGCTTGCGCTGAAATGTGCTCGACCAAAGCCTTGTTGGGTGGCGACGGCGACGTGGTGGCAGACATCTTCCGCACTCGCGTGCTGACCCGCGGCAAGGGCAGCGAAGTCTGGGGTTGGGGCACGGCTTACGGCAAGCCCACCTCTGGCGCCAAGACCGAGGAGGCCAAGTCATGAGCATGCGCACCGTCACCCTCTGCGCCGCCCTGTCGCTGTTTGCGCTGACGGCCTGCAGCGAAAAGGCTCAGACCGCGGGTACCGCCCGCAAGACCGATGCCGCCGCCCACACCGGTGCCAGCGCCGCCTACACGGCAGCGGGCTTCAAAGCGGGCGACAAGGCGGCCTGGGAAAACCAGATTCGCCAGCGCAACCAGGGCCAAAACGAGTATTCGCGGGCGCCTGCGGCGTCCTTGAAGCCCTGAGCCCCGGAGGTGCCTGTATGCATCCCATGATCACCCGAGGCCTGACGACACTGACACTGGCTTGGGCCGTGTCGCTGTCGGCCCAGGCTCAAACCGCGGCCCCTGCAGACCCTGCGGCAGCGGCGTCTGCGGCGCGCACTGGCCCACCTGCGGGCTTTGTCGCCCCGGCCGAGCCCAAGCCTGACGAGTCCCAGGCCCAGCGCGCCAAGAGCCAGCCCGGCAATAACGCGCCCACTTGGCGTGCCGTGCGCGAGAGCGGCACCACGCCCGGCTACAGCTCTCTGCCCGGGGCTGAGCAAGGTGTCTTGATTCAACCCTTTGTGCAGTACCCCGGCTCGGCCAAAACCACGGCCGGTGAAGCCTGGCGGCAGGTGCGCAACCAATGGATCATTCCCTACGGTGGCGCACTGGTGTTCTTGGCGGTATTGGCCTTGGCCATCTTCTACTGGAAGCGCGGCCCCTTGGGGCATGACCACCCAGAGACTGGGCGCAAGATCGAGCGCTTCACGCCTTTTGAGCGCGCAGCGCACTGGACCAATGCCTCGGCATTTGTGGTGCTGGCGGTGTCGGGTTTGGTGATGGCCTTTGGCAAGTTCATCTTGTTGCCCGTGATGGGCAGCACTTTGTTTGGTTGGCTCACCTATGCCTTAAAGACGGCCCACAACTTCGTCGGTCCGCTGTTTGCGGTGTCGCTGATCGTGGTGGTGGTGACCTTCATCAAGGACAACTTTGCCAACGCATCCGATTGGGTGTGGCTCAGCAAACTGGGCGGCATGTTCAGCGACAAAGAAGTACCCTCGCACCGCTTCAATGCCGGTGAAAAAGGCATGTTCTGGTGGGGCGTGCTGATCCCCGGCTTGGTGGTGATCGGCTCGGGCCTGGTGCTCGACAAGCTGATTCCCGGCTTGGCCTACTTGCGGGGTGATATGCAAGTGGCCCACATGATCCATGCCGTGGCGGCCTTGATCATGACCACCATGCTCATTGGCCACATCTACATGGGCACCATTGGTGTGAAGGGCGCGCTGGGCGCCATGAAGACCGGCTATGTGGACGAAGCCTGGGCCAAGGAACACCACGAGCTTTGGTACAACGATGTCAAGGCGGGCAAGATCCCTGCCCAGCGCAGCACACCGCCGGCTCCTAACCCCACACTGCAGCCTGGCGCCTGACTGAGGAAACCGTATGAAGCACATTCTGATGACCCTGGCACTGGCCCTGTCTGCTGTCGCTGTTCAGGCCAAATTGCCCCCGCTCAGCGACGAGGCCAAAGCCAAAGCCGCTGAAGCGGCTGCCAAGACGGCGCACGGCAACAAAGTGGCCGCCTATCAGCTTTGCAAGTCCAATGAGCGCGTGGCTGATCACTATCGGGCCAGTGCGAAGAAGGCGGGCAAAGAGCCAGGAGCCCAGGTCGAGACACCAGCCTGTGCCGACCCTGGCCCTTATGTCCCAGCGCCTGTAGTCGCTGGCGCTGTACCTGCTGCACCTGCTGCCCCCGCTGCGCCTGCACCAGCCACCGCCACAGCGGCCAAGAAGCCTTAAGCGAACGAAACTCGCGAAGGCTTGCCACTCATTCGGCGCTATGACCGCACCTGCACCCCTTGCTGCGCCTGAGAAGTTGTCTGACGTCGCTGCCCCTCCTGCGACCGTCGACAACGGCCCGACGCTGACTCAAGCTCAGGTCGGAATGCTGCGCGAGATCGAGGTGCAAGACGAGTACGGCCAGCGCCGCAACATCCATATCCCCGCCGAGCGCCCGCTCACGGTCTTTGTCGACAAGCGCGAGCTGGTCACCCTGATGACCTTGGGCGCTGCGCCTGAGCTGCTGGTGCTGGGCTATCTGCGCAACCAGCGTTTGATTGCGGATGTGACCGAGGTCGCCTCCATCACCGTTGATTGGGAGGTCAACGCGGCCGCCGTGCGCACCCACCACGGCATTGCAGACCTGGAGTCGCTCACCGCGCAACGCGTGGTCACCACCGGCTGCGGCCAGGGCACGGTGTATGGCAGCGTGATGAGCCAGGTCGGCGCGGTGAAGCTGCCCACCGCCGCCGAAGCACGCATCCGCCAAAGCACCTTGCAGACCTTGCTGGAGACCATGCGCCAGCAAGACAGCATCCACCGCAAAGCGGGCTCGGTGCATGGCTGCGCCCTGTTCCAAGGCGGCGAGATGCTCTACTTTGTCGAAGACGTGGGCCGCCACAACGCCATCGACACCATTGCCGGCTGGATGGGCCTGCACGGCGTGCAGGGCGGCGACAAGATCTTCTACACCACGGGCCGACTCACCAGCGAGATGGTGATGAAGGCCGCCTTGATGGGCGTGCCCATCATCGTCTCGCGCAACGGTGTCACCCACATGGGCCACGAGCTGGCGTCTCAACTCGGCCTGACGCTGTTTGGCCGCGCCGCCAACAAGCACTTCCTCTGCTACTGCGGCTTTGAGCGCTTCGACGCCGAACCCCTGCCGCCGTCACCCACCATGCGGGTGGTGGCCGGATAGAGCGTGGCTCCAACCAGACCCTAGTGAGGCCGGGCTGGCGGATAGGCGCCACAGCAAGACCTTTTTGGCATCGCCGCTGGAAGTGAGCTGCGCATAGGCTATGGTGCTGGCCTTCCGAAGCTTGATGCCCACCATGCTCACTGATCTGATCGTGGCGTCCCTGGACGACGCCCCTGCCATCCTCACCGCCCAAGGCCATGCCAATATTTGGCCCACCCTTGAATCTCGCGGCCTGACTCCTGCTCTCTTGGCCAGCCTGCGCCGGCTGATGCGCGGCGAGCCCGCCACGCTGGCCCAGGCCCAAGCCGATGTGGAGCAGTTTGAGGTGCTGTCGCAGGGGGAAGACGGCGACCCCTGGCTGGCCGCGCTGCCACCAGACTTGGTGCAGCACCTGGCGCTGATGGCCGAGGCCCAGTGCGAGCCCGTGGCCGCCGCCTGGGCCCTCAGCGATGTAGCCCGCCGAGACCGCTGGCAAGCCACAGAGTTGACGCCGTTGCTGGCCGAGATGTCGGCCTTGGCGGCTGGCGCGGTGGCGCAGGGCAAGGGCATGCTGTTGTGGATGTGCCCCTGACCAAGCCTGAGGGCGGTGAACCCGCTGTCGCCCATGCGGCTAAGTCTGATCACGCGGCCCACGGTGCCTGAACACCCAACCCTCGCCCCCGCGAAACGGAATCGTGGCCTCCAGACTAGCGCCCAAGCGCCGCGCCACCGCCGCTGAAGCCTCATTGCCCACCGCCACCACGCTGACGGCGGTGCGCCAGCCAAAGTGCTCATAGGCGGCCTGCAAGGCCCGCTGAGCGCCTTCGGTGGCATAGCCGTGGCCGTGGTGGCCGGGCAGCAAGGCCCAGGTGATCTCCGGCTCCACCCAGCCCTCCGGGAACCACAGGCCACTCAAGCCCACCAGCTCGCCGGTGGCCTTCAACTCCAAGGCCCACGGCCCGTAGCCGCGCAAAGCCCAGTGGCCTGAAAACACAGCGAACTTGCGCCAAGCCTCGTCGCGCCCGCAAGGGCCGCCATAGGTGGCCGATACCGCGCTGGCGTAAAAACCCACCCAGGGCTCGAAGTCGGCAGGCGTAAAGCCTCGCAGCCGCAAGCGCGGCGTCTCCAACACAGGAATGTCCAAGGGCATGGGTGTCACAGCGTTTGGCGATAGCGCGCCAGCATCTCGGCCTGGGTCTCGGCGGTCACTGCTTCGCCCCGGTACTGGGCGATCTGGTCGCGCAGCATCTCGCCCATGCTGGGCAGGCGGCTACGCTCGATGTGGCGGCTGGCGTCCCACAGGGCCGAGCGCATCAGCGCTTTGGCGCAATGCAGATAGGCACCTTGCACACTGAGCCGGATCACCAGCTTGGGCACGCGGCGCTCATCCTCGCAGGCGGCCAACTCAGCGGGCGCCGTGCTGAGCACGGCCAGGCCATGGACGCGCAGGGTCTCGTCCACGCCGGGCACCAAGAACAGCAGGCCGACCTCGGCTTGGCCGGCCACGCCCTGGGCCTGCCCCGAAGCGATGTTCTCCAGCGTGTCCAGCCGGTTGTTGCCCGGCGCATCAGGGATGAGCAGGGTCTGGGCGTCCCACACTTTGACAAAGCCAGGGGCGCCGCCGCGCGGAGAGGCGTCGGCCCCTGGGCTGCTGGCCTGCGCCGAATGCGTGCTGACCACCACTAAGGGCGACAGCGCGATGAACTGCTGGCAGTGGGCGTCCAGCTCAGGCAACTCTTTCTTGGCCGAACGCTCGCGGGTGGGCTCATAGAAGCGCCTCAGCGCCTCCACCGAGGTGATGTGATGGCTGCTCATGGGTGCCAGTGTGCCTTGCGCCGCGCTTCCACCTGAGGGCAAGGCTGAAAAAGTCCCTCGCAGCGTTTGTGCGCCTAGCTTCTTCAACCTTGCCTTAGGGATGGGGTGTTGCAAATCGGCATCGCCGCGCTGGGCTACCATGCTGACTCTATGAAGGGGTCGAATAAAGGCCCCGGTACATCAACAAGGCGGAGGATCGACGATGAACAAGACCTTGTGGGTCGTGGGCTGGTGTGGGTGCTTGTCGGGCCGTGGAGCCTGTCCATGAGCGCGCGCCACCTGATGTTGCAGTCCGACAGCCGGGGCAGCGCCTGGGGCTTGGCGTCGGTGCTCGTGACGCTGGCGGCGTTTCCGCTGGCCTATCACTTTTTGCCGGCCGCCGCATTGCCGCTGCTGGCTTTTGCGCTGGGCTACCAGGCCTATCGCCTGTACAGACGCCAATTGCGCCGTCCGGACGATGCCACCGCCTGGGCGCCCCTGATGCCCATGCTCTTGGCCGTGGTGGCCGAGGTGGCCTTGCTGGTCTTGGTGTCTAAATTCTGGGCCTGAGCCCCCGCGCCTACCAAGCCTGGAGCTCGCCCGCCTCATCGGCTTGATAGCCGGGCAGGGCATTGAGCTGCGCGCGCAGCGTGGTGTCTTGGAGCGCTTGCCGCAGGGCTTGCAGGGTCGGGTGCGGCAGGGTGGAGGGGCGGCACACCAAAAAGTAGCGCTCGCGAGCCAAAGGGATGAAGTCCAGCTTGAACTGCCGTGCGGCAGTTTCCAAGCCAAAGCCCGCATCGGCCATGCCGCTGGCCACAAAGGCCGCCACCGCTGCATGGGTGAACTCACTTTGCTCAAAGCCCTTGATCTGGGCGCCGCTGAGGCCTTGTTGGGCCAGCAGGCCTTCGAGCAGCAGCCGTGTGCCGGAGTCGGCCTGACGGTTGATGAAGCGCAGTTCGGGTCGCGCCAAATCGCTCAGTTGAGACAGCCCCTGTGAGTTGCCCGGCGGCAGCATCAAGCCCTGACGCCGGTGAGCGATGTGGATCATCAGCCAGCCAGGCTGCGCTGCTTGAGACGCGCCCAACCACGGGGCGTAACGCGCGCGAGCCATGGCTTCTAAGGGGCCTTCGGGCAGATGCAGGCCGGCGATGTCGGCATGCCCCTCTTGCAGCGCGGCTGCAGCGGCCACGGTGCTCGCATAGCGGTGCTCCAAGGCCACGCCTTGTGCACTGAGGCTGGCCAGCAAGGCCTCGATGGCGAAACCATGGCTGGCATCCAGCCGCAGTGCGGGGGCGGGCAGGTGCAGGCTGGGGGCTAACTCTGCACTCAGCTCTGCACTCAATTCGTTGGCCAGGGTCTCCAGCAGCGGGCCTAGGCGTGCGTCAATGCGGCGCTGGGCCCACACCAGCTTGGCGCCCAGCGGGGTCAGCGTCGAGCCCTTGCCGCGCGCCATGCTCAGCAGCGGGCCGCCCAGCAGGCTCTCGCCCTGGCGCAATAAATCCCAAGCATGGCGGTATGAGAGGCCCAGCGCGGTGCTGGCCGCTTGCAAGCTGCCGCAGGCCTGCACCTGGACCAACAGCTCTAGCAGCCGCGCAGGCAGCGGGCTGCCGCTGGCCGTGTTGATGGCCCAGACCGGGCGAATGCGGATGGCGTTGCTCACTGGAGATCGGCCTCATATTGCGGCCCACCGCTGCAGCGGCGAACATGCAGGCTGTGACTCATCCGCGCCCACCATCACCCTCAACGCGCGTTAGGCGGCCGACCTGCGGCCTTGCTTTGGGTTTCGGCGGCCAGGGCTTCACGCAGTTTGTCTTTTTTGCTTTTGCGATGGCCCTTGATGCCGCCATTCGGGTCCAGCCCCGTGCCGCGCGCCGTGCTGGTGTCAGGCGCGTCTGGCGCCTCGCCGGGTGCGGCAAGCGGTTCACGCGGCTCAAAGCCCGCCACGGTCTCGCGCGGCACGCGCTGACCTTGGCGCTTTTCAATCAGGCGGAAATGGGTTTCTGCGGCCGGGGGCACAAAGCTGATGGCCTCGCCCTGGCCGCCCGCACGGCCGGTGCGGCCAATGCGGTGGATGTAGTCCTCGGGCGAGCGCGGCAGGTCCATGTTCACCACAATGGGCAAGGCCTCGATGTGCAGGCCGCGCGCCGCCATGTCGGTGGCCACCAGCACCTGCACCTGTCCGCGCTTGAAGGCCAGCAGCGCATCCGTGCGCGCGCCTTGGCTCATATCGCCATGAAAGGGCGCGGCGCGGATGCCATCGCGCCCCAGCTTGGCGGCCACATGCTCGGTGCGGTAGCGGCTGGCCACAAACACCAGGGCCCGGTCTTGCGGTGCTTGGGCCAGCAAGTGGCGCAACAGCGGGCCGCGGCGCTCTTCCTCGACCACGATGGCGCGCTGCAAGATGTCCGGACGCGCGGCCACGGCACTGGCCAAATCCACTTCCACGGGATCGCGCAGCAGGGCATCGGCCAGGGCTTTGACGCCCGTCGCAAAGGTGGCCGAGCACAGCACGCATTGGCGCTGGCTAGGCAACAAGGCCAGCACCTCGTTCAGCTCATCGGCAAAGCCCAGGTCCAGCAGGCGGTCGGCTTCGTCCAGCACCAGCGTGGCTACTTGGTCCAGGTGCAGGGCGTTATGCCGCACCAGGTCCAGCAAGCGGCCCGGCGTGGCCACCATGATGTCGGCCCCGCCACGCAAGCCCATCATCTGCGGGTTGATGGAGACGCCGCCAAAGGCCACGTTGATCTTGATGAGCCCGGGCAGCTCATGCGCCAGGTCGCGCAGGGTCTCAGCCACTTGCAGGGCCAGCTCGCGCGTGGGCACCAGCACCAGGCCGCGCACGGGCCGGGGGCTTTGGGGCTTGCCGGTCAGCCATTGCTGCAAGAGCGGCAAGGCAAAGGCGGCGGTCTTGCCCGAGCCGGTGCGCGCCTGCACCCGCACGTCGCGCCCAGCCAGCAGGGCCGGAATGGCCGAGGCCTGCACCGGCGTGGGTTGCAGAAAATGCGCGCGTGCGCAGGCTTGGGCCAAGGCGGGCAGCAAGCCCAGTTCAGAAAAAGACATCAGCAACCTATTCAGCGAAGCCTGCATGTTCGCACGGTATAACAAAGACATGACTCAAGCCAACGATCCAGCCGCTGCGGTGCACACCGTGGCCATTCCCGTCGAGGCCATCGGCAAAGGCGGCCGAGGTGGCCGAACCGGCCGCAAAAGCGGCCAACTCAAAGGCCGTCAGGTCAACGATGCCGCGCTGGCGCTGGTGCGAAACCTCATCGGCGAGGGGCCGCATGCGCGGGACGAACTGATCGAGCACCTGCACCGGCTCAATGACAGCCAAGGCGCGTTGGTCAAAGCCCATCTGGCGGCCCTGGCCGCCGAGATGCGGCTCTCCATGGCCGAGGTCATCGAGGTCGCGAGTTTCTATCACCACTTCCAAGTGCGCGAAGACGATGAAACCGCCCCGGCGCTGACAGTGCGGGTGTGCGACAGCCTGGGCTGTGCCATGGCTGGCGGTGCGGAGCTGCTGGCGCGTTTGGGCGCGGCGCTGTCGCCGCAAGTGCAGGTGCTGGCCAGCCCTTGCGTGGGCCGCTGCGAACACGCCCCGGTGGCCGTGGTGGGCC
Organism: Ideonella sp.; assembly: GCF_044358605.1. Taxonomy (GTDB): domain Bacteria; phylum Pseudomonadota; class Gammaproteobacteria; order Burkholderiales; family Burkholderiaceae_C; genus Ideonella. Next base: position 20,306 of record NZ_JBIKNQ010000038.1, read on the forward strand.
AGCGCCCGCTGCTGCGCGCCACACTGCCCACTGTGTTGCAGCATGTGGCCCAAGGCGATGGCACCCAGCACCCGCCCGCCGAGCAGGCCCAGCAGGCCTATGACCCCGCCGCTCACGCCCCTTGTGCCTTGACGCATGGTGATGAGCCCGTGTCACCGCCCTGGACGGGCTTGGCGGCCTATCAAGCGCAAGGCGGCTATGCGCTGTGGCAGGCCTTGGTGGAGGGCCGCCACAGCGCCGACGCGGTGCTGGCCGAGATGGAGGCCTCGGGCCTGCGGGGCTTGGGCGGCGCGGGCTTTCCGGCGGGGCGCAAATGGCGCATCGTGCGCGAGCAACCCGCGCCCCGGCTGATGGCCGTCAACATCGACGAGGGCGAGCCCGGCACTTTTAAAGACCGCACCTATCTGGAGCGCGACCCGCATCGCTTTTTGGAAGGCGCACTGGTGGCCGCCCAGGTGGTGGGCATCAGCGCCATCTACATCTATCTGCGCGACGAGTACCACGGCGCTCGCGCCGTGCTGCAGCAGGCGGTGGCTGAGCTGCAGGCCTTTGCCGACAAGCACGCACCCGGCGCGCTGCCGCCCATCACCTTGCGCCGAGGCGCCGGGGCTTATGTGTGCGGCGAAGAGTCCGCGATGATCGAAAGCATTGAGGGCAAGCGTGGTGAGCCCCGCCTGCGCCCGCCCTACATCGCCCAGCGCGGCCTGTTTGGCCGGCCCACGCTAGAGCACAACTTTGAGACGCTGTACTGGGTGCGCGACATTGCCCAGCGCGGTGCTGCTTGGTTCACCGGCTTTGGCCGCCACGGCCGGGTGGGCTTGCGCTCTTTCTCGGTCAGCGGGCGGGTGCGGCAGCCGGGCGTCAAGCTGGCGCCCGCCGGCATCACCTTGCGCGAGTTGGTCGATGAATACTGCGGCGGCATGGCCGAGGGCCATGAGCTTTACGGCTATTTCCCAGGCGGTGCTTCGGGCGGCATGCTGCCGGCCCGCCTGGCCGATGTGCCGCTGGACTTTGACACCTTGCAGCCCCATGGCTGCTTCATTGGCTCGGCCGCCGTGGTCGTCTTCAGCCAGGCCGACAGCGCGCGCGCCCTGGCTCATAACGCCATGCAGTTCTTTGCGCATGAGAGCTGCGGCCAGTGCACCCCCTGCCGCGTGGGCACCGACAAAGCGGCGCACCTGATGGGCCTGCCCGGCACTTGGGACCACCCCACCTTGAATGACCTGAGCACCGTGATGATCGACGCTTCGATCTGCGGCCTGGGGCAAGCCGCCCCGAATGTGATCCGCTGCGTGCAGCGCTACTTCCCCGAGGAAGTTGGGGCCCAAGGAGACGCGTCATGAGCACCACGCTGTTGTTGAACGACCAGGCGCACACGCCGCATCCTGGCGAAAGCATTTTGCAAATGGCCCAGCGCGTGGGCGTGAGCATTCCGCATCTCTGCGCCAAAGAGGGTTTGCGCCCCGATGGCAACTGCCGCGCCTGCGTGGTGGAGATTGACGGCGAGCGCACCCTGGCGGCGTCTTGCTGCCGCGCCGCTGAGCCCGGCCTGGTGGTGCGCAGCGCGAGCCCCCGTGCGCTGGCCTCTCAGCGCATGGTGCTGGAGTTGCTCTTGGCCGACAGGCCCGCCCAAGGCCACGCCTGGGTGGCGGGTCAGGCCGAGCAGCCGCATGGTGAGCTGAGCCAGTGGAGTGATGCATTGGGCGTGCGCGTGCGCCCCGCCTTAGCCTCTCTGGTCCATGCAGGCCCTGCAGCAGACTTGAGCCACCCTGCCATGGCCGTCAACCTGGACGCCTGCATTCAATGCACCCGCTGCGTGCGCGCCTGCCGTGAAGAGCAGGTCAATGACGTGATTGCCGTCACCGGACGGGGCGCCCACACCCGCATCAGCTTCGACCTGGGCGTGGACATGGGCGAGAGCACCTGCGTGGCCTGTGGCGAGTGCGTGCAAGCCTGCCCCACCGGCGCGCTCTCGCTCAAGAGCTTGAGCGGTGACCTGCGCGTGGACCGCGAGGTGCACTCGGTGTGCCCCTACTGCGGCGTGGGCTGCCAGATGACCTACCAGATCAAGGACGAGCGCATCGTGGCCGTGCAAGGCCGCGACGGCCCTGCCAACCAAAGCCGCTTGTGCGTGAAGGGCCGCTTTGGCTTTGACTATGTGCACCATGCGGGGCGCCTGACCACACCGCTGGTCCGCAAGACCGGCGTACCCAAGCAAGCCAGCGATGCCCAGCGCCAAGGCGACTGGCGCGAGGTCTTCCGCGAAGCCACTTGGGAAGAGGCGCTGGACCTTGCTGCAGGTGGCCTGAAGCGCCTGCGGGACCAGCATGGCCTGAAAGCGCTGGCGGGTTTTGGCTCGGCCAAGGGCAGCAATGAAGAGGCTTATCTGTTCCAAAAGCTGGTGCGCACCGGCTTTGGCAGCAATAACGTGGACCACTGCACCCGGCTCTGCCATGCCTCCAGCGTGGCGGCTTTGCTGGAAGGCGTGGGCTCGGGCGCGGTGAGCAACCCGGCGCTGGATGTGACCCAGGCCGAGCTGATCTTGGTGATCGGCTCCAACCCCACGTCCAATCACCCGGTGGCTGCCACCTGGATGAAGAACGCGGCGCAGCGTGGCGCCAAGATTGTGCTGGCCGACCCGCGCCGCACCGACATCGCCCGACACGCTTGGCGCACCTTGCAGTTCCGCCCCGACACCGATGTGGCCATGGTCAATGCCCTGCTGCACACCATCATCGAAGAAGGCTTGGTCGATCAGGCGTTTGTGAGGGAGCGCACCACCCACTTTGAGGAGCTGAAGGCCACCGTGGCCGCCTACTCGCCCGAGCGCATGGCGCCGATCTGCGGGATCCCGGCCGAGACCCTGCGCGAGGTGGCGCGGGCCTTTGCCACCGCCAAGAGCGCCATGGTGCTGTGGGGCATGGGCGTGAGCCAGCATGTGCACGGCACCGACAACGCCCGCTGCCTGATCGCCCTGGTGGCCATCACCGGCCAGATCGGCAAGCCGGGCTCTGGTTTGCACCCGTTGCGCGGCCAAAACAATGTGCAGGGCGCCAGCGACGCGGGGCTGATCCCGATGATGTTCCCCAACTACCAGCGGGTGAGCACGCCCGAGGCCCACGCTTGGTTTGAGCAGTTTTGGGGCCAGCCGCTGGATGCCACACCGGGCTACACGGTGACTGAGATTTTGAAAAAGGCCTTGGCCCCCGCGAGCGACCCGCACAAGGTGTGGGGCATGTATGTGGAGGGCGAAAACCCAGCCATGAGCGACCCCGACCTGAACCACGCCCGCGCGGCCTTGGCCGCGCTGGAACACCTGGTGGTGCAGGACATTTTCATGACGGAAACCGCTTGGCTGGCCGACGTCATCCTGCCCGCCTCGGCCTGGCCCGAGAAGACCGGCACGGTGACCAACACCGACCGCACGGTGCAAATGGGCCGCCGGGCGCTGAGCGCGCCGGGCCAAGCCCGGCAAGACTTGTGGATCATCCAGCAGATCGCCCAGCGCATGGGCCTGAATTGGCACTATCCCGGCCCTGAGAGTGGGGTGGCGGCGGTCTATGAAGAAATGCGCCAAGCCATGCACGGCGTGATTGCCGGGGTGAGCTGGCAGCGCCTAGAGCGCGACAGCGCCGTGACCTACCCTTGCCTGAGCGAGGACGACCCGGGCCACCCCATCGTCTTCATCGACCACTTCCCCACCCCTGACGGCAAGCTGCGCTTGGTGCCTGCCGACATCATCCCCGCGGCTGAGAAGCCCGACGATGAGTACCCCTTTGTGCTGATCACCGGCCGCCAGTTGGAGCACTGGCACACCGGCAGCATGAGCCGCCGCACCGAGGTGCTGGACGCCATCGAGCCCCAGCCCACGGCCAGCTTGAATGGGGCCGACTTGCAGCGTTTGGGCGTGCAGCCAGGCCAAGCCTTGACCGTGGCCTCTCGGCGCGGCCAGATCACCCTGACGGCGCGTCGCGACGACGGCACGCCCCCCGGCGCGGTCTTCATCCCTTTTGCCTACACCGAGGCCGCAGCCAACCTGCTGACCCACGCCGCGCTGGACCCATTCGGAAAGATCCCGGAGTTCAAGTACTGCGCGGTCAAGGTGCTTGCTGCCCAGGCCGCACCGGTGCCTGCATCTTGGGCGGGGCGGGCGCAGGCGGTGTGATTGCTTGGCAAGCCTCACCGCATGGAAATGGAAGCTTAGGTCGGTAGGCCCGCGGGCGTCGCGCTTGCCTTGAGGGACGGGGGGACTGCCGCCGCTCATGTCCTCCGCCGTCGGCCGCGCCGCCGTCTCCCCCTTTACTTCGCTTTGGCAATCCCCCCATCCCTCACGGCCGGTCACCGTGGTTGGCTGATGGGAGCAAGCACCCCGACTCTGAGGTTGATGGTGAAGGGCTCGCTCAGCAAGCGGCACCGCATGGAAATGGCAGCCTAGGCCGGGAGGCCAGGGGGACTGCCAGAGCGAAGTAAAGAAGGAGGCCGAAGGCCGGGTGACATGAGCGGCGGCAGTCCCCCTGGCCTCCTGGTCGACCGTGACCCAGCGGCCGACCGTGACCCAGCAGACGAGGAAAGTCAACGACCCCTACTCAGCCACACGCACACGCCGCCAAAAACCTCGACCATCACATCGACGGTCGCGTCGAAATCTCAGCCACACGCACACGCCGCCAAAAACTCCCGCCATCGGTGCCTGTGTAGCCCCAGCAGTTTGATCGGGCTCAAGGTCGGGGTCAGCCAGGACGACTAAGGTTTAACCCTTAACAGGGTGCGCGAGCCTGCGGCTTGCGCGCAGCGCCGGGTGATGTTGATCAATGCCATCCATCATATCCACACTTCAGATCAGCATTCAAAAGGTGCTTCTGAAGAGTGTGCGCTAACACCCTCACCATATTCCTGGCCTTTTAGATCGACCTGACATGTATCAACCTCAACCGGCTGGCTTGCCCTCCGGCACCATTGGTGGCCGCAGGCAGCGTTCTTCTGTGTTTTTTGCGCCACTTTGGCGGGCGTCTGCGGCGCAGGCCGCTTGGGCCTTTGCGGCCTGGGCGGTGGCGCTTTTGGTGCCCTGGTGGGCGGCTACCACCCTGGCCCAAGCTTATGGGGTGGAGTTGCGCTGGGCCGTGTCCCCAGGCCTGAGTTGGGCGCTGATGGCGGTGTTCGGTTTGCTGCCCTTGGTGGTGTCTGCGGTGGCCCTGGCCGTGCTGCCGCGCTGGCTGCAGCCCTCGGTGGACTTGGTGCGCACCACCGGCCTGCCGGCACGTGCGCTGGCCACGCCGCTTTACCTGATGTTCGCGGGCTTGCCGCTGGCGCTGGTGGGCTTGCATCTGCACACGGCCTTGGCTGCTTTGGGCTTGGCCTTGGGTGCGGCTGGGTTGGCCTTGGTGGCGGGGCGCAGCATGGTCTTGATGCTGGAGAGCTCCGGCCGCGACCGTGACCATGCCCGCCTGGCGGTTCTGGGCTTGGCCGTGCTGGCCGCGGCCCAGTGGGTGGCTGCGTTGGCCTTGGTGCTGCATGTGCCGCTGGTGGCGCAAGCCGCGGCGGCCCTGGCCTTGTGGGGCGGTGCGGCGCTGGTGTTGACTACGGTTGCCCTGCGCCAAATGCCCCGGTTTGCGGCCGACGTGCTGCCCGCACAAGCGGCTTGGCACTCGCGCGCTTTGCTGGCTGCGCTGAGCCTGGTGCTGATGTTGGAGGCGGTGTTGAGCGCCGCGCAAACTTTGTCCGGCGGCACGCTGGGTGCTGCCCCAGCCATGGTGGCTGCGGCTGTTGAGGGTGCGGCCAGTTTGATGCTCTGCTGGCTGGCGCTGCGCTGGGGCCTGCGGGCCTCTTTGGCACGCCGTACCGAAGCCCGCAACGACGCCGGTGAGCCCGTCTGGGCCCGCGCCGGTAGCCAGCGCCTGCTGGCCATGGGCCACGCTGGTTTTGCCTGGGCCGCTGCGGCCTTGGGCCTGCAGGCCGTTTCTCACCTGACCCTGGCCCTGAGCGAAGGCCAACTCTCCTTGGGCGCCGCCCCGGCCCTGGCACTGGGCCTGGGCACCGTGGCCAGCTTGAGCTTGGCCCTGTGCACCCGCGAAGCCGCTCGTAGCGCGGGCCAGCCGCTGTGCTCATCCCGCTGGGACGGCCTCTTGGCCTGCGTGTTGCAAGCCGGTGCCTTGTTTGGGGTGCTGGCGGCCTTGTTCCCCGCTCAGGCCACGGCCTTGGGCTTGCTGGCCCTGCAGTTCTGCGGCTTGGCCGCGTTGACTTGGGCGCTGCGCCAGCGTCGTCGCTGAAGTAGTCTGCTTTCTTTTCGGTGGGCGTGCATGGCAGACTCAGCCATGCGCGCCCATTTGCTTTTTGACCTCGACGGCACCTTGTCCGACCCCAGTGTTGGTATTGCCCGCTGCATCAACCACGGCTTGCAAGCGCTGGGCTATGAGCCCCGGCCCGAGCCCAGCCTGCACCGCTACATCGGCCCGCCGCTGGACGAAACCTTTCGTGCACTGACAGGTCGCGACGAGGTGACGCATTTGGCTGACTTGGTGGCCGCTTACCGCGTGCGTTACGCCGAGAGCGGCTATGCCGAAAACACGCTCTATGCGGGCGTGCCCGAGGCGCTGCAGGCGCTGCGCCAAGCAGGTGCCGTGCTGGGCGTGGTGACCAGCAAGCGGGTGGACTTCGCCGAGCAGATTCTTGAGCTTTTTGGCCTGCGCCAGCACTTTGCCTGGGTCAGCGGCGGCGAGATCGGCACGCCCAAGTGGCAGCAGTTGCGCCAATTGTGTGAGCAAGGGCAGGTGGCCTCCAGCGCAGTGATGATCGGCGACCGCGATGTCGATCTGCAAGCGGCCCACCGCAACAGCCTGCGCAGCGCGGCGGTCTATTGGGGCTTTGGCAGCGCCGAAGAACTGCAGGCCGAGCAGCCCCACCACCATTGCCATGCGCCCGCCGATTGGCTGAGGCTTTGGCCCGCGTCAGCGTCAGGTCTGTGATCGAGTGGAAGTGGGCTGCTGCCTGGCCCGCGCCCCAAGGCGCCAAGGCTTTGCCGCCGAAACTGCTCGCTAAGCCTTGCTGCACATTGGCTTTGACGAGCAACGCTGACTTTCGCTGTAGAGCTTGCGTCCTATTGAGCAGGGGCCGCACGACCCACGCCACACACCTCAGTCGCAAATGCAGACCGATTCACGCTAGCTGATCTGCTGCCGCATGCAGCTTCGCAGTAGCGCTCAAAGGCGTCCGTGCTGAAACCCGGCGCTTCGGATGCAGCAGCTACATCAGCCCTCGCTGCCGATGGCAGAAACATGGACATCTCAGAGCTGCAATTGCTTTCGTAGGCGCAAGAACTGAGAGCAGCTACCGCACGCTCACATGCAGGCGTCAGACCGACGGTAGGCGATGGTGTCTGGCCTGCGGCGGAGGCTGATGTGGCACTGGCGTGTTCGAGCGGCGCAGGCGAGGCCGTGGTCTGGCTGGATGGGGCGCAGGCTGATAAGAGGGCGCAGGACATGGTGAACAGCGAAACCCTCGACACCGTTTGGGCCAGGATAAAGGTCAAACGCAAAGACAATGGATTCATGGGGTGGTCTGCTGGCATGGTCTCGATAGGCATTGACTACACTCTCAGTGACTCGAAAGAAAACGAAAGACCTGCGAATGCCATTTCTCGACTGGGTGAACAAGAACCAGGCCAAGGAGGCCACCCGGGAGGTGCCTTATCACCTGCTCAAGCACGAGGCCAGCTTTGGTGAGCCTTCAGATAACCTGCTGATTCAGGGTGACAACCTGCTGGCGCTGAAGGCTTTGGTGCCTTTTTATGCCGGGCGGGTGAAGTGTATTTTCATTGACCCGCCGTACAACACGCAGAGCGCCTTTGAGCACTACGACGACAAGCTGGAGCACAGCCAATGGTTGTCGATGATGTATCCCAGGTTGGCTCTTTTACGCCAATTGCTTAGTGAGGACGGCAGCATCTGGGTGACCATTGATGACAACGAAGCTCACTACTTGAAGGTCTTGTTGGACGAAGTTTTTGGTAGAACGAACTTTGTGGCGAATGTCATTTGGCAGAAAAAATATGCAGTAGCTAACGACCACAAAACCATCGCCCCCATGCATGATCACGTGCTTGTTTTTCGGAAGTCACCGGCTTGGACGCGCAATCTTTTGGCTAGGGATGCAAGTAAGGACGTCCTATATAGATTCAGTGACGGGCGAGGGGATTGGCGACCGGACAACTACACATGCAGCAAGACTGCTGACGAGAGGCCGAATCTCTACTATCCGATTACTCATCCCGTTACCGGAGAGCAGATTTTTCCCAAACGAACAAGGGTGTGGGCCTACTCGAAGGAACAGCATTTGGATCATGTTCAGAACGACATGATCTACTGGGGCAAGGATGGGTTGTCCAAGATCCCATCAATAAAGCGGTACAAGCATCTTTTGCGGCAGTCGGGAATTGTTCCTCAGTCTCTCTGGCTGCACGAGTTTGCGGGGCATACGGATCAGTCGCGTAAAGAGACCCGAGCTGTCCTTGGAACTGAATCTTTGGCGGATGACTTCCTCACCCCTAAGCCCGAGTTACTGCTGTCCCGAGTTTGGTCTTTGGCGTCCGATCCCGGCGACTTGGTTTTGGACTCATTCCTCGGTTCGGGGACAAGCGCCGCAGTCGCCCACAAGATGGGCCGCCGCTACATCGGCATCGAGATGGGCGAGCATGCTCGAACGCACTGCCTGCCGCGCCTGCAAAAAGTCGTTGAAGGCGAGCAAGGCGGCATCAGTGAGTCTGTGGGCTGGAAGGGCGGTGGCGGCTTTCGCTTCATGACCCTGGGCGAACCGGCGTTTGATGCCGATGGCCGCATCAACCCCAGCGTGCGCTTTGCCACGCTGGCGGCTTTTGTGTGGCATGTGGAAGCCGGTGTGCCGGGGCGGCAGACCTTTGACTCCCCCCTGCTGGGCGTGCATGAAGGCACGGCTTTTTACCTGCTCTACAACGGCATCTTGGGGGACCGCAAACCCGAGGGCGGCAATGTGCTGACGCATGCGGTGCTGCAGGCGCTCAAAGAGGTGTTCCCGCATGAGGGGCCGCGTGTGGTGTACGGCGAGACCTGCCGCTTGGGCCCGGCCCGGCTGGCGGCAGAGCAGATCACTTTCAAGCAAATCCCCTACGACGTGAAGATGCGTTGAGCAACGGCACGCCCAAACCCACACGCACGCACCCGTACACACGCAAGCACGATGCTTCAACTCAAAAACTATCAGCAACAAGCCCTGGACGCGCTGGAGGGCTTTTTGCAAGCCACCCGTTCCAAGCCTGTGGCCCAGGCCTTTGCGCAGGCCATGGCCCGCCAGAACAGGGCCGACACCTACCAGGCCTTGTTTGGGGAGGTGCCCGCCGTTTGCTTGCGCGTGCCCACGGGCGGCGGCAAGACCTTGCTGGCGGCGCACAGCGTGGCCTTGGCAGGCCGTGCGGTTTTGGACACCCAGGCCCCGGTGGCTTTGTGGCTGACGCCTTCAGACACCATCCGCAGCCAAACCCTGGAGGCGCTCTCCAACGCCCGCCACCCCTACCGCTTGGCCTTGCAAAAGCACTTTGGCGACAGGGTGCGGGTGTGCGACCTGGACAGCCTGCAAACCGTGTCGCCCCAAGACGTGGGGCAGTTCTGCATTGTGGTGGTGGCCACCATCCAAGCCTTTAATGTGACGGACACGGCGCAGCGCAATGTCTATTCCTTTTTTGAGGAGCTGGCACCGCATTTTGAGGGGCTGCCCGCCAAGGTGTCAGACGGGTTAGAGCGGGTGAAGGCGCAAGACTTGGAGCGCCAGCGCTATTTGACGGCGGCTGACGTGGGGCGGGTGAAGTTTTCGCTGGCCAATTGGCTGTACTTGCGCCGCCCAATCATCATCGTGGATGAGGCGCACAACAACCGCACACGGCGCTTCTTTGAAACGCTTGGGCGCTTCAACCCCAGTTGCATCATTGAGCTGACGGCGACACCCGTGGCTGGCAACAACGTGTTGCACCATGTCTCGGCGCAAGAGCTGAAGGCCGAAGACATGATCAAGCTGCCGATTGTGCTGGCCGAACACCCCGATGGTTGGCAAGCCTGCGTGCGCGACGCCATCTTGACCCGCCAGCGCTTGGCCCTGGAAGCCCAGAAGGAGCACGAGTACATCCGCCCCATGGTGTTGATCCAGGCCATGCCCAAGGGGGGCGAGGCCACGGTGGAAGTGGTCAAGCAGTATTTGGTGGAGCAAGAGGGGGTGGCCGACGACGAGATCAAGATTGCCACGGGTACGCAAAAGGAGCTGGACGGGCTCAACCTGTTTGACCCGGCTTGCAAGGTGAACTACGTCATCACCATCGAAGCGCTGAAGGAGGGTTGGGACTGCTCTTTTGCCTATGTGTTGGCGTCTTTGCAGTCGGTCAATTCAGCCAAGGATGTTGAGCAACTGCTGGGCCGTGTGTTGCGCATGCCTTATGCCAAGGCGCGCCGCCAAGAGGCCTTGAACAAAGCCTATGCCCACATCGTGGCCGAGAACTTTGCGCAGGCCGCCGCCACCCTGAAGGACAGGATGGTGCAGAACATGGGCTTTGACCGGCTGGACTTGGCCGGCTTGGTGCTGCCACCACAGCAAGCACTGCCCCTGCTGGGCGGCAGTGGTGCTGCGCCCAAGGCGGCGCCGGTGCCTGACTGCGTGATTGAGCTGCCGCAGGTGCCCGACACCCAACACTGGACGCCTGAAGTACTGCAAGCTGTGCAGGTGAAGGAGACCTCGCAAGGGGCGACCTTGGTTATTCAAGGGGACTTGCCTGCGGCCACGCTCAAAGAAGTGGAGGCCTTCGTCACCCACACCGTGCCCGCCAAGGCGCGGGAGGCGGTGAAGCAGCAGTTTGATGCCCACCGCGCCGTGCGGCAGGCTCTGCGCGCACCGGCGCAGTTGGGCACCAGCTTTGCCACCATTCCGCAGTTGTGCCTGAGCTTTGACGGCCATCTGGAGTTGGTGGAGCGGGACACGCTGGCCAACTTGGGCGGCTGGAGCCTGCTGGACCAGCCTGTGCAGTTGCAGGGTTTCACCATCCAAGAAACCATGCATGCCTTTGAGATTGATGTGAATGGTGAGCGGGTCAGCTACCGCTTGGTGGCGTCAGAGCAGATTCCGCTGTACGAAATGAGCGACGAGGCCAGCCAACAAGGCTTGGTGCGCTGGCTGGATGTGGAGTTGCGCAGACCTTTTGTGTCGCAACTGGACTTACAAGCCTATCTGGTGAAGATGGTTCATTACCTGGTACATGAGCGGGGCATCAGCCTCACCGCCTTGGTGCGGGCCAAGTTCCAGTTGGCCCAGGCCTTAGACCGTGAGATTGAGCGACTCAGGCAGCTTGCAGCTTCACAGGGTTTTCAGGCGCGTTTGTTTGAGATGACGGTGACCAGCGGTGACGACTTGGCCCATCGAGGCTTTAGGTTCGAGCCGGGGCGCTACCCTGCGCGCCATTGCTACCAAGGCAGCTACGAGTTTCAGAAGCACTTCTACCCGCAGATTCACGACCTGCGAGAGAAAACGCCTGCAGGCAAGACGACCGAGGAGTTCCGCTGTGCCCAAGTGTTGGACGCCCACCCCAGCGTGAAACACTGGGTGCGCAACATTGAGCAAAGCCCTCAGTTTTCCTTTTGGCTACCCACGGCGACAGACTACTTTTACCCCGACTTCGTGGCAGAGTTGATTGACGGTCGCATCTTGGCTGTGGAGTACAAAGGCGAGCCCTACAAGTCCAACGACGACTCACGCGAGAAGCGGCAGGTGGGCGACCAGTGGGAGCGGGCCAGTAACGGCCGATGCCTGTTCTTGATGGCGGTGGACACAGACGATCTGGGTCGCGATGTGGCCCGGCAGATTGCGCAGAAGTTGGGTTAAGGTCAAAAGATCAGGTGAGCGAGCAAACAAACATGAACAGTTCTCAAACACATGCCCCAGGCCAGCGAAACAGCCTGTTTCCCCTTGTGTTGGTGGCGCTAGGTACAGCCATGTCGAGTGGCTGTGATGCGCAGCAAAAGGCCAGCGAGTCCCAGGTAAAGGCGGCTGAATCAACGGATGAGGTCAAGGCCCTGCTGGAGCGGGTGAAAAAGAACCTTAGGTTTGTGGAGGGCGGCACCTTTCAGATGGGTGACTTCGGCCCACTGCACAGTCCGGAGAAACTTTACTACTCGTCAAGAACTGACAACAAGCCCCTGCACAAGGTGACGCTGGACTCGTTTTATATGAGTGCCTACAAGACCACTTATGAAGACCATGACGTCTACAGCCGGGCGACGGGGAAGCCTTTGGTGGCGCAAGATGAGTTGACCAAGGATCTCTACCGCCAACCCTTGGCTGGCGCAGGGCTCAATTGGTTCCAAGCACGAGCATATTGTCAATGGCTAGGTCAGCAATTGAAATTGCCCATGGACTTGCCTACCGAGGCGCAGTGGGAGTATGCGGCGCGTAACAGAGGCCAATTCTTCTTGTATGCGACGGACAACGGCAAAGTCGATGATGGCCGCAATGTCTGGAATTATGACCAGCGCGTCGCCTACGAAGGGAAAGTTGGCACTGCTGTGAGCCACCCATCACTGCCACCATTGGGCCAATTTCCACCGACTCCGCTTGGGCTTTACGACATGATGACGGATGGTTATGAGTGGACGCTGGATTGGTACGACGAGAACTACTACAAGGTGTCGCCGGTGTTGAATCCCACAGGCCCCAACAAGGGTGAAATGAAAGTGTTGCGCAGTTTCAGGGGGGCAAGTGGGCTTGGCATTTCATACGGCGACGGTATGGCCATCACTCGGCATAAGCGACTCCCAGATCCTCCTGGTTACGATCGCCTCAAGGGTAGGCCAGACCCGAGCAAGAACATGGTCAACGACACCATGGCTCGTTGTGTGGCCAACGTCAAGACCTCACCGCTGCCTTGACTGCGTCTCGGGGCTACGCCAGCGAGCTGCCGGGGTCGCCAGCAAAGGCCTCGCCCAAACCGGCCGTTTTGACGTCGGCAAAGTCTAAACTCGGTGTGCCCTGGGCTGAAGCTAGGAGGTCAAATGCCGGGTTGTCCATGGCGGCCACCTTGTAGCCCTTGGGGAACTCGCCTAAGCATTTGCTGCGGTACTTGAGGTACTCGTCCAAATAGGTGTTGCCGCTAGAGCCGGGGTCAGCGGCGGTCTTTCCAGTCGCAGGCGGTTTGACTGGTAGCGGCAGCGCGGCGTTGAGTCTTTCGAATACGCTGGGTAAGTCGGCTAGCAAATGGCCGTTGTTTAAAAAGCGCAAGACATTACCTTCCATCTTGCCAAGAGGCTCGTTGGACTTCTCGCCTCGGGCGGTCATGTGTTGCATCACATTGGCCCACTCTGGCGCGGTTTGCACAGTCTTCATGATGGTGCAAACGGCCTTTTTGTGGGTCTCGAGGTAGTGAATCTCCGGGCTGAAAACAGAGCCCCCCATGCTCGGGGTGTCGTGCAGGTGGCTGGGCATGCCATGGCGAGTGATCTGAAACAGCAACATGCCCCGAGCCTCAGGCGTGGCGTAGACCAACCAGGGCGGGCAGCGGTTGATGTTGTTGACCATCGTCTGCCGCTCTTCTGCGATGGTCAACGATCTCAAAAGTTCTTCGAAGACGGCGTCAACTTCATCGGCCAACTTTTGTGTCGCCTTGCCAACAGCTGTGTCCTGGCCTATGCAAAGCACCAGGAGTCGGGATTGGAGGGCAAACGCCTGCTGTTCGAAATAGACCAACTTCTTGAATCCCGCGTAGAGCAGTTGGTAGTGAACCCAACGGACAAACTCGAAGAGTTTTGATGCATCTACCGTGAACTCCACCGCGCCTTTGCAACCCACGCCCCAGCACAAGCGTGCTGCAACCTTGACCTTGAACTTGCCGCTATCAAAGTAGATGGACACTGATGCCTGTGCACCCGCACCCGCATTGACCGCCACCGTGGCAGAAGCCTCCGCAAAGCTCACAAAGTCTTTTTCTTTAGGTGGCAGCCATTGAATCTTGCCTGCGGGTGTGAGGCCCGCTTCAGCGCCTGCGAAAGCGTCGATCTCAACCTTGACGCCATTCAAATCTTCGGGTGTTTTCGCGAAGGTCTCGGCGGCTTGGAATCGTGGCAACCCACGCTTCTGCGCCGAGATGGCATCGGCCAACTTGTCTTTGGGGTCGCGCTTGATGGCTTTGGCGACTTGCTTGCCGCCTTCAAGGCTGATGCCAACGGCACCACTGGCAACTACTTTCGCGCCCACAAAGCCATAGGCAGATAGCTCCATCACGAAACGAATGGCTCCCAGGTCAATGTTCCCGAATTGCATCATCCACCCCTTCAATGAAGGGGCCGCCCAAGTGCCCGTGATCTTGCCCTCACAAAGAATGGCTTTGCCTTGCAGATTGCCTTGGATTTGGGCCTTCTTTTTGAGCCAATCCACTTCGGCATTGGCACCCGCACAGCCTACAAGTCGTAGCCACTGCGCATGGGCCTCTACTTCGTAGGTGTCGCTCTTCAGGATGGCTTGGCTGTATTGGTTGCCTGCGACATCAAGCAGGTTTAGGACGGCTGGGTCTGACTTCCATTCCTTAGATGACTTGAGGCTTTCCTTGATCTTTGCAAATGAAGCCTTGACGGCGGCGACATCCAATGTCTTGGGCTTTACTTCTTGGGAGCCTTTGGTTCCTGCTGGCCCACTGAACTTAATGTTCAGCTTGTATTCAGACTTATTGATTCGCTTGTTGCGAAGCTCCATGTATTTGTCGGTCTTGAGGTAGCGTCGACGAAGCCCAATGCCGCCAGATCCGTTGTTGTAGCTTTCGAGGGTGACCACCTCTTTGAGGTCGGTGGTCTTCTTGAAGTTGGCGTTCAGCTCCTTCTTTACTTTGTCTTCGGCCAGCCCGAGAGCCTTCTCTTTGGCTGCGACATCGTCTTTGCTTCCAGCCTCCAATGCTCGGCTAAGGTCGAGTTTGGCTTCATGCTCTGCCGCCATGACGCGCTCAAGGTGCCCGCTGAACTCTTCGAACTCCTCGAACTCCGTTTGAGGAATCATCAGCAGTTCGTTGTCAGACGGTGAAATCATTACCGGTAGGTTCTGTTTTCCCGCTAGGTTGGTTTTGGCGGAAGGGTCTGGTTTAGTGACCACAGGTGTTGTCTTGAAGATCACCTGATAGCTGCAGGGGTTCTGGCCCTTCACCATGGGGTTTAGGCGACTGCTTCTGCCTTTGACGCTGGAGCCGGGAATCTCAAACTCAAAACTGACGGGGGTTGAGCAAAAGAAGATGTTGGTTTTGCCGTCAGCCGACGCTGTACCGCTGACTTGCCCGCCAGTCAGCGCAGAGGCAATGGCTTCCTTGCCTTGGGGGCTTTTTGCATAGGCGGTGAACTTGGTTTTCTTGAGCGGCGTGTTGCCAGGGCTCAGCAGGAACTGAGCTAAGAAGTATGGCCTGACACGGACGTTGCCGCTGAGGAAGCGGCGGTCATTCTGATTGCCCAGCTTCAGTGAGGCGGGGTTCTCGCTTGCAGAGTCCAGGTCCGGGGTCTCGTACGCTCCAGTCAGATAGTTTTTGACCTGCAAGACGTAGGTGCCATCGTCATAAATGGCTTCGACAACTGCTGTCGCGCCGCTGGCATCTGTCGCTCCAGACTTTGCCACACGACCTCGAGGGTCCAGGATGCGGTAGTGCACATCCGGACAGGCATGTTCAGACGTACCGTTTTTGTAGAAGAGCTTGAATTGGCCGCGTGCCATGGGCGGACCCTCCCGATTTCTTGATTACTTGGATCAGTCTGCCGTGACGTAGAAGCCGTCGTGATCTGCATCCTCAACATACACGTTGATGCGCTCGGGCTTGTCGGTCGTCACTTGCTTCGTGTTGCCGTCTTCGTCGGTGGTGCCTTCTTGGATGCTGCCATCAGGCATAAAGATGGCGTACTTGCGGTTGGCCAGTGGTTCACCGGCGGCATTTGTGGCGCGGAAGGTCATGAAGTGTTGCTTCGACTCAAAGGCACCTCCGTTGAGGCGCAGCGAGCTGGGTCCCGCACTTCCCGGCCCCGTAAAGTTCTTCATCCCCGCCTTCAGCTCAATGCTGCCGGGTCCGGTGAGGCTGATCTTGCCGCCTTGGATGGTCAGTGCCGCACCGCCCGCAGCCAGCAGCACTTTTTGGGGTGAACCCACGCTGACTTGGGCACTGGTGCTGGTGACGTTGACATTGGCGTCGGCGGTGAGGTGGGTGGCGCCGCTTTGGGTTTGGGTTTGCACGCTGCCGCTGGCAGCGTGCAGGGCCATGCCGGTCTCGGTGTTGGGCTTGGCGGTGTTGGTGGCTTTGCCGTGGGTGTAGAGCACGATGCCGTCTTTGGCTGCGCTGCTGTGGTGGCCTTGGGCCAGGTGTTGCAGGTCTTGCCCGGCGACCCAGGAGCTGGTGGCGCCAGCGCTGATGAGGTGGTGGGCGGGCGTGACGCTGGCGATGCCGCCTTGGCCTGCGACCAGCAAGTCTGGGCGGTTCAAGATGTCGATGCTGCCCAGGCCGCCGCCGATGGAGGGAGCGTCTGTGGCTTCGTGCATTTCAACGTCTATCACTTCAGCCTGGCTGTCCTGGCCGCGCCATGCGGCCATGCTTGCGTGTAGGCCCCGCTCGGCGGGGAGTTGTTTGTCCGCTTGCTCAGGTGTGGCCCCTTTAACCTCAGGCTCAGTGGCCAGTTTGGCGTGGTGGGCTTGGGCGCTTTCAGCCAGGGTGTGGACGAGGGCGTGGCTTTGTTCCAGCCGGTCAGCCAGGGGGCGGCTGATGAGCTGCATGTGGGCCGCTTGGCTGCCACCGGGCGCATAGCCCGCGCTGAGCACCATGCCCTGGCCTGCTCGCACGGCGCCCCAGGCGCTGGTGGCCAGGTCCAGCCCGTGGCCGCGGGCTTGCAGGCGTTGGTTGTCGGTTTGCTGCAGCAGGTGGCCCAGTTGCAACTTGGTGGCGGCGCTGCTGCTGGAGAGCTGGATGCGGTTGCTGCCGGGGCTGTCGTCCAGCACCAGTTGGTTGCAGCCGCCTTGGCCTGTTTGGCTGTGGCTCAGCTCTTGGCTCTTGAAGCCGCTGTGCACTTGGGGGTGGGCATGGGCTTGTAGTTCACCCTGCTTGGCCTGGCCCGGGAACCAGGCATTGGCGCTGCCCACGGCACCCGCCGCCCCGGCCGAGACGGCATTGCCCTGGGCATCGGGCTGACCCTGGCCGTTGTAGAGACTGCCCAGCACCACGGGGCGGTCGATGTCGCCCCCGGTGAAGCCCACCAAAACCTCTTGCCCCACGCGCGGTGTGAAGACGCTGCCCCAGTTGGCCCCGCTCTGGCGCTCGGCCACGCGCACCCAGCTCCAGGCGGCGTCGCTGGCGGGGGCGTTTGAACCGGCAGGGTGATCGAGGCGATGGCTGCCTTGGCTGCCGCGCTGCCAATGGAACTGCACCTTGACGCGGTGGTCACGGTCGGTATGCACCGGGTCGCCCAAGCCCACCACTAACGCCGTTTGTACGCCAGTGATGCGCGGGCGGGGGCGCAGGCGCACCTCGGGGGTGTGCAGCGTGCCGCCGGTGTCGGGCAGCGTGGCCCAGGCATAAGGGGCCACGGGCACGGCCAAGGGCTGAACCACCAAGGTGCAATGGTGGATGGGTTCGGGGCTTTGGTTAGGAAGGGTGTGGGTGTCGGCTTCGTCGCCCTCGTCTTCATCGCGGTCGACTAAGCTGATGCTGGAGGCCCCTGCGCCCAGCAGGTCCGCCCCCGCACCGAGCACGGCCTCAAAGGTCACCGGGCCCAGCAAGTTGGCCAGCCCCGCCTTGATGTCGGCGCGCAGGTTGTTGCGCGCCACATGCGTGGTGGCCAGGGTCACAAACTGGTCATCGACAGGGTTGAGCCCGCTGTGCAGCGCGTGCTCGGTCAGCAGCCAGTGCGTGCCGGGTGCCGCTTGGCGCAGGCTGCTGTGCAGGCTCAGGCGGCTGCGCAGGGCGTCAAGCGCTTGCACTTGGCGCAGGGCCAGGCGCTCGCCGTGGGCGGCATCCACGTAGTTGTAGGCACCGGGCACATCGGCTTGCAGCAAGGCGGGCAGCAGGGCGGGGCCCTGGCCGGTTTGGCCCTGGCCCGCATGGCCAGTTTGACTGACTGGGCGGTCGCCCAGCGTGCGGTAGTCCTCGCTGGCCAAGTGCACGCTGCTGGTGTGCACCTGTGCCATGCGGGCCAGCCCATGCACGCTGTCTTCGGGCAGCACGGCGCTGCTCTGTGTGAAGCGGGCCAGGGGCTGGGCATTGGGCTTGAAGGCCGGGTTGTGATCGGCAATCACCAGGGTGTGCTGGCCCAGGGCGGCACCGCCAAGGCTGGCGCTGTGCTCCCACCACGCGAACAGGCCCTCTTCGGCCAGCAGGCGCTGCACAAAGGCCAGGTCTGTCTCTTGGTATTGGGTGCACAGGCTGCGCTCGGGGTAGACGCTGGCATCGGCCAGCTCCCAGCGCCAAGCGGGGGCAAGTTGGCCTTGGCTCTGATAGTCAGAGAAGACCTCATCGATGATCTGCATCACCGTTTGGTTTTGGAAGACCCAAGCGTCCTGGCGTTGGCCCAAAAAGGCCAGCCAGGGCTCTAGGGTAAGGCGGTAGCGGGCCAAGCCGCCGTCGCTGCCCAGCAGGGCCACTTGGGTGATGTGGGCGTGCCAGGGGCGCAAGCTGCCGTCGGCCTGCAGCAGTTCCAGCACGGCAGGCTGGCCCATCAAGCTTTTGAGCTGCAAGTGCGTGTTGGTGCACAGCGCGTCCAGCTCTATGCGCAGGCCCGCATCACCTGCTTGGGCGGTGGGGGCTTCGTGCAGCAGGGCTTCTTTGAGGGTGGCCCGCTCGGCCAACAGCACGTCGGGGCCCAAAGGGGTGTGCAGGCGCAGCAGGCGCTGGGCTTGGGTGGGCGCCCCGCTGAGATCGCCACTGAGGGCGGCCACCACCTGGCTGACCAGGGCAGCGGTGGAGGCAGGGAAGAGGGTGGCGATGGACATAGGGGAAGGCTTAGCGGGCGGTCTCAGCAGGGGTCAGAGAAGATCCAGGCGGATCAAACCGCCCGGCTGTGCGGGATGGAGTTTCAGGCGCCAACGGGCGGGCGGGGCGCTGCTGTGCAGGCGCACACTCAGCCGTCCGTCATGGGGCACGTGCTCGACTTCCCAGGGGCCACAGCGCATGGCCCGCAAGGCGGCTTGGGCTTGCGCACGGCAGTGGGCGGGGGCCTGGGCCAGCCAGTGGATCAGCAGATCGGGCTCGTGCTCGTCGTCGGCCAAGGCCGCCCCCAGCCAGGGGCGCAGGGCCTCCCAGCTGTGCGTCATGCAAAAGCTGGCTGCGGCGCTGTGTGGGCCACAGGCCGCGCGTTGCGCAGAGGCCAAGGGCATCGCGGAATTCAGCGAGTCGTCCATGACGGTATCTCCTTCTCTCCATGCGTGGCACCACAAGAGCGTGGATCATCCGCTCAACTGACCGTGTAGCGGAAGTCTCCATTCTTGGCCGCGCTGACCTTGATTTTTTCAATCTGGGCGCCTTCGGCCATGCGCGAGAGCACTTCTGCGGCAATTTCTGGCAATAAAGTGCCATTGAGGATGTGGTCCACATTGCGCGCACCACTGTCCACCTCGGTGCAGCGGGCCAGCACAGCCTCCACCAGCTTGGTGTCGAACTCGAACACCGCTTTGTGGTTGGCCGCCACGCGGGCCGCGATATGGCCGAGTTTGAGGCGGATGATCTGCTCCAGCACATCGTCGCTGATGGGGTAGTAGGGCACCACCTTCATGCGGCCCAGGAAGGCCGGTTTGAAGGTTTTCATCAGGATGGGGCGCAGGGCCTCGGCCAGGGCGTCTGCGGGTGGCAACTCGTCTGGGGCCTTGTTCAGGCAGGCCTGCATGATCTGGCTGGAGCCGATGTTGCTGGTCAGGATGATGAGGGTGTTGCGGAAGTCGATCTCGCGGCCCTCGGCATCGTCCATCTGGCCTTTGTCAAAGACCTGGAAGAACATCTCCAGCACGTCGGGGTGAGCCTTCTCGACTTCGTCGAGCAGCACCACGCTGTAGGGGTTGCGGCGCACGGCTTCGGTCAGCACGCCGCCCTCGCCATAGCCCACATAGCCCGGCGGGCTGCCCTTGAGGCCGCTCACACTATGGGCTTCTTGGTACTCGCTCATATTGATGGTGATGAGCTTCTTCTCGCCACCATAGAGGATGTCGGCCAGGGCCAAGGCGGTTTCGGTTTTACCCACGCCCGAAGGCCCCACGAACATGAACACGCCCTTGGGCTTGTTCGGGTCTTCTAGGTTGGCGCGGGCGGTGCGCACGCGCTGGGCCACGGCCTCCATGGCGTGGTCTTGGCCGATCACGCGTTCTTGCAGCAGAGGCTTCAAGCTCATGACGGTCTTGATCTCGTCCTTGACCATCTTGCCCAGCGGAATGCCCGTCCAGGCGGCCACGATCTCGGCCACCACATGGCCGTCCACCTGCATGGGGATCATGGGGTTCTCGCCTTGCAGGGCGGCTAAAGCATCAAGCTTGGATTGCAGCTCCGCTTGGGCGGGCGAGAGCACAGGCGCTTCAGGCTTGGCGGCCTTCTTGCTGGCTTTCTTCTTGGGCTCTTCGGCGGCGCTGCTCTCCGCCTGCGGTGCGGCCGCAGCCTGGGCCTGCGCGGCTTGGATGGCCTGGGCGGCTTCTTTCTCGGCCTCCAGCGTGGCGCGCAGTTGTTGGATCTCGGTGACCAGCGCCTTCTCGGCCTCGTAGCGGTTGTTCAGCGCATCCAGCTCTTGCTGCACGGTGTCGCGCAGGGTTTTGAGCTCGGCCAGCTTGGCGTGGTGCGGCGCGCCTGCGGCGGCCTCACGGTTCAGGGCGGCTTCTTCAGCGGCCAGGCGCTCTAGGTGCTTCACGCGGTCTTCAATGGCGGCCGGCACCGCACTTTGGCCCAGCGCCACTTTGGCGCAGGCGGTGTCCAGCACGCTGATGGCTTTGTCGGGCAGTTGGCGGCCGCTGATGTAGCGGGCCGAGAGGCGCACGGCCTCGGTGATGGCTTCATCGAACACGCGCACGGTGAAGTGCTTTTCCATCAGCGGGGCCATGCCGCGCAGCATGGCGGCGGCAATAGGCTCGCTGGGCTCTTCGACCTTGACCACCTGAAAGCGGCGGGCAAGGGCGGCGTCCTTTTCAAAGTACTTTGTGTACTCGGCCCAGGTGGTGGCGGCCACGGTGCGCAGCTCGCCGCGCGCGAGTGCGGGCTTGAGCAGGTTGGCCGCATCGTTTTGGCCGGCTTGGCCACCGGCCCCAATCATGGTGTGGGCTTCGTCAATGAAGAGGATGATGGGGTGCGGGCTCTTTTTGACCTCGTCGATCACGTTTTTGAGGCGGTTCTCAAACTCGCCCTTCACGCTGGCGCCGGCTTGCAGCAGGCCCATGTCCAGGGTGTGCAGGGCCACACCTTGCAGCGGCGGCGGCACGTCGCCCACGGCAATGCGCAGGGCCAGGCCTTCGACCACCGCCGTCTTGCCCACCCCCGCCTCACCGGTCAGGATGGGGTTGTTTTGGCGGCGACGCATCAGGATGTCGATGGTCTGGCGGATCTCGGTGTCGCGGCCAATCACCGGGTCGAGCTTGCCGCTCTTGGCGCGCTCGGTGAGGTTGGTGGTGAACTGGTCCAGCGCCGGCGTGGCGCCTGCTGCTGCGGCATGGCCGTCGGCGGGGTGCTCGTCAGCCGCAGGGGCGTCGGCGCTCCGCACCGCTTGCACGGCTTCCGCCGAGCCTTGGGTGGCTTCGTCGAGCTTGTGCTTCAGCTCATCGAGCTTGAACTTGACGAACAGCTTGCTGCCCCTAAAGGCCAATTGCTTGAGCTTGTCATCGGTGAGCAAGGCCAGCAGCAAGTGGGCGCTGCGGATGCGCGGGTTGTGGGTGTCTAGCGAGGCGATGAGCCAAGCGTGCTCGAACAGCGCGGGCAGGTTCTCGCTGAGCACCGGGGTGCGGGTGTTGCCGGCCTTGAAGCGGCTGATCTCGGCTTCCAAGTCGCGTTGCAGCTCGGCCGTGGAGACCTCATGGCGGCGGCACAGCAGCGCGAAGTCGCTCTGCGGCTGCTCTAACAGGGCCAAGAAGAGATGTTCCAGGTCCACCTCATAGTGGCCGCGCGCCATGCACAGGCTGGCGGCGCGCTCAGCCGCTTTGCGGCTGTTGTCATTGAGTTTGGAGATCAGCGTTTTGAGGTGTGACGACATGAGATTCCCTTTGTTTTGATTCGTGTGTGGCGTGCCGCGTTAGGCGACCGCCAGGAGTTGATAGCCCGCATCCAGGCGGTCGTTGGCTGCCGGTTTGGTGAGCAAAAAGCTGTCCCAGCCCAAGCGGGTGGCGGTGCTGCCGCCCAGGGTGGTGCCCTGCACGGCCTCGGCCTTCAGGGCCAGCTTCACCTCAAACTCCAAGGTGGTGCCGCAAAGCAAGGTCAACATTTCTTCTAAGGCCACGGCGCCAGGCCCGCCGGGCAAAAAGCGGCGGAAGCGCTCGGCCGACATGGGGCCAATGGTCAGGCGCATGCGCAGGTCGCGCTGCCACACGCGCTCGCCCATCACCGCGCCTTGGCCCAGGCCTGCGCCGCCCAGGCCAAGCTGGGTTTGGTTCTCGCGCGGCAGAGTGAACCACCGGCCTACAAACTGTTCGACGTGAACGGGGGCGTCAAAGTAGCTGGCGAGCACATGGCCCAAGGTGGTGGCCGACACCGGCCGCTGCTGCAGCAAACCGGCAAAGTGAGCCAGTGCGAAATCAGAGACACCGCCCTCGCGGGCGCGCAGGCGGTCACGCAGTGCCGGGTGGCCCAAGCCCGCGAGAGACATCACCAGCGGCAAGAACTGATGACGCGGGTCGTCTTCAAAGCGAATCGCCAAGCGGTGCTTGCGCCAGGCTTGGTAGAACAGGACGACGGCCCGGTGCAAAAAGATGTCGAGAAAGGCGCGCCCGGCCAAGTCCTTCTCGTACATTTCGCGCCGCGCAAACAGCTCGGTGTAGAACAAGGGCAGCGCACCACCTGCGCCCAGCAAGCCCATGAAGGCGGGCGTCATCTCCAGGCGGGCGATGTCTTTGGCGGCGGGGGCTACGCCTGAGTTGGGGGCGGCGTCTTCGGCATGGGGCTGGAGCTTGATGTCAAACCCCGCCACCTCGCTGGCCGGAAAGCTCATGGACAGTGCATTGCGGAACTTGAGTTTGTGCTCAAACACGGCAGCACCATGCAGGCGCTCTTGTTGGCTGAACCAGCGCTGCAGCAGGCGCACGGCTTGGAAGAAGCTGTAGCGCTCGGGCCTGCTGAACAGGCGCTGGATCACGCTTTGGTTCACAGCAGGCTCCCGTCGCCGCTGCGCCGTGGAAAGCTCATCAGCTCTTCTTGCGTGCGCTCGGAAAAAAGCTTGAGCTGGATGAAGCTGTTGGCATGCACATAGAGGCCAAAGAAGTGGTCGAGCACCTGGCCAAACAGGCGCAGGCCGGTGCCCACAAAATGCTGCTCGTTGACCTTAACGCGCACTTCGGTGCCGCGCACAAAGGTGACAAAGGGCTGGCCCGGCATGCAGGCGGTGACGGCGTGGTGGCTGATGCCGACGATGCCGTCGAGCTGGCGCTGGTTGGCGTCGCTGTGGGGCAGGTCATAGAGTCGCAGCATCTCGCGTAGCGCCTCCAAACCGCCTGCCGACAAGGTGAGGTGGTTGAGCGAGAGGTGCGAGATCAGCCGCCACAGCGCGCCGCGGCCGCGGTCTAGCCGGTGGCTCAGGCTGGGCTTGCGCAGCAGGCGCACTTCGCGCGCATTGCGCAGGCCTTCCAAGAACAAATCGCCGCCGGCTTGGCCCACGGTGAGTTGCGAGGGCAGGTCGCGGTTGGTGGCTTTGACCTCGATGGACAGGGTGTCGGTCTGGATCTCGGCTGGGTCGAAGTTGATGTCGACGATGGAGATCTCGGTCTCATAGCCAGGGCTGCGGGCGGCCAGGGTGTCGTCGCGATGGGCCACCCAGTAGCGCGCTGCAGACTCACCGCTGGCCAGCAGGGCGTCATGCTGAAGAGCAAAGAAGGGCCGGAACTCTTGGATGTCGTCGCCCTGCGGGGTTTGGTGCACCCGAAACACTTTGTCGATTGAGTAGACCTCGTGGCCGTGGGCGCGTCGGCCATCGGGCAGCACGGGGTAGCGGTCACTGGTGTGGGTGATGCGGATCGGGTCGGCCCGCTGGCCAAACAGGTTGACCACCGGCGTGCAGCCCGTCAGCAGGTTGCGTGCGGAGATGGTTTCCAAGAGCCGGGCTTCATCGGACTCGCCGCGAATCCCGGCCATCGCAAAGTGCAGCGTGACCTGTCGCGCTTTGCTTTGCGCCAAAGCCTTGGGCCAGGGCAGGTCGATGAAGTTGAACTTCTCGGGGAAGGCGAAGTACTCGGTCAGTAGGCGGTAGGCGGCGTGGGAGCGGGCGTCGAAGTCGATCAGGGATTCTTCTTCCGCAAAGCCCACGGTGCGGGGCAGGGCTTCGGGTGCTGCTTGCCAAGGGCCGGTGGCCTGGGTTTGCAGCAGGCTGCCGACCACGCGGCCACACAAGGCCTCGCGCAGCACGGTGACTTGCGAGGTGTCGCCCGAGAGGTGCAGGCGCAGGGTGTCGGTGCCTAACTGATCCCACTGCGCTTGCGGGGACACTAACTCCAGGGTGAGGGACAGCACCGAAGTGGCCTGGCGCGGCAGCGGTGTGCCGTCTGGCGCATTGAGCACCGAGCGGAAGCTGGCGCTGCTCAGGCGCAGCGGCAGCAGGTGCACGTCATAAGCCGTACGGAACTTGCAGGTCACACCGCGCACGGGGCGGGTGTTGAGCACGGTGCCGCGCTCCACCACACTGCCTTGGGTCATCTGGGTGGCCCCTGCGCCGATGTCGAACTGGGCGACAGAACAAGACGGAAAGGGCCGCAGATAGTGCGGGTAGAGGACCTCGATCAGCGACTCGGTGAAGAGCGGGAAGTCATCATCCAGCCGCTTTTGAATGCGCGCCGAGAGCAGGGCGAAGCTCTGGATCAGCCGCTCCACATGCGGGTCAGAGGAGTCACCCGCCATGTGCAATTGGCCTGCCACCCGCGGGTACATGGCCGAGAAGTCTTTGGCGGCCGCGTGCAAAAACGCGAGTTCACGCTCGTAGTGCGGAAGTAGTTTTTCCATGACTCAAGCGTAGGCAGATGTTGAGGGCTTAAAGGCGGGCCACATCCACATGCTGGGTCACCGGATGCAAGGTGGCATTGAAGTTGATGGGCTCACGCAACTCTTCCACCGCCAGCACAGCGTGGATGCGAAAGCACAGCTTCTTGCTGCCAAAAGATTCGGGTGTCAATTCCACGCGGACTTGCCGCAGGCGCGGCTCGTGGTGGTTGACGGTGCGCTCTAGAGAGCGGCAGATGTCGGCGCGGTCTTCGGGTTTGACCAAGCTCATGGACGAAAAGTCGGTGAGCCCAAACCCCAAGACCGAGTCTCGGCTGCGCGGGAAATCGGCCAAAACCTCGTTACTCAGCCCACGGCGGGTGTTGAGCAAGGCTTCCAGATCGCGTGCGACATGCTCACGCACGGCCTCCAGGCTGAGCCCGTGGTCGCTGGTGCGCTGGCCGGACGTGTCCGTCAGCCTGTCGAGAAAGCTGGCTGAAAATCGTTTCATTCATGAAAAAAGCGGCGGCTGTGACACCGCCGCTTTTCAATCCAGACTGGGTGATCAGCCGAAGGTGGCGGTGTTGGTCGCCAGGTTCCAGGCGCCGGTGCCGGTGACTGCTGCTTGGCTGCCGTCCAGCTTGGAAGCCATGTAGCTCCACTCAACGGCCGAGTACTTCAGGCCGAAGGCTTCCTTGGGCAGGCCTTCTTCGGTGACCGAAGGTGCCACGTGCGAGACCAGCACGTTCTTCAGCTTGATTTCCAGGTACTTCACGCGGGCGTTGGCGGTGCCGTTGTTGAAGGAGCCGGTCTGGCCGCTGGCGCGATAGAAGGTGATCACAACTTCAGGGGTAATCAGGCCTTGCGAGGCAGCTTGCCACAGCTTGGGGCTGGCGGAGTCGATGTCCTTGACGAACACCATTTCGCCATGTTCGGTGCGCTCTGCGGTGTGGCCACCCGAGGTCGACGACGACGCCGACTTGGGCTGGCGGATCACATGGGCCCACGAATCGACTTCGATGGTGGGCTTGGAGTTCTGGCCCGTTGCGTTCGCGCTGCCGTGCACGCTGTCACGAACGTCGCCCTTGATGGCGGAGTTCTTAAACTCGACGTAGATGTCTTTCATTCCTAGCTTTCCCTTTAGATTAGTACTGCACGGTCAAATTAGCCTGCTGACCCTGGCAACTCAGCGACCAAGCGCAGAGACACCGAGAGTTCATCAAGCTGGAAATGCGGTCGCACAAAGGCCACCGCGCGATAGGCCCCCGGTTTCCCAGGAACCTCTTTCACTTCCACCGAGGCCTCGCGCAACGGATACTTGGCCTTGGCTTCCTGCGAAGCGCTGTCGTCTGCCAGCACATACTGTCCGATCCAACTGTTGAGATAAGTCTCAACGTTAGACGCTGCCGCAAAGCTGCCGATCTTGTCGCGCATCATCGCCTTCAGGTAGTGGGCGATGCGGCAGACCGAGAAGATGTACTGCAGCTGTGCCGACAGCGCCGAGTTGGCATTGGCGGCGTCAGAGTCGTACTTCAGCGGCTTTTGAGCAGACTGCGTGGCAAAGAATGCCGCGTAGTCGGTGTTCTTGCAATGCACCAGCGGAATGAAACCCAAGTCGCTGAGTTCTTTTTCACGCCGATCGGTGATGGCGATTTCAGTGGGGCACTTCAGGGCCACTTCACCGTCATCGGTGCGGAAGGTGTGGGTGGGTAGGTCTTCGACCAAACCGCCGCCCTCAACGCCGCGAATGGCGGCGCACCAGCCGTAGCTTTCAAAAGCGGCTGTCAGGCGAGCCCCCAGCGCAAACGCCGAGTTGACCCACAGATAGCGAGAGTGGTCGGTGCCGTCCACATCTTCCACGAAGTTGAAGCCTTCGGTGGTGATGCCGTCTTTGGGGTTGTAGGGCAAGCGGCCCAAGAAGCGCGGCAGGGCCATGCCCACATAACGCGCGTCTTCGGACTCGCGGAAGGACTTCCACTTGGCGTACTCCACCGTGTCGAAGACCTTGGACAGGTCGCGCGGCTTGCCCAGGTCAGAGAAGCTCTCCAGGCCGAACAACTCGGGCGACGCGGCTGTCAGGAAGGGCGCGTGCGCGGCGGCTGCCACATGCGACATCTGCTCGACAAAGTACATGTCTTCGGGCTGACGGGTCAGCTCGAAGTCACCGATCATGGCGCCGAAGGGCGCGCCACCAAAGGTGCCGAACTCTTCTTCGTAGACCTTCTTGAACAAGGCGCTCTGATCGAAGTCGATCGAGGTCTTGAAGTCGCGGATCAGGTCTTTTTTGTTGGCGTTGAAGACCTGGATCTTCATCATGGCGCCGGTCGAGGTGTGCTTGCACAAATAGTGCAGGCCGCGCCAGGTGGACTCCAGTTGTTGGAACTGAGGCGCGTGCATGACCTCCGACAGCTGTGCGGAGATCAGGCGGTCCAGCTCGGCCACGCGGGCGTCGAGGGTGGCGCTGAGGTTGTCAGACACCACCACGGTGCCCTGCAACACCTCTTGCACCAACTCAGAGATGATGTCTTTGGCGCGGTGGTGCTCAGTGTCAGAGCGGGCCACCCGGCTTTGCGTGACGATGCTGTCCAGCAAGCTGCCTTCGGTGGTGGTGGTTTGCGCTTGCGCGGATGCGGCGGTTTGGGACATGCGCATTACTCCTTGGTGCCGCGGGTTTCAGCCTCAAGCTTCTTGAGCTGCTCGGTGCTGCTGAGGACTTCACCGAGGATGTCCTCAAGTTTGTCGTTGCCTGCCAGTTTGTTCCGCAGATCGGCCAGCTTGGTGCGGGCCTCCAGAAGCTTGCGCAGGGGCTCCACCTGTTGCACCACGGCTTCAGGCTGGAAGTCTTCCATGCTGTTGAAACCGAGGTTGACGGCGAATTCACCGCCGTCAGCGCTCAGGGTGTTCTTGACGCGGAAGGAGGCCTTGGGCGCCATTCCGGCCATGACCTCATCGAAGTTGTCGAGATCGACATTGACGAACTTGCGGTCCTTCAGCTTGGGCAGGGGCTTGTCAGGGTCCGGCTGGCCAGTGAAATCGCCCAGCACGCCCACCACAAAGGGCAGTTCGCGCTGCTCGACCGCGTCGCCAATTTCGACGTCATAGGTGAGTTGAACGCGGGGAGGGCGCACTTTCTCAAGCCGCTTTTGAACGCTGTCTTTCTTAGCCATGGTGTTCTCGATGAGGGGGTTGAGTTGGCGAGGGGATCACTTCAGCTTGTCAAACGGGTTGGCAGGCTTGGCAGGGGGTTTGGCTGGAGCGGCCGGTGCGGGCGCAGCAGCAGGCGTGGCTGCTGGCGCCTCAGCGGCCGGGGCGGCAGCGTTGGCGGGACGACGGGCCGGCGGGGCGGGGCGGCGCACAGGCGCCGGTGCCGGGTTGGCGTTGTCGTTCTTCGGCACCAGCACAGGTTCGCCAAGCACTTCACGCAGTTGCTTGGCCACGCCCTCGGCTTGGCTGCGGGTGTCTGCACCCAAGCTGTTTTGCTTGCGCAAAGCGGTCAGTGCTGTATTGGCCACGCGCAAGCCGCTAACGGCCAACATGCTGGTGGCGACTTGGTCTGCGGCATCTCGATGCAGCACTTCTTGCGCCGCCAGGATGGTGTTGCCGTAGTCAGCGTCTTCAAAATAACCCTCAGCCAACTTCAGCCAGGGCTGCTTGCTGGTGGGGTAGGCTGCTGCCGCAGCACGGTAGGCGTCGCGCTCTTTGTTGCGGGTGCCTTCTTTGCGGGCCTTGGCGCCCGCATCCAAGAAGGACTGCAGCGTCGGCGTAGCAGGCACCGAGGCGGGTGTGCTGGGTGACGTCTCGGGAGTGGCGCAGCCTGTCAATGCGGCAGCGAGCAGTGCCACTGGCAGCAGCTTGGTGCCCGATGGGAAAGGCGTATGCAGGCCGTTAGAGGCTTCGCAACGACGAATCAAGGGGAAGATTTCTCGAATTTTCATTATTTGTGATGACCGAGCGATAACCATCAGTGATGGCCTTGCCCGCATCCCTTAACAGGCTGCTGAAAAACCGCCTTGATCATGCAGCTTTGGCGCCCGACTTAAAGTCTGAGTTGAGTGCGTTTCGTGATGCGGGAAATCGAGCCCGAATTTCATCGATTTAGTGCGGTTTTCATG
>NZ_JBIKNQ010000039.1:0-49444 GCF_044358605.1 Ideonella sp.
CACCGGTATTGATGTCGGTGATGTTGGCCACGCCGTCTTCAGGGATCTCGAAGGTCTTGTCGTGCGAGCCGTATTCTTCAGCCTGCTGGGCCATCAAGCCCACATTGGGCACGGTGCCCATGGTGCGGGGGTCAAAAGCGCCATGCCACTTGCAGAAGTTGATCATCTCCTGGTAGATGCGGGCAAAGGTGGACTCAGGCATCACGGCCTTGACATCCTTGAGTCGGCCGTTCGCGTCCCACATCTTGCCGCCATTGCGGATCATGGCCGGCATCGAGGCATCCACGATCACATCATTGGGCGAGTGGAAGTTGGTGATGCCCTTGGCCGAGTCCACCATCGCCAACTCAGGGCGGTGCTCATGGCAGGCGTGGAGATCCCGCTTGATCTCTTCTTGCTTGCTTTGCGGCAGCGCGGCGATCTTGTTGTAGAGATCCACCATGCCGTTGTTGACATTGATGCCCAGCTCCTTGAAGGTCGCTGCGTGCTTCTCGAACGCGTCCTTGTAGAAGATCTTGACGCAGTGGCCGAACACGATGGGGTGCGAGACCTTCATCATCGTCGCCTTGACGTGCAGAGAGAACATCACGCCGGTCTTGCGTGCGTCTTCAATCTCTTTCTCGTAGAAGTCCAGCAAGGCCTTCTTGCTCATGAACATGCTGTCGATGACTTCTCGGTCCAGCAGCGACACCTTGGACTTCAAGACAATGGTCTTGCCGCTCTTGGTGATCAACTCCATCTTCACGTCACGGGCGCGGTCCAAGGTCATGGACTTTTCGCCGTGATAGAAGTCGCCCGCGTGCATGTGCGACACGTGCGAGCGCGAAGCTTGGCTCCACTCGGCCATGCTGTGTGGGTTCTTGCGGGCGTATTCCTTCACGGCCTTGGGGGCACGGCGGTCCGAGTTACCTTCACGCAGCACGGGGTTCACGGCGCTGCCAATGCACTTGTTGTAGCGCGCGCGAATGTCCTTCTCTTTGTCGTCCTTGGGCGATTCCGGATAGTCAGGAATCGCGTAGCCCTTGCCTTGGAGTTCTTTGATGGCGGCCATCAATTGCGACACAGAGGCGCTGATATTGGGCAGCTTGATGATGTTGGCATCGGCCTTGAGGGTCAGCTTACCCAACTCAGCCAGGTTGTCCGGCACACTCTGCTCTTCGCTCAGGCACTCCGGGAACTGGCCCAAGATGCGCGCCGCGACCGAGATGTCGCTGGTTTCCACGTTCACACCTGCCGCACCCGCAAACGTCCGCACGATGGGCAAGAAGGCATGGGTCGCCAGCAGCGGCGCCTCATCGGTCAGGGTGTAGATGATGGTGGGCTGCTTGTCGCTCATGACTTTTGCTCCGGCTTGTGAATGTGAAGTGATACAGGCCACGTGTCTCGCGCGGCCAACTCAAGACGATGCCGGATTTTGCTTTCGTGCACCTGTCCGAATTTCATTTTTTTAGCCCCGCATCTCACGATGCGAAAACCAAGGCCTCTTGACTCGTAAAAAAACCGCCAACCCGGCAGGGAAGGCGGCTTGATCGACCCAAAGCCCAGATCAACGGGCGACTGAGTCCTTGACTTGCTGCAGTGCAGCAGGGTCTTCCATGGTGGTCAGGTCGCCAGGGTCACGGCCTTCGCACACGGCTTGAATGGCACGGCGCAGCAGCTTGCCGGAGCGGGTCTTGGGCAGCACGCTCACAAAGCGCACGCGGGCCGGGCGGGCCACCGCACCGAGTTGGCCGTCCACCACCTTCATGATGGCGCCTTCCAGCCTCATGGCAGCTTCAGGTGTGTCGGCCTGCGACGGATCTTTCAGCACCGCAAAGGCCACCGCGACCTGGCCCTTGAGTTGATCCGCCACACCGACCACCGCCACCTCGGCCACATTGGCGTGGCTGGAGATGCTTTCTTCGATCTCGCGGGTACCCAGGCGGTGACCTGCCACGTTGATCACGTCATCCGTGCGACCCAGGATGTAGAAGTAGCCATCGGCATCCTTCACGCCCCAGTCGAAAGTGCTGTACATGACCTTGCCCGGAATGCTGGACCAATAGGTCTTCACATAACGCGCATCATCGCCCCACACGGTTTGCAAGCAACCCGGAGGCAGCGGGCCTTCCACAGCGATCACGCCCTTCTGATTGGGCTCGGTGATCTCTGCGCCGGTGTTCTCGTCGATGAGCTTGACGTCATAGCCATACACCGCCTTGCCGGGCGACCCGAACTTGGTCGGCGCTTTCTCGACGCCGTTGCAGATGGCCATGATGGGCCAGCCGGTTTCGGTCTGCCAGTAGTTGTCGATGATGGGCTTGTTCAGCGCGCCACCGATCCATGAGGCGGTGGGCTCATCTAGCGGCTCGCCCGCCAAGAACAGGGCCTTCAATGACGACAGGTCGTACTTGGTCAGGTAAGCCGGGTCTTGCTTCTTGAGCACGCGGGCCGCCGTGGGTGCCGAGAACATCACCGAGACCTTGTACTTCTCGACCAAACTCCACCAAACACCGGCGTCAGGCCGTGTGGGCAGGCCTTCATACATGATGGTGGCCATGCCGTTGATCAGCGGGCCATAGATGATGTAACTGTGGCCCACCACCCAGCCGATGTCGCTGGTGGAGAAATAGGCCTCGCCGGGGTTGCCCATGTAGATGTGCTTCATGGACGCGGCCAGTGCCACGGTGTAGCCCGCTGTGTCGCGCTGCACACCCTTGGGCTTACCCGTGGTGCCCGAGGTGTAGAGGATGTAGCTGGGATGGTCGCTGGCCACCCATTCGCAGGGCACGACGGTGTCCATAACCTCAGCGCGCGCGGCCGCGTAGTCCACATCGCGCCCAGCCACCGGGGCCAGGTCGGCCAAGCCACGGTTCACCATCAGCACCTTGGCAGGCTTGTGGCTGGAGAGGCTGATGGCCTCGTCCAGCAAATGCTTGTAGGGCACCACCTTGCCGCCGCGCATACCGGCGTCTGCACTGATGATGAGCTTGGGCTGCGCATCGTCAATGCGGCTGGCCAAGGAGTGGCTGGCAAAGCCACCGAACACCACCGAGTGGATGGCCCCGATGCGCACGCAGGCCAGCATGGCAAATGCAGCCTCGGCAATCATGGGCATGTAGATCAACACGCGGTCACCCTTGACCACGCCTTGCGCCTGCAAGATGGCGGCCATGCGCTGCACTTCGGCATGCAGTTCACGGAAGGAATAGGCCTTCTCGGTGTTGGTCTCGGTCGAGACAAAGATCAGCGCGTTTTGGTCAGCGCGATCCTTCAGATGGCGGTCCACCGCGTTGTGGCACAGGTTCGTCTCGCCGCCCTTGAACCAGGTCGCAAACGGGGGCTTGCTGTAATCACACACCTGCTCAAAAGGCTTGTGCCAGTCGATGAGCGCAGCCTGCTCGGTCCAAAAGCCATCGCGATCTTGGATGGAGCGGCGATGGAAGTCAGCGTAATTCGTCATGTTTTGTCTCCTGGAGCAGTGCGAAGGATGCGAGGACCGCAACGACAGCCCTCATTGCACTGCGAATGCCTGACGCTGCACTGTCATGGCAGCATGGCCGCTGTGCAAATTCAGCCTAATGCAGCAATCACGTCAGGGGGTGCCTGCACCAACTCAATCAGCACCCCCTCACCACCAACCGGAAATTCGTCGTTACCTTTGGGGTGGATGAAGCAGATATCGAAGCCTGCGGCGCCCTTGCGGATACCACCTGGGGCAAAACGGACACCATTGGCCGTCATCCACTCCACGGCTTTGGGCAGGTCGTCCACCCACAGGCCCACGTGGTTCAGCGGCGTGGTGTGTACCGCTGGCTTTTTCTCGGGGTCCAGCGGCTGCATCAGGTCCACTTCCACCGCCGTGGGGCCGCTGCCCAGTGCGCAGATGTCTTCGTCGACGTTCTCGCGCTCCGAGACAAAGGTGCTCTTCACGGTCAGGCCCAGCATGTCCACCCACAGGCTCTTGAGCTTGTCTTTGCTGGGGCCACCAATGGCGATCTGTTGGATGCCGAGAATCTTGAAGGGTTTGCTCATGTCAATGTCCCCACAGCCTATTCAAAAGCCAAGATGGCTTGGTCGACGCTCAGGCTTTCGCCCTTGCTGGCGCGCACTTCTTTGACCGCGCAGTCTTGCGTGGCCACCAAGATGTTTTCCATCTTCATGGCCTCAATGACGGCCAGCTTCTCGCCCGCCAAGACCTTCTGCCCCACCGTCACAGCCACATCCACCAGCAAGCCGGGCATGGGAGACAGCAAGAACTTAGAGAGATCCGGCGGCGCTTTGTAGGGCATGAGCTTGAACAGCTCTGCAGCACGCGGCAGCAGCACCAGCGCATCCAGCTGCGTGCCGTTATGGATCACGCGCAGCGCCAAGGGGTTCTTGCCCGCCACGCGGTCCACTTGGGCGCTGAAGGCCTTGCCATTGACGGTGCCCGTCATCAGCAACTCGCCCAGCTTGGTTTGGCTCTGGATGGCATAGGTCTTGCCGCCCACCAGAATGTCTGCGGCACCACGGGCGTTGTCAAACACCGGCACCTTCACTTCATGATGGGTGTGCTGGCCTTCAGCACCCAGTTGCACCACCACCAAGTCCGGCCCGTTTTGCACGCCGTGGCCCGGCAACTGGCCACTGATGCGCGCCGCACGCTCGCGCGCCTTGCGGCGCACAAAAGCGGCCAGGGCCACCAAGAACAGAGGGTCATCATGGGGCACATCTTCGGCCTTGAAGCCGTTGGCATAGTGCTCGGCAATGAAGCCGGTGTTGAAGGCGCCGGTGACAAACTTTGGGTGCGCCAGCAACGCGGCCTGGAAGGGGATGTTGCTGCTGATGCCGCGGATCACAAAGCCATTGAGCGCTTCGCGCATCTTGGCGATGGCGTCATTGCGGTCCTTGCCGTGCACGATGAGCTTAGCGATCATCGAGTCGTAGAACATCGGGATCTCGCCGCCCTCGTAGACACCGGTGTCCACCCGCACGCCACCGAATTTGCCATCCGAATAGGCCGCGCCTTGCAGCGTCTGGACCGACTGCTCCAACTGCTGCGCTGGCGGTTGGTAGCGCACCAAGCGGCCAGTCGACGGCAGGAAGTTGCGGAACGGATCTTCCGCATTGATGCGGCACTCAATGGCCCAACCTTCACGCTTGAGATCAGCCTGCCCAAAGGCCAGCTTTTCGCCGGCTGCCACGCGGATCATCTGCTCCACCAGGTCCAGCCCGGTGATGCACTCGGTCACCGGGTGCTCCACCTGCAGGCGGGTGTTCATCTCCAGGAAGTAGAAGTCCTGGTCTTTGCCGACCACAAACTCCACCGTGCCGGCAGACTGGTACTTCACGGCCTTGGCCAAGGCCACGGCCTGCTCGCCCATGGCCTTGCGGGTGGCCTCAGAGATGAAGGGCGATGGCGCCTCTTCGATCACCTTCTGGTGGCGGCGCTGGATGGAGCACTCGCGCTCATGCAGGTAGACCACATTGCCGTGGCTGTCGCCCAGCACTTGGATCTCGATGTGGCGCGGCTCCAGCACGTATTTCTCGATGAAGACGCGGTCATCGCCAAAGCTGTTGCGCGCTTCGTTGCGGCAGGACGAAAAGCCTTCAAAAGCCTCTTTGTCATTGAAGGCCACGCGCAGGCCCTTGCCACCACCACCGGCGGACGCCTTGATCATCACCGGGTAGCCAATGCCCTTGGCAATCTCGACCGCCTGTTCAGGCGTATCGATGGCATCGTTGTAGCCCGGAATGGTGTTGACCTGGGCTTGATTGGCCAGCTTCTTGGACGCAATCTTGTCGCCCATGGCCGCAATGCTGTAGTGCTTGGGGCCAATGAAGGCAATGCCTTCTTCTTCGCAGCGCTTGGCAAAGCCTTCGTTCTCAGACAAAAAGCCGTAGCCCGGATGCACGGCTTGGGCACCGGTCGCCTTACAGGCGGCGATGATCTTGTCGGCCACCAAGTAGGACTCGCGCGAGGGCGCCGGGCCCAACAGCACAGCCTCATCGGCCAGCGCCACATGGCGCGCGTCTTTGTCCGCCTCGGAGTACACCGCCACCGTGGCAATGCCCATCTTCTTGGCGGTCTTGATGACGCGGCAGGCGATTTCGCCACGATTAGCAATCAGAATTTTCTTGAACATCTCGGTCTCCTAAATGGGAGTGACTTTCAGTGTGGTTCGGTCGTGTTGCTTGCTCAGGTTCACAGTGGCTTGCGCACGCCATGGCTGCGGCGGGCCTGCCTCCGCTCATGTCCCCCGCCGACCTGCGGTCGGCTCCTCCTTAACTTCGCTGCGCCAGGCCCA
The DNA here is from genome assembly GCF_044358605.1 of Ideonella sp. Taxonomy (GTDB): domain Bacteria; phylum Pseudomonadota; class Gammaproteobacteria; order Burkholderiales; family Burkholderiaceae_C; genus Ideonella. Next base: position 6,270 of record NZ_JBIKNQ010000039.1, read on the forward strand.
CCACATCCACGGCTGACTCGGTGGTGCGTCACGGTCCCAACAGCCACGTGCTCAGCGAGGTGAACTTGCAGCTCAGTCGACCCACGCACCGAATCGGCATCGGGCCGGGTGGGTGCTTTGCGAAGGTAAAGGAGGAGCGCGAAGCGCGGGGGACACGAAGCAAAGTGCCCACCCGGCCCGATGCCGCGCACCCTGCCCGCGCCGCAACCTGAGCGCCCCAGGAACGGGCCGTGCGGGTGCTTTGCGCAGGTAAAGGAGGAGCGCGAAGCGCGGGGGACACGGAGCAAAGCGCCCGTACGGTCCGTTCCAGCGCATACGTAAGACATGTCACCCATCACGCAAATTACAACGGGATGTTCCCGTGCTTGCGCCACGGGTTGTCCAGCTTCTTGTCCTTGAGCATCAGCAGCGAGCGGCAAATGCGCTTGCGGGTCTCATGCGGCTGGATCACGTCGTCAATGAAGCCGCGCGCCCCCGCCACAAAGGGGTTGGCAAAACGGGCTTTGTATTCGGCTTCCTTGGCCGCCAGCTTCTCTGGGTCACCCTTGTCTTCGCGAAAGATGATCTCAACCGCGCCCTTAGCACCCATCACCGCAATTTCAGCGTTAGGCCAAGCAAAGTTGACGTCGCCCCGCAAGTGCTTAGAAGCCATCACGTCATACGCGCCGCCATAAGCCTTGCGGGTGATCACCGTGACCTTGGGCACCGTGCACTCGGCATAGGCATACAGCAGCTTGGCGCCGTGCTTGATGATGCCGCCGTACTCCTGGCTGGTGCCGGGCATGAAGCCGGGCACGTCGACGAAAGTGATGACAGGGATGTTGAAAGCGTCACAGAAGCGCACAAAGCGCGCTGCCTTGATGCTGCTCTTGATGTCCAAGCAGCCGGCCAACACCAACGGGTTGTTGGCCACGATGCCCACCGTCTGGCCTTCCATGCGGGCCATGCCGATCACGATGTTGGCGGCATAGTCGGGCTGCAACTCAAAAAAGTCGCCGTCGTCCACCACCTTCAAGATCAACTCTTTGATGTCATAAGGCTTGTTCGCGTTGTCGGGCACCAAGGTGTCCAGCGAGTAATCCAGGCGGCTGGCCGCGTCGCCGCTTGGGCGCACCGGTGGCTTCTCGCGGTTGTTCAACGGCAGGTAGTTGAAGAAGCGGCGCAGCATCAACAGCGCTTCGACATCATTTTCAAAGGCCAGGTCAGCCACACCGCTCTTGCTGGTGTGGGTGGAAGCGCCGCCCAGCTCTTCAGCCGTCACGTCCTCATGCGTCACCGTCTTGACCACTTCCGGGCCGGTCACGAACATGTAGGAGCTGTCCTTGACCATGAAGATGAAGTCGGTCATGGACGGGCTGTACACCGCGCCACCGGCGCAGGGGCCCATGATCATGCTGATCTGCGGGATCACGCCCGAGGCCATCACATTGCGCTGGAAGACCTCGGCATAGCCGCCCAAAGAAGCCACGCCTTCTTGAATGCGCGCGCCACCCGAGTCGTTCAGGCCGATGACGGGGGCGCCGACCTTCATGGCCTGGTCCATGACCTTGCAGATTTTCTCGGCATGCGACTCCGACAAGGCGCCGCCAAAGACGGTGAAGTCTTGGCTGAAGGCAAAGGCCAAGCGGCCGTTGATCATGCCGTAGCCGGTGACCACGCCATCGCCCGGGATCTTGGTGTCGGCCATGCCGAAGTCGACGCAGCGATGCTCGACAAACATGTCCCACTCTTCAAAGGTGCCCTCATCAAAGAGCAACTCCAGGCGCTCACGTGCCGTGAGCTTGCCCTTTTTGTGTTGTGCGGCGATGCGCTTCTCGCCACCACCCAAGCGGGCTTTGGCGCGCTTTTCTTCGAGCATCTGCTGGATATCGTGCATAAGGGCTCCTCAGGATCGTCTATCTAACCATCAACATCAATGAAACAGGTCCAGCAGCCGCCGAGCGGCCACGGACGCGGCCACCACGCCCTTGCGCACATCGTCGGCCACTCGGCCAATCTGTTCGCGCACGGCGGGGTGGGCTTTGAATCGGGCTTTGAGACCAGCGTCGATGCGCTCCCACATCCAGGCTTCATCCTGGGCGCGGCGGCGCGCAGCCAATCGGCCGCTGCGGGATTGCAGGTCTCGGAAATCGGACACCGTCGCCCAGAAGGCGTCGACGCCTTGGTTTTTCAGGGCGCTCATTTGGATCACCGTCGGGTGCCACACGCTTTGATCATGGTGAAGGTGATCTGGATGCCCATGCATGCCAAACAAGCGCAGCGCCGAGCTGATCTGGGCGCGGGCCCGGGTGGCGGCGTTTTCATCTAAGTCGGCCTTGTTGATCACCACCAAGTCGGCCAGCTCCATCACGCCTTTTTTGATGGCCTGCAGGTCATCGCCGGCGTTGGGCAGTTGCAGCAGGCAGAACATATCGGTCATGCCCTGCACCGCCGTCTCGCTCTGGCCCACGCCCACGGTCTCCACAATCACCACGTCATAGCCGGCGGCCTCGCAGACCAGCATGGCCTCGCGGGTGCGCTCGGCCACGCCGCCCAAAGTGCCGCTGCTCGGGCTGGGGCGGATGTAGGCTTGCGGGTGCACCGAGAGTTGCTCCATGCGGGTTTTGTCGCCCAAGATGGAGCCGCCGGACACGCTGGACGAAGGGTCCACCGCCAGCACCGCCACACGATGGCCCAGGCTGATCAGGTGCAGGCCCAGCGCTTCAATGAAGGTGCTCTTGCCCACGCCGGGCACACCGCTGATGCCCAAACGAAAGCTGTCGCCTGTCGCGGGCAGCAAGGCATTGAGCAGTGCATCAGCGTGCAGGCGATGGTCGGCGCGGGTCGACTCCAGCAACGTGATGGTCTTGGCCATGGCCCGACGTTGTCGCGCGGGTTCGCCGCCGATCACGTCCTGCATCAAGGCCATTTCCGCCTCACGCAGTTCACGGCCGTCTTGGCGGGCCTGTGCATCAGCCTGCAGCAGCAAGGCCTGATGGACTTGATCCGGGTTGAGGTGCTTCACGCGCCTACCCCGTCGGCACGACCGCGTGCGGAGCGTAAGTAATACAAATCCCACTCGCCCTCGGCCTGCAGCACAAAGCCATGGCGCAGGTAGAAGCGGTTGGCGTCTGAGTGCTTGAGCGCCGTCACGCTGACCGCCTTGCGCTGCGCATCGGCCTCGCGCAGCACCTGGGCCAACACGCCCGAGCCGATGCCTTGGCCTTGGGCGCTGGGGTGAATGTAGAGGTGATCCAGCAGCCAGTCGTGCTCGCGCGGCACCACCACCACCACAAAGCCCACCAACTCGCCCTTGAGCAAAATGTGGCGGGTATAGGCCGGCAAGTAGCCGCGCGATAAGCGCTCGCGCGCGCGCTGCGGGTCAAAGCGCCCGACCTTTTCCAGGCTCTCGCGCATGGCGGCCATGCGCAGGGCCAGCAGGGCTTCAAAGTCGCCCTCGCCGGCCGGGGCTAGGCTCAGGCCTTCAACGACGCGCTCGTGGTAGACCATGGCGGCAGCTTGGCGTCAGGCCGCAGATTGCGCCAGTCGGATCTGCTCCAGCACGTCTTTGGCGCTGGCCGGAATGGGGGTGCCGGGCCCGTAAATGCCCTTGACCCCTGCCTCGTAAAGCTGGTCGTAGTCTTGGCGCGGAATGACGCCGCCCACAAACACGATGATGTCGTCAGCACCTTGCTTCTTCAGCTCGGCAATGATGGCCGGCACCAAGGTTTTGTGGCCTGCAGCCAAGGTGGAGATGCCCACCGCATGCACGTCGTTCTCAATGGCCTGGCGGGCGCATTCTTCGGGCGTTTGGAACAAGGGGCCCATGTCCACGTCAAAGCCCAGGTCGGCAAAGGCCGTGGCCACCACTTTGGCGCCGCGGTCATGGCCGTCTTGGCCCAGCTTGGCAATCATCACCCGAGGGCGGCGGCCTGCTTGTTCAGCAAAGGCGCTGATTTCGTCCTTGAGCTTGTCCCAGCCTTCGGCAGAGTCATAAGCAGCTGCGTACACACCGGTCACCTTTTGAATGTCGGCACGGTGGCGACCATACACCTTCTCCAGCGCGTCGCTCACCTCACCGACGGTGGCGCGCAGGCGAATGGCCTTGATGGCCAAGTCCAGCAGATTGCCTTGGCCGCTTTCGGCGGCTGCCGTCAGCGCGTTCAGCGCGGCTTGCACGGCGGCGCCATCGCGGCTGGCCTTGATGGCTTGCAGGCGAGCGATCTGACCGTCGCGCACCGCCACGTTGTCGATGTCGCGGGCTTCGATCAGGTCTTCCGTCTTGAGCTTGTACTTGTTGACGCCCACGATGACGTCCTTGCCCGAGTCGATGCGAGCCTGCTTCTCGGCGGCACTGGCTTCGATCTTGAGCTTGGCCCAGCCGCTGTCCACGGCCTTGGTCATGCCGCCCATGGCTTCAACTTCTTCGATGATGGCCCAGGCTTTGTCGGCCATTTCTTGGGTCAGAGACTCCATCATGTAAGAGCCGGCCCACGGGTCCACCACATTGGTGATGTGGGTCTCTTCTTGGATGATGAGCTGGGTGTTGCGGGCAATGCGGGCCGAGAACTCGGTGGGCAGCGCGATAGCCTCGTCAAAGGAGTTGGTGTGCAGCGACTGCGTGCCACCGAAGACGGCAGCCATGGCTTCGACGGTGGTGCGCACCACATTGTTGTAGGGGTCCTGCTCGGTCAGGCTCCAGCCGGACGTTTGGCAGTGGGTGCGCAGCATCAGGCTCTTGGGGTTCTTGGCGTTGAAGCCCTTCATGATCCGGCACCACAAGAGGCGCGCGGCGCGCATCTTGGCGATCTCCAGATAGAAGTTCATGCCAATGGCCCAGAAGAAGGAGAGCCGACCGGCGAAGTCGTCCACGTCCATGCCCTTGGCAATGGCTGTCTTCACATACTCTTTGCCGTCTGCCAGGGTAAAGGCCAACTCCAGCGCTTGGTTGGCGCCCGCCTCTTGCATGTGATAGCCCGAGATCGAGATCGAGTTGAACTTAGGCATGTTCTGGCTCGTGTACTCGATGATGTCGCCGATGATCTTCATCGACGGCTCAGGCGGGTAGATATAGGTGTTGCGCACCATGAACTCTTTCAGAATGTCGTTCTGAATGGTTCCGGAGAGCTTGTCTTGCGACACGCCCTGCTCTTCGGCGGCCACCACATAGCCGGCCAGCACAGGCAAGACCGCGCCGTTCATGGTCATCGAGACCGACACCTTGTCCAGCGGGATCTCGTTGAACAAGACCTTCATGTCCTCGACCGAGTCAATCGCCACACCGGCCTTGCCCACATCGCCCGTGACGCGGGGGTGGTCGGAGTCATAGCCCCGGTGAGTGGCCAGGTCAAACGCCACGGACACGCCCTGCCCGCCTGCCGCCAAGGCCTTGCGGTAGAAGGCGTTGGACTCTTCGGCGGTGGAGAACCCTGCGTACTGGCGGATGGTCCACGGCCGCACCGCATACATGGTCGCTTGCGGGCCGCGGATGAAGGGCTCTAGCCCCGGCAGCGTGTTGGTGTAGGGCAGCGCGGCCGTGTCTTCAGCGGTGTAGAGCGGCTTGACGCTGATGCCTTCAGGCGTTTGCCAGTTCAAGGCCTGGAGGTCGCCGCCTGGCGCCGACTTGGCGGCCGCCTTGGCCCATTGCTCAAGGTTGGCGGGATTGAACTCGTTGGATTGGGACATGAAGACTCCTGGTCGCCCAAGGGGAGCGTGGGCGCTTGAACGGCGGGCTGTGTGCGGCAGGCGGTGTGCGACGGCCTTTTTGCAGCTTGCCGTGAATGATACATGATGCATAATTATGAATTCAAACTTGACAATGATCTGACAGCCTCACGCCGTGCCCGCCGAAGCCGACACCTCCCTTGCCCCCCGCGCCCTCTACCAACAGGTAGCGGAGCGGCTGCGCGAGCAAATCTTTGCCCGCACCCTGGAGCCCGGCAGTTGGATCGACGAGCAAAAGCTCTGCGGCGAGTACGGCATCAGCCGCACCCCGCTGCGAGAAGCCCTGAAGGTGCTGGCCGTGGAAGGCTTGGTCACCATGAAAGTGCGGCGCGGCGCTTATGTGACGGAGATGTCCGGCATCGACGTGCAACAGGTTTATCGCCTGCTGGGCTTGCTGGAAAGCGACGCCGCCGCCGAGGTGGCAAGCACCGCCACACCTGAGGGCTTGGCCGAGTTGCAGGGTCTGCATGCCCAACTGGAGGCCAGCGCCACCCAACGGGATGAGTTTTTCCGCATCAACGAGCAGTTCCACCGCCGCCTGCTGGACTTAGCGGGCAACCGCTGGCGCCAACAGATCGTGGACGACCTGCGCAAGGTCATGAAACTCAATCGGCACCACTCGCTGTTCAAACAAGGGCGCTTGGCCGAGAGCTTGGCCGAGCACCGCGCCTTGATGGCCGCTTTAGCCGCCCGTGACGCGCAAGCGGCAGGTCGCCTGATGCAGGCCCATTTTCAAAACGGCTTGGCGGCAGCGGCCTGAGACTGGCAGAGAGCCTAGAAATCTTCCTCCGCCCATCGACTCGGTGGTGCCGCTCATCGGCAACGGAACGGCGCCAGCACCCAAACCCCTCAAAATGGCGCACTTACAGGGAGTTTTTGTGCCCAAACGGCGATGAGAGCAGGTTTAAGCCAGAAAATTCGCCATCGGATGCTGCCTTAAGCAGCATCAGTTATGCGCCGAACTGCATTCACCCTCTCCTTCAACCGAGCGAGACCGCCCGTGGCACTGTCCTCTCACCCCAAGGGTTTCACCCTGATCGAATTGATGACCACCATCGCGGTGATGGCCATCTTGACGACGATCGCGCTCGCAGACTTTGTCAACCCGCTGGTAGACATGCGACAGAGCTCGCTGGCGTCTGAGTTTGCAGACACGGTATCGCTGGCCCGCAGCGAAGCCCAGCGCCGCCGGCAAGTGGTGGTGCTCTGCCCACGTAGTGTGTCCGGCGGCTGCCAAGCCGGTGCCGCCAACTGGAATTCTGGTTGGGTGATGTTTCAAGACACGGATGACGACCGCACAGTAGACAGCGGCGAAGAGGTTATTCAGGTGCGCTCCAACCTAGATAACCGCACCACCCTCATTGCCACGGAAGAGCCCAAGGGCGGACCTATCGCTATGGACCCTCAGGGCTCCACCATCGGATTGACCACTAGCGCGCGGACCTTTCGATTCAGTGACGAAAAAATGAGCAATAAGCGCTATGTGATGTTAGGGCGTGCCGGTCGTGCACGCTCCTTGGCCCAGGCCGACTGCACCCCTGGAAAAGGATGTGTGCCATGAGACTGCCCCTGCACTCCAAGAGGCACCAGACGGGCCTGGCCCTCTTCGAAATTCTGGCCGCCATGATGGTGTTGTCGATGAGCTTCCTGGGCACCGCCTTGCTGCTCGCAAAAACAGCCAAAGAGGAACGCTCGGCGCTTTTCATGGGCCGGGCGGCCAGTTTGGCCTCTGACATGGCCGAACGAATTCGGTCCAGCCCAGCGGCCATCGACAACTACATCTTGGATCAAACCTATGCTTCCGGCTCTGGCGCAGTCACGGCGCCGGCTTGCGGCGGCTTATTCACCGCACCAGGGGCAGCACCCCTCAATCTTCCATCTTGTGGGAATGCGGCAGCTGCTGCAGCCTATGACCTGGCAAGTTGGCGCGTTCAGCTTCAAACCAACCTTCCCGGCGGCGTAGGGCGAATCGAGAGACGAGGCAACAGCAACGTGCGAACCATCATCGTGGGATGGATTGAGCCGGCACTCGACTACAACAAAACAAACGGGCAAGCATTACCGCCGCGCGGCCCAGACGACTGTGGCACAAATTTTGCGCCTCCGGATACGGTGAGGTGCTATCGCATGGAGGTGCGGCTGTGATCAACCGTCGGTCAAGCCTTCCTCACGCTCAAGCCATGACCAAGTTGGCCACCTCCCGAGGCATGACCCTCGTCGAGTTGATGGTCGCCATGCTCTTGGGCCTCTTGCTGGCTGGCGCAGCACTCTCTACCTTTTTGGCCTCATCACAACTGGCTCGGTCCATGCGCGGCGCAGCCACCGTCAGCGATGGGGGACAGAGTTTCACCAGCTATATTGCACAGCAGATTCGGGCCGCTGGTCATGTCGACTTGATGGAAAGAGACGGACAGTGGAGCGTCTTGACCTCCGCCGATGGGCAAGTGGGCGCGCCTAATTCCGGCGACGGCAGCCTGCTTGCACTGGACTCTGCAGGGAACTTTCCTGGCCTGTACTCCATCAAGGGTTGCAGCGGAGCCTTCAAAACACCCACCACACTGTTGGACTTTGCGTGCGCCCCAGACGTCAACAGCACTGTATCGTCACTCACCGTGGCCTATCAGGTCCTCTCAACACCTGAAGGCTGGGTCGCACCCAGCCTGGCGGAGACCTTCAATGCCAACCGCGGCTTCCAGACCGACTGCGGCGGGCGCGGCACACGCACAGGCCAAAGCGCTACAGCCAACCCTGCGGGTGACTTGGTCATCAACCGGTACTACCTTGACACTGCCGAACGCCGCCTGATGTGCATTGGCAACGGCGACCCCAGTAGGGCTGTCCAAGTTGCCGCAGACATAGAACAGTTTCAGGTTTTGTATGCCACCTCGCAGGCCAGCTCAACATCGGCCAGTGCCATATCACGGTTCGTGCTGGCCAGCGAAGTGAACTCGATGGTGAATGGTTGGGCTTCTGTAGTCGCTGTGCAGGTCTGTGTGCTGGCTGTCGGTGAGCCGGGCAGCTCGGCGGCAGGCAGCGCGGGCACCAACGTCTTCAATGTGGATTGTTCGGGCAACGCCGCCAATGCGAACGACGGCCGCATTCGCCGCGCCCATCGCACCACCATCAATTTGCGCAGTGGCTCTCGCAGTGCCACCGTCATGCCATGAGCTTCAGGCCCAAACCCTCGCACCCGGCCCTTCGATTCAAACGGCAAGGCCAGCAAGGCGTTGCCCTTTGGACGGTGGTGGTGCTCGCACTGCTGCTGGCCTTGCTCGCGCTTTCGCAAACCAACAGCGTCGTGGGTCAGTTCCGAACATCCAGAAATGAGCGTGATTTAGCGCTGGCTCGCCAGGCCGCAGAAGCGGCGCTGAGGGACGCTGAAGCCGACATCACCTGCCAAGTCTGGGATACCGCAACCGGCCAGTTGATACAGACAACAGACGCGTCTGAGCCATTGGTGAACAGCTACTGCCTTTCGCTGGCACCGACCTGCTCAGCCATGATGCCCACTCAAGACGAGCCAGGCATGAGACTGCTCGGGCGCACGCCCGCAGCAAGACCTGCAGATATAGATTGGAACTCCAACCCCTGCACCACGGGCAACTGTGCTGTGACCCTTGGCACGAAGACAAGAGCCACCGCTGTTGTCGGGGTCATAGCCCTGCCCCGCTATCACATTGATGTGCTGGACGCGCAGTTGGCGGCCACCAACGAACCCTCCCCCCTGTTCCGAATCACCGCACGTGGCTATGGCGCAACCCTGGCCACCGTGGTTGATCTTCAAGAGGTATACCGACCATGCAAGTAAGCTCTCGACTGATGGCTGTGCCCCTGAGCAAGATGGCTCGTAAGTTGACTGTGGCGCTGATTGCGGTGATGGGCGTCAGCACCATCATGTGGAGCGTTGCTCAAAGCCAAGCAGCGCCCATCCAGACAGGCAGCACACTGGCGATGCGGGGTCAGGTTATTGGCCCTGCCACATCCCCCACGCTGAACAGTACCTACAGCATCACCCCTGAGGATGATGTCAAGTGGATCACCTATATTCAGTCCCGCATTGGGTCTCCTTTTGAAGCCATCGGTGAAACCAGCTTTCAAAACAGCCTACCGGGTTCAGGAGACTTCAAGTGGATTCGGGGCAAGTTGGTACTACCCCCCAAGGTCAGCTTTGAATGGTTTGTGAAGGGCAGCGGCTGGACCACCACCGAGCCGGCGACTGGCACCCCTGTGACCAAAGTGAAGTGGAAGATGGAGCCCATGGTCAAGGTGGACTTTGGGGTCGTCAACACCACAGTGGACTTCACCGGCACAGGTGATGGCTTTCGCATCATCCCCTTCGGTAAGAACCTCTATGTTCTGAACCACCATACCAACAATCAGTATTTCAATTGCCGCGTTGCCGCCACCGGTGGCACTTGCGCTGGCTTCCCCTCCAACGGAACCGGCCTAGGCTTGGCTCAATTTGCCGGCACGGCCGCGAGTACGGGCGACAGGACGTACTACATGGTCCACAACCCCATGGAGGCGATCAACTACGAAACTGGAGAGTTGTTTGTTTCCGGGCAGCGCGGTAACGAGCTTGATGTGGTCTGCGTGAATCTCAATACTTTGGTGTCGTGCGGCTCTTTGCGGCTTGGAACCTATACCACCGGAAACTGGGGTGGTAACCATGCGCCCCTCGAACAAATTGGCGATAAGTATTTTGTCCTGGCAGCCAATGGGGATCTGCATTGCGTCAACATCAAGACAAAAGCCAGTTGCGGTAGGACCAACTACAACATTTCCGGTGGAACCTATCCAAATATTGGCGCCTTCACGGTTTCTTCTAAGTTTGGGCCCAAGGGCGACCAAGTCAATAAAGTATTTTTCGCCATTGCCAATAAGGTTTATTGCCATGACGCGGCCACTGGCGGTGCATGTGCAGGCTGGAGCACCGCTGGCAACTCCAGCCCATTTGGCGGGGTGATGCCCATCCTAGAAAATGACGTCGCAGGAACCCCCAAAGGGGTTTGCGATGGGTTCGGCACGAATTGCTACACCATTGGGGGTGTGAGCTTTCAGACCAGCGCCGAAGCGCAAACGTATTTCATGAACAACTCGTTTGCCCCCCGAACCACCTGGAATGGCGGGACCCCGGGCGTCAGAAACTCTTATCATTACTCATGGAACGCCGGGGCTATTGACGGCACCAGATTGATTACGGGGCAAACCAATGGTTTCGGAGTGAACTGCTTCGACTTCAGAACCAACGCCGTCTGTACCGGTTACCCCAAGAGAACCGACGCTCGTACGCTGGGCTACACGACCAATATGGACCCCACACGCGCCAACTGCGTCTTGCATTTGGGGGATGCTGCTCGTGCCCTATTGTTTGATGTGAACACGGGTGGCGGCTGCACCGATGGCAGCGAAGCTGAAAAGCCTAAACTGATGGATGTAGAGCCCGCTCAGTATTACAAGGGCGATGCGACTCAAGCCACCGTCACGGCATGGGACAAAGTCCGAATTTCTCCCTCTCTGAAGTGGGGCGGCTCTGGTGGCCTGAAGTCTGTCAAGGTGACTTTGCAAGATGCCAACGGAGCGATGTTGCCTCCGCTCTATAAGCCAGTGCGCTTTTTCACTGTCGGTGCTTACGATTTAAGAATTGGCCTGAATGACCAAGGTCAACCGGACGAAAACACCGTGCCGTATGCACAGTACCCACGTCTGAAGATCATCGTTCAGATGACGGGCAATGGCGGGCTGACCACCACACAAGAAGTCGGCATGGACGTCACCTGGAAGGGCGACCCCATCCAGCTCTGCTACGAAACCAAGATTCCGCAGAACCCAGGCTGCCCCATCAGTGCAGAAACCAAGGTGACCTTGGCCAAGTTCGAGAATCTAGACGGCATCATCGATGATTGGCTCGACGCATCCATGGTGTTCATGCCGGGCTTGCCCAATACGGGTTATGCGGCCGTCAGCGCGGTGACCTCTCCTCGCTCCATCCTGAACGACAGCATTGCGGGCCTGGATGGGCGCACGCGGGTTCTCCAGGGGCGCTTTGACATGCAGAACTTCACTGGCGACCTCTGGGCCTACGACTTGGATGGTTCGGGCAATGTCAATGGGGCCACTAAGCAAGAGGCCACAGACATTTTGTCGCCCAGCTTGAGCCGCCCTGTCTTCTCAGCCAAACCCGGCAGCGGGACAGAGGGCAGCATGGCGCCTTACAAGTTGAGTCTGGCCGCCGCCAGCCCAGCCCAGCAAGCAGCGCTCAATACCAACCGGCGGGGTGTGCAGGACAACCGTGGCAATGACCGCGTCAGCTACCACTACGGCAGTGACGGACCTTTCCGAGCCCGGGCAGCCCTGTTGGGCCCGGTGGTTAACTCCGGCCCGGTCGTGCTGAACCGCAGCACCATGCCTTCTTTGCCTGAGAACCTGTTCAAGGACTACACCAAGTACTGCGAGAACACGATCGGCAAGAAGCTTCCGCCCCTGGCCCTTTGGGGTGGCAATGACGGTGCGATACATGCCTTCAGCTTCGATAAGGGCAAGCTCACGGAGTCTTGGACCTTTGTCCCCGATGTCATGCTCAAGCTCACCAATCGGATGACAGACAGCAGCTTGGCCGAAAACAACCTCAACCCCTACTATGTCGACGCCATCCCCATGATCGGACACGCCGATCTCAATGGAACAGGGAATGATGGATGGGCTCCAGTGGCCGTCATCACCTATGGGCGAGGCGCACGTGCCATCACTGCACTTGACATTTCTGGTTCAGACCCGACCAAGGGGAAAGGCGTTCTCTTTGAGTACACCAACTCGACTCTGGGTGACACCACGCGCTCTGAAGGTATCAATGACCTCGCTGATTTGGGACGCATCATCAGCCAGCCCGCCTATGACGAAACCCTGGGGTCGCATCAAATCGTCCGCGTCAAAGACGGCCTTTACAAGCGCTGGGCCGTGCTGGTGGGCAATGGTGCCTCCAGCGATGACGCCGATGATGGGTCGCCCAGCGGCACGGGTCGCCCGGTTCTCTATGCCTTCTATCTCGACCAACCGCCCGCCTTTGACCAGCCGCGTTGGCGTCGCATTGATGTTCAAAGCGCCTTCAAAGACGGCGCCAAGGAACCGGGCTTGGCTTTCAAGAATGGGCTTTCAACACCTCGCCCCGTTGACACCGACGGCAACGGCGATGTCGATGTGGCCTATGCCGGCGACCAGCAGGGCAATCTGTGGCGATTTGACCTCTCTGACATCTCCGTGACCGGCAGCCCGAACCAAGACCGTGTGACGCGTTTGTTCCAGACCATCGACAAGCAGCCGATCTACAGCGTACCCGTGGCCGTTCGCAATACCGAGCAAGGCGCTTGTGCGGCGGACAAATTCCGCCAGTGCTGGCAGGTCACCTTTGGCACGGGTCACTACTTCAGCCCCATTCAGGCCTTGATAGGCAGCAAGCCCATCCAGTATCTTTACGGCATCTTGGACAAGGGCGACAAAACCACCGTCAGCCTGAACACCCTTGTTTTGAACCAATTCGAAACTAAGCGCGGTGCGTCGGGCATTGACTTCCGGACGGTGAGCGCGCAGAAGATCGAGTACGCCTCTGGCAAACGAGGCTGGTACATGGCCTTGGGGGCGACCGAGCATTTGGTGGGGGCCACTAAACTGCAGCCCACAGGCTTGGTCATGTACCCCGTGGTGCAGCCCGGCAAGACAGATACCTCGGCAGCAGCCTGTAAGGTGGCTCAGTCTTGGTTGTTCGAACTCAGCCCGATCACGGGTGCGCCGACAGGCTTTACCTTTGACACCAATGGCGACGGCAAGATCGATTCCTTAGACCTGTTGGATGGCACAAAAATCCCTGCGGCCATGGCCACCAGCGGCAGTCAGTTTGGCCCTCCGGCCATCTTGCTGGACAGCTCTACCGGGTCAAGCAGCATGTCCTTGGTGCTTCCAAGTGCGGGCCAAGACCGCAGCGCACCCAACTCTTTCGGATCTGTCGGCGCCAAAGCCGGCCAACCGGACAACGTCAAGCACGCCAACCCCAAACAGCTAGGCCGTATGTCCTGGCGGGAAGTCTATTGATATGCGCAGCAGTACAGCCCGTCTCAGCGCCGTGAGGCCGAAAGGCTTCACGCTCATTGAATTGATGATCGTGGTAGCCATTGTGGGCATCTTGGCAACCGTTGCTTTCCCGTCCTTCAACAGCTATCTGGTAAAGAGCCGACGAGCGGAAGCCAAGGCCATGCTGCAACAGGTCGCGATGTGGATGGAGCGCAACCAGGCCGCCACCTACCGCTATGACCGAGATCTTGAGAACGGGAGCATTAACAACGCAAGGTTGACTGCTTTGGGTTTTGATCGAACGCCCGCCACAGGCACCATGCACTATCAAATCCAGTTTGCGGCCATCAGTGCAAATGCCTTTGTCGTGTCTGCGACCCCACAGGGCGGCCAAGCCACTGACGACGCCACCTGCGGCACCTTGGCGATCAGTAGCAGTGGCCTTCGCGGCAAGCTTGATGGCGCAAGCGTCAAGGCTGACCCCACCACAGAGGACTGCTGGCGCCGCTGAACCCCCAAGGCGCAGGCGCCTTCTGGCGCCCCGTGCTTTCCCCTAAGGCGCCCTCCGGGCGCCTTTTTTGTCGCTGCGGAGACAAGGCTGAGGCCAGCAGGCATGCTAAAACCACAGCCCTATGGACCTTCAATTCACCCCCGAAGAGCTCGCCTTCCGCCAAGAGGTTCGCGAGTGGGTCGCGGCTCATCTGCCGCCTGACATCAGCCACAAAGTGCACCAAGGACTGCGTCTCAGCCGAGACGACATGCAGTCTTGGGCGCGCATCTTGGGGCGCAAAGGCTGGCTGGGCTATGCCTGGCCGCAAGCCTTTGGTGGCCCGGGTTGGAACGCCATCCAGAAGCACCTCTTTGAAGAAGAGTGCGCGCTGGCCGGTGCTCCCCGCATCGTGCCCTTCGGGCCGGTGATGGTGGCCCCTGTCATCATGACCTTCGGCAGCCCAGAGCAGCAGGCGCGCTTTCTGCCCGGCATTGCCTCGGGCGATGTGTGGTGGAGCCAGGGCTATAGCGAGCCCGGCTCAGGCTCTGACCTGGCCTCGGTCAAGACCCGCGCAGAGCGCGACGGCGACCACTACATCGTCAACGGCCAAAAAACCTGGACCACGCTGGGCCAATACGGCGATTGGATTTTTTGCCTGGTGCGCACCAGCACGGAAGGCAAGCCCCAAACCGGCATCTCCTTTTTGCTGATCGACATGAAGAGCCCCGGCGTGACGGTGCGCCCCATCATCATGCTCGACGGTGAGCATGAGGTGAACGAAGTCTTCTTCGACAACGTGCGCGTCCCAGCCAACAACCTCATCGGTGAAGAAAACAAAGGCTGGACCTACGCCAAGCACTTGTTGGCCCATGAGCGCACCAATATCGCCGACGTGAACCGGGCCAAGCGCGAGTTGGAACGGCTCAAGCGCATTGCCAAAGCAGAAGGCGTGTGGGACGACTCGCGCTTCCGCGACCAGATCGCCCTGCTCGAAGTGGACATCGTGGCCCTGGAGATGATGGTGCTGCGCGTGCTGAGTGCCGAGCGCAGCGGCAAGCAAAGCCTGGATGTGGCGGGCTTGCTCAAGATCCGCGGCAGCGAGATCCAACAGCGCTATGCCGAGCTGATGATGCAGGCCGCTGGGCCCTATGCCCTGCCCTTTATTCAAGAAGCGATGGAGGCAGGGTGGCAAGGCGATGCCGCTTTGGGTGGCCTGTGGCCCGGTGCGGCCCACCACTGCGCGCCCTTGGCCAGCACTTATTTCAACCTGCGCAAAACCACCATTTACGGTGGCAGCAACGAAGTCCAACGCAACATCGTCTCTCAGACGGTGCTGGGTTAAGAGGCTCTGGAGACACTCATGGACTTTGATTTCACAGACGATCAACTGGCCCTGCGCGACGCTGTGGCACGCTGGGTGGACAAGGGCTTTGGCTTTGAGCGCCGACATGGCTTGGCCAAGGCCGGCGGCTTCACCCGCGTGGTGTGGCAAGAGCTGGCCGACCTGGGGCTCACCGGCCTCACCGTGCCCAGCGAGCACGGCGGCATGGGCTTTGGCGCGGTCGAAGCCATGGTGGTCATGGAAGAGCTGGGCACTGGCTTGGTCAACGCCCCCTTTGCCGCAGGCGCGCTGGTGGCACCGGCCTTGTTGCAAGCGGCCCCGGCCGACGTTCAGGCCGAGTGGCTGCCCCGCATCGCCGAAGGCTCTGCCCTGGTGGTGCTGGCCCATCAAGAACGCGCCGCGCGCTATCGCCTCCACCATGTCAGCACGCAAGCGCAACGCAGCGGCGAGCAGTGGCTGCTCACGGGCAGCAAGAGCGTGGTGCCAGCAGGCGACGAGGCCGACGCCTTCATCGTGCCTGCCCGCCTCAGCGGCGTCGCCGACTCAACTGAGGGCATTGGCCTGTTCTTGGTCCGCCAAGGTGCACCCGGCTGCAGCGTGCGCGGCCATGCCACACAAGACGGTGCCCGGGCCGCCGAGCTGCAGTTGCAAGCCTGCCCGGCCACCTTGATCTGCGAGCAAGGCTTTGCGGTGCTGGAGCAGGCGGTGGACATCGCCATTGCTGCGCTCTGCGCCGAGGGTGTGGGCCTGATGGGCAAGCTCACCGCCATCACCGTCGATTACATGAACACGCGCAAGCAGTTCGGCACCACGCTGGCCAGCTTCCAAGCCCTGCGCCACCGCATTGCCGATGTGAAGATGCAGCTGGAGCTGGCCCGCTCCATGAGCTATTACGCCAGCCTGAAGCTGGGTGAGCCCGCGGCCGCGCGGCGCCGTGCGCTGAGCCAAGCCAAGGTGCAGTTGGGGCAGTCGGCGCGCTTTGTGGGCCAGCAATGCATACAGTTGCATGGCGGCATTGGCGTGACGGACGAATACATCGCCAGCCATTACTTCAAGCGCCTGACCATGCTGGAGATGCAGTTCGGCGACACCCTGCATCACCTGGGTGAAGTCTCGACACGCATGCAAGAAACCGCCGGCGTGTTCGGCTAGGCCGAATGAGCATCACCCGCGTCGCAGGCCTCAAGGTCGGGCACTTCACGCACCCCCAGCGCGCCACGGGTTGCACCGTGGTCTTGTGCGAAGCGGGGGCGGTGGCCGGTGTCGATGTGCGAGGGGCGGCGCCCGGCACACGCGAGTGCGAGCTGCTCGCCCCCAGCAACACCGTGCAGCAGGTCCATGCCATTGTCTTGAGTGGCGGCAGCGCCTTTGGCCTGGATGCCGCCAGCGGCGTGATGCGTTGGCTGGACGAACGCGGACACGGCTTGGCCGTGGGCACAGCCCGCGTGCCCATCGTGCCTGCTGCGGTGCTGTTTGACCTGTGGGTGGGCGACGGCCGCATTCGCCCAGATGCCGCCGCAGGCTATGCTGCCTGTGAGGCTGCCAGCACCGCAACGTCCGATCAAGGCAACGTGGGCGCAGGCAGCGGCGCCACCGTCGGCAAACTGTTTGGCCCGCAGTGGGCCATGAAGGGCGGCATCGGTACGGCCTCCGTCACCGTGCACGGCATCACGGTGGGGGCCTTGGTAGCCGTCAATGCGGTGGGCGATGTCCGCGACCCAGCCAGCGGCCGCTTGCTGGCCGGTGCACGCTCGCCCCAAGGCGGCCTCAGAGACACCCTGGCCGCCCTGCAGGCCGGTGAGTGGCCCACCGCGCTGCTGGCCGGCGCCAACACCACCATCGGCGTGGTGGCCACCGATGCCGTGATGAGTAAGGTTCAGATGCAGCGCATCGCCACCATGGCCCATGACGGCTTGGCCCGCACCATTGCACCCGTCCACACCGGCTTTGACGGTGACGTGATGTTCTCGCTGGCCACCGGTGCGGCGGGCAAAACCGTGGAGCCCAGCGTGCTGGGCAGCCTGGCCGCCGAGGTCACGGCCCAGGCCGTGCTCAACGCCATACGGGCCGCCACCGGCTTACCGGGCCTACCCGCCCATCAAGACCTGCCCTGAGCGGCTACAGTCTGGCCCATGAAACTCAGCCAGATTCTCTTCAGCCAAGGTTTTGGAACGCGCCGAGTCTGCTTCGGCATGATTGATGCGGGCCTGGTGCGCCATGAAGGCCGCGTCTTGGACGACCCGCATGAGGACCTGGACACCGACGGCCTGGTGCTGACGGTGGAGGGCAAGCCCTGGCCCTTCCATGCCAAGGCCTTGATCTTGCTGCACAAGCCTGCAGGTTTTGAATGCTCGCAAAAGCCCAAACACCACCCCAGTGTGATGACCCTGCTGCCTCCGCCGCTGCGCAACCGGGGCGTGCAGCCGATTGGCCGGCTCGATGAAGACACCACCGGACTGCTGCTGCTGACGGAAGACGGCACCCTCATCCACAAGCTCACCTCGCCCAAGCACCATGTGCCCAAGGTCTATGAAGTCGGCTGTAAACACCCCATCAGCGATGAGCAGGTCGAGCGCCTGCTGGCCGGTGTGGTGCTGGATGACGACCCACAACCCGTCAAGGCTGCGGCCTGCGAGCGCGTGAGTGAACACCATCTGCGCCTGACCCTGACAGAAGGCAAATACCACCAAGTCAAGCGCATGGTGGCCGCCGTCAGCAACCGGGTCGAAACCCTGCACCGCAGCAGCTTCGGTCACTTGGTGCTGCCGCCCGACTTGCCCGCAGGCCAATGGCGCTGGGTCGACGGCTGGCCCAAGTAAGCCAGCCCGCACGCGCCCCAACGCCCGCCCTTGGAGCCCCCCGTGAACGCCCCCGAACCAGCGTCAGACCACACCGACTCGCAGGGTTCTTGGCGGCCCAGCTCCAAGTCGGAGATCGCTGAGGACATTGCCTTCGAGCGACTGCAGGCCTTGCATGCCGGGGCCGTCGCTCCCGTCATCGCTGGCTTGGTCTTCGCTCTCGTGGTTGCGCATGTGGTGGAGCCCTACTTTGGCGCGGCCATGGCCTGGGGTTGGTGCCTCAGCAAGATGGCGATCGGCTTGGTGCGCTTGCTGGTGTCACTGAGCTTCGCGCGCGCGCCCCAGCGCCGTCTTCATATGCGCCGATGGTTGTTCATCTTCACCGCCGTGCTGCTGGTGGACGCCATCAGCTGGGGCATGATGGGCGCGCTGTTTTCACAGTCCGGCCATTTGCTGGTCGATGGCTTGATTTTGGCGGGCATCGTTGGCGTGGCCGCCGTCAGTCTCTTTCCATTGCTGCACTATCGCCAGCTCGCCATTCCTTTTTTGGCGATCGGGCTCTTGCCCATCGCTCTGGCTTATGCCTTCAGTGGGCAATACGGGTCTTGGCATGTGGTGGGCGGCTTGGCACTGTACTTCGCCGTCTTGAGCGTCGAGGCCATTCGCAGTGAACGGCGCGCCTTGGAGTTGCTGCGCCTGCGCTTTGAAAACAGCGCCATCGCCGCCAGCCAGCGGGACGCGCTGGCCCTGGCCCGCCATGCCAGCTCGGCCAAGAGCCGCTTCCTGGCCACTGTCAGCCACGAGTTACGCACGCCGCTCAACGGCATTTTGGGCACTGTGGCGCTGATGCGTCTGGACCCTCTGGAGGCCAAGCAAGGCGAGCGACTCGGCGTGGTCAAACAGTCAGCCGACCACCTCTTGACCGTGCTGGGCGACCTGCTGGACTTCTCCCGCATCGAGCACGGGCGTATCGACCTCCAGCCCCAGGTCACCGCCCTGTCCACCATGGTCCATGAGGTCACCGATCTGCTGACCGCCTTAGCGGCCGACCGAGGCTTGCGCTTGCAAGTCCAGCTCTCGCCAGACCTGCCCGCCCATGTGCTGTGCGACGCCGCACGGGTCAAGCAGGTGCTGCACAACCTCTTGGGCAATGCCCTGAAGTTCACGCCGAGCGGTGGCCGGGTCAGCCTGAGTGTGTCGCTGTCGCCCAGCGCATCGGCACCAGAGCCACGGCAGTTGCGGTTTGAGGTGCTGGACTCTGGGCCGGGCATTCCGCAGGCCGACCATGAACGCATCTTCCAGGCCTTTGAGCAGAGTGCTACCACCAGCACCCAAGGCCCCCTCGGCACGGGGCTGGGCCTGACCATCTCGCGCGAGCTGGCGCGAGCCATGGGCGGCGATGTGATCTGCCGCCCTGCGCCGGGCGGCGGCGCTTGCTTTGGCTTCACCCTGCGCTGCGTGCCCACGGCAGCGCCTGAGGCGCCCCCACACCCCGCAGGCGCGCCCTTGGCGCCCCTGAAGGGTGAGGTCTTGCTGGTCGAAGACCAACCCGTCAACGCCATGGTGGCGCAAGCCCTGCTGGAGCACTTCGGGCTGCAGGTCAGCACCGTCGCCAACGGTGCTTTGGCCTTGGCGAGCCTAGAGCAGCACCGCCCCGATCTAGTCTTGATGGATTGCCAGATGCCCGAGATGGACGGCTGGGAAGCCACCCGCCGCTGGCGGGTCTTGGAGGCCGCTCAGCCCACCCAAACCCGCCTGCCCATCATCGCCTTGACGGCCAATGCCGTGCAGGGCGACCGCGAGCGCTGCCTCGCGGCCGGCATGGACGGCTACCTCGCCAAACCTTTCGAACCAGCCACCCTGCACGCCCTGCTGAGCCAGTGGCTGCCGCAGGCGGGATAATCCAGCGCCATGCGAATCTACCGGGCCCAACGCCCCCGCTCAGCAGCCGACAAAGGCTGCGCCCTCACCATCGGCAACTTTGACGGCGTCCACCGTGGCCACCAAGCCATGTTGGCACTGTTGACCAACGAGGCCCGCCACCGTGGCCTGCGCAGTTGCGTGATGACCTTTGAACCCCACCCGCGCGACTGGTTTGCCCAAAAGGCAGGCAAGCCCGAGTTGGCGCCACTGCGCATTGCGCCGCTGCGCGACAAGCTGGCCGAGCTGCAGCGCTGCGGGGTGGACGACGTGGTGCTGATGCGTTTTGACGACCGCCTGGCCGGCCTCAGCCCCACGGACTTCATCGACAAAGTGCTGTGCCAGGGCCTGAACGCCCGCTATGTGCTGGTGGGCGATGACTTCCGCTTCGGGGCCAAGCGGGCCGGCGACTATGCCCTGCTCGACGAGCAAGGCGCCAGCAAAGGCTTTGATGTGGCGCGCATGATGAGCTATGAGGTCCATGGCCTGCGGGTCAGCTCCTCGGCCGTGCGTGAGGCCCTGGCGGCCGGCGACATGGTGCAAGCCGCGCGCTTGATCGGCCGCCCCTACAGCATCAGCGGCCACGTGGTGCACGGCCGCAAGCTCGGGCGCGACCTGGGCTTTCGCACGCTCAACCTGCGCTTTCCCTCGCATCGCCCAGCCGCCCGAGGCATTTTTGTGGTGCAAGTGCATGGCCTGACCGATGAGCCCTTGGCCGGCGTGGCCTCGCTGGGCGTGCGGCCCACCATCGAGGACGCCGGGCGCGTGCTGCTGGAAGTGCATTGCCTCGATTGGCCTGCAGGCCTGGCGCTAGACGCCGGCTATGCCCGCATCTTGCAGGTGGACCTGCTGCACAAGCTGCACGACGAGCGCAAGTACGACGGCCTGGAGGCGCTGGTGGCCGGCATTGCCCAAGATGTGGTCGATGCCAGAGCCTGGTGGGCGGCCCGGTAGAATGAGGCCCATGTTCACCCGCGCTGCTCCTTTGCTCCGGCCATGGGCCTCTCCGGCTGCCCGTGGCCATGCCTGCACCCGTCGGCAGACCACGCGCGATCGAATTTGGCGCTCGAAAGAAAGCGCCGGGCCGCCCCAAATTTTCTTGCTCCCCTTGGGGGATAGGTTGGGCGTAGCCCAGCCCTAGGGGCACCCTGCCTGCGCTGCCAGCGCAAAGTCGCTGGCCTCTCGCTGACCCCCTCGTCAGCCCTCTGTGGCTCTACCAGCCACTGCGCAGCACTTGCGCCCACCTTGATCGAGACCCCGCGCCATGACCGACGCCAAAAAGACACCCGCTGCCGACAAACCCGCCAGCAGCCTGAACCTGCCCGACACCGCCTTCCCCATGCGCGGCGATCTGCCCAAGCGCGAGCCAGGCTGGGTGCAGCAGTGGAACGCGCACGAAGGTGATGCTGGCCTCTACAAGCGCCTGCGCGATGCGAGCGCCGGTGCCCCGCTGTTCGTGCTGCACGACGGCCCGCCCTATGCCAATGGCAAGCTGCACATCGGCCATGCGCTGAACAAGGTGCTCAAGGACATGATCGTCAAGAGCCGCCAGTTGAGTGGTTTTGACGCCCAGTACATCCCCGGCTGGGACTGCCACGGCCTGCCCATCGAGAACGCCATCGAAAAGCTGCATGGCCGCAATCTCAGCCGCGACGACATGCAGGCCAAGAGCCGCGCCTTCGCTGCCGAACAAATCGACCAGCAGCGCGAGGACTTCAAGCGCCTGGGCGTGCTGGGCGACTGGGAGCGCCCCTACCGCACCATGGACCCGGCCAACGAGGCCGGCCAGATCCGCGCCTTCAAGCGCGTCATCGAGCGTGGCTTTGTCTACCGTGGCCTGAAGCCGGTGTACTGGTGCTTTGACTGCGGCTCGTCCTTGGCCGAGTTCGAGATCGAGTACCAAGACAAAAAGAGTGAAACCCTGGACGTCGCCTTTGAGACCGACGACGGCGCCAAGTTGGCCGCCGCCTTCGGCCTGCCCGCCTTGCCGGCGGGTCAAAGCGCCTTCGCGGTGATCTGGACCACCACCGCCTGGACCATCCCTGCCAACCAGGCGCTGAATGTCCACCCAGAAATCGACTATGCCTTGGTCGAAACTGACAAGGGAATCCTCGTATTAGCCAAGAAGCTGGTGGAAACGCCGGAGTATGTGCGGTCGAGTCCAGATTTCGTGGACGGGCGAGCTGTGCCGTCCGCTCCAGACCTTAGACCCGAGATTCTCAAGCGCTACGGTGTGAGTCGGTACCGCAGATTGGGCGAGTGCAAAGGGCGCGCATTGGGTGGCCTGAACTTCCGCCACCCACTCTATGACGTTGACGCAGGATACCGCCGCCTCTCGCCCGTCTTCATCGCCGAGTATGTGAGCGACAGCGACGGCACCGGCATCGTCCACTCCTCGCCCGCTTATGGCGTGGACGACTTCAACTCCTGCATCGCCAACGGCATCCGCTACGACCAAATCCTGAACCCGGTGCAGGGCAACGGCACCTATGCGGCCGACTTCCCGCTGTTCGGCGGCCTGCACATCTGGAAGGCCGTGCCCGTCATCTTGGAGGCCTTGAAGAACGCGGGCCGCCTGATGGCCACAGTCAGCATCACCCACAGCTACCCGCACTGCTGGCGCCACAAGACGCCGGTGATCTACCGCGCCGCTGCACAGTGGTTCATCCGCATGGACGAGGGCGAGGGCGTGTTCACCCAAGACAAAGCGCCCAAGACCCTGCGGCAGTTGGCCTTGGACGCGATTGATCAGACCGCCTTCTACCCCGAGAACGGCCGCGCCCGCCTGCGCGACATGATCGCCAATCGGCCCGACTGGTGCATCTCGCGCCAGCGCTCCTGGGGCGTGCCCGTGCCCTTCTTCTTGCACAAGGATTCGGGCGAACTGCACCCCAACACCATGGCCATCTTGGACCAGACGGCCGACATCGTGGAGGCAGGCGGCATCGAGGCCTGGAGCCGCGTCACGGCCGAAGAGATCCTGGGCGCTGAAGACGCCCCGCACTACACCAAGAGCACCGACATCCTGGAGGTGTGGTTCGACTCGGGCTCCACCTTCCAGCACGTGCTGCGCGGCAGCCATGCCAACGCCTATGCGGTCAAGCCTTATCACGAGAGCGGCCCGGAGGCCGACCTCTACCTGGAAGGCCATGACCAGCACCGCGGCTGGTTCCACAGCTCGCTGCTGCTGGGCTGCGCGCTCTATGACCGCGCGCCCTACAAGGGCCTCTTGACCCACGGCTTCGCCACCGACGGCCAAGGCCGCAAGATGAGCAAGAGCCTGGGCAACACCGTCGAGCCGCAAAGCGTGACCACCAAGCTGGGCGCTGAGATCGTGCGCCTGTGGGTGGCCGCCACCGATTACTCGGGCGACCTCAACATCGATGACAAGATCCTGGCCCGCGTGGTGGATGCCTACCGCCGCATCCGCAACACCTTGCGCTTCTTATTGGCCAATGTGAGCGACTTTGATGCCGCCACCGACGCCGTGCCCGCAGACCAGTTGCTGGAGATCGACCGCTGGGCCCTGGCCCGCACGGCCGAGCTGCAAGCGGACATCCTGGCCCACTTCGAGCGCTATGAATTCCACCCGGTGGTGAGCAAGCTGCAAGTCTTCTGCTCGGAAGACCTGGGCGCGTTCTACCTGGATGTGCTGAAGGACCGGCTCTACACCACCGCGCCCAAGAGCTTGGCGCGCCGCAGTGCCCAGACCGCCCTGCACCAGATCACCCACGCCATGCTGCGCTGGATGGCGCCCTTCCTCAGCTTCACCGCTGAAGAAGCCTGGCCCACCCTGGTGGGCAGCG
The DNA here is from genome assembly GCF_044358605.1 of Ideonella sp. Classification (GTDB taxonomy): domain Bacteria; phylum Pseudomonadota; class Gammaproteobacteria; order Burkholderiales; family Burkholderiaceae_C; genus Ideonella. Next base: position 30,393 of record NZ_JBIKNQ010000039.1, read on the forward strand.
CCAGCCAAGGCTCCATCTTCTTTGAAACCTTCAGCCGCTTTAACGCACCCGATGAGGCACTGCTGGCCAAGTGGGCTCGCATCCGCGCCATCCGCGATGTGGCCAACAAGGAGATCGAAGCATTGCGCGCGGCGGGCCAAGTGGGCGCCTCGCTGCAAGCCACGCTGCGCATCACCGCCAACGCAGAAGACGCCGCCTTGCTGCGCGGCTTGGGCGCCGACCTGAAGTTCGTCACCATCACCTCCGCCGTCAGCGTGGAAGACGGCGCGGAGCTGGCCGTGCAGGTCAGCCCCAGCACCGCCCCCAAGTGCGAGCGCTGCTGGCACTATGTGAATGATGTCGGGCAGCAGCCGGAGCACCCAGGCCTGTGCGGCCGTTGCGTCAGCAACCTGCATGGCGCAGGTGAAACCCGCCACATCGCCTGAGTCTCATCATCATGGCCCGCAAGCTCTCGCTCTCTAGCCGCTCCTCCAGCCCCAGCCTCTGGCTGTGGCTGGGCATGGCGGCTGTCATCATCTTGTTGGATCAGTTCACCAAGGTGCTGATCGTCGGCAACTTCCAATTGGGTGACAGCGTCACCGTCACCTCCTACTTCAATGTGGTGAGGGTGCACAACACAGGGGCTGCCTTCAGCTTTTTGGCCGATGCCTCAGGCTGGCAGCGCTGGTTCTTCGTGGGCCTGGGCGCGGTGGCCTCTTGCGTCATCGTCTGGATGCTGCGCAGCCACCCGGATCAAAAGTTGTTCTGCTTGGCCGTCACGCTCATCTTGGGCGGCGCCGTTGGCAATGTCACCGACCGCATTTGGCACGGCTATGTGGTCGACTTCTTGCAGTTCCACTGGGACTTTCTTTCGCCCGTGTTTCATGGGGGTTACTTCCCCAGCTTCAACGTGGCCGACATGGCCATCACTGGTGGCGCGATTGGCCTGATCCTGGACGAGTTGCTGCGCGTACGGCGGAGTTAAGGCAGCAGGGACGCCACATGGCCGGGCACTATTGCCGGGTTTTTTGCCTGCTGTATCGGGTTTAGGTCGAGGCGTTCGGGCGCTAACGTGGTGACTCTGAGCACTGCCTTGGCCTGAGGGGCGTGTCTTCGACACGCACAGGGCTGGGGTTTCGTTCACACGGAGCACCCATGAAAAACCGCCTGCTTGCCTCTCAACGCGCCACCGCTACCCGCACCCAGCCCTCCACTTGGGGCTTGCTGGACGATGCCCGCGCCCGCTCGCCGCATTCTTCGGGCTTCACCCCCTTTGACCCGTTGGCCTTCAACCTGGCCGACTCCTCTTTGGCCGACTTGGGCATAGACACCGAGGGCCTGGACTGCTGCACCATGAGCGTGGCGCCTGTTTATGCGCGCAGCTTGGAGCCTCTGTCCATCCGCCTGAACATCCAGCGCCGCGAGCATGCCACCGACGCTGATGTGCTGCTGGTCTGGAAGAGCCTGTGCACGCACTTGGCCGACATCAAATGCCCCATCTGGGTTCGGGTCAATAACGACCGCTGGCTACAACGCCTGCTCACCCTGGAAAGCCCGCGCGAGCTGCTGCTGGAAGTGCCGGTGTTTCTGGCCTCTGACGACGTGTGGTGCTCGGACTTGCCTCCCAATAGCTCGCGTGGGCCAGACCTGATCATCAATGGCCGCCCCAGCGCCAAGGTGCCGACCCGCCTGTTGCAGCGCGTCAGTTGCGTGCTGTTCGACCGCAATGATGAGCGTCGCCACATGGACCCTTTGGGTGCCGCCTACCAAGCCATCCGTACCACGCCGTTTGTGCATGAGCGATGCAACTCCCCTGAAGAGGTGGATGCCTCCTTTGAGCTGGGCGCCTTTGGCGTGGTCGGCCACGAGTGGGCCACCCATTCAGCCAACGAGACGAGTTCGGCCTTGGCCGACCACCGCTCTTTGGGCGCCATGGAGTTCTTCAGCCTGCTGATGCACGGCTCCTCGGCCACGGTGCTGCAAGAAGCACTGGCGCGCCACCGGGGCTTAGCCGATCACCTGATGCGCATTGCCAGCTTTCTGACCACGATGAACGGGCATCCCCCGATGAGTTCGCTGGCCGAGGCGCTGAGCCTCTCGCGACGCGCCCACTTGGTGCGCGCTGCGGCCTTGATGCTGCCCCTGGTCATCGGTCGCCACTTGGGTCGCACCTTGGGCTTCCCGGCCACTTACCGAGCCTTGTTCCTGGCCCATTTGATGGCCGACCAAGCGGACCCCGAACTGCGTGATCTGGCCTTCATGGCGGCGGCAGTCTCTACCCTGCCTGCTGTCCTGCAACTCAGTGGCGACGAGGTCGCCCGCCTGCTGCATCTGCCGCTGCGGGTCAAGGAATCGCTCAATGGCCGGGGCGATCTGAACCCTTGGGTCAAGCTGGCCGAAGCCTCGGACACCCTGCCGCCGCTGGAGGTGCGCAACGCCGCCCAAGCCCTGCGCATTGGCCAGCCCGAGGTCAACCAGACCTTGATCTTCAGCCTGCGCCACACCTGCCGCTTGTGGCAGCCCCAGTGGGCTGAAGCCTTAGGGCTTTGAACGCCAGCCTTGGGGTGGGTTTGCCCCAGGGCGGGTGTGCCCGCTGGACGCCGAGCCTGCGCATGCGTAAGCTCAAGCCCCATGCAGGCTGATACCCCTTCCGACAACGAACTCACCCCACACGCCGACGCAGCCCTCCCTGCTGAAACTGACGCGGCCGTCGCCCGTCAATCCTTGCAACTGCGTCCGCTGAGTTGGGGCGCCCCCTTGAGATGGATCAAGCTGGGCTTCAAGGACTTCATCCGCGCCCCCGGCATCGGTCTGTTCTATGGCGCCTGCTTCATGGCCATGGGTTGGGCCTTGCTCAAGGTCTTCGAGTCCGCTCCAGCCTATACCCTGGCCCTCTCCGCCGGGTTCTTGCTGATGGGGCCTTTCATGTGTTTGGGCCTCTACCATGTCAGCAAGCAGTTAGAGCAAGGCCTGAAACCTGACTTTGGCCAAAGCCTGCTGGCCTGGGACACCCGCACCGGCACACTGGCCATCTTTGGCTTTGTGCTTTTGGTCTTGGAGATGATCTGGGGCCGCGCCTCGCTGATCGTCTTCGCCGTCAGCTTTGATGGCATGCCTGATTTCAAGGGTTCGCTCTTGGCCTTGCTCGACCCTGAAAACATCAATTTCATCGTCGCCTATGTGTTGGTGGGGGCGTTTTTTGCTGGCCTGATCTTTGCGGTCACCGTGATCTCCATCCCGATGATTCTTGACCGGCCCACCGATGCCATCACCGCCGGGCTGACCAGTTTCAAACTTGTGCTGACCCAACCGGGCGTGATGCTGTGGTGGGGTTTTCTGCTGACGGTGTTGGTGGTAGCCGCCCTGCTGCCCTGGTTTGCTGGCTTGCTGATCGTCGGCCCGATCACTGGCCATGCCACTTGGCATGCCTACCGAGAAGCGGTGAACTACGCCGAGGACTGACCCACATCCCGCGCGTTAGGGATCACTCTCTAGCACTGAGCAGGGAAACTCCCAGGCGAAGGGTTTGCCCTCGATAAAAAAGCACGACCGTTCGTACACACTTGCGCCCTCAGCATCAGGGGGCGCCGACCTGTTGCTGCCCTTGTTCGCCGGCGCCAGGAGACAAAGAGATGTCGTTGAGATTTCGCACCCTGCTGGCATCCGCCGCGCTGGCCTTGTCTGCGCAGGTGGCCATGGCCCAAGACACCTACACCAAGACGCGCTACCCCATCGTGCTGGTGCATGGCATGTCAGGCTTTGACGCCATCGGGCCGGTGGACTACTTCTTCAATGTGCCTGCCAGCCTGCGGGCCAGCGGCGCCACGGTCTTCACCCCCATGGTGTCGCCCTTCAGCACCACCGAAGAGCGTGGCGAGCAACTGCGTGCCACGCTGCGCCAGCTGAAGGCCGCCTATGGCTACCAAAAATTCAACATCATCGGCCACAGCCATGGCGGCACCACGGCCCGCTATGTGGCCGCTGTCGAGCCCAGCTTGGTGGCTTCGGTCACCTCCATGGGCACACCGCATCAGGGCAGCAAGGTCGCTGATGTGGTGAAGGGCGTCACTGGTGCCACCGGCACCACCCCCTTGGTCGCCAGCATCGTCAACGCCTTGGGGACTGCCATTGCCTGGATGGCCGGCTCGCCCACCTTGCCCCAAAACGCCTTGGGCACGCTGGAGTCTCTCAACACCGTGGGCGCGGCTGACTTCAACCGCCGCTTTCCCCAAGGCAGCCCCACCAGCACCTGCGGCACCGGCCCTGAAGTGGTGAACGGCGTGCGTTACTACTCGGCAGGCGGCATCAGTGTCTGGACCAATCTGTTCGACCTGAGCGACGGCTTCTTGCTCGCCGCGTCGGTGGTGTTTCTTGGTGAAGCCAATGACGGCGTGGTCAGCCGCTGCTCCAGCCGCTGGGGCACCGTCCTGAGCGACACCTACCCTTGGAACCACATGGACGAAGTCAATCAAGCCTTTGGCTTGCGGGGCTGGTTCACCCCCGACCCGGTGCAGTTCTATCGCGTCCAAGCCAACCGCCTGAAGAACACCGGCCTGTAAGCCCATGAAGCGTCCCTTGCTGGTCATCGTGGCGCTGGGCTGCGCCGCTGCAGCGGTGTGGTGGGCCTATCCATCGGCCGCACCCAGCCCCACCACACCGGCCAGCAAGGCCGCTGCCCCAGCAACGGACAGCCCCTCCATCTCAGCCTCTCAAGCTTCAGCGGGCAGCCAGACCGCCAGCGCACCGGGCCAAGCCATGGCCACCTGGTTGGCCCAAGACAGCCCTCTGCGCGGCAGCAGTGTGGACGGCAGCTGGAGCGTCAACGCCCAAGGCCAGTTGGTGCCCGACATCGCCCTGAGGCGCCGCTTCGACTACTTCTTGCAGCTCTTGGGCCAACAGCCCATCGAGCGCATCAGCGCCCTGGTTCAAACCCAGGCCGAGCAAGCCCTGAGCCCAGCCGCCGCGCGCGAGGTGATGCAGCTGTGGCGGCGCTACCTTGAACTTCAGCAAGTGAAGTTCAGCACCCAGGTGAACCCGCAAGACCCTCAGAGCATCTCCGCTGCACTGGCCGAGCGCCAGATCGCCCGCCGCAGCGCTCTGGGCCGAGTCTGGGCCGACGCCTTCTACGCGCAAGAGGAAGCCCAAATCCTGCAGATGACCCAGGCCTCTGGGCCACGCAGTTCAACCTTGATTGACCGCAGCACGTTGGACCCAGCCGCCCTGGCCCGATTGGTTCAAGAAGAGGCCCTGCAAGAACAGTGGCAAAGCCGATTGTCCGAAGCGAGGGTGGAACTTCAGCGCATCAACAGCGCGCCCGAACTGAGCGACCTGCAACGCCAGCAGGCTCAGCGCGCCCTACTGCAGCGCTTCAGTGGTGAAGAGCGCGTTCGCGCTGCAGCGCTCTTGGCTTTGCCTGCACCCTAGCGGTGAGACACCTGACGCTTCGCATATGCGGTTTTCGCATGACGATGACCGTTTTCATTCGTTCCCTGAATGGTCCACCGCTCGCACCATGTGAGCCATGGACACCCCCACCTCAGCCCACCCCACCCGGCCCCTGAAGCTGCCCTTCACCGGACAGGCTTTGCGTCAAGCTGTGGCTCAGCGCGACATCCGGCTGTTGATGAACGCCGCGCACCAATTGCGCATTGCCGGCTTCAGCGTGGACCCACAACGCCTTGCGGAAGAGCTGCTTAGTCACGGCTGCGTCTGGCTGACCGACCCCTTTGGTCAGCGCGTTCCCCTCTACGTGCAGGTGCCCGAAGCCGCTGCCCGCCAGCAAGTGGACCAAAGCGTTCCTTTCCGAATCTCGGCCTGAGGCCACTTCTCCCATTCCTATCACTGTCTCAACTGCAGGAGTTCCCATGAGCATCATCGCCGTCAACGCACGCAACCAGTTCCGCGGCAAGGTCCGCGAGATCATCGAAGGCCCGGTCGTCTCCGAGGTCGATGTCGAGACCCCGTCGGGGCTCATCGTCACCTCGGTCATCACCACGCGTTCCGTGCATGAGCTGGGCCTGAAGGTGGGCCGCGACGTGGTCGCCTTGGTCAAGTCCACCGAAGTCTCCATCGCCACCCTTTAAAACGAAGCAACAAGGAGCCCTTCATGGCGTGGTCTGAACTCCACACCCGCCTGCTGATCATGCCGGGCCTGCATGGCAGCGGCCCTGAGCATTGGCAAAGCTGGCTGGAGCGTCAGCACCCCGGCGCGGTGCGTGTGCGAGTTCCCAACTGGAGCGCGCCACATCTGGACGACTGGGTAGAGGCCATAGACCGGACCCTGACCGAGTCGCAGGCGCGGCCGGTGTCAGTCGGCCCATGCACGGTGGCAGAGCCCTCGGCCAGGGTGCGACTGCTCAACCCCGAAAGACCCGCAGAGGCCTGGATCGCCGTGGGCCACAGTTTTGGTTGCTTGGCCTTGGCGCGTTATCTACAGCAGCGCGGTCGCGGCCTGCAAGCCGCACTCCTGGTGGCCCCTGCCAACCCTGATCGCTTTCAGATCCCAGAAGGCCAACTGGACCGAGGTCTGCCCTGCCCCAGCACCCTCATCTACAGCCGCAGCGACCCATGGATGAGTGCTTCTGACGCGCGCTACTACGGCCAGCGTTGGGGCAGCCAGTTGGTGGATGCCGGTGAGGCTGGCCACATCAACCCGGAATCTGGCTACGGCCCTTGGCCGCTGGCCCGCCAATGGATCAACCAGATGACCCAAACGCTGGAAGCAGAGCACCAACGCGTGCATCCGCCCCGCGTCAACACACTGCGCTTTGCCACCTGAACACCACCAAGCGCACAAACCGCATAAGCAGCAACGATTTGATTCGTTCCCTCATTGAGCGGCCATTCATAGCATCCCTCCCATGCCGACACCTCGTTCGGCCTGACACCTCAAAGGATTGATTCATGTTGTCTCGTCGCGTCACTCTGGCGGCTCTCAGCACCCTGGCTCTCGCTCTGGCCGCCCCCTTGGCCCACGCCAAGGACATCACGCTGTTGAACGTCTCCTACGACCCCACCCGTGAGCTCTACCAAGACTTCAACAAGTCCTTCGCCGCCGTTTGGAAAGCCAAGACGGGTCAAAACCTCAGCGTGAGGCAATCGCACGGCGGCTCGGGCAAGCAGGCCCGCTCGGTGATTGACGGCCTGGAAGCCGATGTCGTCACCCTCGCGTTGGCCTACGACATTGACGAGTTGGAAGCCAAGGCCAAACTCATTCCCGCCAACTGGCAAAAGCGCCTGCCGCACAACAGCAGCCCCTACACCTCGACCCTGGTGTTCCTAGTACGCAAGGGCAACCCCAAGGCCATCAAAGACTGGGGCGATCTGGTGAAGCCTGGCGTGCAAGTCATCACCCCCAACCCCAAGACCTCGGGCGGTGCGCGCTGGAACTATCTGGCCGCCTGGGGCTATGCCCTCAAGCAGCCGGGCGGCAACGAAGCCAAGGCCCGTGAGTTCGTGACGGCCTTGTTCAAGAACGTGCCGGTGCTGGACTCAGGTGCGCGCGGCTCCACCATCACCTTTGTGGAGCGCGGCATTGGCGATGTCTTCATCTCCTGGGAAAACGAGGCCTTCTTGGCCGTCAAAGAGTTGGGCCCAGACAAGTTCGAGATCGTGGTGCCGTCTATCAGCATGCTGGCCGAGCCGCCCGTGACGGTGGTGGACAAAGTGGTGGACAAGCGCGGCACCCGTGAGGTGGCCACCGCCTATCTGAACCACCTCTACAGCCCAGAAGGCCAGAAGATCGCGGCCGAAAACTACTACCGCCCGACCGACCCCAAGGTGGCCGCGCAGTACGAAAAGTTCTTCCCCAAGATCAAGCTCTTCACCATTGACGAAGTGTTTGGCGGTTGGGCCAAGGCTCAGAAGACCCACTTCGCCGATGGCGGCCTGTTCGACGCGATCTACACCAAGAAGTAATCCAGCAGTGAGCGCCTGACAAGCCTGCTTTCAGCGGGCTTGTTTGCTTTTTGCATAAGCAAGCGCGTTTTACTTCGTTCCGCGTTTTCAGCGCACTGCCTAGCATCGCGCCTTCCTTTGAAGTGATTCCTCCCGTGCTGCTGTCCAAAACTCTTTTAAAGCGCCACAGCGTCCTGCCTGGTTTCGACCTGGCCTTGGGCTTTGCCGTGCTCTACCTCAGCATCGTGGTGCTGATCCCGCTCTCGGCGGTGTTCTTCAAGACGTTCACGCTGACGTGGAGTCAATTTGTCGACGCCGTGGCCTCGCCCCGTGTGGTCGCCTCTTACCAACTGACCTTTGGAGCCTCGCTGGCGGCCGCACTGCTCAATGGCGTGTTTGGCCTCTTGGTAGCGTGGGTCTTGGTGCGCTATGAGTTTCCGGGCCGTCGCATCGTGGACGCCCTGGTGGACTTGCCCTTCGCCCTGCCCACCGCCGTGGCGGGCATTGCCCTGACCGCCCTGTATGCGCAGAACGGCTGGATCGGTGAGCTGCTGCCCTTCAAGGTGGCCTTCACGCCGCTGGGCGTGTTTGTGGCCCTGACCTTCATCGGCCTGCCCTTTGTGGTGCGCACCGTGCAGCCCGTGCTGGAAGACCTGCAAAAAGAGCTGGAAGAAGCCGCCGCCACGCTGGGCGCCACCCGCCTGCAAACCTTCTGGAATGTGATTCTGCCCACCATCATGCCAGCCCTGTTGACGGGCTTTGCCTTGGCCTTTGCCCGCGCCTTGGGCGAGTATGGCTCGGTCATCTTCATTGCCGGCAACATGCCCATGGTCAGTGAGATCACACCCCTGCTCATCATCACCAAGCTAGAGCAATACGACTACGCCGGTGCCACCGCGATTGCCGTGGTGATGCTGGTCACCGCCTTCGTGCTGCTGCTGGCCATCAATCTCCTGCAGGCCTGGACCCGCAAACGCCAAGGCCGTTGAGACCATGAACACAGCCACTCCCGTGACCTCCCCCTCCGCCGCCTTGGCCCCAGGTTCGTCGCCTCGCCCTCAGTCCGCTACGCGGTCCGCATTGGCCGCCAACCAAGAACCCGCCTGGGTTCGCTGGACGCTGATCGCCTTGGCCATGGCCTTTCTGGCCTTCTTCCTGTTTGTGCCCTTGGTGGCGGTCTTCCATGAAGCCTTCAAAAAGGGCTGGGATGTCTATCTTGCAGCCATCACCGAGCCCGACGCCATCTCCGCCATCAAGCTGACCCTGATTGCCGCTGCTATTTCGGTGCCGCTGAACCTCGTGTTCGGGGTGTCAGCCGCCTGGGCCATTGCCAAGTTCGAGTTCCGTGGCAAAAGCGTGCTGCTGACCTTGATCGACCTGCCCTTCAGCGTCAGCCCCGTCATCGCCGGCCTGATCTACATGCTGGTGTTTGGCCTGCAAGGCTGGTTTGGCGAATGGCTGCGCGACAACGACCTGCGTATCGTCTTCGCCGTGCCAGGCATTGTGCTGGCCACCGTCTTCGTGACCTTCCCCTTTGTGGCGCGCGAGCTGATCCCGCTGATGCAAGCCCAAGGCGCAGAGCAAGAAGAAGCTGCCCGCGTGCTGGGCGCCAGCGGCTGGCAAATGTTCTGGCGCGTGACCATGCCCAATGTGAAGTGGGCCCTGCTCTACGGCGTGATCTTGTGCAATGCACGGGCCATGGGCGAGTTTGGGGCGGTCTCGGTGGTCTCCGGCCACATCCGGGGCTCCACCAACACCATGCCCCTGCACATTGAAATTCTCTACAACGAGTACCAGTTTGCGGCCGCCTTTGCGGTGGCCTCGCTGCTGGCCGCCCTGGCGCTGGTCACCCTGGTGCTGAAGTACATCGTCGAGCAACGTGTGAAGCACGAGAAGCGCTCGGCCCGAGCTGAAACCGTGTGAGCCCCCCATGAGCATCGAAGTCAAAAACCTCAACAAGCGCTTCGGCACCCTGGCCGTTTGCGACAACCTCAACCTGACCATCCCTTCGGGTGAACTGGTCGCGCTACTTGGCCCCTCGGGCTCGGGCAAGACCACGCTGCTGCGCATCATTGCGGGGCTGGAGCAACCCGACTCAGGCAGTGTGCACTTCCACGGCGAAGACGCCACCTTCGACGACGTGCGTGACCGCAACGTGGGTTTTGTGTTCCAGCACTATGCGTTGTTTGGTCACATGACCATCTTCGAGAACATCGCCTTCGGCCTGCGGGTGCGCCCACGCGCCACCCGCCCCTCAGAGGCCGCCATCCGCACCAAGGTGATGGACCTGCTCAAGCTGGTGCAGCTCGACGCTATTTCGCTGCGCTACCCACACCAGCTCTCTGGCGGCCAGCGCCAGCGCGTGGCCCTGGCCCGCGCCTTGGCGGTGGAGCCCAAAGTGCTGCTGCTGGACGAGCCCTTTGGCGCCTTGGACGCCAAAGTGCGCAAAGAGCTGCGCCGCTGGTTGCGCCGCCTGCACGACGAAATGCATGTCACCAGCGTGTTTGTGACCCACGACCAAGAAGAGGCCATGGAAGTGGCCGACCGCATTGTGGTGATGAACCAAGGCCGCATCGAGCAAGAAGGCAGCCCGGACGAGGTCTACGACCACCCCGCCACCCCCTTTGTGCTGAAGTTCCTGGGCGATGTGAACCTCTTCCATGGCCGAGGCGCTCCCAGCGAGGAAGTCAGCTATGTACGCCCGCACGAGCTGGACATCGTCACCACTCCTGCGGACGACACCTGGGCTGTAACCCTGGCCCAAGCGCTCACCGTAGGCCCCAACACGCGCCTGGAGTTCAAGCGCGACGACGGGAGCTATGTGGATGTGGAGCTCAGCCGCGAGGCCTGGCAAGCGCTGCGCGCTGAACTTAAGCTAGAGAATGGCAGCGCTGTGCATCTGCGTCCGCGACGGGTGACGAGGTTCGCAGCCACCGCCTGAAACACGGACTGCTCTTCCATCAAGGCCCTGTCTTCACAGGGCCTTTTTTGTGGGCGCGCCTCAACACGCACAACCCAATCCGCATGACCACAGTCGGAATCATTCCTTCTGCTTCGGCCGCCTGATTTCGACAATCTTCCCTTTCGTGTGTTCAGGGAGATGGGCTGTGAACTTTCAACAATTGCGATCGGTTCGTGAGGCAGTCAGGCAGGAGTTCAATCTGACCGAAGTGGCCAATGTGCTGCACACCTCTCAACCCGGGATCAGCCGCCACATACGTGAATTTGAGCAAGAGCTGAAGCTCGATCTGTTCACCCGCCAATCCAAGAGGCTCACGGGGTTGACGACTGAAGGGAAACGCTTGCTGCCCATTGTCGAGCGCATGCTGGACAACGCCGAGCGGCTGCGCAAGGTCGGGCGAGACTTTCAGAGTGAGCAGTCCGGTCGACTGGGCATTGCGGCCACCCACTCACAGGCTCGTTATTCCATGCCGCATGCGGTTTACGACTTCAGGGCCGCTCACCCAGAGGTCATGGTGCACCTGCACCAGGGCTCACCCAAGCAAGTCGCACAGCTGCTACTCGACGGTACGGTAGACATCGGCATCGCCACCGAGGCCTTGGCCAGCTACCCTGAGCTGAGCACGCTGGCCTGCTATCACTGGACGCACATGGTCTTGGTCCCCAAGGGCCACCCGCTGGTTCGTTTGCAAAGCCCACTGACGCTGGAGCGGCTGGCTCAGTACCCCCTCATCACCTATGAGCCTGGCTTTACCGGGCGAACCAATATCGACAAGGCCTTTGCAGCGGCAGGACTGAAACCCAACTTCACGCTGGAAGCCATGGACGCCGACGTCATCAAGACCTATGTGGAGTTGGGCTTGGGCGTCGGGATCATCGCCGCCATTGCGCATCAACCCGAGCGGGACCAAGCCTTGGTGGCGCTGGACGGCAGACACCTCTTCGCCGCCAACATCACGCGCTTGGCCGTCAGACGCGGCGAAGCTCTGCGGGACATTGCTTACGAGTTCATCCGGGCGTTTGCTCCGCCGCTGACGCGGGAGGTCGTCAATGAAGCACTCAGCCTGGGTCGGGATACTGCCTCCGAATACAGGATCAGGGGCACCGCCATGGAACGCCACCTCACTGCATGAGCAAACTCGTTCTTGTTTGTTCACAAGCCCTGCAGGCCAAGACAACATGCATCCGACAGAGGCCGCTCTCGATGCCTCCCAACTCATAAGGAGTTTGATCATGCATTCGTTGTTCTCGCGTCGCCAATGGTTGGCCAGCAGCTTGTCAGGCTTGGCCTTGGCCGCCGCTGGCAGCAGCGCCGTACAGGCCCAAACAGGCCCCCGCGTTTTGCGCATCGGGCACCAAAAAGGCTGGCTGTCCATCTTGAAAGGACGCGGCACGCTGGAGAAGCAACTCGCGCCCTTGGGCGTGAGCGTCACCTGGACCGAGTTCAATGCCGGTCCGGTGCAATTGGAAGCACTGAACGTGGGCTCGATTGACTTTGGCGACGTGGGCGAAGCGCCGCCCATCTTTGCGCAGGCTGCGGGTGCCCCGCTGGTCTATGCCGGGGCTACCGTGCCCCGCCCACAGCTTGAAGCCATCATCGTGCCCAAGGGCTCGCCCATCAAAACGGTGGCCGATCTCAAGGGCAAGCGCGTGGCCTATAACAAGGGCTCCAACGTGCAGTACTTCTTGGTCAAACTGCTGCAGAAGCATGGCCTGCAGTACAACGATGTGCAGTCGGTCTTCTTGGCCCCGCCTGACGCCCGCGCCGCCTTTGAAAGAGGCGCCATCGACGCCTGGATCATCTGGGACCCCTTCTTGGCCGCCGCGCAAAAGACCTTGGACGCCCAACTGCTCGTCAATGCCAGCGGCGTGGTGAACAACCGGGGCTATTACTTCACTTCGCGCGACTTTGCCACCAAGAATGTGGATGTGCTGCGCATCGCCATCCGCGAGATCAATGCCATCGACACCTGGGTGGCGGCCAACAAGCCCGCCGCTGCGGCCGAGCTCTCCAAGGTGCTGGGTCTGGACACCAGCATCACCGAGCTGTATTTGAGCCGCGCGGCCTTTGGCACCGCTCCGGTGACGCGCGAGATCTTGGCAGAGCAGCAGCAAATTGCCGACACCTTCTTTGAGCTCAAGCTCATCCCCAAGAAGCTGAACTTGCTGCACGCCGCCCCGGTCAATCTGAGCTGAGTCTGTGGCGGCATAAGCATCTGCCAAACAGTTCTTTGGCGGAACAAAGGGGCTCGCCTACAGTGCGAGCCCGAACCTCTTTATTGGCACGCTTCGTCATGTCCATCGCTTTATCTCGTTCGCGTCGCGCAGCGCTTCTGGCCCCCGTCTTGTGGTGGAGCAGCCAAGCCCTGGCGGGCACCAGCTTGCTCAACGTCAGCTATGACGTCTCACGAGAGTTCTACAAAGAGTACAACGCCGCCTTTGCTGCGCATTGGAAGAAGCAGACCGGCGCAGTCCTGGTGCTCAACCAATCCCACGGCGGCTCCAGCAAGCAGGCCCGCAGCGTGGCCGACGGCCTGGAGGCCGATGTCATCACCATGAACCAGGCCAATGACATCGACATCTTGCATGACCGTGGCGGCCTGGTCCCCGCCGACTGGGCCAAGCGCCTGCCAGACAACGCCTCGCCCACCACCTCCATCTCGGTCATCTTGGTGCGCAAGGGCAACCCCAAGGCCATTCGTACCTGGACTGACCTGGGCCGACCGGGTATCTCCGTCATCATTCCCAACCCCAAGACCTCGGGCAATGGCCGCTACACCTATCTGGCGGCCTGGGGCGCGGCGGTACAGAACGGCGTCAGCCCGGCGGCTGCGCGGGCGCTGGTAGAGCGCATCTTTGCCAATGTGCCGGTGCTGGATGGCGGTGGCCGCGCGGCCACCACCACCTTTGCCCAACGTCAACTGGGCGATGCGCTGGTGACGTTCGAGAGCGAAGTGCCGCTGATCCAACGCGAGTTTGGGGGCGACTTTGAAGTGATTTACCCCGAACGCACGATCTTGGCCGAGAACCCGGTCTCGGTGGTCGACAAGGTGGTGGATCGTCGTGGCACCCGCAAGGTCGCAGAGGCCTACCTGGCATGGTTGTGGTCAGATGTGGGCCAAGCGCTGGCGGTCAAGCACCATCTGCGCCCTCGCAATGCCAAGTTGCTGGCCGCCCATGCCAAAGACTTTCCCAAGGTCCAGACCTTCACCGTCGACCAAGTCTTTGGGGGCTGGAAGAAAGCCCAGAAAGAGCACTTCGATGACGGTGGCATCTACGACCAGATCGTGATCAAGAAGCCCGGCCGTTGACTTGTGAAGGACATCCCCATGCGATCTCTCTTTTGTCTTGCGGCTGCGTTGCTGGCTCTGCCAGCCGTCGCTGCCAACACCCCCAACGAGTTGCAGCGTGCCGCGCTGGCCGCCACCTGTGCCAACTGCCACGGCCCCCAAGGCCGCGCGGTTGAGCGCAGCGAGGTGCCTGGCCTTGCGGGCATGGCTGCCCCCTACCTGATCGAGCAAATGAATGCGTTTCGCAATGGCACGCGCCCAGCCACGGTGATGCATCAGCTTGCCAAGGGCTACACGCCTGCTCAGATCGAACAGTTGGCTCAATACTTTGCGGCTCAGCCGCGCTGAAGGAGCGACGATGCAACGTCGAACTCTCTTGGCCGCCGCCAGTGTGGCGGGTGGCTTGGGCTTGGTAGGCTGTGCCACGCCGCTGCCCCGCAAGGCCCAGGTGGTGGTCATTGGTGGTGGCTATGGTGGCGCCACGGCAGCACGCTACTTGCGCCTCTTGTCGGCCCATCAAGTGCAGGTGGTGCTGATCGAACCTAACCCACAGTTCATCAGTTGCCCCTTGAGCAATCTGGTGTTGTCGGGCCACAAGAGCCTGGACGACTTGAGCGTGTCCTACGAGGGCTTGCGCCGTGAAGGCGTGACTCTGGTGCGTGATTCGGTCACCGCCATCGACGCCGCCAAGCATGAGCTTCGCCTCGCCTCGGGTGTGACCTTGGGCTACGACCGACTGATCGTCTCGCCCGGCATTGACCTGCACCTTGATGCCGTGGAAGGCCTGCGCCAAGCCCACGAGCAAGGCCAAGCCCTGCATGCCTGGAAGGCCGGCGCAGAAACTTTGGCGCTGCGCCGCCAATTGGAAGCCCTGCCGGACGGCGGCGTGTTTGCCATCACCATCCCCGAAGCCCCCTACCGCTGCCCACCTGGCCCCTATGAGCGGGCGAGCGTGGTGGCCGCTTATTTCAAGCAGTACAAGCCGCGCTCCAAGGTCTTAATCCTGGATGCCAACCCTGATGTCACCTCCAAGGGCGCGCTGTTCAAAAAGGTCTGGGCCGAGAGTTACCCTGGCCTGGTCGAGTACCGGCCGCAGCACAAGCTGGTGGGCGTGCATGGCGCCAGCAAGACGCTGCGCTTTGAGGTGCAAGAAGACCTCCGCGCCGACGTCTTGAATGTGCTGCCGCCCATGCGGGCGGGTCGTATCGCGCTGGACAGCGGCTTGGCCAACCTGGCGAACCAGCGCTGGGCGGGTGTGCATTACCAAGGCTTCGAGTCGACCGTGCTGCCCGATGTGCATGTCATTGGCGACGCAATCCAGATTGCGCCGGGCATGCCCAAGAGCGGACACATGGCCAACAACCATGGCAAGGTGGCTGCTGCGGCTGCGATCTCCCGCTTGCGGGGTTGGGAGCTGAACCCTGCCCCCGTGCTGACCAACACCTGCTACAGCTTTGTAGACGGCCAGCGTGTGGTGCATGTGGCCAGCGTGCATGAGTACGTGGCGGCAGAGCGCACCTTCAAGCCCGTGGCCGGTGCGGGTGGCTTGTCAGTGGCACCCAGCGAACAAGAAGGCCGCTACGCCTGGAACTGGGCTCGCACCATCTGGAAGGATGCGCTGGCCTGAGCAAGCCCTGAAGCCGACGCGGGCCTAGCGGCCCGCTCGGCGCTCAGACGCTGCACACCGACAGGTCTTTGAGCACGGCCTCGGCCACCTCTAGTGCATGCTGACGCAATTCAGGGATGGCAATGGCCTCCCAGCGGTCGGCCTTCAGCATGGGGCCGACGTAATACAGGCCGGGCGTGGTCTGGCCGTTGGCCGCCACAGGCTGGGTAGACCCACTCATCTGCAGGCCCAGGTTCAGGGCGTCCGCACACAAAAGCCCGTCTTGACGCAACTGCGTCAGCAAGGGCGTGGTCGCTGCGCGCAGGCTGGTCGAAGCCCCCGTGCAGTTGATGACCGCCACCACATCGCGATGCTCGAGCGGGCCACCGCCGCGGGGGCCCCATGCCGCCCGCCACTGCCCATCTGGCAAACGCAGCAAGCTGTGCAGGCGCCCCGCCGCCACCTCGACATGCCCCGCTTGACGCGCCGCCTGCAAGCGACGGTGGATGCCGGGGGCAAGACGGTGGCGGTGGGTGTCCCAATAGGGCACGACATGACGCAGGAACTGGCGGCGATCCCGCAGCGACAAACGTTGCCAGAGTTGCGGCGTACAGGCCCGCAGGCTGGCCATCACATCCCGCCAATCACGCCCTTGGGCTTGCGCCTGATCGACCCAGCGCCGCATGGCTTTGACCATGAAGCGCAGGCGGCGCTCGTCCCCCAACTCCGCCACGGGGGATAAGCCCACCGGCGGGCGAGCCTCTAAGGTGCGGTGAGCTTGCGGCAGCAAGCCACGGCGAGACAGCAGAGTCACACGCCCTTCATGCCCTCGGTCTTGCAACCAAGTCATCACGTCAATGGCGGTCAGCCCCGTGCCCATCACCAAGACGTCACCGGTCTCGGGTAAATGCGCAAGGGCCCCCGGCTGCCAGGGGTCAGCCACCAAGCCGGGCTCGCTCCACGCCGTGTGAGGCAGCGGTGGCGCAACCGGCGGCACATGGCCACAGGCCAGCACGACGGCGTCGACCTGCAGGGTGCTCCCGTCGGCCAACACAAGTGCATGGCCCGGGCTCTGTGGGTGAACCGCCAGCACTTCTGCCGCCAAGCGCTCCACCACCGGGCCGTGCAGCCGCGCCTGCTCAATGGCATCTTGCAAGCGGCTGGCCAGGTAGTCCCCCATCTGCATGCGAGGCACAAAGTCCGGCGCTTGCGCGTCGCTGCCCCGGGCTTGCAGCCAGGCGACAAAGTCGCCCTCGTCCTGCGGCGTCCAGCCCAGCCGGCCCGCTGGCACATTGAGCCAGTGGCTGGGGCTGCGGGTGCCATAGGCCACCCCGCGCGCAAAGCGCGGCGCGGCCTCTATCAAGATCACACGGGCATGACGCGGCAGCCGCGCCAGCAAATGCATGGCCACCGCCGTGCCAGAAAAACCAGCGCCCACGATGGCTACCGTGGGCGTTGCAACAGCATTCATGTCAAACCATTCGGTTGGGTAATGGCTGCATCTTCGCCCCCTTCACCCAAAGCCCAAAGTCCAGTCGCGAATAAGCTAATTCGCTAGAGGCATAAAGGCTGCGTGGCCATGGCGACCGCAACGCGGTCCTGCGGCCCAGCGGTCAGACTTGGTAGCCAGAGACGGTGTGCGCCAACTGCTGGGCCTGCGTCTGCAGGCTCATCGCCGCAGCGGCAGACTCTTCCACCAGGGCCGCGTTCTGTTGAGTGGCTTGGTCCATTTGACCCATCGCCTGGGTGATCTGTTGAACACTTTCGTTCTGCTCGGTCGTGGCCGCACTGATCTCGCCCACAATCTGGCTGACTTGGCGAATAGCCTGCACCACATCATTCATGGTGTTGCCGGCCTGATCCACCAGGACGGTGCCGGTCCCCACTCGTTCTACGCTCGCGGTGATCAAGCCCTTGATCTCACGAGCGGCCTCGGCAGATCGTTGCGCCAAAGAGCGCACTTCCCCCGCAACAACCGCAAAGCCTCGCCCCTGCTCCCCCGCCCTGGCGGCCTCGACGGCTGCATTCAGCGCGAGGATGTTGGTTTGAAAGGCGATGCCGTCGATCACGCTGATGATGTCCGCAATGCGATGCGAAGACTCGTTGATGCCGCGCATGGTCTCCACCACTTGGGCCACCACCTCCCCGCCCTTTGTCGCTACGGCGGTCGCTGTGTGCGCCAGCTCGTTAGCTTGCCGGGTGCTGTTCGCGTTGTGGCTAACGGTGCTGCCCAACTGCTCCATCGTCGACGACGTTTCTTGCACAGCGCTGGCCTGCTGCTCTGTGCGGGCACTCAAATCCTGATTGCCCTGCGCAATCTGTGTGGCCGCTGTCGCCACTTGGGTGGCATTGGCGCGGACATTGGCCACCAACTGCCGCAATGAATCCTGCATCTCAGCCATATGGCTCAGCAACTGACCCATTTCGTCTCGGGAGTGGGGCTGAATGCTGGTGGCGAGATCACCATCGCGAATGCGTTGAGCAAGCGATACCGCATGGGCCAAGGGCTGGGTGATGGATCGGCTGATCTGCATCATGAGACCCAATCCTGCTACCGTGGCCAGCAGGGCTAGCCCCATCATCACAGCACCCACTTGCTGGGCACGTTGCCCCACCGTGTTTGCCGTCGACTTCATCTGCTCACGCTGCTCCTTGCCAAATTCGTCGATGGCCTTGAAGTAGTTGCTCTGGACAGTTCTCATGTCCTTCAACAGGTAGTCGACGGCCTCGCTGGAGGTTCCGGTGGTCGAGATCTCCAGCGCTCGATCAAGATGCTTGCCGTAGGGGTCACGTGCGGCCACCAGCGCCGTCAGCAGTTCGCGCCCGCGCGTGTCCTGAACCTTGTCTTGCAGTTCTTTGATCAAGACAGAGTTGCGTGCCCGGACTTCGTCAATGCGCTTGCGCTCTGCGGTTTTGGCAGGCTGGTCCGATATGAGAGAGCGCTCAGTCATCAATGCCAAATTGCGCAAACCACGCGCCACGACATTGATGTTGTCCTTGATCTCCGTAGCTCGGGCCACATTGGCCATCTTCTCAGAGACCAAGTCCTCTACGTCGGCCGTGGTCTGCTGAAGATTGCGCATAGCAAACAGTGCAATGCCGATGGCTAGCAGCAGCAACCCGCCGAAGCCCAGCCACAGGCGCGTTCGGACATTCCATTGACTCAGCATACTCATGAAGGGCTCACTCTCAGTTAGCAGGCTGCTGAAAAACCGCCTTGATCATGCAGCTTTGGCGCCCGACTTAAAGTCTGAGTTGAGTGCGTTTCGTGATGCGGGAAATCGAGCCCGAATTTCATCGATTTAGTGCGGTTTTCATGC
>NZ_JBIKNQ010000040.1:0-48183 GCF_044358605.1 Ideonella sp.
TGAACAGGCTCTCGGTGAAGGTGTCGGCGCCGCGCATAGGTCTCTCTCAGATCGAGATGCTCACATTGTCCTCGCTGCGCCTCGCTCGACCATCACAACCGGTCGGTATTTCAGCAGCCTGCTAGGGGCGATTGACGCGCTGCAGTTGGTGCTGGACCTGGCGGGCATGATTCCTGGCGCTGGTGCCATCCCGGACTTGATCAACGCCGCCATTAGTCTGTGCCGTGGGGACTTCGTGGGCGCTCTGTTCAGCGCCGGGTCGGCGATCCCCGTCGTCGGTGACGCGGCCGGAGCGGCGAAGATCCTCAAGAACAGCGACAAGTATCTGGAGGCGGCCAAGGTCATCGAGCAAAAAGTGCTGCCGATGTTGCCCAAAAGCATGCGCAAAAAGCTGGAGGAATACTTGGCCAAGATGCGGGCCAAGATTGATGAGGTGATGAAGAAAGAGAGTCGCGCAGACCCCAGCCAGAGCAATAGCGGCAGTGGCGGCAAGAGCAAGGGGGAGGGCAAAGGGCCTGGCCCTTGCGACCATTTGAAGCAGGGCAATGGCACAGGGCCCTATCGTGGCGGCGCACACAGCAAGACCAAGGGGCCTGTGAATGACGGCAAAGACTCACATCACATGCCGGCGGATGATGTGAGCCCTCTGGCCCGCAATGACGGGCCGGCCATACAGATGGAGCCAGCCGATCATCGCCTCACAAAGAGCAATGGGTCTCAACCTGGCTCAGCCCGATATCGTGCGAAATTGGATCAGCTCTTGAAGTCGGGCCGATGGCGCGACGCGATGGTGAAAGAACTGCTTGACATCAGACGCATTCAGGACTTGATTGGTGAGCCCGGAAAATACAATGAGGCGATGCTGGAGATGCTTGAGTATTTCAAGTGCCTGGAAAAGAATAACTTGCTGAAGTAAGGTGGATGGCGATGAATCATTGGATCTTGAGCCCCTATAAATCGGTGGGGCCTCTGCGTTTTGGAATAAGCATGGCGGAGGCAGAGTCCATCCTGGGCGCGGCGGCATTTCGCTCCTACGACGCTGATGAGGGTGTGACGACGTTGTACTGGGACTCAAACGCCACTCAACTGGTTTTCGAGGGCAAGGCTGGTGGCTTGAGTATGGTGAGTTTATATGGCCCTGAAAATCAGGTCAGTGTGAACGGTGAGGTTCTGGATTGGCGCAATAGTTCAGCATTTTATGATTTTCTGAAGGCCTCGGACGCAAATTCAAAACACGCCTATGGGATCTCCATATTATTTGATTTTGGAATTGCCGTGGCTGGTCTTCATGGTGATGCTGTAGGTGATAAGTCAGTCACGGCATTTGCCGAGGGGAAATGGGATCCCATGGATCCGATGTTGAGTCCGCTTGAATGAGCGCTGCTGCAGAACAGACCTGAATGGCGGTCGGCCGTCGCACCTCCTGAAAGGGCAGTGCACAGCGAGAGCAGAGGTGCACGCCGGGTTCTGGCGCCCCCGAGTCATCACTGAACACCTACGCGGCGCAACCGCACGTCCGTAAAATGGTGGCATGTCTTTGCTGCGGCCGCCCCAACAACTGTCTTTGTTTGACATTCAGCCAGCAAGCCTCCCCATCGCTTTGGCGCCATCACCTCCCGCTGGTGCGCCCCAAGCGCCGCGTGGTCCGGCTCCAGTACCTGATGTCACGCCCGTCACCACCTTAGCCCCTCACGCCCCCGGCACCGTGGACCACCGCCATCCGCAAGCCGACCGAGAAATTCTTTTGGGCGAGTCCCTGGTGGCCTATCACCTCAAACGCGCGCTCCGCAAGTCGGTGGGCTTTGTCGTCAGCGCTGATGGCTTGGTGGTGACGGCACCCCGCTGGGTGGGGCAAGGCGAGATCGACAAGCTCCTGCGCGAGAAGTCGGCCTGGTTGCTGCGCAAGCTGGCCGAGCAGCAGGAGCGCCGCAAGCGCGTGGAATCCTCTCGTATCGAGTGGCGTGACGGCGCGACCTTGCCCTTCCTGGGTGAGCCCCTGCGCTTGGTGCTGAATGCCTCGGGCTCGCGTGCTCACGTGCAGGCTATTGAGGCGCATCGGCCGGGTGAGCCGCGCCAAGCCCTGCACCTGCCTTTGCCGCATGCCGCTGAGCCCCAACAGATTCGAGATGTCGTCCAAAGCTGGCTGCAACGCCAAGCCAAGCAGGTCTTTGAAGAGCGCTGCCAGCATTTTGCGCAGGCGCTCGGGGTCAAGATGAAGCGGCTCAGCCTCAGCTCCGCCCAAACCCGCTGGGGCAGTGCCACCGCAGACGGCGCCATTCGCCTGAACTGGCGATTGATTCACTTTGGCATGCCCGTCATCGATTACGTGGTGGCCCACGAACTGGCCCACCTGCGCGAAATGAACCACAGCCCAGCGTTTTGGGAGGTGGTGCGCTCGGTCGTCCCTGACTTCGCGACGGCTCGCCAGAGCTTAGTGAAGGAAGTGTTGCCGCCCTTGGGTTGACGCGTCTTATGGCGCCAAATCCAGCGCCAGTTGCCAAATTTCTGGCGAATCTGGCCCCTATCCCCTGTCATCCCCCCCCAAAGGGGGATAGTGGATTGACCACCCCCTGGGCACACTGTCTTCACCGCTGTCACGCAAGGCTAGATGAAGGTCCAGGGAGGACTAAAACGCTTATGCGGCATCAAAGAGGGAGGAAGCCGGTCAACGAGAGTTGATCGGCTTTCTTATTTCTGCCCTCCATACCGTGGTGTCGGGCAGCGCGCTTCTGAGGGTCTCCCTGTGGACCGACCGGCGAGCAGATGACGTAGACTGACGTTTACGTCAACGTCAACTGATCGCCGCCACCATGCCCACTGCTTCCCGCCAAGCGCGCCGCGCTGCGGATGCCGACGACTCGGTCGATAGCCGGGGCGAGCCTCGCACCTTCACCATCACTGAGCTGGCGCAGGAGTTCGACATCACGCCCCGCGCGATTCGCTTCTATGAAGACGTGGGCCTGATGGAGCCCGCACGCGCGGGCCGCAACCGGGTCTACACCCACCGCGACCGCACCCGCCTTAAGCTCACCCTGCGCGGCAAACGCCTGGGGCTGAGCCTGCAAGAGATCAAGCAACTGGTGGACATGTACGAGTCAGGAACCGACACCCGACCACAGTTGGAAGCCTTTATGCAAGTGCTGGCCAACCACCGCACCCAGTTGGAGCAGCAGCTTGAGGACATCCAGGTGACGCTGGCAGAAATCGAACAACATGAACTGCGTTGCCGCAGCCTCTTGGCCAAGCGGCCCAAAGCCTGACCCCTCATGACCACGCAACTGACCGAACTGTTTGAAAGCAACCGCCAATGGGCGGCTCTGACCGAAGCCCAAGATCCTGGCTTTTTCAGCAAGCTGCTGGAGCAACAAACCCCGCAATACCTCTGGATCGGTTGTGCTGACAGCCGCGTGCCGGCCAACGAATTGGTCGGCCTACTCCCAGGGGAGTTGTTTGTGCATCGCAATGTGGCGAATGTGGTGGCGCACTCAGACCTCAATGCACTGTCGGTCATTCAATTCGCCGTCGATGGCCTGAAGGTGCAGCACATCATCGTGGTGGGTCATTCCAACTGCGGTGGCGTCAAGGCGGCGCTCAATGACCTGCGCTTGGGTCTGGTCGATAACTGGCTGCGCCATGTCAAGGATGTGCGCCACCAGCACCAGGCATTCCTCGACCAAATCGATGCTGAACGCCGAGTCGATGCGCTGTGTGAGCTCAATGTGCTGGAGCAGGCTCGCAATGTCTGCACCAGCACGGTGGTGCTCGATGCCTGGACGCGCGGCCAGGAGGTGGTCGTCCACGGCTGGGTCTATGGGCTGCATAACGGCCTGCTGGACGACCTGAAAATGACTGCCCGCGCAGCGGAAGACGTAGACACCGCCTATGCGCACGCCTTGAGCGGCATCCGTGATCGTTATCTGGCTGCTTGAAGCCAAACGCCCATGTTCCCCCAGCAGCTCAACGACAGCCGTGCCTTTGACATTGCAGCTGCACTGCTGGAGGGCTTTAACCGCCATTACCGCTTGTTCCGCCAAACCAGCGCACAGGCCAAGCAGCGCTTCGAGCGTGCCGATTGGCATGGTCAACAGGCGGCCCAGCGCGAGCGTATTGAGTTCTACGACCTGCGCGTGGCAGAGAGCACCCAGCGCCTACAGCAGGAGTTCAGGGCCTCTGAGCTGTCCATGAACACCTGGCAGCAAATCAAGCTGCACTACATCGGCTTGCTGACCAATCATCACCAGCCGGAGTTGGCCGAGACCTTCTTCAACTCGGTCACCACCAAGATCCTGCACCGTCACTACTTCCACAACGACTTCATCTTTGTGCGCCCGGCGGTTTCCACCGAATACATCGAAAACGACGAACCGGCGGCCACGCCAACTTACCGCGCCTACTACCCGAGCAAGGACAGCCTGCGCGAGTCTTGCTGGCGCATGGTCAGCAACTTCCAGCTTGAAGGCCGCTGGGAAGACTTAGACCGCGACGTGGACGCTGTGCTGGCCGCCCTAGAGGCCCAGCTGGGGGAGTTCCGCGCTCGCGCCAACTTCCAGATCCAGGTGCTGTCCAGTCTGTTCTACCGCAACAAAGCCGCCTACATCGTGGGCAAGGTGGTCAATGGCTTTCGGGAGATTCCCCTGGCCCTGCCCATCTTGCACAAGGAGGCTGGGCAGCTGGTGATCGACACGGCCTTGTTTGGCGAAGAAGACCTGCTGCTGCTGTTCAGCTTTGCACGGGCTTACTTCATGGTCGACATGGAGATCCCCAGCGCCTATGTGCAGTTTCTACGCAGCCTGATGCCCCGCAAGCCACGCGCCGAGCTGTACAGCGCCCTGGGCCTGCAAAAGCACGGCAAGAACCTGTTCTACCGAGATTTTTTGCACCACCTGCGCCACAGCAGCGACCGCTTCCGCATTGCCCCTGGCATCAAGGGCATGGTGATGCTGGTGTTCGACCTGCCCAGCTTTCCCTTTGTCTTCAAGGTCATCAAAGACTACTACCCACCGCCCAAGGAGACCACGCGCGAGGGCATCATGGGCAAGTACCTGCTGGTCAAGCAACATGACCGCGTGGGGCGCATGGCCGACACGTTGGAGTTCAGCAATGTGGCCTTTCCGCATGCGCGCTTTGACGACGAACTGGTGGCCGAGCTCCAAAAGTTCTGCCCCAGCGTGCTGGAGATCTCCGACCGCGACGGCGACGGTCAGGTCGAGCTGATCCTGAAGCATGTCTACATCGAGCGGCGCATGATCCCGCTCAACATCTATCTGCAAGACGCCACGCCAGAGCAACTCACCCAAGCCGTGATCGAGTACGGCAACGCCATCAAAGACCTGGTGGCCGCCAACATCTTCCCCGGCGACATGCTGTGGAAAAACTTTGGCGTGACCCGCCATGGCAAAGTGGTGTTCTACGACTACGACGAGATCGAGTACATCACTGATTGCAACTTCCGCCGCGTGCCCGAACCGCGCAACGAGGAAGAGGAAATGTCCGGCGAGGTTTGGTACACCGTTCGCCCGGGCGATGTCTTCCCCGAAACCTTTGAGCCCTTTTTGCTGGGCAACCCGGCGGTGCGGCAAGTTTTTATGCAGCACCATGCGGACCTGCTCGACCCCGCCTTTTGGCAGCGCCACCAGGCGCGCATTGCCCAAGGCCATGTACACGACGTGTTCCCTTACGACCCTGCCAAGCGCTTCGTTCACCCACGAAGCGGCTTGACTCATTCAACCTTCCCTGAACCTTCGAAGGAGCTTTCTCATGAGTGATCCCATCGTCATCGTCTCGGCCGCCCGCACCCCGATTGGCGGCCTCTTGGGCGACTTCGCCAACCTGCCGGCTTGGGAGCTGGGCGGGGTGGCCATCAAGGCTGCTGTCGAGCGTGCGGGTGTGCCTGGTGACGCCGTCAATGAAGTGCTGATGGGCAACTGCCTGATGGCGGGCCAAGGCCAAGCCCCGGCACGCCAAGCGGTGCTGAAGGCCGGTCTGCCGCAATCGGCTGGTGCGGTGACGCTGAGCAAGATGTGCGGCTCAGGCATGCGCGCCATGATGTTTGCCCATGACATGCTGGCCGCAGGCAGTGTGGACGTGATGGTGGCTGGCGGCATGGAGAGCATGACCAACGCCCCGCACCTGATGTTTGCGCGCAAGGGCGTGAAGTACGGTGCGGCGCAGATGTTCGACCACATGGCCATGGACGGCCTGGAAGACGCCTATGAGCGTGGCAAGGCCATGGGCGTGTTTGCCGAACAATGCGTGGCCAAATATGGCTTCACCCGCGAGGCTCAAGACGCTTTCGCCATTGCGTCGACCACCCGCGCTAAGCAAGCCAACGAAGACGGCAGCTTCGACTGGGAAATCGCCCCGGTCACGCTGGCCGGTCGCGGTGGCGAGGTACTGATCAAGCATGACGAGCAACCCTTCAAGGCCAAACTCGACAAGATCGCAGGCCTCAAGCCCGCCTTCAAGAAAGACGGCACCATCACCGCGGCCAATGCCTCCAGCATCTCCGACGGCGCGGCCGCCCTGGTGCTGATGCGGGCCTCCACCGCCGCGCGCATGGGCCTGTCGCCCGTGGCGCGCATCGTCTCGCACGCCGTGCATGCCCAAGCGCCCGAGTGGTTCTCCACCGCCCCGGCGGGTGCCATCCAAAAGGCGCTGGCTAAGGCGGGCTGGACGGCCGAGCAGGTGGATCTCTGGGAGGTCAACGAGGCCTTCGCCGCTGTCACCATGGCCGCCATGCATGAGTTCAAGCTGCCGCACGAGATCGTCAACGTGCACGGCGGCGCTTGCGCCCTGGGCCACCCCATCGGCGCCTCGGGCGCGCGCATTGTGGTGACGCTGCTGGGCGCGCTCAAGAAGCAAGGCAAGAAGCGCGGCATGGCCTCGCTGTGCATCGGCGGTGGTGAAGCCACCGCCTTGGCCCTTGAGATGCTTTGACCCATATGGCCACGAGTCAATCTGTCTTGGTGATCGGTGCCTCGCGCGGCATTGGGTTGGAGCTGGTGCGCCAGTACCGCGCCGCTGGTGCCCAAGTCGTGGCTACCGCACGCGATGCGGCGGGCTTGGCCCGCCTGCGTGAGCTGGGGGCCAAGGCCTTGACGCTGGACGTGGCCGATGCTGTCAGCGCCTCAGGTCTCGCCTGGCAGATCGACGGCGAGGCCTTTGAGGTGGTGGTCATCAATGCCGGTGTTTATGGCCCGCGCCAAGACGCCATGAGCACGCCCACGCAGGCCGACTTTGACCACGTCATGCACACCAATGTGCTAGGCCCCATGCGGGTGCTGCCCCAGGTGGCTGAGGCTTTGGCGCCCGATGCGCGCGTGGCCATCATCTCCTCACGCATGGGCTCCAAGGGCGTGCGCAGCAATGCCTCGGGCTGGCTCTACCGGGCGTCCAAGGCGGCGGTTAACTCGGTGCTCAAAGATGCGTCTCTGGTGTTGCAGGGCAAG
The DNA here is from genome assembly GCF_044358605.1 of Ideonella sp. Taxonomy (GTDB): domain Bacteria; phylum Pseudomonadota; class Gammaproteobacteria; order Burkholderiales; family Burkholderiaceae_C; genus Ideonella. The sequence goes on from NZ_JBIKNQ010000040.1 coordinate 7,449, forward strand.
GCCCTGTGCGTGGCGCTGCATCCGGGCTGGGTGCGCACCGACATGGGCGGGGCGGGCGCGGACCTCACACCCGAGGAGAGCGCCGCTCAACTGAGGGCCAATATCGCGAACTTGCGGGCAGAGCACCACGGCTGCCTCTTAGACATCGACGCGCAAGTGCTCCCTTGGTGAACGACGAGTCAAACCCTCATGAGTCTTCAAGAAGTCCAACAGTTTTTTCAGCGCTACGAAGCGGCATTCAATGCCCTCGACGGCGACGCTGTGGCGGACCTGTGGCACTCGCCGTCGGGCATCGCGGTTGAGCGGGCAGGCCAGGGTGCATTGACTTGGTGGCCTGACGAGGCCCCGATGCGCGCCAACCATCAAGCCCTGTGCGAGGTCTACGCTCAGGCGGGCTTTCACACCACCGAGGCCTGCATCGTGGCCCATCAAGACCTGGGCGCTCAACACAGCACGGCTTTGCTGCACTGGGTGATCCGCCGCCAAGATGGCTCAGAGCTCCAGGCTTTTCACACCCACTATCACCTGATGCGCGGCCCGCAAGGCCCTAAAGTGCTGCTGTGCACCGCGTTCCAAGAAAACCTTTCGGAGATGAAACAACATGCTGCTCAGTGAAGACCACCGCGCCGTGCAAGATGCCGTGCGAGCCTATGTGCAAGACCAGATCGCCCCGCACGCGGCGCGCTGGGACAAGGAACACCACTTCCCCGACCTTGAGCTCAAAGGCCTGGCGGCCCTGGGTTGCTACGGCGTGGCCGTGCCCACCGAGTACGACGGCGCGGGGCTGGACTACCTGGCTCTGGCTTTGATCTTGGAAGAAATTGCCGCAGGTGATGGTGGCACCTCCACCGTGGTCAGCGTCAACAACTGCCCGGTCTGCTCCATCTTGATGGCCTTCGGCAATGAGGACCAGAAGCAGCGCTTTCTGAAGCCCCTGGCGCGCGGCGACATGCTGGGCGCCTTCTGCCTGACCGAGCCGCATGTGGGCTCCGAGGCCGGCGGCCTGCGCACCACAGCGCAGCGCGAGGGCGACGAGTACGTGCTCAATGGCGTCAAGCAGTTCATCACCAGCGGCAAGAATGGGGATGTGGCCATCGTGATGGCCGTCACCGACAAGGCCGCGGGCAAAAAGGGCATCAGCGCCTTTTTAGTGCCCACCGCCACGCCCGGCTACACGGTGGCCCGTATCGAAGACAAGATGGGCCAGCACAGCTCGGACACGGCACAGATCCTGTTCGAGAACTGCCGCATCCCCGCCGCCAACCGCCTGGGCGACGAAGGCCAAGGCCTGAAGATTGCGCTCTCAGGCCTGGAGGGTGGCCGCATCGGCATTGCCAGCCAGAGCGTGGGCATGGCCCGCGCCGCCTTTGAAGCGGCCCTCAAGTACGCCAAAGAGCGCGTGGCCTTTGGTGAGCCCATCTTTGAACATCAAGCCGTGCAGCACAAGCTGGCCGACATGGCCACTCAGATCGAAGCCGCGCGCCAACTCATCTGGCATGCCGCCAGCCTGAAGGACGCCGGCCTGCCCTGCCTTAAAGAGGCGGCCATGGCCAAGCTCTTTGCCAGCGAGATGGCCGAGAAGGTCTGCTCCGCCGCCATCCAAGTGCATGGCGGCTACGGCTATGTCAGCGACTTCCCCGTCGAGCGCATCTACCGCGATGTGCGCGTCTGCCAGATCTACGAAGGCACCTCTGAAGTGCAAAAGATCTTGATCGGCCGGGCCCTCGCCAACGCATGAAGCCGGCCGATGCCGCGGTCTTGCGCGGTCTGAAGCGGCGACTCGACAGACCCGCCGCCGATGCCCTGGTGCATCTGCAAGGCGCGCGGCCGGTGTCCGCCACCTTGGCGGCTTGGCTGGCGGCGCGCGGCTCGCTCTCTGCCCGCCTGCATCGCGCATTAGGCCCCTTGGCGGTGGCCCGTTTGGCGCAAGGCCTGCAGCCCCCTTGGGGTGACGAGCATGCCCTCTTAGGCTTGCCACCCCACACGCCCTTGCATGCCCGCGAGGTTCTGCTCTATGGCGCAGGCCAGCCCTTGGTCTATGCCCGCTCGGTCACATCACAACAGGCCTCTCGCGGCCCCTGGCGCGCCATTCGCGGCCTGGGCCAGCGGCCCTTGGCGGAGCTGCTCTTCATGCGACGGGACATCACCCGCTCTGAGCTGTGCGCACGCCGAGTTTGTGGGCCTGAGGCGCAGCGCGTGCGCCAAGCTTGGGAAAGGGCGGTTGGTTCATCGCCCCGTGGCCCCTGGTGGCGCCGCCATTCGGTGTTCCGCTTCCATGGCGCGCCCTTGCTGGTGTGCGAGTACTTTCCGGCCATTGCTCAGGCTTGGCCGCGCTGAGTTTTGTTCCGTGCTGCTCTGCGTAGCGCAAACCAGCCACCCCGGAGCCTGCTAGTTCGCCGATCGCGCAAATCAATGTCTGATTGCGAGGCCGCGCGCTGTCCTCAAGGGGGCACCCTCTTCAGCAGGCAGCAGTAAATCAGCAACATTGGCTGATCGCCGTTCTCTTGCCCAAACAGCGGGCATGCAAGAGGCTCATTGCGCAGCGTCGTGTACTTGAGGGTTCGGCTTGCCATACAGAAATGGTTTCGCTGATGTCCAGATTTTTATCTTTTGCCTTCTTGGTTTTGATGCTTGTTGGCCTGTCCTGGTGGCACCTTGGCACGGATGCTGAGAGCGAAGGTGAACACAGGGAAGCTGCGCACGTACCTGTCGCCGCCAGCGCCCCATGGGCGAATGAGGTCAGCCCGCCGACGACCCCTGCGCCGGCCTCTGCTCCACTTAGTTCGCTGGGCAAGCCTGCGCATGAGGCAACACAGGGCAGATACACAGCGATGCTGCCCACCCCCGCTGAGCAAGGGGCTTCTCCGGAAAGCCTCAGGCCACTGCTGCAGTGGTCTGTCTGGTGCCAATCGCGCCAGCCTGAACCGATGGAGCCGGTCAGGCGGGCTTGCATTCAGGTCGAGAAGCTGGCCAGCAGCGCCCGTCAAAAGGTCAATTTGGCCGCAAAGCAAGGCGATTCATCAGCTCGCCAGCTGATGAGTGATCTGGCCCAACTGCGCCGAGAGCGGGAACAACCTCCCCCAGACGACGACATGTTGGCTGCGGCCTTGGTGGAGTGGGTTCAACGGAACCAAGCGCAAACACTCCGGTGACAGCGGGCGCAAGGCCGCAAGGGGCCACCCGATCGAAATTGAACTGAACACTTTTGTCGAAAGGAACACATGTGAAGCATTCACTATTCCGTCTCACTGAGAGACATCTTCTGCGCAGCATGAGGGTGCTGATGGTGGGCCTCTCCCTGGGAGCGAGCCACTCAGCCTTTTCAGCCACCGGCGCATTGGTTCACGTCAACTCTGATAAGTGCATCACCACCGGAGGCCCTCTTGAATCTTGCGTACGCGGCGCAGCCAATCAGCAGTTTGAGAAGGTCAAGCTTGCTGGGGGCGCCCATCTGTACAAGACGGGCGCGAACAAATGCTTGGCATTTCAGGCAGGCACCTCTGTCGTCTACACGGGGGAGGAGTGCAACTCGAATGAGCCACGCCATCAATGGCGACTTGACGACGGCATGATCAGGAACGTGGGCGCCAACGCCTGCATCGCCTCGGGTGGAACCTGGCCCGCCATGGCGACTTGCAACCCGCAAGACGGAAACCTGCTTTTTGCTGACGGCAGCGCAGGCTTGGGTATCTTCAACCCATTTGCCGCGCAGTGCGTGGTGGTCAATGCCCAAGGATTGATGGAGTCTGGTTCCTGCTCCTATCACTCAGGCGCACTGTTTGACTATCGAGGTGATCGCCGCCTTGAATCCATGGCTCGCCCGGGCCAATGTATCGGCGGGACGACGAAACTCGCCTTGATCAGCTGCTTAAGTGCACCGACATGGACATTTTCAGAGAACAGATGGCGGCAAGACGGCACCAATAACTGCGTTGAAATCATGGACCCCCACGAAGCGCCAAGCATAAAAGCCTGTGGGGACTGGCAATCATTAAAGCAAGACTGGACTATTGGAGAGACCGTCAAATACTACAGAGCTCAGCCGCAGGATGTCTGGGGGAGTAACGGAAATGTCTGGCGAAACGGACTAGAAAGCGAAGGAAACGGATATGCGCCCCCAGGTAGCTGGCAGTGGATGAGCAATCTTGGATTGGGGTACAGTAAAGTCAGCGCCGGGCACCAATATGTTTGGGCCTTGACGACTACCGGAGATTTAAAAAAATGCCGCCAACCCTGTTATGCGTCCAATCAATGGTTGGGTGTATCTGCTCCGACTAGATTCACACACATCGATGTAGACCCGGCCGGGGAGCGCATCTATGCCGTGTCTGGCGGAAAGATCATCTGGAACCGAGAGTCTGGTATCGGGCCGTGGATGTCCCTACCCCCCCCCCAAGCGTGTCGATGAAGTGGGTGTCTGCAGGACCACATTGGATCTGGGCGGTGCAAACCAACGATGAATTGTGGCATTGCGCCCAGCCATGCAGTAGTTCCACCTCGTGGAAGAAGGCGCCAGGGTTGCTCAGAAATCTTGATATGCGTCATGGCTGGGTTTACGGCACAAATTCCAATGGCACGGTGTTTCGGATCAGGGCTGATCTTTCAAGTAGTTGGGAAAGCTTTCCCGAAGCAGGCGTCATGGACCAAGTCAGCATTGGGCAAAGGGACGTGTGGGGGGTGAGGGGTGGAAATATCTACCAGTGCCAGCGGCCCTGCAACACGAGTTCAGCGTGGACGCAGGTCCCTGGGCAGCTTACTTATATTGATGCGGAATGAGGTGCTTAACATGAAAATCAAAAGCTTGCATGCCAAATTGGCCTTGCTTGGAATACTGATGGCCAATACGGCTTACGGCGTGACATCCATTCCCATCAATGGTGGGCTTACCGGTTGCCGTTTCTATGTTCCCCAAGACCCCGCTACTGAGGAGCAGCGAGGAAGAATCTACTATGACCGCGAGGCCCTCAGCGTGGATGGCAATTGGCTGAAGCGCCGAGATCTAAACTCAAAATCAATGCCGTTCATGTTTTCGCTGATCAAGGTCAGCCAAAGCCCTTCTTATGATGAATATGTGGCAGTGCAAGAGGGGACGAACCACAGGTGTTTGGGAGCCGACGGACATGCTCTTTCGAATGGCATGCGCACTTTCAACATATTTCCTAAAGCTGAGGGTTGTGAAGCGGCATCAAAAATAGACCCGAATCTGCGGTGGTCGACAACATGGTCTTTTGAGCCAGCTCTTCAAAATTACTATTCTACCGCCTCTCAACGGGCGAGTCGTTTCCTATATCAGGACTTTGGAAAGCTGCATCTTTGGGCCCGAACTGGCGGGATAAGTAGGCCAGTGAGTAGCCTAGGAAACTCGCTCGCCATGTTGGGGGGTGGGCGTTTGGGGGGCAATACACAAAACCCTGTTCCAACACCCGGTCTGGAATGCTCGGGTGTCAGGACACCCAGTGATGTGCAAGTACCTTCCAATAACATTGAGCCTGGTGAAAGAGCTTTTGAGCGGCATCTACTTCCACTTATTCAAAATGCACAGCCGCGGCCACAGCATTTTTCAGTGCGCAACACCGAAATGCGTCGACTATTTAATCGTGCCTTGGGAGAGTTCGGTAGCAATTACCACAAGGTGATGTCGGTAGCCCAGACTTATGGTGAAACGCTGAACTTGCCACATGCCCAGCGCCAGGATGCGGCAATCAAACGTGCTGTTGAATACTGGCAGGCCATGGACGAAATACGGCCAGCCATGGAAACGTTCATTGCCAATAATGCTGCCCGCCTGCTTGAATTCACTGAATTCAATTCAAGCCTGCCAAGCGCAGCTATTGACTCTGCAGTGCAAAGAATTGCAATCAATAAAGATCGCTGCAACCACCTGCCTTCTGATGATCAGTCCATGTGTGCGAAGGAGGAGCTCCGTAGGCGCATACTAAGGCCATTTCCCGATAACAGCCATGGGGTAGATTTGTCTGAACTTCCGCCGTCGTCGGGGGCCGCCCATTTTATGGGTAACTCTTTTCAGGCGCGCCTAGCGATGCCTCAGTATTACCTCACTAATCCTGGTAGATTGGAGAGTTTTAATCAGATGGGTCTTAATATTAGGGTCTCGAAACCTTATTGGGCTTCCGTCAAAGGTCTTGGCCTCATGCATACGGATCGTGCTCACGATTGGGTAAAGGATACCTACATTGTGAGCCTTGAAATCACGAGGGATAATTTGGCTAAGGTAACGGGTTGGACACCCGAGAGGGCCTTTGCCGAGTTTACCAAGGCGGTGGGTAAAAGCACGACATCGGGCTTAGAGTTTCATGCCATCTTTCAAGGAGGGCAGCCGGTGGCCTACGAGCTAAACATGATTGCTGCGGACATGAACTTAAAGGCGACTGCTATAGAGTATTTTAAGGCGCAGCTTGCTACGTACGCAGCATCGCGGATGGCGTACGAAACCTTCGGTTTATTCTACAGTTCGGATAATGCCCACCACCTGTATGGTGCTGCCCGTAATATTGGCGCGGGGCTCTGTACCGCCTATCAGGCTGTGCGGACAATGTGCAGAGTTAATGCTGTAACTAATGATCTGAGTCACATGGCTGAAGCTATAAGTCAGGAGGTTTCGGCATCGGGTTTGGTTGAGAGGTTGAATTCCATGGCAGTGGACAATATAGCTGGAGCGGCTAATATTAATGCCGCCCAAGCCATAGCGGCCGGTGTTGCGAATGCCGCTGACCCTGAGATCGTTCAGGCTTTAAATGCCGGGGTGGCCCCAGCGGGTGAGCGGACATGGGCGCAGTTTTTCACTCAACCTACCCACTGGTTTGGCGAGTCAAGTGTTCCAATTGTTGAATTATCCTGGCGAACTCGTTGGAAGGCCGGTCAGGGATGGGTGCCGGTTTCGACGGCTATTGATTTTTCCCTCCTTTATCAGAATCGTGCAAATGTGGTGAGAGCTTTCAATAAGTCGACTCCTGCTGGTACAAAGGTATTGGACGTACATGTTCGTCAAGTTCATTCTCAAACCTATAGGATGTATATCTATAGTGATTGGGATTATATGAAGGCAAATGTATTCAATCTCAATGATAAGGAGCAAATGCTGACCAATGTAACTACAGGGCGGTAGTGATTGCTGGCGTGGTCTCGGGTCTCAAACCGCATCTAATGGCGCTCAGGCCACGCCCACCAGCCTGTGGAGAGCTGGTGGGCTCTGAGCATCAGTCCATGAAGTGTTTTTTTCGTTGCGAAGGCAGCTCCCCAAAGACCTTCTTAAAGTCTCTGATGAAAGAGCTGACATGGGCATAGCCAAGGTCTTGCGCCACGGCCTTCAGGGGTGCGTCGGTGTGCTGCAGCAAGTGGGCGGCATGCGCCATGCGCTGGTGGCGTACCCAGGCCAGCGGGCTCATGTTTTCGTACTTTTTCATGGCCGCTTCCAAGGTCCGTCGGCTGACCTTGACCCGCTTGGCCAGCTCGTCCATCTTCAAGGGCTGGGCTAGGTTTTGTAAGACCAGCTTTTCGGCCTGTTGCAGATAGGGCGGCTTGCTTTCTACGAGCCGGGCGGGGTGTTGGGGCACGGCTGCTTCTGGCGCTTGGCCAAAGGTTGCCAAGTCATCTTGGTCGGTGAACCACTGGTAGGTGGTGCGTTGCAGGTCGTGGTTCAACACCATGAACCGCGCATAGTGCGTCATTGCCGCTTCATGGCGGCCGAGCGCTTGAGCCAGGCGCGCCAAGGAGTAGGTGGCACCATGTACAAATCCCAAGCCGTGCCGCTCTCCCAGTTCGGCGGCCCGAGACAGCGCTTGGTAGGCTTGTGCATCACTGCCGCAGACCTTAAGCACGTTGCCGAAATTGATCTCCAGCCCTCCCACGTAATGGGGGGGCTTCTCACGCCAGCACTGCTTGAGGTTTTCATAAACGGCCGTGGCCGCGCGCAGCTGCCCCTCGCAGCCCAACACGGCCATTTCCAGCAGCTGAGTGCGCTCTCGGTTGATCTCGCTTTCTGCACAGCTGCTTGCCCTTGCAAGGCAAACCCTGGCTTCGGCCAAGTAGGCCAAGGCCGCCGCCTCGTTAGGCGGGCGCTCAGGCGGGATGTCCAAAGTGATGGAGGTCTGGTTATTCAGGGCACGCGCCTGTTGCTGCAAACGAAAGAAGCCCAGTGCCAACCAAAAATCCAGATGTTCGGGCCTGGCAGGTGCAGCGCCAAGCACGCTCAAAATGTAGTGCTGCGCCCAATGGTCCGCTTCGTCGTAGCGCAACAGGCTCGCCAATGCCTGCAGGCCGTAAAGGGCCAACTGCATGCGCTGCGTGCTGGCCAGTGCCTGGCTCTTGAGCGCCCGCTCTGTGACGGCAAAGCAAGCTTGCATATGGCCTCTCAGGCGCAAGCAGGCAGCGATGAGCACCAGGCATTGGTTTTCTTCATGCTGGCGCTTGTTTGCACAAAAGGTTTGGCGTGCCAGCCGCAGGTCAGCCATGGCTTGATCGTATTGCTGCATGCTGGCCGGCTGCCCATAGAGCACCAGCAGGCCCTCCGCCCGGCTTAAGGGCGATGCGCAAGCCAAGACTTCATCGCGAAAGGTCTGCAGCCCCTGGGCCATGGGTTGCAGCGCTGCCCCCATGTTCATCTGCAGGTCTCGCAGCCGCTGTGACCATGCGTCGGATGTGGACATACTGCCTCCTTCAATGGATCCCCGCGATTGTGGCCAAGCGACCTAAGCGGAGGGAGGGTGATGCAGAAAAAGCATGCCCTCCAAAGCAGACACAACCATGAACAGGGGTTAAGTTGCACTGACACGACCTGGGGGCGTCAGAGGCAACTGCCCTCTGAAGGGAAATGAAGAGACCGATGTCAGTTGGGCACCACGTCCGTCGGGTACTTCCAGAACTCTTTGAGCAGGTAGTTCATGGGCAGGTTCAGGGCCGTGTTCTTGGGCGGAATGGGCTTCATGAACCAGCGCTCATACAGCGCTTGGGCCTCGCCGCTGCGTATCAAGCGTTTCAGCTCGTCATCGACGATGCGTTTGAAGGCAGGGTCGTCCTTGGGCAGCATGATGGCCAGGGGCTCGATGGTCAGCAGCTTGCCCACCACTTTGAGCTTGTCGGGCTTGGCGCTCGCGACCCTCAGGCCAAACAACAAAACGTCGTCCATGGCAAAGCCATCAGCCTCGCCCTTTTCCACCATCTCTACGGCCCTGGCATGGTCAGGGGCTTCGAGGATCTGGATCTTGAGCAGGCGGTCTTTGTTGGCCCGATCAACGGCCTTGAGGGGCGTCGTCCCTTTGGTCGAGACTAAGGTTTTGCCTTCGAAGTCGGCCAACTCTTTGATGGGGCTATCGGCGCGCACCAAGTAGCGCGCACCCGTGATGTAGTGCGGTATGGTGAAGGCCACCTTGGCCCGACGCTCGGCATTGTTGGTGGTGGAGCCACACTCCAACTCGGCTTGGTGCGACTCGATGACTTGAATCCGGTCGGCCGCGCTGACCTTGCGGTACTTCACCTCTAGCTCTTTCAGTGCCAATTGCTTCTTCACGGCCTCAGCCACCTTGAGGCAGATGTCGACCGCATAGCCAACGGGCTTCTGGTTCCCATCTAGATAGGAGAAGGGCACTGAGGATTCGCGGTGCGCAATGGTGATGCTCCCGCCTTTGCGCAATTTTTCGATGATGGGTTGCGCTGTGCTTTCGCTGCTGGCGATGCGCGCCGGAGCTTGTGCCCATGCCAGCGGCAAGGTCGACAAGAGGACCGCTGCCAAGGTGCACTTTCGAAACAGCTTGTGTGCAATGGTGGGGGGCATAGCGAAAAAGGTGAACTGCAGTCTGGGGATCTTGCCAGCCCACGAGACCTTGGTCTATGAGGTATCGACCTGATGCGGCTGGCATGCCGCCCCACAACAGCACCGATTGCGAAGTCTCTCGCCCAAATGCGACATGCCGTAGCGACTTTCAGTCTGCAAGCCACAGCGCATGCCGCACGGTAACCATAAGCTGGCACGCCATTGCAATTGCGGTTTCACCGCGCAGCCCTTCGGGGTTCGGGGTGCAGCTTGGTCGGCGTCTTTGAGGTCGTTCACGAAAGCGACTTGCGACGTCAGTAGTTGTTCTTAGTTTGAATCGAGTGCTGTCCCATGGGTCAGTGATCGACATCGCGAGATCATGAATACAGTCATCCTCGGGTCTGGTTTGCCAGCACTTTGCGCGGCGCATGCGCTTTCAAATCTGGGTCACCTTGTGACCGTTCTTGAGCCCTTTGGGGTAGACCTCACATGGGACGCCGACGCGCCCATTTTCTTTGCGGCTGCAGAGGGTGCGAACGAGCTTGCTTTGAAGCGGGGGGCGAGCCGATTTCACCGCAGTGCGGAGTCCGTGCGCCACGCCTCCTGGTTGGTCAATCGGTGGGTGTCGCGACACTTCTTTCCCCAAGGGTGGCAGAGTGCGCGCATGGAGTCCCTCATGCGGCGCAGCCATAGTGATCGCCTTGCAATGCAGCAGCAACTCGGCCTGCCAGGCGCAAATTCGGCGTATGCAGGGCTCATGAGCATTAAGCTGGGGGGCGCGTGCAGCATGAGCAGTGTTCCAGCATTGCTAGACGTCGCCGACTCTAAGTTGCACTTGCGTGGCAGCCTGATTCAGCGCGGGGTGCGGTTTGCAGTGGGTGTGGCCACGGGCACGGTGACGCAATCTCGACAGCTCCAGATGCTGACAGTACGAGTCAATGGTGGACGGCCAGAAGCTTGGCCCACCCGATGGCTTGTGGTGACGGACTGGTCGCAAGCTGAGGGTTTGCTTGTACGGGAAGGTGTCAAGCCCACCTTGGCTCGTTTGAGCCGCCTCGGCATGCGGCTGACCTCGGCCTGGTCTCAAGGGGCACGCAGTCCTTGGTGTGTCAGCGACAAACGGTCCGGCCTGAGAGCCATCAGGAGCGGTGGTGCAGGCTGGGTGTATGGGCCTTCGTGGCTGGGTGCGGTTCCGAATATCGACCCGGAAATGGCGCTACCTCTTGCTGAGTTTGCAAGGCAAGTGCTTGGTGGGCACTGGGTGGCGACATCCCATCGACCGAAGCTGTCTTCAACATGGGTCAGTCCCACCGGGCTGCCTTTGGTGGAGCCGACGGCGTTGTCCAATGTGTACCTGAATTTGGGACACTCTGACGCGAACGTTGGCAGCACTTTTGGTGCCGCGACGTGGCTGGCTGAAGACATAGAACGAGTTGGCAGCAAGCGCCGGCACGATGCCGTCGACTTGGGCCGTTGGCACACTTCGCGGAACCCAGCATGCTGATGCGCACTGCACCACTCGCTCAAGTAGATCGAGCCAGTTCGGGACTGAAAGTACCTCTGGCATGGCATCTTCCGCCGCCGGTCATGAGCGCCGTGGACAGCGGCTTGATGGGGATGACCCTGGACGACATCGAGGGTCTGTTGATGCGAAGCCGCTTGTACGCACATGCGGCTGGCGACTTGGCTTCCTTCACACCGTACCCGGGCTTGATGTCTTCACCGCTGAGACGAATAGGCAATAAGTCTGTTCAAGAGCTCACTGGCATTTGCGCTGGCAGCTTGCAGGTATGGCTGAAATGCGATCACGAGACTCCCATCGGGAATTCGATCCATGCGCGTGCTGTCACACACGCTTTGCTCCCAAAGTGGCCGGTCAGCAAGATTGCGGTGCTGGGTAGCCCTGGTTTGGCAGCTTGCGCTGCGCGCATGGGCAAAAGCATGGGCTGGTCTGTAGAGCACCATAGTGCCAGGCCCTTGGCATCAGACATCCGGTGGGGGCTTGCCAAAGCGGGCGTGATCCAACATGTGCACCACTGCACGCCGGGTGATGTGCGCATTGTGATGGCGTCCCAAGTCAGTCGCGACCCAGCGACCTGTTGGATTGACGCTTGCGAGTCGGAGGACACCGCACTTGCTTATGCCTGCGCGGCCATTGAGCTCAAAGAGCAGCTTCATGGCGCGGGGGTGAAGGTTGACAGCAAGAACCCATTGCTGGTCCTTGTGCCAAACGCAGAGGGGGTCTCTGCTGCCGCACTGGCCATGGCGTTGAAGCAGATTTACGGGCGAGCCGTTCGAACCGTCTTGGTCGAAGAGGACGCAAATCTCAGCCTCTTGCCGAGCTTGATGGATTGGCCTAGGACCTCAGAGCACTATCGCCCCCATCTCCCTTGGGTTCTTGCCCGACGCGCTGTGGCGGGCGTTTTGACCGTGGAACAGGCGGTGCTTCAAGAATGGGTGAAGCTGGTTTCTCGGCGTTTAGGTTGGACGCTCTCCCCCATGGGTGTGGCTGCTCTGGCTTCGCTCGGTATGGCCACAGCTGAGTATTCGGGACTTCCTTCTGCTGCTCGTTCGATGTGGGGTGATCGTGTTGATGCACCGTGTCGCAATGTCGTGGTCTGGTTGACAGAGGCGGCAGGTGAGGGCGCTGTTGGGCAGACGCCAACAGCGCAGACGAGCGGTGAGGATTGCGAGTCCCCAGTGCAGGACACGGACTAAGGCTTGAGATAAATCGCGTCTGAATAGGTCGCCAGCCACTGCGGCCTGAAGGCGACGAAGATGGCGACCATCATGCCGGTCAAGAAGGCATCGGCCCAGGCCGAAAGCCAGCGGCCCAGCAGCAGGTCTTCGGCCTGCACCCCGGCGGGCTCCCCTTGCACCATCCAAGCGAGCAGGCCCGAGAGGCTCATGGCCAAGAGGCTGGCAAAAAAGCCCCGGCCCAGGATGTAGACAAACAGATGATGTGGCAGCCAGCGGCGGATCAGTGCGCCCAGGCCCACGGTCAAGGTGGCGGGCACCACCCCTAACCAGACCAAGCGCGACAGGCTCTCGGCCCAGCCCAGATCGGCCACGGTGCCCGTCAGCCCGGCCACGACCACCATGGCCAGCACGCTCAAGGGCCAGCCGGCCATCATCACCAACAGGCAGGAGCCTGCAATGGGCTGCACCAAGGGAATGCGCGCGATCTGGTCGGCCCCCCACAGCAGCGGCATCGCCGCCCACCAGGCCAACCAGGGCCAGGGTGGCCCTTCCGCAGGCGCGGCTCGCCAGGGGCGCAGGGCCAAGGCGATGCAGAGCGCCAGACAGGCGAGCGCGAGGTTCAGGGTCATGGCCGGATGCTACGGCCATCTGTGGCGCCGTGCATGACGCATCGCAAGTGCCGCCTCGTATGATGGCGGCTTATGAACATCATCATTTTGGGCGCGGGGCGCGTGGGCGAGAGTGTGGCCGAGAGCCTGGTCTCCGAGAAGAACGACATCACGGTGATCGACCCCGACCCCGCCCGCCTGCGCCCGCTGCAAGACCGCTTGGACCTGCGTGGCGTGGTGGGTAACGGCATTCAGCCCTCGGTGCTGGAGCAAGCTGGCATTGCCGATGCCGACATGCTGATTGCTTGCGCTTCGTCCGACGAGACGAATTTGGTCGCCTGCAAGGTGGCGCATGACCTGTTTAGCGTGCCCACCACCATTGCGCGCTTGCGCTCCAGCGAGTTTTCGCCCGGCTCGGCCTTGATGGCCAAGACGGGCTTTGCGGTGGACGAGGTGATCTGCCCCGAGGCGTCCGTCACCGCCACCATCCGCAAGCTGATTGCCTACCCTGAAGCACTGCAGGTGATGGAGTTCGGCCACGGCTTGGTCAGCCTGATGGTGGTGCGGGCGGTGCCCGGCGGCCTCTTGGTGGGCCACCGCTTGGAAGAAGTGCAAACCTTGGCGCCTGGCCTGGACATGCGCGTGGTGGCCATCTATCGGCAAGACCGGGTCATGCCCTCGCTGGATGGGCAGACGGTGATCGAGCCCGGCGACGAGGTCTTCGTGCTGGCTGCCACCGAGCACATTGCGGGCGTGCTGGCGGCCCTGCGTCAAACGGCGCTGCCGCCGGTCAAGCGGGTCATGCTGGCCGGTGGTGGCAAAGTGGGCCTGCGCTTGGCCCGCGAGGCCTGTGTGGACTACCAAGTCAAGCTGATTGAGCAAGACCGAACCCGCTGCGACTACTTGGCCACGCAACTGGGCTCACAAGCCCTGGTGTTGCACGGGGACTGCACCGACGAAGATTTGCTGGAGGACGAAAACGTCCGCGACATGGACCTCTTCGCCGCGCTCACCAATGACGACGAAGACAACATCATGGCCTGCCTGCTGGCCAAGCGCATGGGCGCCAAGCGCGTGCTGGCGCTGATCAACCGCAAGGCCTATGCGGACCTGGTGCAAGGCACGCAAATCGACATTGCCCTCTCACCCGCCAGTGCGGTGATCGGTGAGCTGCTGGCTCATGTGCGGCGCGGCGACGTGGAAGCGGTGCACAGCCTGCGGCGGGGTGCGGCCGAGGCGCTAGAGGCGGTGGTGCGCGGTGACGCCCGCACCTGCCGCATGGTGGGCCGCCGGGTGGATGAGTTGGACCTGCCGCATGGCGTGCAGGTGGGCGCCATTGTGCGAGGCCTGCACACGGCCGATGGTGCCTTGGCGGGCGAGGACGCCCAGCCCCAGGTGCTGATGGCCCACCACGACACCGTCATTCAGGCTTTGGACCATGTGATCGTCTTCGTGCCCCGCAAGCGCATGCTGCGCCAGGTGGAGAAGCTGTTCCAGGTCGGGGCGACCTTCTTCTAAAGCGCGGAGACGGCAGTGGCTCACTTTGCGCCTGTGTTCACCGTGCTGGGCGGTGTGTTGATGATGTTTGCGCTGGCCATGGGTGTGCCCACGGCCTTTGCGTGGTGGGGCGGCGACGCAGCCTTGCATGCCTTCTTGGTGTCGATAGCGATCACCTTTGCGTCGGGTCTGTGGGTGTTCTTCGCCAGCCGCCGCAGCCGTCGAGAGCTGCAGCCACGCGATGGTTTCTTGTTGGTGACCCTGGTCTGGACGGTGCTGCCTTTGTTTGGAGCCTTGCCGTTGTGGCTGCAATTGCCGCAGCTCAGTTTCACCGATGCCTACTTTGAAGCCATGTCCGGCTTGACCACGACATGCGGCACAGTGCTGACGGGTTTGGATCACTTGCCTCTGTCGATCAATGTGTGGCGCTGCTTCATGGTGCTGCTGGGTGGCATGGGCATCTTGGTGTTGGCGGTGGCGATCTTGCCTTTGCTGGGTGTGGGGGGCAGCCAGATCTTCAAGGCTGAAACCCCCGGGCCCATGAAAGACCAAAAGCTCACGCCTCGCATCGCCGAGACGGCCAGAGGCCTGTGGGCGGTGTACTTCTTGGTGTGCGTCAGCTGCTTGCTGGCTTATCGCTGGGCGGGCATGGGCTGGGCGGATGCCTTCATGCACATGTGCACCACGGTGTCCTTGGGCGGCTTCTCTTCTTATGACGCCAGCCTGGGCGCGTTCAACTCGCCCTTGATTGAGTCGGTGGCCATCTTCTTCATGCTGGCAGCAGGGGTTAACTTTGCGCTGTACTTCGTCGCTTGGCGGCGCAAGAGCTTGAAGGTCTTGTGGGCTGACTTTGAGGCCAAGTGCTTTTGGGCCTTGATGCTCGGCGCGGTGTTGCTCATTACGGGCGTCCTGCTGGCTCACGGCACCTACGCAGAGCCCCTGGAGGCGCTGCGCTTTGCTGCCTTCAATGTGGTCTCAGTAGCCACCACCACCGGCTATGCCACGACGGACTATGCACAGTGGCCCGTGTTCGCACCGGTCTTCATGCTGTTTCTCTGTGGTTTTTCCACTTGCGCGGGCTCCACCGGCGGTGGCATCAAGCTGGTGCGCAGCCTGCTGTTGCTCAAGCAAGCCAAGCGTGAGCTGACTCGCATCTTGCACCCCCGAGCGGTGCAGCCTGTGACCTTGGGTGGAGGGGTGGTCAGCGCCGATGTGCTGTCAGCCATCTTGGCCTTCATGCTGATCTATGGCGCGGTCACCATCGGTGCCACCATGCTCTTGCTGCTGTCAGGGCTGGACGCCATCACCGCCTTCACGGCCGTCGTGGCTTGTATCAACAACACCGGGCCGGGCCTCGGGCAAGTGGGGCCTGCAGGCAACTTCCAAGGGCTGACCGACTTTCAAACCTGGGTTTGTACGATCACCATGCTCTTGGGTCGCTTGGAGTTGTTCTCGGTGTTGGTGCTGCTGACACCGCAGTTCTGGCGCAAATAGAGGGTCATTCGGCGGCTTTTCTAGGGGCATTCAGGGCAAGCCCGCTGGGCGGCCAGGCCCCGCTGCGTTTATCGTTGAGACCTATGAAATCCCCCATCGAGTTCTACTTCGATTTTTCGTCGCCCTATGCCTATGTGGCGCACGAGTGGATCGACGCGCTGGCGGCCCGCCACGGCCGCACTGTGCGTCGCCACGCGATTTTGCTGGGTGTGACCTTTGCCGCCGCCGAGCTGAAAAGCCCTGTGGCCTATCCGCTTAAGCGCGAATACTCGCTGCGTGACTTTGCCCGCTCGGCCCGCTATGAGCGCGTGCCCTTTGTGCAGCCCGAACCTTTTCCGATTGCCACGCAGAACGCCGCACGCATTTTCTGGTGGCTGCATGACACCCAGGGCGAGCCCGCCGCCGCCCAATGGGCGCGCAGCGCCTTCAGGGCCTACTTCACGCGGGGCGTCGCCCTCAACGATGCCACCGCCCTCAAGGCTTTGGTGCTCGAGTCGGGTCTTGATGCCCCGGCTGCCGAAGCCGCCTGGAATGACCCCGCTTGGAAGGAGCGCCTGCGCCAAGTCAACGAGCAGGCCATTCGCATCGGGGTTTTCGGTGCGCCCTTTTTCATCGTCGACGGCGAGCCCTTCTGGGGCAACGACCGCAAGGCGCAGATTGAACGTTTGTTGGCCGAAGGGCCGTTTTGAGCGGCGCTCGCGCACTGCACCCTTGGCAGGTCATCACCGGTGGCATTTGTGGCCTGGTGTTGACCATTGGCTTGGCGCGCTTTGCCTACACGCCGTTGCTGCCCGCCTTGCAGGCGCAAACAGGCCTGAGCGACGCAGCGGCGGGCGGCTTGGCGGCGGTCAATTACGCCGGCTATATGAGTGGCGCTTTGGCGGCCGCCTGGATCGACGACGCCCGCTGGCGCCACCGGCTCTACGGCGCGGGCTTGTGGATGGCGCTGTTGTGCACCGCCTTGATGGCCGTCTCGGCCTGGTGGCCGGCCTGGGCGCTGTGGCGCTATCTGGGGGGCTTGTGTGGCGCCACCGGCATGTTGCTGGGCTCGGGGCTGGTATTGGGCTGGCTGATGCGCCAAGGGCGGCGGCCTGAGCTGGGCGTGCACTTCATCGGCTTGGGGCTGGGCATTGTGGTGTCGGCCGTGGGCGCCTGGGCTTTGCAGCGCGTCTGGCCTTTGTGGTCCACCCAATGGCTGGCGCTGGCGGTGGTGGGCCTTGTCTTCTTTGCCCCGGCCTGGCTGTGGCGCCCGCCGGTGCCGCCGCCTGCGGCCACCGCGGCTGCGCAAGCCGCCGCGCCCACCGCGTCTAAGCGCTGGATGTGGACCATGGCTGGCAGCTACTTTGCAGCGGGCTGGGGCTTTGTGATCAGCGCCACGTTCACGGTGGCCATCGTCGAGCGCGAACCGGCCTTGGCGGGGCAAGGGCCGCTGGCCTGGGCGCTGGTGGGCTTGGCTGCCATGCCGGCGGTGTTTCTGTGGGACAGGGTGGCACGTCGGCTGGGTGACACGCGGGCTTTGCTGTTGGCCTTTGGGCTGCAGACGCTGTCGGTCATCTTGCCCGCGTTGTCGGGCTCCTTGGCAGCAGCGCTGCTGGGGGCGGTGGGTTATGGCGCCACGTTCATCGGCATCGTCAGCCTGACCTTGGCGCTGGTGGGGCGGCGCTCGCCCGCCAACCCTGGCAAAGCCATGGCTCGGCTGACCCTGAGCTATGGTGCGGCGCAGATCATCGCGCCCGCAGTCGCGGGTGCCATGGCCCAAGCCAGCGGCAGCTTTCGAGGTGCGTTGTGGTTGACGGCGGCCGTGATGGCGCTGGGCATGGCCATCTTGGCCACATTGCCTGAGGAAGCGCCCGCCCTTAAAGCCTGAAACAAGCGCCAAAGCGCCTGCCTTTTTGCGAGGCGGCGGGGGCGGTAGCTGCTCAGAATGGGCGGCATGATCTCCGCCCTGAAAACCAGCTTGATGGCCGTCTCAGCCTGTGCAGCATGGCTGTGTGCGTGGCCTGCCGCCTTGGCTCAAAGCCAACACGCTGACGGCCGCCACGGCAAGCTGCTGCTGACGGGCGGCGTCTCCAGTGTGGACGGTGCCGCCGGCGGCGGCCTCACGCCCTGGGCCTTGACTGGCACCTATGCCACCGAGGGCCAATGGGGCCTCTCGGCCTTCGTCACCCGGCTGCGCACGCAGGACTACGGTTTCTGGGGCGGTGGCCTCACCCTCAGTGGGGACGACCGCTGGGAGATCTCCCTCGCCCACCAGGACTTTGACACCGGTGCCACGGGCGCAGCCCTGGGCTTGCCCGGCCTGCACCTGAAGCAAGATGTGCTGTCCGGCAAGTGGCGGCTTGTCGGTGAGGCATTGCTGGACAGCGACAGCCTGTGGCCACAACTGGCGGTAGGCATGCAACTGCGGCGTCTAGACGCTGGGGGCTTGGCTCCCACGTTGGCGGCGCTGGGGGCTCGCACCCGCGACGCCGAGTTCACCTTGGGTGCGACCAAGCTGTTGCTAGGCCCCAGGGTGCTGGTCAATGGCACGCTGCGCTGGACCCGTGCCAACCAGAATGGTCTGCTTGGCTTTGGCAGTAGCAACAGCCCAGCACGCAGTCTGCAGCCCGAAGTCAGCGTGGCCTGGCTCTTGCGGCGCGACTTGGCCGTGGGCGCAGAGTACCGACGCATGCCTGACAAGCTCAACCCCTCGGCCTTGGGTGATGGCTTGGCGGCGGATGATTGGAAGGACTTTTTCGTCGCCTGGGCGCCTACTAAGACGGCCTCCTTGACCGTGGCCTGGGCCGACCTGGGCCGCGTCGTCCCGGCGGTGACCCCCAGGCCGCAGCGCGGCCTCTATCTCTCTGTGCAAGTCACGCCATGAGTCACACTGCCTCCCCCAAGTCGCCAGTACGCTGGTGGTCTCATCCGGCGGGTCAGGCGGTGGCGGCGGCCCTGCTGTCGGCCAGTGTGTTCGCCCTGACCTGGAGCCTGGCCACCCAGGCCCGCGCCGAAGAGCCCGACCCGGTATTGCCCGACCTGCGAGACACCTACCTGCCCCCCGTGCCTGCCGATGACGGCCTCTACCGCGCCCTGGGCGGGCAAGCCGGCATCGAGGCCTTGGTGGCGGTCTTTCACACGCGCTTGCTGGCGGATAGGCGCGTGGCGCCGTTCTTTGAAGGCTCTGACGCCCAGCGCTTCAAAACCGAGCTGGCCCTGGAGTTCTGCCAGGTCAGTGGCGGCCCTTGCAGCCGCCAGCGCAACCACCGCCGCCTGCACAGCGGCATGGACATCACCCGCGCCGACTTCAATGCCGTGGTCGAGGTTTTGCAGCACAGCTTGGATGTGCAGGGCGTGCCCTTTGGCGTGCAAAGCCGTTTGCTGGCCGTGCTGGCCCCCATGCACAGGGACATCGTCAACGCTCGTTAAGATTATTCTTAAGTGAAGAGTCAAAAAAGCTGACTTCACCTTATCCATCTGCCCTCCTAGGATGCCGTCCAACGCATCCCAAACCGGAGACGACAGATGGACCAATCGAACCGCTATGCCGACCTGAGCCTGAGTGAAAAGGCCTTGATCGACGGTGGCCGCCACATCTTGGTGGCCTACACCATGAAGCCCAAGGCCGGGCACGGTTATCTGGAGGCGGCCGCCCACTTTGCGGCCGAGTCGTCCACAGGCACGAACGTGGAGGTCAGCACCACCGACGAGTTCACCAAAGGCGTGGACGCCTTGGTCTACTACATCGACGAAGCCAGCGAGGACATGCGCATTGCCTATCCGCTGGACCTGTTCGACCGCAACATCACCGACGGTCGGATGATGATCGTCAGCTTCCTGACCCTGGTCATCGGCAACAACCAAGGCATGGGCGACATCCAGCATGCCAAGATGATCGACTTCTACATGCCGCCGCGCGCCATCCAGTTGTTCGATGGCCCAGCCAAAGACATCTCCGACCTCTGGCGTATCTTGGGGCGCCCCATCAAGGATGGTGGCTACATTGCCGGCACCATCATCAAGCCCAAGCTGGGCCTGCGGCCTGAACCCTTTGCCAAAGCGGCGTATGAGTTCTGGTTGGGGGGCGACTTCATCAAGAACGACGAGCCCCAAGGCAACCAAGTCTTCGCCCCCATGAAGAAGACCATCCCGCTGGTGGTGGACGCCATGCGCCGTGCCATGGACGAAACCGGCCAGGCCAAGCTCTTCTCGGCCAACATCACGGCGGACGACCACTATGAAATGGTGGCTCGCGGCGAGTACATCCTGGAGGCCTTTGGCCCCGATGCCGACAAAGTGGCCTTCTTGGTCGATGGCTATGTCGGTGGCCCGGGCATGGTCACCACCGCCCGCCGCACCTTCCCCCACCAATACCTGCACTACCACCGTGCCGGCCACGGCGCTGTCACCAGCCCCAGCGCCAAGCGCGGCTACAGCGCCTATGTGCTGGCCAAGATGTCGCGGCTGCAAGGCGCCAGCGGCATCCACGTGGGCACCATGGGCTTCGGCAAGATGGAAGGCGAGAGGGACGACCGCGCCATCGCCTACATCATCGAGCGCGACAGCTACCAGGGCCCCATCTACCCGCAAGAGTGGTTCGGCATGAAGCCGACCACCCCCATCATCTCGGGCGGCATGAATGCGCTGCGCCTGCCGGGCTTCTTCGAGAACCTCGGCCACGGCAATGTCATCAACACCGCCGGCGGCGGCAGCTACGGCCACATCGACAGCCCTGCAGCCGGTGCCACCAGCCTGCGCCAAGCCTATGAGTGCTGGAAGGCCAAGGCCGACCCGATTGAATGGGCCAAAGAGCACCGCGAATTTGCCCGCGCCTTTGACAGCTTCCCCAAGGATGCCGATGCCTTGTACCCGGGTTGGCGCGACAAGCTCTCCGGCGTCCACCGCTGACCTGAGGCCGGCCCATGGACCCGCTG
The DNA here is from genome assembly GCF_044358605.1 of Ideonella sp. GTDB lineage: Bacteria > Pseudomonadota > Gammaproteobacteria > Burkholderiales > Burkholderiaceae_C > Ideonella. Next base: position 28,430 of record NZ_JBIKNQ010000040.1, read on the forward strand.
CAGGATTGGCGCATCGCGCGCGAGCCCCACTTCCAAGCCCAAGCCGATGAAGTGGCCTTGTTCGAGGCGGCCTATGCCGCACGCCTGCCGGTGATGGTCAAAGGCCCCACCGGCTGCGGCAAGAGCCGCTTTGTGGAGTACATGGCCTGGCGGCTGCAGCGACCCTTGGTCACCGTGGCCTGCAATGAAGACATGACGGCGGCTGATCTCGTCGGGCGCTTCTTGCTGGAGCCCAGCGGCACCCGCTGGCAAGACGGACCGCTGGCCCTGGCCGCCCGCCACGGTGGCATCTGCTACCTGGATGAAGTGGTGGAGGCTAGGCAGGACACCACGGTGGTCATTCATGCGCTCACGGACCACCGGCGGCAACTGCCCTTGGACAAAAAGGGCGAGTTGATCCACGCCCACCCTGACTTTCAGTTGGTGATCTCTTACAACCCCGGTTACCAAAGCCTGATGAAGGACCTGAAGCCCTCGACCCGCCAGCGCTTCACGGCCTTTGATTTCGACTACCCGCCCGCGGAGGTCGAGGCGGAGATCCTGTGCACCGAGACGGGTATCGGCGTGGCGCAGGCCCATCAACTGATCGTGGTGGCCCAAGCGGCCCGGCGGCTGAAGGGCCATGGTTTGGTCGAGGGCATGTCCACACGCCTGCTGGTCAATGCCGGGCGATTGATGCAAGGCGGCGTGAGCATGCAGGCGGCGTGCCGGATGGCCATGGTCCGCCCGTTGACGGACGATGCAGACCTGCGCGACGCCTTGGAACATGCGGTCTTGGCCGTGATCTGAGCCTGGAGCGGCTGTGAACCCCCCTGTGCCGGCCCTTCGCTTAGAGGCCTTGCGCCAGCGCTTGGACTCGCGCTTTGCCGAGGTGCAGGCGGTCTTCGAGGACCATGTGACCCACGCGGTGCAATGCCTGCCCGCGAGTGACATCGACGCCTGGCTGGACTTCTGCGCAGGGCTGGGCCGCCTAGGGCGCGGCCCAGAGCCCTTGCTGGCGGGCATGGATGTCTTGCCGGCGCTGATGCAGCACCAAGGCTCGGCCCTCTTGCCCACGGTGGCCGACACCGTCGCCGTCTTGCAAAAGTCGCCCAACGGCCGGGCGATTGCTCCTTATCTGCAGAGCCTGCCGGGGGTGGCGCGGCGATGGCCTGGCCTCGCTGCATTGCAGGTCTATGGGCAATGGGTGCAGCGTTTGGTGCAGGCCACCAGTGTGTCCATCCATGGCCGTCATGCCACCGAACCCAGCCCCAGCTTGATCGACTTTTTAGAGCATGCGCCGCGTTTGCTGAGCCAAGTGCCCCTGGCGGGATTGGGGCGCTGGATGGAGGTCGGCATCCGCCTGCATGGCCGCCACCCGCAGCGACAGCGCGCCTACTTCAGCCTGCAGTCCGAGGACAGCCGTGCCGTGCTGCAGCGCGAGCGCCGTGGCCTGCTGCTGATGGATGTGCAAACCCGCCTGACCTTGGGCCTGCGCGCGCTGTGGGCGCTAGAGGCCCAGCTCGTGCCCATGCCTGTTGCGCTGCAAGAAGGGGCGGCCGAGGGGCCGCTCGCCGCAGCGCCCCTGCAGCCCTATATGGCGCAAGAGGGGGACTTGCTGGGCCTGCGTCTGCCCGAGGTGCTGGAGGATCAAGCGGGCGTGCCTGCCCTCCTGGCTTACCGCCTGATGTTGGCGCACCTGGCCCAGCACCGGCGAGCGTCCAGCCCTTTGGTCGCCGACAACTGGAGCCCCCTGCAGCGCTTGGCCGTGGAGTGCTTTGAAGATGCGCGCATGGACGCCTTGGTCATACGACAGGCCCCAGGGCTGCAAGACGCCATGCGCCGCCTACACCCGTGGCCCAGCCTAGACGGCATAGACGCCCAAGGGCAAAGCAGCTTGCGAGTGCGCCTGACGCGCTTGTCTCGCGCGCTGCTGTGGGGCGACTTGGAGGCGGATGCTGAGCAGGCCGGCTTCATCACCCGCTTTCAAGCGGCACTGGTACAGGGGAGCAGTTCCACCCGCGAGATGGCTGAGCTGGCCCTGGCCTGGGCGGCGCGCACGCGCCAGCAAAGCGATCAGCGTGCGGCCGTGTGCTTTGCCGACACCCACGTGCCTTGGCGCGATGACAACCGCCATCTCTGGACCTTCATCGAAGACGGTGATGAAGAAGATCAGCCCCAGCGCACACGGCCCCAGGCAGCACCACAGGAAGGGGGGCTGCCACCTCGCCATTACCCCGAGTGGGACCCGAGCAGCCAACAGATGCGGCCCGATTGGGCCTGCGTGTTCGATGGCCTGCAGCCCGCAGGTGATGCGACCCAGATCGACCGCTTGCTGGCCGAGCACGGCGCCACCAGCCGGCATCTGCAGCGCCTGCTCGATGCGCTCAAACCCCAGGACCGCCAGCGCCTGCGCCAGCAAGCGCAGGGCACGGAGTTGGATGTAGACGCGGCGCTGCGAGCCCTCATCAACGCCCGCGCCAGCGGCCAAGCAGTGGACGAGCGGGTCTACACCAGCCACCACCCCCAAGGGCGGGACATGGCCGTGCTCTTGCTGTTGGACCTGTCGGCCTCGGTCAACGATGCGGTGCCCGGCACCGAGGGGCAGACGGTGTTGTCGCTGACGCGCGTCGCCGTGGCCCTCTTGGCCCAAGCCATTCAAACCCTGGGCGATCAGTTGGCCATTGCTGGCTTTCACTCCAATACCCGCCATGAAGTGCGGTACTGGCACATCAAGGGCTTTGGCGAGCACTGGGAGCGTGACGCTCTGCCCAAGGCCCGCTTGGCCGGCGTGCAGGCGGCCTATTCAACCCGCATGGGCGCGGCGCTGCGCCATGCCGGGCATTTGCTGAGTGGCCGCAAGGCCGACAAGCGCCTGCTGTTGATACTGACCGACGGCCAGCCTGCGGACGTGGACAGCGATCACCCCATGGCGCTGATCGACGATGCCGCCCAGGCCGTGCGAGCCTTGCGCGACGAATGCGGCATCTACACCCACTGCGTCAGCGTGGACGCCAAAGCCGACGGCTATGTGCAGCGCATCTTCGGTGCGCGCTATTCCGTGATTGACCGAGTCGCGCAACTGCCGCAGCGACTGCCGGAGATCTTCATGGCCTTGACGCGCTGAAGCTCCGCTGGTTCAGCGAAGTGGGGCCTTCAGAGCGCCGCCCCTGAGCCGCCTGCCTGGCCGATTTGAGCACCGGTGCACCATGCCGTGCTGCGCGCCCACAAGGCCTGGGCCAAGGCCAGATCCTGGGCCACAGCGCTGGGCGGCTTCAAACGCTCGCGGTCGTAATACCCGCCGTGCTGTAGCTCGGCGCTGGGGGCGGTGGCGCACTTCAGCGTGCTGCGGGCGCCTTCTTGCGGGGTGATCATGCCCCACATCAGGCGCAGCAGTGGCCGCACCAGGGCAGGCACATGGCGCCAGACCTCGGTGGCGACGATGCCGGGGTGCACCACATAGCTCTCCACGCCGCTGCCCGCCAAGCGGCGCGCCAGCTCGGTGGCGAACAGCACGTTGGCCAGCTTAGAGACGTTGTACTCGGGCACGCCGGTCAGGCTGGCTGTGGGCCGCTGCAGCGCCTCCCAATCGAGGCCATTGGCCCGAAAGTGCATCTTGCTGGCCACGGTGATGACCCGCGCCGGGGCTGAAGCCTGCAAGCAAGGCAGCAGGGCTTGGGCCAGCGCAAAGTGGCCCAGGTGGTTGACGCCAAACGCCATCTCAAAGCCCGAGGCGCTGCGGCCGCGCTGGCCCGCCAGCCCGGCGTTCAAGATCAAAGTGTGCAAGGGCCAGCCCAGGTCCAAAAAGGCTTGGGCACAAGCGGCCACCGAGGTCAAATCGCCCAGGTCCAGCTCCAGCCAGAGGGCTTGCGGTGATGCGGGCAGCGCGGCGATCTCGTCGAGCACGGGCTGGTGTTTGCTGGCACTGCGGCCTGCCAGCACCACGCGGTGGCCGGCACGGGCCAGCTCAAGGGCGGTGACACGGCCAATGCCGCTGGAGGCGCCGGTGATCAGGGTCACGGGTGAAGAGGTGTTCATGGGGTGATCATGACAGTTGTTGGGCCGCATGGCGCTGCACGCAGGCGCTGAGATCGTCCAGCACGGGCACCTCCAGGGTGACCACCTGCCAATACAGCGGCACATCCAGCGGCTTGTCGGGCAGCAGCTCCACCAAGGCGCCGCTGGCCAGCAAAGGCGCCACCAAGGGCAGCGGGTTCATGCCCCAGCCCATGTCGGCCAGGGCGGCGCGCACAAAGGCGTCTGAGGACGGCAGGCGGTGGGCGGGCAAGGGCAGGGGGCGGCGCAGCAGGCGCTTGACCCAGCGCTCTTGCAGGCGATCATCTTGGTTGAACACCAGCGAAGGCGCCACGCTCAGCGCCTCGGCACTGACCCCGCGCGCGAACCAACGCGCCATGAAGCGCGGGCTGGCCGTGGCCACATAGCGCAGCGCACCCAAGCGGCGGCTGCGGCAGCCCGGCACGGCCTGGGCTTGCGAGGTGACGGCCGCCAGCACCTGCCCGCGCCGCAAGCCCTCGGCGGTTTGGTCTTGGTCGGCCACGGTCACATCCAGCCAGGCGCTGCCCGCCTGGGCTAACTCGGCCAGCGCGGGCAGGAACCAAGTCGCCAAGCTGTCGGCATTGACGGCAATGCGCAAGCTGCTGCGGGCCGTGCTGGCGCTGGCAGTGGCGGGCATCTGCCGCCGCAGCTCATCTTCCAGCAGGCCCACGATGTCGGCATGGCGGCAGAGCTGGGCACCGGCCTCGGTGGCGCTGCAGGGCTGGCCGCGCAGCACCAGGGCCGTGCCCAGGCGGTCTTCCAGCAAGCGCACGCGCTGCGACACGGCCGACGGGGTGATGTGCAGGCGCTGCGCGGCACGCTCGAAGCTGCCCTCACGTACCACCGTGGCCACGGTCAAAAGGAGGTGGGTGTCAATCATAGTCAGATGAAAATGGCTTCATCAACCTTAGCAGATTTCATTCGAGTTCAGCACGATCGCGGCGACACTGAGGCCATGTTGATGTTGAACGACTCCACCTGGCCCGTGCTGCTCACGGGCTTCACCCTCAGCGCTTCGCTCATCGTGGCGATTGGTGCGCAGAACACCTTGGTGCTTCAACAGGGCATCAAGCGCGAGCATGTCGGCGCGGTGGTGGCCACCTGTGCGGCGCTGGATGTGGTGCTGATGACCCTGGGCGTCAGCGGCCTGGCCGCCAGCCTGGGCCAGCATCCGGCCGCCCTGCAGGCCCTGGCCTTGGGCGGCGCGCTGCTGCTGGCCTGGTATGCGCTGTCGGCCTTTCGGCGCATGGGCCAGGCCGAGGCGCTGCGGGCCGACGCGAGCACCGCCACCCGCCCGGTGGGGGCGGTGCTGGCCCAGACCTTGACGCTGAGCCTGCTGAACCCCCATGTCTATCTGGATACCGTGGTGCTGGTGGGGGCGGTGGGGGCGCGCCAGCCGCCCGGCACGCAGGCGGCGTTTTTGCTGGGGGCGGGCGGCGCCAGCGTGTTGTGGTTTGTGCTCTTGGGTTATGGTGCGCGGGCCTTGGCGCCGCTGTTTGCCAAGCCGCTGGCCTGGCGGGTGCTGGACGGTGTGGTCGGCCTGACCATGAGCGTGCTGGCCATCAGCCTGGCGCGTCAAGCGCTTCAATGACCACCCATGTGACGATGTACACCACCACCTTCACCTTTCTGCCCGGCGACTACGACGAGACCTTCCACGCCCTGGATGAGCGCATCGCCCAAGCGGCCCGCGCGCTGCCCGGCTACATCGGCGAAGAGAGCTGGACCTCCACCACCACAGGCCAAATCTGCAACGTCTATTACTGGCGCGACGAGGCCGCCATCCAGGCCTTGATGGCCCTGCCCGAACACCGCGAGGCCAAGGCCTTGCAGGCGCGCTGGCTCAAGGGCTACCAGGTGGTGATTGCCGAGGTGCTGCGCCACCATGGGGATGGGCGCTTGGCGCACCCGCTGACGGGCCTGTGAGTGGCCGCAGGCCTGCCAAGGCCCACTTCAACCCTCTGTTTCTCCACTCAGCTTCAGCCAGGGCGCATCATGCGCCGCCAGGTACTTTTCCCCCTCTTCAAGGATGAAGTAGCGAAAGGCCTCGGCGGCGGGGGAGAGCACCCGGCTTTGCAGATGCACCACATTCCACAGCCGCATCACCGGCGTGTCTTCAACGTTGACGATCTCCAGCTCGCGCGTCTTCAGCTCTAACCCCAAGGTGTGCAGGCTCAGAAAGCTCAAGCCCATGCCGGCCATCACGGCTTGCTTGATGGTCTCGTTGCTGGGCATTTCCATGGCAATGCGCGGCTCAACCCGGTGGTTTTGGAAGAAGCGGTCCATCAGGGCGCGGGTGCCTGAGGCCGCCTCACGCACGATCAGCGGAAAGGCTGCCAAGGCCGACACCGGCGGGTGGCCGCTGCGAAAGATGGGGTGGCCGGGCGGTGCCACAAATACATGCGGGTTGGCGGCAAAGGGCTCCGAACGCGCGGCCAGCTCGAGCGGCGGGCGGCCCATGATGGCCAAGTCCACCTCGCCGTTCACCAAGTGCGTGACCAACTGCTCGCGGTTGGCGCTGACGGTGAGCTTGACCTCCACGCCCGGGTGCTCTTGCCGGAAGTTCACCAAGAGGCGCGGCACAAAGTACTTGGCCGTGCTGACCAGGCCCACGGTCAACAAGCCGGTCTCCAGCTTGCGAAAGCGGGCCATGGCGTCGTTCGCGTCTTTGAGCGTGGCCAGCAGGCGCTTGGCATAGACCAAGAAGTACTCACCGGCGGTGGTCAGTGCCACTTTGCGGCCTTGGCGGTCAAACAGCGGCAGCTCAATTGCCCCTTCCAACTCCTTGATCTGCATGGTCACGGCTGGGGGCGTGAGGTGCAGGCTTTCGGCCGCCCGCACAAAGCTCAGGTGGCGCGCCACTTCGGTGAAGACGCGGAGCTGGCGGAAGGTGACGGTCTTCATTGATTAAGTTTCTCTGAATCAAAAGCCAAAGATCAATGAATTTACCTTAAACGACGTCGTCTCTACATTGCGTCATCGGCCCTGCCGGCCCCTGCCTGCACTGGGTGCCCCCGCCTGTCAGAACAATGAGGAGACCTCCCCCATGCCTTTGTCCAACCGGTCCACGCTGACCCAGTATCTGATTGAGCAGCGACGCCGCTTCCCAGGGGCCAGTGGCGAGCTCAATGCGCTGCTGCTGGATGTCTCACTGGCCTGCAAAGCCATTGCCCGTGCGGTGGCCTTCGGGGAGTTGGGCGGCAGCAGCGGCGATGTGGAGCTGGCGGGCGGCGCCATCAATGTGCAGGGCGAGGTGCAGAAGAAGTTGGACGTGCTCTCCAATCAAGTGTTCATTCGCCGCAATGAGTGGTCGGGCCACTTGGCGGGGCTGGCCTCTGAGGAGATGGCCGAGCCCTATCAGATTCCGGCCAGCTACCCGCGCGGCAAGTACCTGCTGGTGTTTGACCCGCTGGATGGCTCGTCCAACATCGACGTGAATGTGTCGGTGGGCAGCATCTTCTCCATCTTGCGGGCGCCCCCAGAGGTTATTCAAAGCGGGCGCGATGTGAGCGAGGCGGACTTTCTGCAGCCAGGCGCCGCCCAGGTGGCTGCAGGCTATGCGCTGTACGGCCCCACCACCATGTTGATGCTGAGCGTGGGCAACGGCGTGGTGGGCTTTACCTTGGACCCGAACCTGGGCGAGTTCATGCTGACCCATCCGGACGTGCAGGTGCCTGAAGACACCCGCGAGTTCGCCATCAACGCCAGCAACAGCCGCTTTTGGGAAGCGCCCATCAAGCGCTATGTGGACGAGTGCTTGGCCGGCGCCACCGGCCCGCGCGGCAAAGACTTCAATATGCGCTGGATCGCCTCCATGGTGGCCGAGGCCCACCGCATCCTGATGCGCGGTGGGGTGTTCATGTACCCGAGAGACACCAAAGACCCGAGCAAGCCGGGCCGTCTGCGCCTGCTGTATGAAGCCAACCCTGTCGGCTTCTTGATGGAGCAGGCCGGTGGCCGCGCCTCCACCGGCCGCCAGCCGGTGCTGGGCGTCAAGCCCACCGAGCTGCACCAGCGCATCGGCCTGGTGTTTGGCTCCAAGAACGAGGTCGAGCGCATCGAGCGCTACCACCAGCAGCCGGCACCGCGCGACGAGGTCGTACCGCTGTTCACCGAGCGCAGCCTGTTCAGAGACTGACCGCTTTTCGCCGCCTTGCCGAGTGCAGGGTGAGGCCGCCGCATTGCCATTTTGGAGACGCCCCATGTCTGAGAAACACCCCATCATCGCCATCACCGGTTCGTCCGGCGCGGGCACCTCGTCGGTGACCCGCACCTTTGAGAACATCTTTCGCCGCGAGAAGGTCAGCGCCGCCATCATCGAGGGCGACAGCTTCCATCGCTATGACCGCCTGGAGATGCGCAAGCGCCAGGCCGAGGCCGAGAAAGCGGGTGACAAGAACTTCAGCCACTTTGGGCCAGAGAACAACCTCTTCCCTGAGTTGGAGCAACTGTTTCGCAGCTATGGCGAGTGTGGCAACGGCCAGCGCCGCAAATACCTGCACGACCCAGGCGAGGCTGCGCCCTACCAACAAGACCCCGGCACCTTCACGCCCTGGGAGGCGCTGCCCGAGCAGACGGACCTCTTGTTTTACGAAGGTCTGCATGGGGGTGTCGTCACGCCCGAGGTGAACATTGCGCGCCACCCCGACTTGCTGACCGGCGTGGTGCCGGTCATCAATCTGGAGTGGATCCAGAAGCTCTACCGCGACAAGAACGTGCGCGGCTACAGCGCCGAAGCCGTGACGGACACCATCCTGCGCCGCATGCCCGACTACGTGAACTACATCTGCCCGCAGTTTGCGCACACGCATGTCAACTTCCAGCGCGTGCCGGTGGTGGACACCTCCAACCCGTTTATCTCGCGTGACATCCCCAGTGCCGACGAAAGCCTGTGCGTGATCCGTTTTGCCAACCCCAAGGGCATCGACTTCCCCTATCTGCTGAACATGATCAACGACAGCTTCATGTCCCGTGCCAACACCGTGGTGGTGCCAGGCGGCAAGATGGAGCTGGCCATGCAGCTCATCTTCACGCCCTTCATCTGGCGAATGATGGAGCGCAAGAAACGCGCGATGAATTGACCCCCCCGAAGCGGCTACGCCGCTCCCCCAGGGGGCGCCACCAGTGGCCCGGCAAAGCCGGTTCCACAGTGGCCGCTTGACGCGACGCCTGCGGTCACGCGGGAGGCCTCTTCAGTGTGACGGCGTCACTTCGCTTATCGGCAAAACCAGGAGCCACCAATGGCATCAACTTCTTCTGACCGGGTGGTTCGCCCGGATAACGGCCAACGTCACCCCCTGGCCAACGCCCTGCGCGCCTTGGCCATGGACGCGGTCCAGCAGGCCAACTCCGGCCACCCCGGCGCACCCATGGGCATGGCCGAGATGGCCGAGGCGCTGTGGACGCGCCACCTCAAGCACAACCCCAGCAACCCGCAGTGGTGGGACCGCGACCGCTTTGTGCTGAGCAACGGCCATGCGTCCATGCTCTTGTATGCCTTGCTGCACCTGACCGGCTACGACCTGCCCATGTCTGAGCTGCAGCGCTTTCGCCAGCGCGGCAGCCGCACCCCAGGCCACCCGGAAGTTGGCCACACCCCCGGGGTTGAAACCACCACCGGACCGCTGGGCCAAGGCTTGACCAATGCCGTGGGCATGGCGCTGGCCGAGAAGCTCTTGGCCGACGAGTTCAACCGCCCGGGCCACATCGTGGTGGACCACCGCACCTGGGTCTTCATGGGCGACGGCTGCCTCATGGAAGGTATCAGCCAAGAAGCCATCTCCTTGGCCGGGGCCTGGCGCTTAAGCAAGCTCTGTGTGCTGTATGACGACAACGGCATCAGCATTGATGGCGGCGTCACGCCCTGGTTTGCAGACGACACAGCCGCTCGTTTCACCGCCTGCGGCTGGCAGGTCATCGGCCCTGTGGATGGGCATGATGTGGCCGCGCTGGATGCAGCCTTGCAGCAGGCCCGCGCACACACCGCCCAGCCCACGCTGGTGATTTGCCGCACCACCATTGGCAAGGGCAGCCCTGCCCGCGAGGGCACGGCCAAGGCGCATGGTGAGCCCTTGGGCGGCGCAGAAGTTGACGCCACCAAGGCCGCCTTGGAGTGGACGGCGGCACCGTTTGCGGTGCCTGCCGACATCGCGGCGGCTTGGAATGCGCGCCAAGCAGGTGAGTGTGCTGAAGTGCAGTGGCAGCAGCGCTGGACAGCCTATGCGCAGGCGTTTCCCCAAGAGGCGGTAGAGCTGGCACGCCGCATGTCGGGGCAACTGCCCAAGGGCTTCGAGGCGGATTGGCTCGCTCAGCTGGCAGCGGTGCAGCAGCGGGCGCAAACGGTGGCATCGCGCAAGGCGTCTCACAACGCCATTGCGGTGCTGGCGCAACGCTTGCCCGAGCTGCTGGGCGGCTCAGCCGACCTGACGGGCTCCAACCTGACCGATTGGCCCGGTGCGCAAGCGCTGCGGGGCGGGGAGCCGGGTGGGCGCTACATCAACTACGGCGTGCGCGAGTTCGGCATGGCCGCCATCATGAATGGCGTGGCCCTGCACGGCGGCTTGATCCCTTTCGGCGGCACCTTCCTGACTTTCAGCGACTACAGCCGCAACGCCCTGCGCATGGCGGCCCTGATGCACCAGCGGGTCATCCATGTGTTCACGCACGACAGCATTGGTTTGGGCGAAGACGGCCCGACCCACCAGCCCGTTGAGCATGCGGCTTCATTGCGGCTGATCCCGCACTTGGACGTGTGGCGCCCGGGCGATGAGTGCGAGACCTTTGCTGCCTGGGGCATGGCATTGAGCCAATCGGACCGCCCTTCATCGCTGCTCTTGTCGCGCCAGAACCTGGCAGCCCAGCCGCGCACGCCTGAGCAGGTGCTGGACATCCGGCGTGGGGGCTATGTATTGAGCGACCGCCCCGAGCCCCAAGCGGTGATCATTGCCACCGGCTCTGAGCTGGCGCTGGCCATGCAGGCGCAAGCCCTGTTGGACACGCAAGGCTTGGCCGTGCGGGTGGTCTCCATGCCGTCGACCTCGGTGTTCGACCGCCAATCTGCCGACTACCAGCGCAGCGTGTTGATGAGCGAGCGGCCCCGGGTGGCGGTGGAGGCGGGTGTGACGCGCTTATGGGCCGCGTATGGCTGCTGCGCCAGCGTGGGCCTGGACCACTTTGGAGAGTCGGCCCCAGGGCCTGAACTGCTGAAGGCCTATGGCTTCACGCCCGAGCATGTGGCGCAGGTGGTGAGTGCGGCCGTGGCCCGCGCGCAAGCCCGGCCCCTGTCTACCCTTGGATGAATGGAGAGCAACACATGCGCTACAGCGTGATCACGTTTGACTTGGACGGCACCTTGGTGGACACCGCGGCAGAGATTGCCGAGGCGGCCAACCGCACTTTGGTGGAATGCGGCCTGCCACGCCAGCCGGTGGAGGTGGTAAAGCAGTTCATTGGTGCCGGCACGCGGCAGATGATGCAGGGCCTGCTGGCCCATGTGCTGCGGCAGTTTCCAAACCACCAGCTCAAGCTCAACGAGACGGAGATGCTGAACCGGTTGGACCATCACTACAGTTGCACCGCAGGCATGGACCCGCAGCCCTATCCAGGCTGTGTCGAAAGTCTTCAGCGCCTGCGTGCGTCGGGTGTGCGTCTGGCCTGCCTGACCAACAAGGAGCATCGCTTTGCGACCAAGGTCTTGCACGCGGCGGGGCTCTCTTCCTTGTTTGAGCTTGTGATTGGGGGCGACTCTTTGCCGCAGCGCAAGCCCAACCCGCAACCTGTGCTTCACATCCTCCATGTGTTGGGTGGCGAGGTACAGCGCGCTGCCCATGTCGGCGATTCGCGCACCGATGTGCAGACCGCGAAGGCGGCGGGTGTGGCGGCCTGGGCGGTGCCCTGGGGCTACAACGCCGGTGAGCCCATCGAAGCGACCCAGCCCGAGCGCATCTTCATGAGCCTGCCGGAGCTGGCTGAGCATGTGGTGCAGGCCAACCAAGCGCATGCCTCGGCCACGCTGGTGAGAGCCTGATTCCATGTTCAAGTCACCCGTGTCGTTGTGGCTTCGCGCCTAAGCACGAATGAGGGTGAAGTGGAACGAGCTGTGATGCAGCGCACGGCCTTTGGGCCTGAGCTTTGCATACTCGCCGCTTTTAAAACTGGAGAGTGTGATGCGTTCAAAAGCCTTGGTGATCGGTATGTTGGGTGCGACGGTGCTCTGCTCATGGGCCTTGGCCCAGCAGGAGGGCGCACATCACGGTCACCATGCCAGCAGCGAAACCCGTGCGGCTGCGGCAGTGCCCAAGGCCAAGCCGTCCAGCCGGGAGGTGGTGTCCGTCAACCGGGATGAGTATGACCATGTGCTGGGCGATATGAACCAGATGTTGGCCACCTTGGGACAGATCAACCAAGCGCTGTCTCAGCAGGACATGGCGACCGTGCGCAAGCTGGCCGACGCGCTGCGGCCTCAGCACACCATGCAGAGCCAAGACCCGGCCTCCGTGAGCTTCCATGCCAAGTTGCCCAGCCGCTGGCGAGAGTTTGGTAGGCCCATGCACCAGGGCTTCGCGCGCATGGCCGATCAGGCGGCTCGCCCCGACGTCACCGTCGCCCAAATACAGGCCTTGATGGCGCAGACCACGCAGTACTGCGTGGCTTGCCACAGTACTTACCGTTTACATCTCAACCCCTGAATCATGAGGACTCTTCGATGGCCTTGATTGCCCTGCGACAACTGTTGGATCACGCCGCCCAACACAGCTATGGCGTGCCCGCTTTCAATGTCAACAACCTGGAGCAGATCCAGGCCATCATGCAGGCCGCTCAGGCCACCGACAGTCCCGTGATCCTGCAGGCCAGTGCGGGGGCGCGCAAGTACGCCGGCGAAGCCTATCTGCGCCACATGGTGCTGGCCGCGATCGAGACCCATCCAGACATTCCCGTGTGCTTGCATCAAGACCACGGTGCGTCTGCGGCCGTCTGCATTCAATCCATCCGCTCCGGCTTCTCCAGCGTGATGATGGACGGCTCCTTGTTGGAAGACGCCAAGACGCCTGCCAGCTATGACTACAACGTCGCGGTGACGGCTGATGTCTGCCGAATTGCGCACGCGGTGGGCGTCTCTGTTGAAGGCGAACTGGGCTGCCTCGGTTCGCTGGAAACCGGCGAGGCTGGCGAGGAGGATGGCGTGGGGGCTGCGGGCAAGCTCAGCCATGACCAGATGCTGACCGACCCCACGGAAGCAAAGGACTTTGTGGCCCGCACAGGCGTAGATGCCTTGGCCATTGCCATTGGCACCAGTCACGGCGCCTACAAGTTCACCCGGCCGCCCACCGGCGAGGTGCTGGCCATAGACCGCATTGCGCAGATCCATGCGGCCATTCCCAACACGCACTTGGTGATGCATGGCAGCTCCAGCGTGCCGCAAGAGTGGCTGGCCATCATTCGTCAGTACGGCGGCGATATCAAAGAGACCTATGGTGTGCCCGTTGAAGAGATCGTTCGTGGCATTGCCAACGGCGTGCGCAAAGTCAACATTGACACCGACATTCGCCTGGCCATGACGGGGGCGATGCGCCAACTGTTCGCCCAGCAAACGGCCGAGTTTGATCCGCGCAAAGCCTGGGCTGCCGCCACCAAGGCCGCCCAAGGACTCTGCCAGCAGTGCTTTGAGGCCTTTGGCTGCGCGGGCCATGCCACCCGCTTGAAGCCCTTGCCGCTGGATGCCATGGTCAAGCGCTATGTCTGAGTGGCAGTGCTTGTTGTGGGACGTCGACGGCACCATCGCTGAGACAGAACGCGATGGGCACCGCGTGGCATTCAATCTGGCCTTTGCACAAGCCGGGCTGGATTGGGGTTGGGACGAGCGGCGCTATGGGAAGTTGCTGCACATCACGGGGGGGCGGGAGCGCTTGCTGCACTTCATGCAAGGGCGCGACGATGTGCCGCGCGATCCGGTTGCGCAAGAGGAGTTGGCGGCCCGCCTGCATCAGCTCAAGAACCAGCACTATGCGGCCGTGGTGAATGAGGGCTTGATCCCTGCCCGCCCCGGTGTACTGAACCTGATACGCGAGGCCCGCGCGGCGGGTGTGCGCCAGGGCATAGCCACCACCACCAGCCGCAGCAATGTGCAGGCTTTGCTGGGGCGGCTCTTGGGCGCTGATTGGCGCTCTTGGTTTGAGGTGGTCGTGTGCGGAGAGGACACCCAGCGCAAGAAGCCCGACCCGGAGGTGTATCTGAAGGCCTTGCAGTCCCTCGGTCTTGAAGCCGACCAAGCGGTAGCCATAGAGGACTCTAGCCCCGGCGTGGCGGCAGCTCTCGCCGCAGGACTCCAGGTTTGGTGGCGCCCCAGTGTCTACTTTCCTTCCCTGGGCAGCGATCACTTGGCCAGCCCAAAGGTGGCCTCTTGGGCCGCTCTGCCGCCTGGGCGGTGTCGAGCCGCCAGGGTTTGGTCAGCCTGCCGCACAGATGAGTAAAAATCAGTAGATCAGTGGCCGCTCAACTTTTATATCATTAATAATGAATATAAGACCTTGAAGACAAGGTCGAGCGGGCTCAGCGTCTGGGCTGTAGGTAGTTTCAGGAGATCAATGATGAAGAATGTCAAGCAAGCCGCCGCTGTGTTGGCACTGGCCTTGGTGGGTGTGCCCGCCGCTTACGCCAACCTCGACCTGGCCAAGAAGAACGCTTGCATGGCCTGCCATGCCGTGGACAAAAAGCTGGTGGGCCCGAGCTACCAAGAGGTGGCCAAGAAGTACACGGGCGACAAAGATGCCGTGGCCAAGCTGACGGAGAGCATCAAGAAGGGTGGCAGCGGCAAATGGGGCCCCGTGCCCATGCCCGCACAAGCAGCGCTGTCTGACGCTGATGCCAAGACCTTGGCGGCTTGGGTGGCTGGCGGCGCCAAGTGAAGCAAAGCTGGCTGACGGCACTTGGCCTGACGCTGGTGGCGGCCGCAGCAGGTGCGGCCGATTTCACCGCACAAGACTTGGAGCGGCTGAAACTGGACACCCGCCAAAAGGCCATGCCGGTGCTGCCGCAAGTGGTGGGCATGGCCACCGCTGAAGTGCAGCAGCGAGGTGCGGCGCAGGCCATCCCAGTCTGCAAAGAGAAAGCGCCCCAGGCCTTGCAGCGCAAGGCTGAAGAGACAGGGTGGCGCCTCAGCCGCGTCAGCCTCAAGACCCGCAACCCCGAGCGAGGCCGCCCAGATGCCTGGGAAGCGCGGCACTTGGCGGAGTTCAACATCCGTTCAGCGCAGGGCGAAAAGCCCGAGGCGCTGGAAGTCGGTGAGGTCGTGACCGACGGCCAGGGCAAACAGGAGTTCCGCTATCTGCGGGCCATTCCGGTGGGCCCGTTTTGCGTGCAGTGCCATGGCGTGGGTGAGCAAGTCGCGCAAGATTTGCGCGCTAGCTTGGCCCGCGACTATCCTCACGATCAAGCCTTGGGCTATAGCGTCGGGCAGATTCGCGGTGCTTTGTCGGTCAGGCGACCGCTTTAAGTGGCCAGACAGACCCGTCAACAAAAAGGGGGCCCAGGCCCCCTTTTTTGCCTGTCGCTCAGCGCGGCGTATAGACCGGTGCAGAGGCCCCCGCCATGGGCGGCGTGCCTGCCGGGGCGCGGGTGACGCGCACTTTGCCGCCGGTCGTGACGATGATGACTTGCTCGCCGGGCTGCAGGGTTTCTGTGCCCTTGGCCTGCACGATGGCACGGCGATCTCCGTTTTTGAGCTGTACCAGCATCTCAATCGCTTCTTCTTGAGTGCCCGCTCGCTCGATGGCGTTGCCTACAACGGCACCCGCCACTGCACCCAGAACGCCAACGACGACGGATTCGCGCTTGCCACCGACCGATGAGCCGGCCACGCCACCGATCACGCCACCAGCGACGCCACCGATGCCGCTTTGCGAGCCTTCGACTTTGACGGGACGGCTGGAGAGCAACACGCCATCTTGAATGGTGGACATGCGCTGCGCGTCTTCACGCTTGATGACGTCGGGGCTGGTGGTGGAGCAAGCGGCCAAGCTGGCCAGCATCATCAGGCTGAGGGCAATCTTCTTCATAGCTTCTTCCTTGGATCAAGAGCGATCATGGGCTGTCGAACGCCCGCAGGCGCTACGCCGTTGACCGGCGATGGCGCCAGTATGGCCTTAGTTCGGTAAAGAAGCGTGTCGGGGGGGTCAAGGTTTGGCCGTGAAGCGGTAGAAGTCTCGGTTGAGCACCGCGGCAACAGCTGTGACTTCCTCTGGAAAAAACTGCAGGTTCAACTGATTGGCACACAGGTCCACCATGCCGCGAAGGGCGCCGGGCGTGTTGATCTTGCCCTTGGGGTTGTAGATGTCGTCACCGGGGCCATTCATGTGGCGGCCGTGGCAGCCGGCACAGTTGTGGGTCTTGATCAGGCTTTCACCCAGTTTCAGGTCGGCACCCACAAACAGAGGTGGGGTCTGTGCCTGAGCGGTGGACATCAGCATGCAGCCAAGCCAAAACAGCAGGGGGTGTACTTTTGCCATGGTCAAGCTCCTGTGGTGACCCAGCGGGCCAAGCCGAGGATGTCGCTCTCTGACATTTCCCCGGGAATGCGTTCCAAGAATCGGCCGCTGGGCGCAATGACTGCGGTGAAGGGGATGACCCGGCGTGCCGTGACCTTTTCTCGCAGGGCTTGGGCACCCGGTGTGATGGCAAATCTCAGGCGCTGAGTGTCGCGGTAGCGGCGCAGCGCATCTCCGTCGCTGTCCAGTGCAGCCCCCAGGACCCTCAGGCTTGAGGTTTGCAGAGCCAGCGCGCTCAGGCGCTGATTGTGGCGACGGCAATAGGGGCAGTCGATGCTGAAAAACACCAGCACGGTCGGGCTGGCGCCGAGTTGTTCCGCGTTCAGAGAGGGGGCATCCAACAAGGCCAAAGATGCAGGCCATGTCATCATTTCAGATGTTGCGCTTGGCGTGGCCTGAGTCTCACCCAGGCGGCTCAGCCCACCCAACAGCGCGGCGCAACTCAGCGCCCACGCTCTCCGGTGCAATGGCTTCGGGCTGTGACATTGGTGGGGCATGGGCTGGGTCCAAGGAAATTGGTGAATGTCGTGCCACTAGGGATAACACTGCATCAGCATTCAGTGATATTTAGCCACACTTCGGGGTGTCGATACAAGCACCCTGCCCACTCGCGAAAGATTCCCATGATGAGAACACCCACATCCTCTGGCGCAGTGCGCCGACTATGGTTTCCGACTTTGGCACTGGCATTGTCAGCGCTGACGTCGGGCGGGGCGCTGGCCGCAGACACCAATGTGCTCAGAACGCGTGCCTTGGCCGCTACTTGCGCCCAATGCCACGGCACCGAGGGCGTGGCTGTGGAAGGGCAAGCAATGGTTCGTTTGGCGGGCTTGCCAGAGGACTACATCCTCAGCCAGTTGATGGCCTTTCGCAATGGCCAGCGTCAGGCCACCATCATGCACCAGATCACCAAGGGCTATTCGCAAGAGCAGTTGGAAACCCTGGCCAAGTATTTCGGCGCCAAGAAGTAAGGACGGACCATGATGCAACGTAGAACGCTTTTGGCCGGTCTGGCTGCCGGTGGGGCTTTGGGCCTGACGGCTTGTGCGGGCAGGGCCGGTGGGGACCCTGGCCGTGCCAAGGTCTTGGTGGTGGGCGGTGGCTATGGGGGGGCCACGGTGTCCAAGTACATCCGCCTGTTGTCAGACTACAGCATCGACGTGATGATGGTGGAGCCCAACAAGGCTTTTGTGTCCTGCCCGATCTCTAACTTGGTGATCGCCGGCATGAGGACCATGAAGGACATCACCACGCCTTACGATGGGCTGAGCAGCAAGCACGGTGTGCGCGTGGTGCATGACACCGTGACTCGCATTGACCCCGCCAAGAAGGTGGCCCTCTTGGCCAGTGGTGGCGAGGTGCGCTACGACAAGTTGGTGATGTCCCCCGGCATTGATTTCATGTGGGATCAAACTGAAGGCTTGAAGGCCGCCCATGAAGCCGGGCAGATTCTGCATGCCTGGAAGGCTGGCCCTGAGACCATGGCTCTGCAAAAGCAGTTGCAAGACATGCGCGATGGCGGTGTCTATGCCATCACCATTCCCGAGGCGCCGTACCGCTGCCCTCCTGGACCCTATGAGCGTGCCAGCGTGGTGGCCGACTATTTCAAAAAGCATAAGCCCAAGTCCAAAGTGTTGATCTTGGACGGCAACCAAGACGTGACTTCCAAAGGCCCCTTGTTCAAGAAGGCCTGGAAAGAGCTGTACGGCGACATGGTGGAGTACCGGCCGCAGCACAAGGCGGTGGCGGTGGACGGCAAGACCCGCACGGTCAAGTTCGACGTGCAAGATGACGTCAAGGCAGACGTGCTGAATGTGCTGCCCGTGATGCGGGCCGGGGCTATTGCCGTCAACACCGGCTTGGCCAATGCCAATGGCCGCTGGTGCCATACCAACTTCCTGAACTTCGAGTCCACGGCGGCCAAAGACATCCATGTGCTGGGTGACTCCATCCAGGTCGCGCAAGGCATGCCCAAGTCGGGGCATATGGCCAACTCCCACGCCAAGGTCACGGCAGCGGCCATCGTGGCTGAGCTGAAGGGCTGGGAGATCGACCCCCACCCCATGCTGACCAACGTCTGCATGAGCTATGTCGACGCCACCCACGTCATCCACGTGGCCAGCGTGCATGAGTATCAGGCGCCCAAGAAGAGCTTCTTCACCATCGGTGGCTCTGGCGGTGTCTCCGATGTGCGCTCTGACTTGGAAGGCCGCTACGCCGAAGCCTGGGCAGCCAATATTTGGTCTGACACGCTCAAGTAATGAACCACCATCAGGCGCAGGCGGCAAGGCCGCTGCGCCTGATGTAGGTCAAGACCCGCCCGGCGTCTCAGTGACACCATTCGTCCATACGAATGGAAAGAAAGAGCCACTGCCATGGGACTGGAATCACTGATGAGCCGCTGGGGGGAGATGTGGACCATCACCCTCACGGGTGGCCTGATAGGGCTGCTGTTTGGCTTTTTTGCGCACCGTTCACGCTTTTGCTTGCGGTCGGCAGCGATTGAGTTTTCGCGCGGCACCCGGGAGGGCAAGCTCACTGTCTGGCTGTTCGCCTTTGCCACGGCGGTGTTGCTCACCCAAATCTTTATTTTGATGGGCTGGTTGGATGTCCGCGAGGCACGCCAGCTCTCTGCGCGCGGCAGTCTTTCCGGGGCGATCGTCGGCGGGGCGATGTTTGGCGCAGGCATGATCCTGGCGCGCGGCTGCTCTAGCCGCTTGTTGGTTTTGGCGGCGCAAGGCAATCTGCGCGCGCTGCTGTCGGGCCTGGTGTTTGCCGTGACGGCCCAAGCGGCCCTGACCGGCATGCTCTCCCCGGTGCGTCAGACCATTGCAGGCTGGTGGACGGTGGAGGGCGGGACGGCCCGCGACCTCATCGCGCTGACCGGCATTGGCCATGTGGGCGGCGCCATTTTTGGCGCCATATGGCTGGCCGCCGCACTGTGGTGGGCCAAGCGCCAAGGTGTGCGCTTTTGGGGCTGGTTTGGCGCGGTTGGCGTGGGCGCCATGGTGGCCGTGGCCTGGCTCTTGACCTATCAAGAGAGCCGCCTTGCCTTTGACACCATCATCCCCATCCAAGCCTTGTCGTTCACCGGTCCGTCGGCAGATGTGCTGATGCTGGTGCTCTCGCCCCCCGGTCAGCCGCTCAAGTTTGACCTTGGGCTGGTGCCTGGCGTGT
>NZ_JBIKNQ010000085.1:0-15397 GCF_044358605.1 Ideonella sp.
AATATGGCTCATGCGATCTGGCTATGATGAACTCTCTGGGATCGAAGCCAGCAACTCGCTCAGGACAGCTCTGGCCTGAAGTAGCGGCCAGCTTCGAATCGGCCAATGATCACATGAGACGTGACATATAACGCACCGGCTGACGATGACCTGCCGCCGCCGGTCAACCTCAGCAACCTGGCCTCCGCCACAGTCGATCAGATCTTCCACATTGCGATTGCGCCGCTGCGCACCAACGCCACCAATTTCGCAGGCACAGAACTGGTCAGCGACATGGCCGTGCGCTATCGCCAGCAAGACGCTGCCGCGCCAGACTTGTTCACCCAGGCGGCGACGGCCGACATTGCCACGCTGCGCCGCTGTGCCCGTGTGGTGGCGGATCAAGAGCCGCATGATCACTTGGTGAGCATGCCGCTGTGCCGCTTGCGCCGCAACGCGACGGGTGTTTTTGAGTTGGACCGGCGCTTTGTGCCGCCGGTGTTGAGTGTGCAGGCGGCCCCTGCCTTGCAAATGATGCTGCGCCGGCTGATTGATGTGTTGCAGGCCAAAGTCGAGGCGCTCTATGGCTCGCACCGCGAGCCCTCCAAGCATGTGATCGAGTTTCGGTCGGGCGACATTGCGTCTTTCTGGCTGCTGCACACCGCCAGCTCGGCTTGTGCCGGGCTGATGCATCTGCATCACCACCAAGGCTTGCATCCCGAGCGGCTGTACGCGCGCATGTTGGAGTTGGCGGGCTCCTTGATGACCTTTTCCAAAGCCTATGCCTTGGCCGACTTGCCCATGTACAAACATGCTGAGCCCGGCCGGTCGTTCGCTAAGCTGGACAACATCATTCGAGAGTTGCTGGAGACCGTGATCTCGACGCGCTATTTCTCCATTGCGCTGACCGAGACCAAACCAGCCTTCCACCTGGGCCGCTTGGAGTCTGAGAAGATTTCGCCGACCACCGCCTTCTACTTGGGCATCAGTGCCGCCATGCCGCCGACAGAGCTGGTGGAAGTCATCCCCATGCGCGCCAAAGTGGGGGCGCCGGACGATGTCGAGAAGCTGGTGCTGTCGGCCATGGGCGGCGTGCGCCTGACCCATGCCCCGCAAGTGCCCTCCGCCATCCCGGTGCGGCCCGGCGCCTATTACTTTGCGCTGGAGGGGCGTGGCCCCCTGTACGAGCGCATGCTGCAGTCACAGTCCATCATGATCTACGTGCCCAACGGCATTGCAGACTTGCAGGTGGAACTGTTTGCCTTGAACCAATGATGAGTTGCCGTCATGAGTGAACCCCAAGCTCCTTCCCTTTTGGCTGGCCTGAAACCCGGTGCGCCTGCGCGCCCGGCCATGGCCACGCCAGAGGCCAAGACCTTGCTCGACCTGATGGCCGACGGGTTTTACATGCTGTTCTTGCTCAAGAACCGCTTCAGTCCCACCTCCGCCGACGAGTTCCGCAACCGCCTCAAAGATTTTTTGATCAGCTTCGAGCGGGGCAGCCGCCGCATCGAGGCGCCCTCCGAAGACGTCTACTTGGCCAAGTACGCGTTTTGCGCCCTGGTCGATGAGACCGTGATGATGGCGCCTGCCCTGCGCGACACCTGGGAGCGCACGCCCTTGCAGTTGGAGCTGTTCGGCGACCAATTGGCGGGCGAAAACTTCTTCTCCCGTTTGGAGGAGACGCGTCAAAAGGGCGCGCCCAAGCTGCAGGTGCTGGAAGTCTTTCACATGTGCTTGCTGGTGGGGTTCCAGGGCAAGTACCTGCTGGAAGGCAGCGAAAAACTCGGTTATCTCACCTCTCGATTGGGGGATGAAATCGCCCATCTCAAGGGCAAGCGTGCGTCTTTCGCGCCGCATGCGCTGGCGCCTGATCAGGTCATGCACAAGCTGCGCACCGAGGTGCCGCTGTGGGTCATTGGCTCGGTGTTTGCGTTGGCAGGCTTGTTGGCCTTCGTGGGTGTGCGCTGGACGCTGGACCGCCAAACCCAATCAGACCTGAAGCCGTATTCCGAATTGGTGAAGTTGCCCGCTCAGGCTGCCAACGTCACCATCACCCTGCCCTGAGCGGGCGGGGTCGCGCTCAGGCCTTTTTCTCGCTCTCCGAGGGCGAGGTTTTCTTTTTCTTCTTGCGCTTGGTGGTCTTTGCTTCGGTGCTAGTTTTGGCTTTGCTCTTGGGGGCCAGCCGTTTGGGGCAGGCCTCGGCCTTGCCCCAGTAGCCTTCGCACAAGCGCTGGCGGCAAGCTTTGGCTTCGCTGCCGCCCAAGCTCTTGCAGCGGGACACCAAGCCTGCGATCGAGGTGGTGGTGGCTTCGCCTTCGGCGCTGCGGCCCGCGGCAGGCGCTTCACCGTGCCGCATCACTGCGGCGATCAGGTCTACGTCTGGGTCCGCACCGCCTTGGGGGCTTGCGCCTGCTGGGTTGACTTTGCGCGCTGCCGTTGCTTGCGCTTTCTTTGTGGCAGCAGCGGCTTCACGTTCGGCTTTGGCTTCGCGCTCGGCATTGGCCTTGGCGCGCTTGCTTTGCTTCTTGGGCGCGCTGGCCGCAGGCTCTGGCGCGGCAGCCAGTGCGCCCGCAGCGACGGCACCCGCTCCAGCGGCCATCAGCAGCGTGGCGTTTGACGGGCCGGCCGCCGTCGACTCTGCCAGGGCAGGGCTGGCTGCGGGGGCTGCTGGAGCTGGGTTGCCGGCCACATTCACTTCTATGACAGCGGGGGTCGCCGTGGCAACCGTGTCTGAGAGGGGGGCGCTGGCCATCGTTTGGAGTCGAATCGGTGTGCTGGCGGCTGCGGCGCTCAGCGCTGGCTTGGGGCGTTCAGCCTCTGCCTTTTGGGCGTTAGCCAGCCATATCAATCCGGCGGCGGCAAGCAGCCCGCCTCCTAACCACGGCCACAGTTGGCGTTGACTCAACTTGGCGCGCCCAGGGGGCGGGGTGTCGTCCATGGCGGACAAGATGGACACCGGGCCATCGTCGTGAGGAGGCGCTGTGCTCGAGAGCAGCGAAGGTCTGGTGCCTGAGGGCCAAGCGGGTGGGGTGGCTTTCCCCGGATCTGGCGTCATGGACAACGCAGGCTCCCATTTTTGTGAGTAGTCGACCGAGGATTTTAGAGCCTCGAATGAGTTTGTCTGTGGGGGATTCCCGCCGCCACGGCTTCCCCCAAAAGAGGCAGCGCTGTACCCCCGCGCCTCCCACTATGATGGCGGGTTATCTCTCAGGTCGTATTGGGCTGCTTTGTCGTGGTGATATTCAGCGTTGTCGCTTATTTTTTGCTGGTCTGTGCGGTGTTGGCGCTGGTCTTCTTGCCTGCTTTGCGCGAGCGCGTATGGAGCCAAGCTGTGCAGTGGCAGCGCCAGGGGCGGGCCCGAGTTCAGGCGTGGGGGCAGCGGCGGGAGCAAGGCCTGCGCAGCAGCACGGAAGGTGTGGGCGATGTCGTGCAACGGCTGGCCCGCTTCGCGGCACTGAACTGGATATGGCTCTTGGGTGGCGCTGCTGTGTTGCTCAGCGCTCCGCTGCTGTCCAGTTGGCTGCGTCTGGGGCATGCCTTCGAAGGCTACGACCACACCGCCAGCCGAGAAATGGACCCCAAGATCGCGGCCTTGTTGGCCGGGGAGCAACTGGTGCCACCCCCACCACTGCCGCCCGAGTTGTTCTTGACCAAAGAGGTCGAAAAGGTCTACCCCATGGCGGCGCGGGCCAGTCGCCAGTGGGAGTTGCTCGATGCGGAATTTCAGCAAAAGCTCTTGGTGGTGTTCCGCCTGATGCAAGAGCAGCATGGCTACGAGATGGTGCTGATCGAGGGCTACCGCAGCCCAGAGCGGCAAAACCAGTTGGCCGCCATGGGCGGGCATGTCACCCGGGCGGGTGGCGGGCAGAGTTACCACCAATACGGGCTGGCGGCAGACTGTGCATTTTTGCGCAATGGCAAGGTGGTGATCTCAGAGGCTGATCCGTGGGCGGCCAAGGGCTACGAGTTGTATGGTCAGATGGCGCAGTCGGTGGGCATGGTGTGGGGCGGCAGTTGGCGCAGCATCAAAGATCTGGGTCACGTTGAGTTAAGGCGGCCTGGCGTCATCAAGCCAGGTTGAGGGACTACAGCGCAAAGCGTGCCTGCGCCTGCGACAATCCAGGGTGCAACATCAGTGCAAAGAATATGGGGAGCAGATCGTGGGGAAGCCCTTTATCGTTGTTGGGGACAAGACAGACCATGGCGGCGTCGTGATCAGCGGCGCGCCAACGACCGACATCAACGGCAAGATGATTGCTCGCGTGGGTGATCAGGTCACTTGCCCCAAGCGCGGGCATGGTGGCACCACCGTCATCGTGTCGGGGGACCCCACCTGCATCATTGAAGGGCAGCCCGCTGCCCGTCATGGCGACAAGACCGCTTGTGGCGCAACGCTGCTCTCTTCTCAAGCCCAAGCCACCGATTGACGACTTAGGCTCCCTTAGCGGGGCCGCATCACCTCTTCCTCATGCGTCAATGGCTCAAGGGCTTGGCCCTCTTCGTTGCAATCACCTGCCTGGTGTGGGTGGGGGTGCTGTGGTATTGGCAGGCCACCAGCCGAGACATGTCGCCCGAAGATATCGCGCTGTATCTCGGGCTGTTGCCCTTGGTGGTGTTTGGCTTGGCGTTGCTCGCGCGTTGGGCTTTGCGCTCGGCCGTGGCCAGTGCGGTGGCCAAAGAGGCAGCGGCCGCCCAAGCCCCAGCCAGCGGTTCGCCCGCCCTTCCATCTGCGGGCCAGCAGGAACGCCATGCGCCTTTCAAACTGCTGGCCTCGGGCTTGAGTTGTGCGGCGGGTCACTCGGCCCGCGAAGTGGCGGACGCCTTGAAGGAGGGCGCGCCGCGTCCCGCGCCCGACAAGGCTCTACGGGATGACGAGGGCTTGCCTGTGCTGTGCGCCCGCATTGAGCCGCTGGACACGGCGGCATTGCAGGAAGCCTGGGATGGTGTGTGCGCGGTTGCCCAGGCTGACCTTCAAGGTGCTGAGGCCCAGCCCGTCGCGGTCGATGAAGCCGTGCAACGCGCCTTGGCCGCTTTGCAAGCGCCGCTGCAGCAATGCCTTTCCCAATTGGCGGCGTGGTCTGAGCGTTTTGCGAAGCCCGATGCTGATGGGCCGCAGGCGGCCTCTGCTGCAGTGCCCGCTGGACTGCGCGTCTTCACCGCCTGGCCCACCCATTGGTCACCCGCCGAGCGCGCGGTGGCACAAGCCTGGGTCAAGCACTGCTTGAAGCAAGACAGCGCTGACTGGTTGGCCCCGTCGCAGCTGCGCCTCATGCCCAGCACCCAAGGTGGCGGCGTGGCGCTGTGGCTGGAGGCGGACCGTGCCCTGCGCGCCGCCCAGCGCGAAGGCTTGCCCGAAGTAGTGCTGCTGCTGTCCTGCCAGTCCGACTTGAGCGACGCGCGCCTGGGCCACCTGCAGCGCGAAGCCGCGCTGTTCACCCACACGATGCCTAAGGCCGGTGTGGCGGCGGAGTCGGCGGTGGCGTTAGCCTTGGCCGATGAAACCTGGCCCGAGCTGCCAGATGCTGCGGCTGCACCTGTGCTCCTGCATCGTGCAGCCGTGATCCAACGTGACAAGCCTATTGATGCGGCGGGGCGGGTGAGTGCCCAAGTGGCCGAGCAAGTCGTGCAACAAGCTGCCGCAGCGGCCGAACTGCCCCTGGCCGAGGTCTCAGCCTTGGTCAGCGACGCAGACCAGCATTCCCCTCGCGGTGCAGAGCTTTTTTCAGTGCTGGTGTCCCAATTGGCCCAGCTCGACGCTGCCGAAGATACTTTGGTGGCGGGCACGCTGTGGGGCCGCACCGGCCCGACAGCGCCTTTGATGTTGGTGGCCCTGGCCGCCCACCGCGCCGAGATGAATCAACAACCTTGCCTGGCCTTGAGCGTGGACGATTCCGTCGCGCGCATGGCTCTGGTGCTCAGACCGCCCGCTGCTGCGGGCGCTGAACCGACGAAGACCGCATCATGAATCGTTTCTGGACCATTGTGTTGGACCCCCGGGTCTTGGTGGTGATCGGCTTGGCGGCGCTTGCCGCCTTCTTGTTCATCGGCGCCGATGTGCTGGCGGTGGCGGGATTCTGGGCGGCGCTGGGTTTGGCGCTGATCCTGCTGGTCTGGCTCATTGTGTGGGTCGTCAAGCGCGTGCGGGCCAAGCGGGCTGCCAAGGCGCTGGAGCAAGCCATAGACCAACAAGGTGCGTTGGGCGCTGCAGGCGCTGAAGACAAGGCTCAGTTGGCGGTGCTGCGAGACCGCATGCAAGAGGCGGTGAAGACCGTGAAGTCCTCGCGCCTGGGTGAGCTGAAGGGCTCGGCCGCGCTGTATGAACTGCCTTGGTACATGGTCATTGGCAACCCGGCCGCTGGCAAGAGCACGGCAGTGGTGAAGTCGGGCCTCAAGTTCCCTTTTGCGGATGCCAGCGGCAGCATCATCCAAGGCATTGGCGGCACGCGCAATTGCGACTGGTTCTTCACCAGCGAAGGCATCTTGCTGGACACGGCCGGTCGCTACTCGGTGCACGAAGAAGATCGTTCGGAGTGGCTGGGCTTTTTGTCGCTGCTGAAGAAAAACCGGCCCAAGGCGCCCATCAACGGCATCGTCATTGCGGCCAGCTTGGCCGAGTTGACCACGGGCAGGCCGGAGCAAGCTATCCAGTTGGCCAAGAGTTTGCGCCAGCGGGTGCAAGAGGTGACAGAACACCTGGAAGTGTTTGCGCCCATCTATCTGGTGTTCACCAAGGCCGATTTGATTTCGGGCTTTGCAGAGTTCTTTGAGGACCAAGAGCGCGAAGAGCGCGAGCGCGTGTGGGGCGCCACGCTGCCCTATGACCAAGCCAAGCGCAAAGAGGCGATTGCCGCCTTTGACAAGCATTTCGATGAGCTGCACGACGGCCTGAAAGAGCTGTCGATTGCGCGCATGTCGCTGCAGCGCGGCCAAGCGCTGCCTCCGGGTGTGCTGACCTTCCCCTTAGAGTTCGCCGCCCTCAAGCCCGCCTTGCACGCGTTTGTGGTGACGCTTTTTGAAGAGAACCCCTACCAGTACCAGCCGGTGTTCCGGGGCTTTTACTTCACCAGCGCGGTGCAAGAAGGCAGCTCCACCAGCCGAGCCAGTGACCGCGTGGCCAAACAGTTTGCGCTGTCGTCACGGGCTGAATACACCACGGCCATGGTGGTGGCCGATAACGGCTTCTTCTTGAAGGACTTGTTCTCCAAGGTTATCTTTGGCGACAAAGGCTTGGTGCAGCAATACGCCAGCCGCCGCAAGCTGCGCTTGCGCGCCTGGAGTTTTGGTTTGGGCGTGGTGGTGTTGGCCGCAGCCTTGGCCGGTTGGAGCTGGTCTTACCTGGGCAATCGTCAGTTGATGGCCCAGGTGCAGGCCGACCTCAGCAAGGTCAGCAAGATCCAGCAGGAGCGTCCGGACTTGGCCTCGCGCCTGGAAGCCTTGGAGTTGCTGCAAGACCGCATTGAGCAGTTGCAACGCTACCGCGAAGACAAGCCTTGGGGCATCAGCTTGGGGCTCTACCAGGGCGAGGCGATCGAGCAAAAGCTGCGTGCAGAGTACTTCGCCGGCATCAAAGAGGTGATGCTCACGCCCGTGTCCCAGGCCATTGAAGCCTATCTCACCGAGGTCAATGCCAACCCCTCGCGGCTCAAGCCCATGGCGGCCACGCCGGAGTCGGCCGCCACCCCCGCCAACCAAGGGGCCAACAAGTCGGCCGCAGGCGGTACGCGCTATGTCGATGCCAGCGTGGAAGACGCGGCCGATGCCTACAACGCGCTCAAGACCTACTTGATGTTGGCGGATGCCAAGTATCTAGAGGGCAGCCACATGACCGACCAGCTCACCCGCTTCTGGCGCGGCTGGCTGGACAACAACCGGGGGGCGATGCCGCGCGAGAAGATGATCCGCAGCGCCGAGCGCCTGATCTCCTTCACCACCAGCCAGTTGGCCGACCCTGCCTTCCCGCAGTTGCAAAACAAGCTGGCCTTGGTGGACCAGACTCGCGAGAACCTGCGCGAGTTGGTCAAGGGCATGAAGGGCATTGACCGGGTGTACTCGGACATCAAGGCCCGCGCGTCCACCCGCTTTGCGCCGGTCACCGTCAAGGGCCTGATCAGCGACCGTGACCGCGACCTGGTGGCCGGCAGTCACGCGGTGCCCGGCGCCTTCACCCGCGAAGCCTGGGACGACTATGTGGAGCAGGCCTTCAAGGACGCGGCCAGCAAAGAGCTGCAAAGCGCCGACTGGGTGCTCAAGACGGCCGCCCGCAGCGACTTGACCCTGGAGGGCAGCCCGGACCAGATCCGCAAGCAACTGACCGAGCTCTACAAGACCGAGTACGTCAAAGAGTGGCAGCAGTTCATGCAGGGCATCACGGTGACGGAGTTCGGCAGTTTTGAGATCGCTGTTGAGCGCATGAACCGTTTTGGTGACACGGCCGAGTCGCCGATTCGCAAGCTCATGATCACGCTGTTTGACCAAACCAGTTGGGACAACCCCTCGCTCATCAATGAGCGTTTGGGCAAAGCCCAAGGTGGCGTGATGGACTGGATCAAACAGTCCATCTTGCGCATGAAGCCCGGCCGCGTGGAGATGGATGTAAAGGTCAGCAGCGACAAGGAGGCCGCCATTCCCATGGGCCCTGTGGGCCGCGAGTTTGCGGCGCTGTCGCGCATCATGATGGCTCGCGACAGCAACCCGGCCCTGATCCAGGGCTACTTGCAACAGCTCTCCAAGCTGCGCACGCGCTTCAACGAAATCAAGAACCAAGGCGACCCGGGGCCTGGCGCCCGCGCCCTGATGGTCTCCACGCTATCCGGCAATGGCTCGGAGCTGGCCGACGCGCTGCGCTTTGTGGACGAGCAAATGCTCAACGGCATGACGGACTCCGCCCGCGCCACCTTGCGGCCGCTGCTGGTGCGCCCACTGATGCAAGCCATGGCCGTGACCGTGCCCCCGGCCGAGACCGAGCTGAACCGCGTCTGGTCGGCCCAGGTGGTCGAGCCCTTCCAGAAGACCTTGGCGGGCAAGTACCCCTTTGACAAGCAGTCGCGCCTAGAAGCCGGGCCGCAAGAGATTGCCAAGGTCTTTGGGCCTGAAGGTGCCATCTCCAAGTTCGGGTCTGAGGCTCTGGGGCCTATGGTCGTACGCCGTGGCGATACGGTGGTGGCCAAGACTTGGGCCGACATTGGCTTGCGCCTGCGGCCCGAGTTCAGCGAGGGCTTCCCGGGCTGGATCGCGATGATTGATGGTGCGCCGAGTGGGGGCGGCGGCGCAGCAGGGGCTGGCGGTGCGGCACAGGCGCCGTCGGATCAAGGCATGTTCCAACTGCTGCCGCAAGGCTCGCCCGGCATCGCCGAGTACAGCGTCGTGATCGACGGCCAAACCCTGCGCTACCGCAACACCACGGCCGAGTGGGTGAGCATGGTGTGGCCGAATCCTGCCGGGGTGGCGGGTGCACGTGTCAGCGCCATCACCAATGAAGGCAAGACCATCGACTTGCTGAACGAGCCGGGTCGCTCGGGCTTTGATCGCTTTGTGGAGATCGGCGCCCCGCGCAAGATTGGCGACAAGCTGTTTGAGCTGAGCTTTGTGCAAGGGCCGTACAAGGTCACTGTCCATATCCGAATGATCCGAAGCCCCGGTGAGGCACCGCCCGCTGCGGCGCAGGGCTCCGCCGCAGTGGTGGGGGGCAGCAATGCGCGCCTGCAAGGGCTGAAGCTCCCAACCCTGGTGGTGGGCTCGGCGGATGTGCCTGGCGCTGCGCCCGGCGCCGCCTCTGGTGCAGCGTCGGCCGGAGGGGCTCGATGAGCGTCGCGTCTGCACCGCTGCTTTACTTTGGCAAGCTGCCCTCGCGGGGCGACTTCGTGCGCAGCGCCAGTGTGTCGGGCTTGATTCAAACCCTGGATCGCTGGTTGACAGGCGGCATTGAGATGCTGGCCAACGACCCGCGTTGGCGTTTGGTCTATGACCGGGCTGAGCCGCTGCACTTTGCCTTTCTGGGCTCGCGCAACACCCGCGGCATGGCGGGGCATTTGCGCGTCAGCACCGATGCCTCAGGGCGACGCTTTCCTTTCCTCGTGGCGACCATGCTGGAGCTGTCCGCTCCGCTGGACTACCTCTCACACAGCCCTTTGCTGCTGGCCCAACCTTGGCGCCGCATGGACGGCTTGGTTCGCCAAGCGTTGGCGGCCGAAGATGCGTCGACGCTGCTGCAGGATCTGAATCAAACCCAGGTCGATGTGCCGACCACAGCGGTGGCCTATCAGCGGCCTTATCAAGCCTTCTTGGACGATCACTCCGTCGGCACCATCGAGGGTTTTTTGGCGGCCGGTGGCCATGACATGTCGCTGCGGGCGAGCATCTTGGGTTTGGGCTTGCTGCTCCAGCCCGTGCCCGCGAGTGGCGTGCAGCGCCTGGACAAGGGCTTGCTCTTGCCGCTGCCAGCCGACCCGCTGGCACAGGCCATGGTGGCCTCTATGTGGATGGATCTGATTGCAGGCTTTTTGGCCAAGGCTGACTTTGAGTTGACGGTCTTCATCCCTCAACGTGGTCCGGGCGAAAAACCGGTGATGGCGTTGGCGTTTGACGGCGCCTCACCGGCCACACTGCGGGCGCTGTGGGACCCGGAAGCCCTGGGTGATAGCTTCGTGGACGCCCGCCAAGCTGATTGGGTGGAAGGCTATGTCGAGCAAGACTATGCCGTCAAAAAACTATCAAGCTATCTGCGGCAATCGGGGCTCTCGATGCGCCTGGCCGTGGATACCTTCAAGGAGGTGTTTCTTGGCCTTTGACCTCAAGCCGCATGGCGGCCAGTTTTCTTCGCTGATCGGTGCGCTTTGCTTGACCAGCTTGCCGCTGCTGGCTGTGGCGCAAGCCCCTGTCTCTCGGCCTGTTGCAGCGCCGGCTGCGGCTTCTGCGGCTTCGGCGCCCCGCCTGGGCCAGGTGGTGGTGGCCGGTACAGTGCCCGATGAATCTACCCGCCAAGCCATCTTGGCCCGGGTGCGTGAGTTGTACGGCTCTGACCGTGTGGTGGATCAGTTGGGCGTGGGCAATCTGGTGGCGCCGCCGAACTGGTCGCAGCACGTGCAGCGCGCCCTGCATCCGGACATCAAGCAAGTCAGCCGGGGTCAGTTGAGCATCCAAGGCAATGTGCTGGAGCTGAAAGGCGAGGTCTCCAACGAGGCTCAGCGGCAGCAGGTCTTGAGCCAAATCGCCACCCAGCTTAACAACCCCACCTACACCGTGCGCAACAGCTTGCGCGTGTCGGCGGCGGGCCAAGAGGTGGTGGATGCGGCCCTGGCTAATCGCATCGTGGAGTTTGAACCCAGCAGTGCCACGCTGACGGCCACGGGCCAGGCGGTGCTGGATCAACTGGCACCGGTGTTGCTGCAGCTCTCAGGCCGCAAGTTCGAGGTGATTGGCCATACGGATTCTTTGGGGGCACGACCCGCCAATGTGGCCTTGTCGGCCGCACGTGCGGAAACGGTCAAGGCCTATCTGGCCAAAAAGGGCGTGCCCGAGGCCGCCATCACCACCTCGGGCGTGGGACCGGACCGCCCGGTGGCGGACAACAACCAAGCGGAAGGCCGGGCTCGCAACCGGCGCATTGAGTTCCGCGTCAGTCAGTAACCGTTGTTTTGAGGCGGGGGCTCCACCCCCAGCAGGTCTTCGAGTTGCGACAGGGAGTTGGGGTCCTTCATGACCGCGCGCAGCCAGGCATGCAGCGGCATGTCACCCCAACGCGCCGCCTTGTCGGCCAAATAGGCGACCGGGCTGTGCGGCTCGGTGCGCCGGAAGAACTCAGCCACTTGACGCAGTTGGGCCAGCGCTTGCGCGCGGCTGGTCAGCGGTCCGCCTGAACCGCCTCCCGCAGACCCCGAGGAAGTCGATGCCACAGCAGGGCTGTTAGCGTCGGCGTCTGGGCTGGTGGTCATCACGCCTTCGGCGCCGCTGTCGCGCACCAAACGGTCCAGGCCATGCAGGGCTGCATCGACAGCGTCTTTGGCAGGCGTGAAGGCGGGGCCGTCTTGGCCCAAATGGCCGTCCACCACTTGCTGCATTTGCAACAGCGCGGCTTTGAGTCGGCGGGCGGCGTCTCGGGTGTCGATCAGGGTTTGAGACGGTGTGTCACGTTGGGCACGGCTGATCATCTCCAGGGTGACTTTGCCGTCGATGGAAACGGGCGGGCCGCCTTCGGCGCTGCGGTCTAGCGCTTGCTGCAAGACTCGGGCGGCCTCCATGTCTTGCAGGCTCAAGGCCCGACCGGCCAGGCGCATCACCGGCAAGGCCTTGGCCAAGGCGGACACCTGAGCCAACATCCATCCCAGGCTGCCCACACGTAATTCCATGTCGTTGCCCTCCGGCAGCGGGTGCAGATGGGGCCACAGGTGTTCGCAAAGGCGGGCGGCCATCTCAACGCCATCGGCCAAGCCGGCATAGCCTTGCAAATGCGCTTTGGCTTCAGCCCACCAGCCCAGCACGCGCAGGTCGCGGGTGCGTTGCTGCAGCAGTTGCTCGCACAGCTTGACCACCCCAGGCCAGTCGGCCGTCTTCAGGTCGGTGACCCACTCGCCTTGGCTCAGCGAGGGGTCGTCATGGCGCCGCAGATCCTGGATGGTGTCGAACTCGGTCGAGAAGCTCATGTCCTCTCCGCAGACGCTCTGCGCAGAAAGGGGCTGCAATAGGGAATCGATGTCCATGGGGTCCTCTGCCGCTATGTTTGCGCTGGATTGTGACGCAGCGCGGGTGTTAGGCTCAATGCTGAACTCGAAAGGATGATGTGGACATGAGTGAAACCAAGCCCCTCAAAGTTGCCCTGGTGACCGGCGCAGGCTCTGGCATTGGCAAGGCCTGCGCGCTGGCGCTGAACGCGGCGGGCTGGACCGTTGTGCTGAGTGGCCGCCGTTTGGCGCCGCTGCAATCCGTCATCGGGGAGATGAGCTGTGCGGAACGTGCCCGCGCCGTGCTGTGTGATGTGTGCGATGAGTCTTCTGTGCAAGCGCTGTTTGAAGACATTGCTCGCCACTTTGGCCGACTCGATTTGCTCTTTAACAATGCCGGCGTCTTCACGGCCGGTGTGCCCTTAGAAGACCTGCAGGTGGCGGCGTGGCGCGCGGCGGTGGACACCAATTTGACGGGCGCCTTTCTGTGCACCCAACAGGCCTTTCGTTTGATGAAGAGCCAGCATCCTCGGGGCGGGCGCATCATCAACAACGGCTCTATCTCGGCGCACACCCCCAGGCCCAACTCCGTGGCCTATACCGCCACCAAACATGCGATGTCTGGGCTGACCAAAGCCGCCGCCTTGGATGGCCGGGCCTTTGACATCGCGGTGGGGCAGATCGACATTGGCAATGCCGCCACCGACATGACCACCGCCATGGCGCAAGGCATGTTGCAGGCCGATGGCAGCGTGCGCTCAGAAGCGCGCATGGATGTGCAGCATGTCGCGGATGCGGTGGTCCACATGGCGGGTTTGCCGCTGAATGCCAATGTGCTGTTCATGACGGTCATGGCCACGGGCATGCCGTTTGTGGGGCGAGGCTGAGCATGCAAACCTGGCCACAGGCGCTCTCGATCGGCTTGGCAGGCATTGAAGCGCCTGGGGTGCTGGCCTTGTTGGATGAGTTGTCAGAGACCTTGGCGCGGCTCACCGGGGATTCAGGGGCGCAGAGCTTTTCGCTGGACGACCTGCGCATGGAAGGCGCCTGTTTGGCCGTGGCTCGGGATGAACTCGGTCAGGTGTGGGGCTGTGGCGCTTTGCGGCCTTTGGTCACCGACGACGGCTGCGTGGCTGTGGAGCTCAAGCGCATGTTTGCGCGAGCGGGCACGCGGGGAGTTGGGGCTGCGGTACTGGCTTTTCTGGAAGCCGAAGCCTTGGGCCGGAATGTCGAGGTGATTCGACTCTCAACGCGTCGAGTGAACGAACGCGCCGTCAGGTTCTACAGGCAGCATGGCTATCTGCACTGTGCGCCCTGGGGTCGCTATGTGGGGCGTGAGGCTTCGGTGTGTTTAGAGAAGCGTCTGCAGCGGTCAACATATGGCGCTGGCACTGCTTAATGGTGTTCAAGCGCTTGGCAGTGACCACCACCGTTTGCGTCTCTGCGACCATCATCGGCGCCGAAGCTTGGGTGCTGGCGGCGACGGCTGCGGCGTAGTCGTGAGCGGCCATCGCGTCGATGCCCAGCAGCACAGACATGGAGACCACGGCGGCGGCGCCGAAGGCAGAAATACGAGCTACGAAGCTGCTGGAAGCGGGGGAGGTGGAGGTCATGATCAGTTCCTTTCAGGAGGGGTTGAGGTGTGTCGATGGATTGCACTGTAGAGAGGCCCATTGGCAAGCGCCATGCCCATGCGATGAGCCGACATGGCGGCGGGATGAACTGTGATTTCGACGGATAAGCGGCACTGAGATGCGGCTACCATGGCGACAGCAAACCAAGACAAGGAGCCCCCGATGAAGAGCCTTCGTGCTGCTGTGTTGATGCTGATGACTGCCGCTGCGGTGGCGGGTCTGCAAGCAGCGCCTGTGACCTACGAGATCGACCCCAGTCATACCTATCCCAGCTTTGAGGCCGATCACATGGGCCTGTCCACCTGGCGGGGCAAGTTCAACCTGACCCAAGGCCAGGTCTTGTTGGACAAAGAGGCGGGGCAGGGCAGCTTGGACATCGTGGTGGACATTGCCAGCGTGGACTTTGGCCACGACTTGATGAACAAGGTCGCGCTGGGGGAGTCCATCTTTGATGTGGAGAAGCACCCGCACGCCCGCTACAAAGGGCGCCTGGTTGGTTTTGTCGAGGGGGCACCGACCAAGGTGGACGGTGAGTTGACTCTGCATGGCGTGACCCGGCCCCTGAGCTTGACGATCCAACGCTTCAAGTGCATTCCGCACCCCTTGCACAAGCGCGAGCTCTGCGGTGCTGATGCGCTGGCCCGCTTGAACCGCGCCGACTTTGGCATTGACGCTGGCAAGGCCTATGGTTTCGACATGAACGTTGTGCTGCGCATTCAGGTCGAAGCTGTAGCCAAGCCCTGAGGCATGGTGACGCTTTCTTCGCAGCCCACTAGAAGCTTTCTATGAAGCTTCCAGAAGCTCCGGCCCCGCGGCGCACTTCAGATGCGTGGTGGTGTTGCGCCGCAGTGATGGCTGCCACGGCCTGTGAGGCCGTGCATGCACAGCCCGTGACGTATGAGATCGATGCGCAACGCTCGCAGCCGAGCTTTGAAGTGATGCACAAGGGGGCGCCTCGTTGGAAGGGGCAGTTTCAGTTTGCCCGTGGCACCATGACCATTGACCGGGAGGCGCAGTGGGGACGTGTGGCGTTGGACATCGACATGTCCAGCGTGGATTTTGGTGGCAGCGTGATGAACAACTTCGTCAAGGGGCCGCTGATGTTTGAAGTCCAGCGCTTCCCGA
>NZ_JBIKNQ010000041.1:0-47959 GCF_044358605.1 Ideonella sp.
CGAGTTGGCGAATGGTCAAGCCGACGCGCTTACCCAGCTTGATGTACAGCTGCACGGCTCGAAGCCGATCCTCGTATGAAAACATGAACTACCTCCTGGTAGTCCAAGAAATCGTCCGCACCCCCAAGGGGGCAGTTCTCGATGTCGCTTGACATCTTGCTCCTGGCAGTTAGTTCACTGCCGCACAGGCAGCTCAGAAATCGGCGCAGGGTCGCTCAAGGCCAGCACCCTGGTTCACTGCCGCACAGGCAGCTCAGAAAACCAAAGGGCACGTCTACCCACGCACCGCCCAGTTCACTGCCGCACAGGCAGCTCAGAAAAGCCCATGAGAAGGTGCTGTCTGCTGGCACGAGTTCACTGCCGCACAGGCAGCTCAGAAAAGCCCGGCGTACTCCCACTCGCGGAACAAAGCGTTCACTGCCGCACAGGCAGCTCAGAAATTGAGGGTGAATTGGCCTTCGCGGCGCAGTTCGTTCACTGCCGCACAGGCAGCTCAGAAAAAGCACCGGCTCAGGCTCAAATCGGTTATCAAGTTCACTGCCGCACAGGCAGCTCAGAAAAAACCAAGCGCCGGGGCCTGGTGCGCGCAGCTGTTCACTGCCGCACAGGCAGCTCAGAAAACACAGACATGCCAACAGTTGAAGAACTGAGAGTTCACTGCCGCACAGGCAGCTCAGAAAAGCGGTCGAGCAGGCGCTCCCCGTCTTGGTGCGTTCACTGCCGCACAGGCAGCTCAGAAAGGCAGCTTCGCATCATGCCGCTGTAAGAGCCCTACGGCACCACCACCGGCCACGGCTCTACAAACAGGTTCAACTACGCCAAGGCCACTGAGCGGGCCTCGTCTAGGTGGCCCCCGCCGTAGGCGGGTTGGCCGCAACAGGCTTGGGCCTCAACCTAGCGAACGCATAGCCCCTCACACTCCAGCAGCTTGACGGTGTCCAGGCCAGCCGGAGGCGCAAACCGATCCACCAGGCAGGTGGTAAACAGGTACACGTCGGTCGGCTTGGGCGGGTAGTGCCGAAGGGCCGTGTTGGTTCAGTCAGGTGCCGGGGTCGGCGGGCTTGAACGCAGCATCATGCGCAGCGCCCACAAACCCAGCACACCATTGCCAATGGCCAATATCGCCACCAGCAAGCGCAAGCCCCAAGGCAATGGCAGAGCCTGCGACACCCAGGCCAACAAACCCGTCATCAGGTTGAACGCCACCAGCAGCCAGAAGTAGCGACTTCTGGGTTGAATGAGGCGCGAGAGTTTGAACGAAGAGAGGTCGGATCTCATGACATCAAGTATTGCACGCACCCTTGGGTGGGGCCACCAACACGCTCCTAGCCGCGCCGTGTCCTGAGTTTGTGGGATGCTCTGCCCATGATCACTCTGCACCACTGCGTCAGCGCCCGCTCGTTTCGCCCACTCTGGTTGTTGGAGGAGTTGGGGCTGCCCTACACCTTGAAGATGTGGCCGTTTCCGCCCCGGGTGCAGGCGCGGGACTACTTGGCGTTGAACCCGCTGGGCACGGTGCCGCTGCTGGAGGTGGACGGCGCGCGGCTGACGGAGTCGGCGGCGTGTTGCCAGTTTTTGGCGGCGCGCTTCAGCCCGGGCGTGCTGGACGTGGCCCCAGACGAGGCTGCGTTTGGCGCGTATCTGAACTGGTTGCACAGAAGCGACGCCACGCTGACCTTTCCGCAAACGCTGGTGCTGCGCTACAGCCATTTTGAGCCGCCGGAGCGGCAGCAGCCGCAGGTGGTGGAAGACTACCGCCGCTGGTTTGGGGCGCGCTTGCGCGCGGCAGAGGCAGCCTTGCAAGAGGCAGATACTTTGTGCGCCGGGCGCTTTACCGCCGCCGATGTGAGCGTGGGCTATGCGCTGATGCTGGCCGAGCTGATTGGCCTGAGCAGCCTGTTCGGCCCCCACGTGGCGGCCTATTGGCAGCGCCTGCAAGCCCGGCCTGCGTATCAGCGCGCGCTGCAGGCGCAGCGCGATGCAGCCCTGGCGCAAGGCGTGTCGGAGCAGCCCGCAACAGCGTAGGCGAGCAGCTAGTCAGGCCGTAGTGCTTAGATACAGCCACTCATGGAGTGTCACTCCCATGTGTCGCCATCGAGTGGTGCCTTGCTGCCGACTTTGTTCCAGGCAGCATCCGCCGCGCCAGACGCGGCAAGAGCGGCACGTTGCTCAAAGAACTTAGCTGTTTCCATGGCGCTGATTTTCTCGGCAATGGCCACGACAAAAAACTGATTCATGGTCGTGTCGTCAGCCGCAGCAATTCGCTTAGCGGCTTGCTTCAAGGACTCTGGGAGACGCAGGGCATAGCTACTCATGGTTGAGAACTCCGAGGCTGGGTGTGCTGAATTCGTTGGAGCGCTTGAACCGGTTTCATCACAGGAACGCCGAAGCGCTGTGCTGGTCCGAAGTCCTTCAGGTTGTATGTCACGATGGCATCGGCTTGCGCACATGTCAACAACGGGGCGACGTAAGAGCATCAAGAAAGGAGGTTCGCCAAGCATCGCCGCTCCGCCACAAAGCCCTCAAAGGCCTGCAGCAGCGGCTGGTAGCGCTGTTCATCGCCCTCTAGCTGCTGCAGGGCCAAGGCGGTGGCTTCCAGGGTGGAGCGTTGGTGCGGCTGCTGGGCTTTGCGGATGCTGTAGCGGCTGGGTGGTGGCGCCTGCAGGCTCAGCCGGGGCAGTTGGGTCAGCAAGGGGTTGCTGTGCAGCATCTTGCGGCTTTTGCGCCAAGTGGCGTCCAGCACCACCAGGCAGAGCTTGGCCAAGTCTGTGGATGCGTTGGGCACAAAGAGGTTCGGCGCTGAAGCGTCGGCCGCATCTGGGCCGCTGGGCCCAGCCCGCTGCGTGGCGGGATAAAGCAAAACGGCGTGTCCTGGCGGGCCTAGCCACGGCTGCAAGACAGCCTCGTCAAACTGCTCGCCCACTTCACGGTGGCAGCGCGCTAGGCTCAGGTGCAAGAGTGCGGCGCTGCCTTTGGCGTGGCTGGCCTCTAGCGGGTGCTGCAAGAGCAGCACAGAGACTTGGTTGGCCGTGGGCCGCACCCAGCCGCACAAGCAGGTGCGCAGCGGGCGGCTGCAGCGGGGGCAGGTGGGGGGGTGGGTGGGGCTGGGCGTTAGCAAGGGCATGGTGGGCGGTGGCCGCAAAGCCACGCCGCACTGTAGCGGCCCTCACAAGGTCTCAGGGCGCCATGGCCGGGCAATAGCGCTTGACGTAGGCCTGGTGCGTCGGAAGTTGTGCCAGCGTGCCCTCAACGTTTTGGCGGATGCTTTGCAAGAAGTGCTGCAATTCTTCGTCGCCCATCAGGTCGGCGCTGGGGTGGTGTTGCTGGGGCCAAATGCCCTGCCCCAGCATGACTTGTATCCACGAGTTTTCTGCAAACAGCTCATTGCCCTTGCGAAAGACCCGGCCCGTCTCTTGAAACAGCTCGATGCGGTGCTGCAGGCTGGGCGGCACGCTCATGTCGCGGCAGGCCTGCCAGAAGGGCGTGTCGTCACGTTGAGTGACCTTGTAGTGCAGGATGATGAAATCGCGGATGTGCTCGATCTCGTCGCGGGCTTGGGCGTTGTACTCGGCCACGTCGCTGGGGTTGATGCCGGCACTGGGGAACATCTGCATCAGCCGCACAATGCCGCGCTGAATAAGGTGGATGCTGGTGGACTCCAATGGCTCCAAGAACCCACTGGCCAGGCACAGCGCCACGCAGTTGCCGACCCAGGTTTTTTCGCGCTGGCAGGGCTTGAAGCTGATGGGGCGCAGCGGCGTCAGCACCTCGCCGCTGATGCGGCTTAAAAGGGTTTGCTGGGCCTGCTCGTCGCTCATGAAGCGGCTGGACCACACCAGGCCGTTGCCAACCCGGTGCTGCAGGGGGATGCGCCACTGCCAGCCCGCGCTGTGAGCCATAGAGCGGGTGTAGGGCACCGGCTCGCCCACCGAGCTGGTTTGCACGGCCAAGGCGCGGTCGCAGAACAGCCATTGGGACCAATCCTCACAGGGCACACCCAAGGTCTCGCCGATCAGCAGGCCTCTGAAGCCCGTGCAGTCGATGAACAGGTCGCCTTCGATCAACGTGCCATCGGCCAGGCGCAGCGCGGCGATATGGTCTGAGCCTGGGTGCTGCAGCACGGCCTGTATCTTGCCCTCGCGGCGTTGGACCCCAAAACCTTCGCTGAAGCTGCGCAGAAAGCGGGCATAGCGCGTGGCATCCAGGTGAAAGGCGTAGTTCATGCCAGCGTTGGGCAGGTGCGCAAACTTACCCTCTTGGGCGGCGCGCAGCTCCAGGCAGTAGTCGCCGTAGTCGCTGGCCAGGCCGCGTTCTCGCCCTTTGTGCCAAAAGTGCTGGAAGCCCGCTGTCCAATGGTCTTTGCCGGTCAGGCCAAACGAGTGGATGTAGTCCTCGTCGCGCTGGCGCCAGCTTTCAAACTGAATGCCCAGCTTGAAGGTGGCCTGGGTCGCCGCCATGAAGGATTGCTCAGGGATGCCCAGCAGCTGATGAAAGGTCAGCAAGGTGGGGATGGTGGCCTCGCCCACCCCCACGGTGCCAATCTCGTCCGATTCAATCAGGCAGATGTCGAGTTGCTTGCCCAGGGTTTTGGACAGTGCCGCTGCGGCCATCCAGCCCGCCGTGCCGCCACCGGCGATCACAACTTTGCGGATGGGCTTTGGCGCGGCGGGGCCTGCGGCCTGGGGGGCGTGAGCGGTGGGCAGGGTCATGGCTTCAGCGGTTCAAGAGTTGCAGCAGGCGCGCGCGCAGGGGCCGAGTGCGCTCGGGGCTCAATGGGCCTAGCAGGCCTTGAGCCTGCGCCGGAATGTGGGCATGGTCGGCCTGCGGCTCGGCAAACACATAGTGCTGGAAGTGAGCCGACCAGGCCTGGCGCTGCGGCGCGGGCAGGTCGCGAATGGAGGAGATCGCCAGCAGCAGCGCGGCGACGGGCGGGTCCATGAAGGCGGGCGTGCTGCTCCACCAATAGTTGAGCAGCAAGTTCACGCTATCCAGGGCTTCGACCTGATGCCACCACATGCTAGGGATGAACAGCGCATCGCCCGGCTCCAGCTCAAACACCTGGGCCGCCTGCTGGGCCTGTGCGAAGCGGGGGTAACGCTCAAGGTCAGGCTGGGCCATGTCCACCAGGCTGAGGGGCTGGCCCGCCGGGGTGAAGTCCAGCGGCCCCACATAGAGATTGGGCAACTGCTCTGGCGGGAACAGCGTAAAGCGCCGCCGCCCTGCC
Organism: Ideonella sp.; assembly: GCF_044358605.1. Lineage (GTDB taxonomy): Bacteria > Pseudomonadota > Gammaproteobacteria > Burkholderiales > Burkholderiaceae_C > Ideonella. The sequence goes on from NZ_JBIKNQ010000041.1 coordinate 5,225, forward strand.
GCCACACAGGCCAGGTTGTCGGGCACGTCTTGATGCGCAGCAATGCGGGTGCGGTTGCCCAGCCACAGGCTCATCAAGGCGCCCTCGGGTGCGGGGGCCAAGTCGTTCTCGGCGCGAAAGCCGGGCCACACCGTCTCCACGGTGCTGGAGCCCACATAGAGCGCATCGGCCTGCGGCTGAGAGGCGGCCGCCAGGAGCTGCTCTAACACCTGGGCGATGCGGGCGTGCTCCGCAGCAAAGTTGAAGCCATCAAAGGCCTCGTTGTAGAAGAAGCGGCCGTTGGCGCTGGCCGGTGCCCGCCACAAGGTGACGGGCTGCGGCTCGCAAAAGGGGCCGAGGTAATCCGCCAAGGCTGCATCTGACTTCAGCGCCGCCTGCACCACGGGCCAGTGCCGAACCCAGCCCTTGAGCAACTGGGGCTGATGGGCCCCAGCGCCGCCCAGGGCTGCGAGGACGGGCTCAGCCATGCGCCTCAGGCACCCGGGCCTGGCGCTCGATCAGGCTCGCAAATTGGGACTGCGAAGCGAGCATCATGTAGAGGGCTTGCAAGTGGCCTTGGGCGTGCAGCTCGCCCAAGCTGGCAGCGTCCAAGGCCGCCATCCGCTCCTCCTGCAGGGTGTAGAAGCCACTGAGGTTCTGGGCTTGGCCCTGGCTGTCCTGGGTTTGCAGCACAAAGGGCTCTAAGAGCTCATGCGACAAGAGGGCGCGCAAGAAGTCATCTGCGTGCTGCACGCCTTCGTGGATGGCGCCCAAGATGGCGCTGATCTGCTGCAAGTACGGCGTGGTGCCACCTTGCGGCAAGAACAGCGGCTCGCCCTCTGTGCGGCTGAGACGTGGGCTGTCCAAGTCCACATGCACTTGCAGGCCTTGGCCATCGCGGCCAATCAAGAAAGGCTGGCGCCGCAGGGCCAGCGGAATGTAAGCGGCGTCCCAGCCCTCTGGGCACAAAAACAGGTTTTGGCCGGCCTGCAGGCCCAAGAGGGCCACCGCCTGAAAGCTCAGGCCATCGGCCGTCTTTTGGTAGACGATGGGGTAGTGGGCCTGCAGCGCGCGGAACTCCGCCGGAAAGGTGTGGGCCAGCATCACCGCGTCACCCAGGGCTGCGCTCTTGTGGGTGATCACCCGCAGGTCGTGGTGATCGACGTTGTTGAGCAGGACATGCTGGGCCATCTCAGATCCTATGGTGTCCGTGGCGGACGATGTGTTGAAGCAGCTCGCGCTGGCTGGGCAAGGCCGCCACCATGCGCTCGGCCAGGTGCTGGGTGTGGCGCAAGGCCTGCAGCACTTGCGCCGAGACGGGCTGGGCCTGCGCCACCACCGGCTTGGCACCCATGCCATACAGAATGTACTGGTAACTGGCCGCCGGGAAGACCTCGTCGATGCGGCCGAAATCATGGCGCGAGGGTGCCCGATGCCGCCACATCAGCAATTGCTCGGCCAAGCGCGCCGGGATGCTGTGGGCTTGGCGATGCTCAGCCCAATACGGGCTGTCTTGGCGCTGGCTCAGCACATAGTGGAGTTTCAAGAACTCAATCACCCGCTCCCATTTGTAGTGCATGGCTTCATTGAAGCGCGCCGCCACCACGGGCATCTCGTGGCGGGTGGCCGGGCAGGTCTCGCTCAGCATCGCAGCCGCCATCTCCACCATGGCCAGCGCCGAGGCTTCCAGCGGCTCGATAAAGCCGGAAGACAGGCCAATGGCCACACAATTGTGCTGCCAAAAGCGCTCGCGATACCCAGGCTCAAAGCGAATCTTGCGCGGGGTGTTGCCCGCCGGGCTGCCCGTGGCTTGCAGGTAGCGCGCCAGGGTGTCCTCGGCTTGTGCGTCGCTGCTGTGGGCGCTGCTGTAGACATAGCCCACACCACGGCGGCTTTGCAGGCCAATGTCCCACACCCAACCAGCGGCCTGGGCCGTGGCCACAGTTTGGGTGGCGATGGGGCTGTCGGGCGCCGGGTAAGGCACTTGGGTGGCCCAAGCGCTGTCATTGAAGAGCACCGCCCTTTGCGACTTGAAACCTACCTGCATGTGCTGACCCAGCAGCAAGCTGGCCATGCCGGTGCAGTCCACAAACAGGTCGCCTTCTACGGCACCCTGCTGGCCGGTTTGAAGGCTGGTGATGTGGCCCTGCTCGTCACGGTTGAGCCCCACCACATCGGCGATCAGGTGGCTGACCCCCAACTGCTCCATGCAATGGCGCTTGAGCGCTTGGCCCAGCTTGGTGGCGTCAAAGTGGTAACCGTAATTGGCCACCGCCGCGTACTGCGGGGTTTGCACCTGTTTGGGCGCACGGCCCGCTTGGCAGACGTGGGGCTGGGTGCACACCAATTCTGCAAACGGCTGGCCAGAGAAATGCTGCGCCCAAGGCGTGACCCAATCCAACTCACCAAAGGACTCAGGCACCGAGAAGGGGTGGTGATAGTGGTCCCCCGCCGCGCCGGTGACCCAGCCCTCAAAGCGAGAGCCTTGCTTGAAGGCGGCGTCGCATTCTTTGAACAGCGCGTCTTCGGGCAGGCCGATGGCGCGCAGGGTGTCGCGCATGGAGGGCCAAGTGCCCTCCCCCACGCCGATGATGGGCACGGCCGACGACTCGACGAGCAGCACGCTCAAAGGCTGGGCGTGATGGGCTTGGTGGGCGGCTGCCACGATGGCGGCTACCAGCCAACCGGCAGAGCCGCCACCCACCACCACCAGCTTTCTGAGGCGTGTGCTCACGAGAAGGGCCTCTCGCTCTTGTGCTGGCTTAGAACTTGTAGCGTGCGCCCAGCATATAGCGCGGCCCGGTCTGGGTCACGGCAATCAACTGCTCTTGGGTGCGGCCATGCAAGCGCTGCACACCATCAGTCAGGTTGATCACCTCGGCCTGGAAGCTCAAGCGGTCGTTGTATTGGTAGCCCACGGTCATGTCCACCTGCCCATAGGCTTGGGTATAGACCGGGTTGGGCAGACCTGTGCCGTCGAACAAGGCTGTCAAGAACTTGTCGCGCCAGTTGTAGGCCACGCGCACTTGCCAAGTGTCGTCTTCATAGAAGCCCACCAAGTTGGCCGAGTCGCTCAAACCCACCAGCGCAAACTGGTCGGCGCGGCTGGCGTTGTCGTACTTCAGGCCCGAGTTGACCTTGGTGTAGTTAGCCGCCACACCAAAGCCGCTCTTGCCAAACACATGCTGGAAGTTGAACTCCAGACCATGGATGCGGTCGGAGCGCTGGTTAGCCGGCGTGGTGATGTTGAAGTTCGCCACGGGGTCGCCAGGCTGACCGGCAATGCTGCCGCTCAGATTGCCATTGGCATCGCGCTTGAGCGTGCCATCGGCGTTCTTGTCGGCGGTCACGCCGCTGCGGCCGTCGTAGTTGGTGAAGATGTAGTTGCGGATGCAGCTCAGGTCGCTCTCCACACAGCCCTTGGACACAGCTTCTTTGAACAGCACGCCGTTGGCTGGCGTGGTCAGGTTGAAGGGTGTGCCTTGGGTGGTGCTGACACCGATGAAGTTGTCCACGTTCTTGACGAAGTAGCCCAAGGACACAAAGCTGGACTTGGCGTAGTAATACTCAGCCGACAGGTCCAGGTTCTTGGACTTCAAGGGCTTCAGCGCCGGGTTGCCTTGGGCGCCGGTGCCGCCGTCCAGGCGTGCCAGTTGGTTCAGCGTTTGGCCGCCTTGAATGTCGCCCCAGCCGGGCCGACCAATGGTCTCGCCATAGCTGGCGCGCACCTTGGTTTGGCTGTTCAGGTCCATGTCGAAGTCGATGCTGGGCAGGAAGTGCGAATAGCTGCCCGTCAGCGTGGTAAAGCCCGGCGCGCCAAACTGGACCGCAAACTCGTTATTGCCCACCCAGTTGATGCCGGTGGCGGTAGGCACCAGGGCGGTGGAGGTCACGTCCGTCTTCTCGTAGCGGCCGCCGACGGCCAACTGCATGGGCACATAGAAGTCCCAGCCCCTGTTGTACTGCAGGAAGGCGTTCTGAGATTTCTCGGTGACGCGGCGGTCGGTGGTGAAGTTGTTAGACGCCAAGTAAAGCGACGGGTCGCCCCCGGCCTTGGCAGCCAGCGCACGCACCGTTTCAAAGTCGAAGGTGTAGAACTGGTTGAACTGCGCAGCATTGCCACTGCCGCTGATCTGGCTGAAATACTGATTCAAGGATTCCAGCTTCCAGACGCTGTCGGGGTAGTCCGCCGCACTGGTGGCGCCACCCCAGGTGTCACGTTGCACATTAGAAAACGCACTGCGGTTTTTGACCTTGGTGGTGCCAGCGCCAAAGTCCAGGCCAGAGCCGTCTTCAAATTTGTACTTGCCCTTGAGTTGCAGCTGATCCACCTGCGCGCTCATGTAGCTATTGCGAAAGGTCGAGCCCGTGACCAACATGGTCGAGGGGTCGAGCGGAGCCGCCACGATGCTCAGCACCGGGAGGTCTTTGGTGAAGTCGACACTGGTGGTGCCACGGGTGAAGGTGGCAGCCCCCAACCCTGCGCTGGAGCCGTAGGGGCTGTCCGCGCCAGAAGTGGCGGTGGAGTGATGACCGTCAAATTCCAACTTCAGCTTGTCAGAGGCTTTCCAAGCCAAGTTGAAACCTGTGGACTTGTTTTCGTTCTTGGTGCCGAACTGAGCACCAGCCATGGCGATGTCGCTGGTGGCGGGGTTGATGGTCTCCGAGTAGAACGTGGGCGCCGACACCGGGCCGTTGGTCCAGGAGCTCACGGACGGGCCAAAGTTGAACCAAGCCGACAACTCGTGACGCTTGTTTTGCAGCTTGTTTTGCGAGTAGGTGTAGTCCAGCGTGGCGGTCAGCTCCTTGACCGGCGCGTATTGCAAGGTGAGCTGGCCGTTGGTGCGCTCACGCTTGACGCTGTTCACGCTGTACATGATGTTCTGCGGCACCGAGTAGATGTCGGTGGGCTTGGGCCGGTTAGTGATGTTCTCAGAACCAGGTGTGCCGGGCTGGGGGATGGTGCCCCAGTTGTTCTCATCACCCGCAAACGGGCGCCAGCCATTGGGCACAGAGGCTTGGTTGAAACCGAGATCACGCTTTTGGTAGCTACCGCTGATGGCCACGCCAAACTTGCCGTCGGCAAAGGTGTTGCTATAGATGCCCGACACCTCAGGAGTGACGGCACTGCCCTTCATGGACTCAGGCAGGCGCCCAGCCGATTGATCAAACACGCCTTTGATGCCGACACTGGCCTGCTGACCAGGGTTCTCCAAAGGGCGCGCCGTCTTGATGTTGACGGTCGCCCCGATGCCGCCTACGGGCGAGCTGGCGCGGCTGGTCTTGAAGACCTCGACGGCGCTCACCGATTCAGAGGCTAGATTCGCGAAATCGAAGGCCCGCGAGTTGGACGCGCCAGTATCAGCAATGCTGGAGCCAGGCATCTGGCGGCCATTCAGGAGCACCAGGTTGTAGTCCGGCCCCATGCCCCGCACGGTGATGCGTGAGCCTTCGCCAATCGAGCGGTCAATCGAAACACCGCTGATGCGCTGAAGGGACTCGGCCAAATTGGTGTCCGGGAACTTACCCAGGTCTTCAGCCACGATGCCGTCCACCACGCCCTGGGCATCGCGCTTGATGCCGACGGTGGTTTCTAGGCTGCGTCGAATGCCTTTGACGACCACTCGCTCCACAGCAGCATCGGCCGCGCTGGCAGCAGCGGCGGGCGCAGCGGGTTGAGCTTGTTGCGCCATGGCGGCACCCGTCCCCAGCGTGACCAGCAAGGTGGCCGTCGCCACTTGGGTCATGGGGAATCGACTGCGGGGGTTCGCCTTGTTGTGGTGATGGGTGTGGGGTCGGGTCACTGTGTCTCCTTGGTGTGGTCGTGGGGTATCAAAAGTGCGCCCAAAATTGAAAGCGCTTTCATGTCAACACGAAGAATGGCACCTCTCACCAAGGTGCCATTGGGGGCGCGAGGGGCGCCCCCGGGGCGCAGGGCAGCCCAGAGCCCCAGTGCGGCCCCAGGCTTCCTGGCCTTTGCTCAGTCGAACGTGATGCCGCCCTTCAAGGCCACCGTGGTCGGGAAGACAGCGCCTGCTGCGACCGACAAGTTGGCACCGCTGGCAACGTCATTGCGACCAAAGATGGCCGAGCTACCCGCTGCCCCCATGAACTTGACGCTGCTGATCACCGGCGACGCGGCCAGCGCAGCGGCCACATCGGTCGGCGCAATGCCCGTGCCGCAGTCTGCAGCGACTCGGAAATCGGTTCTCAGATTCATCGAGTAGGCGGTGGAGTCCGCCGAGGTCGGCGCCTTGACTCCTTGCAATTGCAGGCGGCAGCCGCCGTTAATGGCATAGCGCTTGCCCAGGGTGAGCACCACCGCAAAGCGATTGTTCGGGCTGTTGAACCACTCTGGATTGGGGTTGAACTTGAAGTTCACCTTGGTCTGGTTGGTCAGGGTCACGCCTGCCGTGTCGCCGGTGGTGCTGAAATCCGTCACCCCTGGGCCGAACACTTCAACTTGGCTGTAGAGCGCCGTGGCTGCGCTCGGTGTTTGGTAGTAGAAGTACATGAAGCTGTCCGCCCCCGCCCCCCCTGCACCACTGCCGCACCATGCTGCATCGCCATTGCAGTTGAACATGTCGATATTGCTGCCGCCTGCAGATGCGACCTTTCCGCCTTCGACGGTCAAGACATTGCTGGCGAATCCGGTCGAGAAGTTCAGCACCGTGCCCACCGGTGGCGTCGGGGGCGTCGTGGCCGCCTCCAAGGAGATGTCGTCGATGTAGAAGATTTGGCCCGTGCCCACCGTGCCCAACTGCGGCAGGATCGTGAAGCGGTTGTAGACGTTGGGGGCGGTGAGGTTGCTGAAGGTCCAGGTCAGGGTTTGCCAGCCGACCACGACGGCCTGGTTGGCCTGCACATCGCCAGTGCCTTGGTTGTCGCCGTACTCTGCCTTGGCCACCATCGGGATGCCAGCCACCGGGGAGTAGACGCGGGCAGACACGGTCTGAGAACCTGCATTGTTCGGGATGGGCGTGATGGCGACCCACGCACCGGCATAGACCTCACCGCCGCTGCGGGTGAGCCTCAATGCTTTGCCGTTACCGCCCGAGGGTGAGGCTTCAACGGCATAGGCTGCGCCTCCAAACTCGGTGACTGCTGGCGGTGTGGCTTCGTCGAAGTTGGTCAGCAAAGTGGCACCAGAGACGGGCGGTGGGGTGTCGACGACTTCGAGGTTGTCGATGTAGTACATCGCCCCATCCGTCGTGCGGGTGCGATCTGGTGTGACGGCCAGGATGGTGTAGTTCGCCGCCAGGTCTGCATCCTTGAAATTCCAGGTCACGGTCGACCAGGTGTTGGCAGCGCCGGTCGCCGTCCCGGCCACTTCAACCGATGCGCCGCCCGGCACTTCGACTTTCAGATGCAGCACCGAGTTGGCAACGCTGCTGTAGACCTTGGCGGTCATGCCCTTTTTGGTGGCGGTGAAAGGCACTTTGGGCACGGTGAAGTAGGCACCGCCCCAGGCATCTGGGCCTGCGGGCTTGACGATCTTCAAGGCCTTGGCGTTGCCGCCCGTCGGCCCGGCTTCTACGGCAGCCGTGGTACCAGCACCATAGACACCCAGGTCCTTGATGGCCTCAGGGCTCTCGTCGAAGGTGATGTAGGCCGTGACCGGAGGCACCGTGTTGTAAGCCTGCGTTGCGCTGGCAGCGGCGGTGTTGGCATTGTTGGCCGCATCGCTGAACTTGCCAGCGGCGACGCTCACATCCACATTGCCTGTGCTGTTCGCCGTGGGCGTGACCACCAGGGTCGCTTGGGTGGTGCTGACGGCTGTGAACGTGCCCTTGGTGCCGCCGGTGACCACCACATCGTCCACCGTGAAGCTGGCGCCCACGCTCTCACTGAACGTGAAGGTAAAGGTCACATCCCCAGTGGCCGTAGCCTCGCTCACATTGTCGGTGATGGCGACGGTCGGCGGCGTGGTGTCAGCAGGCGGCGGGGGCGTCGGAGGGGCATCGGCATCCCCGCCGCCGCAGGCGGCGAGCATCAGTGCTGCGGCCAGGGCGGTGGCCGTGGGGGAGTAGCGGTGCAGGGTCTTGATCATGGTTGTCTCTCTCATCTTGTTCATGCGAATCCCAAGTGCAAGCCTAGGCCTGATGCTGGGGGGTGAAGGCCACACAGGCCGGTATCAACGGGTCAAAGATCTCAATACCAAGGGCGAAAACCGGGAGCATTGAAAGCGCTTTCATCATGCTCAAATGTTCGGACTCACGTTCATCAAATGCGGGAACAGGCTGGTCTCCGACAGGGGCTTTGCAGGGCTGCGCTCAAGGCGAGGCTTGCGCCAAGCTGCCCGGCGCCACGCTCAGGGTTTTGCCATCGCTGAACTTGACGTTGAGTGGCGCTTTGCCGGGGTTGAAGGCCATATAGGTTTTGCGGCCATCGGCTTGTTTGAAAACGGCGTACAGCGGGGTGTCGGCCTTCACGCTCAAGTCGGGTGCACCCCACTGGCGCAAGCCCAGCAGCATGTGCAGCGCATGGCTGCGGCTGTCTCCCAGCTCCACTGCGCCCCAGCGGTTCCATTGCGCCAGGCCTGCGGCCGGGTCGGCCAAGCCCATGTACTTGGCGAAGATGTCTTGCCAGATGTCCGGTGGGTCGGCCCGCTTGCCGCGTGAGGCGTACAGGTCCATCTCGCCCTTCAAGGCGCCGAGGTTCTTTTTGACATAGCTGGGGCTGGTGGCCAAGTAAGCCGAGGCTGTGGTGATGGGCAGCAGGTTGATGCCCTTGATCTGGCGCGGCTCGTCCGTCCACCAGGTGTTGTGGGCCAAGCGGCCACCGAAGACCATGCTGACCTCGACGTTCTTGTAGGCCGCAGGCAGGGTCAGACCGTGGATGTCAAACCAGTAGTGGTTGATGGCTTGCACCTCGGTGCTGTAGAGGTAAGCGCCCAGGTCGCGCAGGGCTGTGTTGCCCGTCACCTCGCCCCAAAGAATCAAACCGATCCAAGCGTTGATGGCTTCGGACGAAGATTCTTGGTTGTTGCCATGCGGCCCGAGGCCCACACCCGAGGCCCAGGAGTGGCCTTCATAGACATCGAAGTTGCGCACAAAGGGGAAACGCGAGCCGCCCCGCTCGGTGGTGGCAATGTCGGCCACCAGCAAGTCGATCATCCCACCCCAGCGCTCTTTGGCCACCCAGGCCGGGTCGCGCAGGGCAACTTCAGCGGCGGCGCGTATCCAGTAGCCGTAGTGGAAGTGGTGGTCGTTCATTTGCTCGACCGCAAAGTATTCGTCCGGGTAGGCCACCACCGTGCCCAAACGCGTGTCGAGGTGGAAATAGGTTTTGCTGTCACGACCCGACAACCACTCTTCAAAGCGGCCCTGCACCAGCTTGAGCAGCTTGTCGCGGCCCTCGGTGTCCCCTTGTTGTTCAACGACGTCCATCAGTTTGACGATGCGCTGCAAGCCCTTGCCTTGCCAGTAAGCACCCTTGCCGATCTCCAGCATCATGCGGCGGGCATTGCGCTGGTCTGTCTTGAGCACATCGGCCAAGTCGGCCGCTTTGTCGCCCGCCTCCACCTTGGGCCAGAAGGGCACAAAGCCGTGATAAGGCTTGCGGGTGCTGAACTGAGCACCGGCCAGCAGCTTCAGCGGGCCGCGGATGGTGGTGTAGGCAGGCCCCAGCTTGCCCACCAAACTGGCATTGTTGAACCAGTGGTGCGGATAGAGCGCCAGCAGCGGGCCGTGGTCTAGACCTTCCATGATCTCGGCACGGCTGCGGTAGTCGGCCTGCACCTCACTGGCGGCTTGGTCGTAGCGCCACTGCACCTCGGTGTGGGTCAAAAAGGCATAGGCATGTCGGGCCACCAAAGCCAGGCTGGCAGCGCTGTCATCAGGCAGTGCAGCCGCTGCCACATAGCCCTTGCCGGCAGGCAGGCGAGCCACCCACTGGCCGGGGCCGGACGACTCCCAACGCACGCCCGTCGGGCCAAAGGCTGCATAGCGCTTGGCACCCACACTGATGTGCAATTGACGGGCATCGTCGGCCGCGACTTGGGCGGTGGCACCCGCAGGCAAGGCCAATCCCAAGTCGCCCCGGCTCAGGCGCATCTGCACATAAGGGCTGCCATGCGCCACGGTGGCGGTGAACTGATCCGTGCCCTGACCCATGGCGATGTCGATGGCCCAATCGCTGGCGCGGGCCAGCTTGGGCCGCTCGGGCTTGAAAGCCAGCGCACTGAAGCGCAGGGGCTCGGTGTGCGGGTAGTGGATCTCGGTGTCTTTGCGCTCGGTGGGCACCACCAGCTGGCTGGGATAGGCCATTTCCAGGCCGTCGGTGGTGGCTTTGACCGTCAAAGGCTGGGCATACAGCACCTCAGGCTCTTTGGCGAACACCAGGGCCGAGTACCACTGGTTGGTGGGCGCAGCCTGCTTGGCCATGGCTTCGGTGCGCCACAGCGCAGGCGGGGGCGGTGCGTCGCTGCCGCGGGGCTGGCTTTGGTAGGCGCCAGCGCCGACCTTCACGGCTTGCGCCTGGGCGGGGGCGAGCGGCCACAGCAACAAAGCGGCACTCAAGGCCGCCGAGCAGGAAGAGGCAAGGATGGTGTGCATGGCCGCATCATATTGAAAGCGCTTTCAGAACGCATACGATGGTTTTCCCTAGCCAGCTCGAACGCAAGCGTTTTTATCGGTAAAGCTGTGGCGATTTTGCTGCGCACCACCAGAACTCCCGGGAAAACCCGAGCCACTTTGGATTGACCCTGCGCGGCGTTTCTTCATAATGGCGTGAAAGCGCTTTCAACATTTCGAGTTCACCTTGAAAGCTTCCGCCCCTGCGGGCCCTCCACATCAGGCTCTCACCATGTCTTCCACCGTGCCTTACCCCTTGCGCCGCCAGCCTGCACCGCAGCGGCGGGCTGCACCTTTGTCTTCTGCCCTCAGCCCGCTGTGCGCTGCGGTGCTGCTGCTGTGCAGCCCTATGGCGCAAGCGGTGGACTGGGGGCCCTTCACGCTGACCGGCTTTGCCAAAGTCGAAGTTCAGCGCGGTTCCAATCAATGCGACGACTGCCAGCGCTTCCCCGAAGAGAACCGCCAACGCCTCTGGGCGGACGAGCTGGTGCCCGGCGCCGAGTACAAAACCCGCGAAACCCATGTCACGCTGCTGCAGCCCTATTTGGGCAGCAAGTTCGACCTGGGCAAAGGCTTCAAGCTGCAAACCCTGCTCAGCCAACGCTGGCGCGATGGCAAGACGGACATCAAGGGTTTTTGGTACGAGAAGAACATTGCGCTCAGCCATGAAGACTGGGGCAGCGTGCGCTTTGGTGCCATGCCCACCCGCGCTTGGAGCATGGCCGACTACCCATACGGCACCCAGATCGGCGTCAGCGACGCCTGGGCATCCAGCGGCGCCGGCTATGGCCTGCTGATGCGCGCATTGCGGGTGACGAGCCGCCCCTTTGATGTGGTGGGCGGTGACCTGGTGTTGGAAGCCACTTACGACGAAGGCAACGGCGGCTTCAAGATCAACAAACCCCGCTTTGTGGAGCTGTATGCCCAGTACGTGAAGGGCGACCTGGTGCTGGACGGGATGTATCAAGACACCCGCAACGGCACGCCCTCCTCTTGGGGCCACGGCCCCTTCACCGGCCTAACCCCCTTCTCGGCCGATGACAGCAAGCTGGGCGGCTCTGGCCAGAGCATTGCCATGCTGATGGCGCGCTATCAGGTGGACAGCAAGTGGGAAGTCTTGGGCGGTGTGCGCCGCAACCGCTGGAGCGGCGCCTATGCCGTGATCACCCAGCCAGGCCCCCCCGCCCAGTGGAACGAGATGTTCAATGTGCACTGGAACGGCACACTGAACGGCGTGGCCAACCCCGGTTATGCCGCCTCCTCCACCGACTTCAGCGGCGGCGTGCGCTACCGCCTGGGCGATTGGACAGCCTCCACGGGACTGGTCTACCTGGGTGAAGCCAGCACCCGCAACCCCAGCGAGCGCGGCCAAAGCAATAGCGCGCTCATCAACACCGTGGGCCTGAACTACGACTTCCGCAATGGCTTGCAGGTCTACGGCATGGCAGGCATGGTCAAGTACAGCCGCCTGGGCCAAGGCCCTCTGTCCATGCCCAGCAACGCGGCTTTCACCAATGTGGACCCGCGTGTGACCACCTCGGGCAACTGGTTCGGCGCAGGCGCCGTGTTCACCTTCTGAGACACACCATCATGAGCACCCCTTCCCTCTTCTTCACCGGCTTGCTTGGGCGCACCCGTGCGCTGGCCGCCGGCCTGATTGCGTTGCTGATGACCGCCCTGCTGGTGGCCTGCGGCGGCGGTGGCCAAGTGCCAGCGCAAACCGTGCAAGCCCGCAGCCTGAGCCCCGAGTTCTTCAGCCGCAAAGCGGTCAACTACTCGCCCTACCGCACCAGCAACCGCGACACCGAAGTCGTCACCAAAGCCAACATCCAACAAGATTTGGAGTTGTTGGCGCAAGGCGGCTTCACGCTGATTCGGATTTTTGACAGCTCGGATGCCGTGGCCAAGGCCACGCTTCAGGTCATCAAAGAACGCAAGCTCGACATGAAGATGATGCTGGGCATCTATGTGGCCAGCGGCAATGAGGCCTTCTCGCAAGCCGAAATGGCACGCGGCGTGGCGCTGGCCAACGCCTACCCCGACATCGTGCTGGCGGTGAGCGTGGGCAATGAAACCATGGTGAGCTGGTCCTTCAACAAGATCGCGCCGGAGACCATGGCAGGCTACATCAGCACCGTGCGCAACCAGATCACCCAGCCCGTCACCACCGACGACAACTGGGCCTTCTGGGCCTCGGCCCCCAAGATCATCACCGACGTGGTGGACTTCGCCGCCGTGCACACCTACCCGCTGCTGGACACCATCTTCTCGCCCGACCTGTGGGACTGGCAGCAAAGCAGCGTGCCGGCCGCCAGCCGTGCCGCCGCCATGATGGATGCGGCCATTGCCTCAGCCAAGAAAGAGTACAGCGCCGTGCGCACTTACTTGGATGGCCGCGCCTTGACCAATATGCCCATCGTGATTGGTGAAACCGGCTGGAAGGCCATTCCCGCCGGTGGCGAGACCTCGCGCGCCCACCCCGTCAACCAGAAGATGTACTTCGACCGCCTGACAGCCTGGAAGGCCGAGGCCTCTGGCCCCAAGAACATCTTCTACTTCGAAGCCTTTGATGAGCCCTGGAAGCAAGGCGACGACAAGTGGGGCCTGTTCAATGTGAACCGCCAAGCCCGCTATGTGGTGCAGAGCCTCTACCCGCAAAGCCTGTGGGAGCCGGGCAATTACACCGCCGCAGATGCGCTCTACTACATCCCGCCGATCAACAGCGGCCCCGTCACCGCCAACCGCTACACCCTGTATTCGGAAGTGGCCACCGCGGGCGAAGCCAAGCCGGCAGAAATCGGCGTGTTCAACGCCTGGGAGAACGGCAGCACCGCCGCCTATCCAGAAGTCAGCACCAGCGCCGCCCCTGGCGACGGCAGCAAGAGCATTGAGATCACGCCCATCCCACAAGTTTGGGGTTGGGGCCTAGCCCTGGGCCTGCCCACCACCGCTGAAAACCTAAGCAACTTTGCCACCGCAGGCCGCCTGAACTTCAGCATCAAGACCACTTATGCCGGCAAGCTGGAAGTGGGCTTCTTGACGGGCACCACCGGCGGCGGCAGCGCCTACGACGTCTACCTGCCCATCAGCAGCGGCGAGTATGGCTATATGAACGACGGCCAGTGGCACGAGGTCTCCATCCCGCTGAGCGCCATCACCCCGCGCGGTGCCATGGCCTTTGGCATGACGGACCCGGCCAAGTCCAAGCTGGACCTGACCAAGGTCACCAACCCCTTCGTGATTGCAGACCGCTACTCGGTCACCGGCAATGGCGCGGGGGCCACCACCAAGATCTACATCGACAAGATCTACTGGTCTAAGTGAGCGTCAGCCCACACCCACACTCAGGGGCTTCGGCCCCTTTTTCTTTGACACGCCCATGATCCACCCGACGCTCACCGCCCAAGGTCAGGCGGCGACCCTCAGCCCCCAAACCGCGCTGCCCCTGGCCGACGCAGCACCGCACGGCCTGCCCACGGTGTGGGTCGATGCCAGCCGGCGCTTTCAAACCGTGTTGGGCTTTGGCGCGGCCTTCACAGAAGCGGCCGCCGTGACCTGGCAGGCCCTGCCGCCTGAACAACAGCGCGAGTTCATGACCGCCTGTTTCAGCCGCCAAGGCGGCCACGGCTACACCCTGTGCCGCGTGCACATGAACAGCTGTGACTTTGCGCTGGGCAACTATGCGCATGTGGAGCAGACCGACGACTTTGCCCTGAACAGCTTCAGCATTGCCCGCGACGAGCAAGCCCTGCTGCCCATGATCAAAGCCGCCCAGGCCGTGGCCCGCGCCGAGGGGCGTGAGATCACCCTGCTGGCTTCCCCCTGGAGCCCGCCCGCCTGGATGAAAACCACCGGCGCCATGAACCTTGGCGGTGAGCTGCGAGAAGACTGCCGCGCTGCCTGGGCCCAGTGCTATGTGCGCTTCATCCAGGCCTATGCCGCGCACGGCGTGCCCATCTGGGGCGTGACGGTGCAAAACGAGCCCGAGGCGCTGCAGCGCTGGGACTCTTGCCTCTACAGCGCCGCACAAGAGCGCGACTTTGTGCGCGACCACTTAGGCCCGGCTTTGGAGGCCGCAGGCCTGGGCCATGTGCGCATCGTGGTGTGGGACCACAACCGCGACCGCATGGTGGAGCGAGCCAGCATCATCCTGCGCGACCCAGCCGCCGCCCGCTTTGTGTGGGGCTGCGGCTTTCACTGGTACGGCGAAGACCACTTCCACCATGTGCAACTGGTGCACGACGCCTGGCCCGACAAGCACCTGTTGTTTACCGAGGGCTGCCAAGAAGGCGGGCCGCATCATGGCTCATGGGCGCTGGGTGAGCGCTATGCCAAGTCCATGATCGAAGACATGAACCGCTGGACCGAAGGCTGGATCGATTGGAACCTGCTGCTCAATGAAGAAGGCGGGCCCAACCATGTCGGCAATCTGTGCAGCTCCCCGCTGATGGCCGACCGTGCGACGGGCCAGCTGATCCGCCACAACTCCTACGCCTACATCGGCCACTTCAGCCGCTTTGTGCAGCCCGGCGCTCAGCGCGTGCTGTGCGCCGCCTCGCGCGAACGCCTGGAGTCCATTGCCTTTCGCAACCCGGACGACAGCATGGTGCTGGTGGTCATGAACCGCAGCGAAGAGGCTCTGCCCTTTGCCCTGGGCAGCGAGCTGGGATGGGCCGAGACGGAGTTGCCAGCCCGCTCTATCGCCACCTATTGCTGGTGAGCCCCAAGGAGCGAAGCAGTGAGCGCCAGATACTCAGGCGCTTTCGAGGACTCGCATCTCGATCTGAAGCCCAGCAGCGGTCGCCATATTGACCAAAGCGTCGAGGCCAAACAAGTTGATCTTGCCGCGCATCAGGTCAGAGACGCGTGGCTGAGTCACCCCGAGGAGTTTGGCGGCCTGCGCTTGGCTCATCTCGGTGCGGATGAGGTGATTCTTCAGCGCCGTCAGCAAGATGGACCGCAGCTTCATGTTTTCCGCTTCTTCCGGGGTGTCCTCGATGGCATCCCAGACACTGGCAAATCGTTGCTTGCTCATGCGCCTAGCTCCTTTAACAAGCCCCGAATCCGAATCTCCTTCACACCCTGGCCCACCGAGTTCATGGGCTTCCAGTCGTCCGGTTCTTGACCGTTCTGAACCTGATCGAGCTGATGACCCGCCTCGCGCTTTGCCGACAGCGGGAAGGCGCGAAGATCATCCAATGAATTCCCTAGGAACTCGATAGGCTTGGTGTGGACCATCCGCGAAATATACAATTATTTGTATAAATGAACAAGCCGGGCGAGACCCTGAGCCACGGCATCCCCGAGCGGGAGATTGCTGACTTGGCCAAGACGAACGTCATGCGTGCGGTGTCCGCCACCTCCAACGCCGAGCGCGGGGGGCATGCTGGGCGCAATTCTGCATGCCAAGAACCAAGGTTTTGAGCTGGTGGACGTGGTGCTGCAAAATGCCAGCGGCCACGGCGTGGACCTGCTGTTCAAAACCCCCAAGGGCTACACCGACGCCTACGGCAAGACCATCACCAACGCGGTGGTGGAGGCCAAGGGCGGGGCCATTTCGTTGGGAGCACTGAGCAAGGACACACAGGGCATGCGCCAGGGTGGCTTGGACTACGTGGGAAGACGCCTAGAGCAGGCGACAAATTGGGCAACGCTGACTCCACAAGCCAGGGCCGCCGCTGCTGACGCCTTTGCGGCGCTGGGCAAGGATGAGTTGGGCAGCTTTGCCTTCTTGGGCGGGCGAGACCTGTTCTACCAGTTGAATTTCACGGGGCCATCGTCGTCAGCGATCAGCGCCATGAAGGCCGTCAAGATCGACTGGAAGTTCCCGTCCTTCCTCACCCAATCGTCCACTCCTGGTTCGTTCAAAACATAAGCACCAAGAATGCATTGCATATGACAGATGTCAAAGATCGTGACCTAGCTGCCTTTTGGGAAGGCACCCATGGGCGATTTGAGCGAAACGAACCTTTCCTCAAAGGTTATGCGACATCGGTGTGGGCCGAGCGTTACAAGCTGGCCATGGGTTTGTACATAGACCAAAAGGCCGCCGCTTACTTAGAGGCAGGTGCACTCGCCGTACGCACCTTTGGCGACATACCCGCCGGGCTGGCCCATTGGCGTGGCGTGCGCCTGGTGGTGCAGGCCTTTGAAGAATCCCTGGAGGTGCGCCAGCGGGATGCTGAGCACTACATACCGGGCGAGCAGGAGGGTACGTTTTGTGCGGCGCGCTTCCCCCAAGTGCAGCAGTGCTTGGTGCTGGCGGGTCTGCACCAAGAATGGCTGAGCTTCAAGCGTCACTTCGACAACCCGTACGTGACGCTGCAAAGTGCTGTGAGCAACAACGACTACAGCCCCTTCGCTGCCGAAGCCAAGCTGCACTACGCCGCTTGGGAGGGCGACATGGCGGTGTGGGAAGAGGCCGCACCGGTGATCCGCAAACAATACGCCTGGGCCAAGGTCAACCTGGTGTACTTTGACCTGTGGGCCGCCGTCATTCAGCGCGACGCGGCCAAGCTCGACAGCCTGCTGCCTGAGGCCGAAGCCGCCTGGACGGCCTCGCGCCGCAGGCGCAACCCCGACCTCTGGGGCGGCGGAGGCAAGGTGTACAACGAATTCATGATCGACCGCTACACCACCACCTTGCTCAAAATCGCCCGCCGCCTGGGCCTGCAGTGGCAGTACTGCAGCAAGGTCAGCGAGCAACTCTGGCCCGAAGCCGTGATTACCCACTGGGACGACTGATAGGCCCACCGCAAGCCCACCAGAAACAAAAAAGCCGACCACCCGGGTCGGCTCTTGCTCATCGCCAAGGGCTTGAGGTCGCAAGACCTCAAGCGCTGGGATCAGTAACGGGGGCGATAGCCACCACCGCCACCGCCGCCGCCCGTGCCACGGTCTTCCTTGGGACGGGCCACGTTGACCACCAGGGCACGGCCGTCCACGGTGTGACCGTGCAGGCCGGTGATGGCGGCTTGTGCCTCAGCGGGCGAGCCCATTTCCACAAAGCCGAAGCCCTTGGAGCGGCCGTCGTCGCGGTCGGTCATGACGCGTGCGGAGGTCACGGTGCCGTATTCAGAAAAGTTCTGATGCAGGCTGGCGTCGTTGACGGAGTAGGGCAAGTTGCCCACATAAAGTTTGCTGCTCATGATGGAGCCTTTCAAGACAAGCACAGCCCACCACACAGAGGCGGCTGCGCCTAGGAAAACGGATTAGGAGACATCAACCCGCAGAGATGGAGACTCAAAGCAGGACGAACCTTGCCGAGCCTCACAGACATCCCGAGGTGAGAGTTCGGAGACGGCTACCGGTGAGGTAGCGCGCGCGGCACAGTGCCACGGCTTGCTGGGGCGCAGTTTATGGCCAAACAGAATATTTAGCTATTCTTTTATTACCCAGAGTAAGAAAGAACCCGCAATTCAGGGCTTTCAGCGGGCTGGCGTGCCAAACAAGCCCTGCATGACCAGCTTGGGCTGCCGGTCGACCGTGAACAAGCCCCAGTGCTTCTCGGGCTCCATAGGGTCGGGAGAGCCCTTCCAGGGTTCGTCAAAGGCCTCGAAGACAAAGGTCAGCAGCTTGGCCTCTTGGGACCAGCTCATCAACGCCCGGTAATAGACCTCTTGCAGCGACTCAGACGCCTGCTCCAGCGGCATGCCCCGGCCATTGGTGTGGGTGGCCCAACCGGCTTCGGTGATGATCACTGGCTTGTCGGGATAGCAGCGCGCCACACTTTCAACGTTATCTCGGGTGTAGGTGATGGCTTCGTCGATGCGCTTGTACTCCCAGACCGGGTAGGTGTGCACGGAGATGAAGTCCAGCACCTCGACCAGCGGTGCCAGCTTGGTGACCCAGGGCACGTAGTTTTCGCAAAAGGTGATGGGCTGGCGGATGGCCTGCTTGACCTGCTGCACATAGGCCACCATCTGCGGCACGGCCACGATGTGATCCGACCATTCCACTGTGCATTCGTTGCCCACGGCCACGGCAAAGACCAGTGGCTCATAGCGCTGGGCCAAGCGGATCAGGCGCTGCAGCTCGGCCGCGTTTTCAGCGCGGTTGAGCGCCAGTTGTTCTTCGGTGTAGGTGCCGCCCCAGGGGCAGCCAAAGTTATTCAGCTCGGCCGCCAAGTAGGCGCCGAGCAAGACCTTGAAGGGCAGTTGCTCTGTCTCAATGACTTCAAGCACCCGCTCGGCATGCAGGCTGCAGTCATAGAGCCGCAGCAGCGACCAGTTCTTCTGCAAGATCAGCAGGTCTTCGAGGATCTCCTCACGGCTGGGGAAGATCTGCTCGCCGGGGCTCTGCCCCGCCCGATAGCCCGAGTAGCAAATGGCATTGCCTTGGGGCAGGCTCAAGCTGGCTTTAGTCAAACTTGGCACTCCCCTCTTTGTCCCACAAGCCCCAGTAGGCGCCGACATCGCCCTCGGCGCCCACCTTCCAGGCTTCGTCATAGGCCGAGAAATAAAACACCTCGATGCCCGCTTGCTGAGCCCAGCCCATGGTGTCCACAAAATAGGCCATCGCGCCCTCGGTGGAGGGCTGCGCGCCCCAGAAGGCGCTGCCTTGGTCGGGCCAGCCCGTCTCGCTGATGATCACCGGCTTATCACCCGCCGCTGCTTGGGTGCGTTGGAACATGCTTTGCATATAGGCCAGCGCGCCCTCGCGCGGCACGCCTTCCCAGAAGGGGTAGCAGTTGGCCAGCACCACATCACAGGCGGCGGTGATGCGCGGGTGCAGCTCAAACAGGTAGTAGGCATCGACATAGCCGACCGGAATGCCGGGCAGGGCCTGCTTGACGCGCTCGATCGCGGCCAGCAATTGGTCCTCAGTCAAATCTTCGCGCAGCAGCACCTCATTGCCCACCGCCACGATGTCGGCATGGCCGGCACGGGCCAGCTCGATCACGGCCTGAATCTCGCGCTCATTGATGTCGGCATCGGTGCCCAGCCAAGCGCCCACCAAGGTTTTAAGGCCCAACTCATGGGCGATGCGCGGCGTGTGCTGGTGGCCCTCAGTGCAAGAAAAGCTGCGGACCCAGCGGCAGCGGCCCACCAAGGGCTGCAAGCGCGCGCGGATCTGCGCCTCGCCCACCTCGGTGCCAGGCGCCTGGCCTTCCAGGTAAGGGCTGAAGCACAGGCCGTGCACGCCCTGCGCCAAGATCTCATCAAAGCGGCGCTTCAAAGCAGAGCGTGCTTCGGGCAGCCACCGCTCCACCGTCGGCAGCAAGGCCTCTTGTGGGTGCTGGGCACCGCTGTGGCGTTCAGACAGGCGTGCGCCTGCCTCCAGCCGCTCAAGTCGGCTGGGATTCAAAGGTCTGGACATCGAAGGTTCCGGATTAAGTTTTTGTTTGCCAGGGCATCTGGCCCCGGCCACGCGGCAGGGTCTCGCCCCAGCCGCCGGTTTTCTCGTAGACCCGCACGTAGTCCACCACCAACTCGGCGGGGAACACCGTGTCGGCGTTGGGCAGGCCGGGGAAGTTGCCGCCCACCGCCACATTCATGACGAGGTAGAAGGGCTGGTCAAAGGGGGCGGGCCACGGGTTCAGCTCACTGGCGCGCTTGGGCTCACGGCCGCCTTGGGCGTCGGTCTTGCTGCAACTCCACCAGTGGTCGTAGGTGGACACCAGCACATCGTCCACATAAAAGCGGATCTCGCCGGGCTGCCACTCCACCGCGTAGACATGCCAGTCGGCCACCGTGCTGCCGCCCGGCAGGGTGTAGCCCTTGGTGATGAGCGAGCGCTTCGGGAAGCTGGAGCCAAAGTGCAGGCTGTTGAGGACCTCGTGGGGCTTGTCGCCCACGATCTCCATCAGGTCGATCTCGCCCGAGGCGGCCCAGCCGCCATAACGGTCGTCTTGAGGCAGCATCCACAAGGCCGGCCACAGGCCTTTGCCCCAGGGCACCTTGGCTTTGAACTCGACACGCCCATAGAGGGTGTTGAACAGCGGTGTGCCATCGCGCCGCCGGGTTTTGAGGCGGCCGGAGGTATAGCCGCAGCCATGCAGCGGCTCTTTGCGGGCGCTGATCGTCAGGCAGCTCTTCGCCACGCTGACATTGCGCGGGCTGTCGGTGTAGTACTGCAGCTCTTCATTGCCCCAGCCGGGTACCCATTGGTGCACGCGGTAGTCATAAAAGCCATTGCCCAGGTCGTAGTCCCATTTGCTGAGGTCGAGCTGGTCGCCCTCAAACTCGTCGGCCCAGACCAGCCGCCAGCCCTTTTTGCGGCGCGCACTCATCTCAAGCGACTCGCCTAGCGTTCGCGTCAAAGCGCATGGCCCAGCGGGCATCGGGGCGCAAGCCCACCACGTGGCCGGTGTCGATCTGCGTCTGGCCTGCCGCCACCTTGGCGCTCAGCAAGTGCTGGGCGCCGTCGACGCGCAAATGCAAGATGGACACATCGCCCAGGTGTTCGGCCAGCTCCACCCGCGCCGGGATGCCCTCGCCCTGCCCCACCACATGCAGATGCTCTGGGCGCAGGCCCACGCGTTGCACCTCTATCGGCGCGTCCTGGGCCAAGGCACCCCACAGCGCTCGGTGGGCCTCAGGGCCTGCGGCGGCCGGGCGATCCACCGTGTTGATGCGTGGTGCGCCCAAGAAGCCCGCCACAAACTCATTGGCCGGCTGGTTGTAAAGCTCCAGCGGTGCGCCCAGTTGCTCGATATGGCCTTTGTTGAAGACGGCGATCCGGTCGCCCATGGTCATGGCTTCCACCTGGTCGTGGGTGACGTAGATCATGGTGGTGCCCAGCTCTTTATGCAGGCGGCTCAGCTCGATGCGCATGTTCACGCGCAGCGCAGCGTCGAGGTTGGAGAGAGGCTCGTCAAACAAGAACACCTTGGGCTTGCGCACAATGGCCCGGCCAATGGCCACGCGTTGGCGCTGTCCGCCCGACAGCTCTTTGGGCAGGCGCTTGAGCAAGTCGGTGATGCGCAACACCTCGGCTGCCCGACCCACCTGTTGGGCTCGTTCCGCCTTGCTGACGCCAGCCATCTTCAGCGCAAAGCCCATGTTCTCTTCCACGGTCATGTGCGGGTAGAGGGCATAGCTCTGGAACACCATGGCCGCGCCGCGGTCGGCCGGGCGCAGGTCGTTGGCACGCTGGCCGTCAATCAGCAAGTCACCGCCGGTGATGTCTTCCAGGCCCGCAATCATGCGCAAGGTGGTGGACTTGCCGCAGCCCGAAGGCCCCACAAAGACCATGAACTCACCGTCGCGCACTTCAAGGTCTATGCCCTTGATGACGTCAACGTCACCATAGCTCTTGCGAATGCCTCTGAGTTGAACCTGTCCCACATCAGTCTCCTGTGCTCACAGCCATCAGGCTGGATGCTTTTTGTCGCTGCAAGAAATTGCGATACCAGAGCGCACTGTCTTTGAGGGTTCTTTGCTGGGTGGCGTAGTCCACATAGACGATGCCGAAACGCTTCTCGTAGCCCGAGGCCCACTCGAAGTTGTCCAGCAGGCTCCACACCATGTAACCCCCCATCTTGACGCCCTGACGCATGGCCTCGGCCACCGCACCAATGTGCTCTTTGATGTACTTGACGCGGGGTAGGTCGTGGACCCGGCCGTTGTCCAGTTCGTCTTTGAACGCACCGCCGTTTTCTGTGACGAACATGGGTGGCAAGGCATAGTCTTGATGCAGCCGCACCAACAACTGGGTCAGGCCCTCGGGATAGATTTCCCAGCCCATGTCGCTCAGCTCCAGCCCACTTTGCTTGACATCCCAGTGCCCAGCCGCGCTGATCACCGAGCGGGTGTAGTAGTTCACGCCCAAGAAGTCGAGAGGAGTTTGAATCGCCTCCAAGTCCCCCGCGTGGATCTTCGGAGCGTCATCGCCCAGAAAATCCATCACATCGCTGGGGTAGCTGCCTTTGAACAGCGGGTCCATGTACCAGCGCACCAAACGGCCGTCTTCCAACACTGTGCGGGCCAGGTCTTCAGGTGAATCGGTGGCCGATTGGGTGGGCGAGAGATTCAACACAATGCCCAGTTCGGCTTTGCAGCCCTCGGCCCGCAAGGCCTGCACGGCCAAGCCGTGACTGAGCAAGAGATGGTGCGAGACCTGTGCCGCGACCGCCCGGCTCTTGATGCCCGGGGCGAAGTTGCCAATCTCGTGGCCCAGCATGGCCATGACCCAGGGCTCGTTGTGGGTCGCGATGGATGCCACGCGGTCACCCAAGCGCTGGTGCAAGCCCAGAGCGTACTCCACAAAGCGGTGCACGGTGTCGCGGTTAGCCCAACCGCCTTGGTCTTGCAACTCTTGCGGCAAGTCCCAGTGGTTCAAGGTGAGGTAGGGGGCCACGCCGCGCTGCAGCAGGCCATCGACCAAGCGCTCGTAGAAGTCCAGCCCTTTGCTGTTCCATTCGCCACTGCCACCGGGGCGCACGCGGGGCCAGCTCACGCTGAAGCGGTAGGCACTGACCCCTAAGTTGGCCACGATGTCCAGGTCGCTCTGCCAGCGTTGGTAGTGCTCGCAGGCCACGTCACCGTTGGAGCCATCGGCAATGGCGCCCGGCACTTCGCAAAAGGTATCCCAGATGGACAGACCTTTGCCGTCCGTCCGAGACGCACCTTCAATTTGAAAGGCGCTGGTGGCCACGCCCCACACAAACTCCTTGTGAAAGTGGTGGGCTTGATCGAGAAACAGGGCAGTGTTCATGGGCGGACGAAAGCCGTGAAAGCATCTAAAGGGGAAGAAGAAGAGCAGCGGCTCACTTGACCGCGCCCGAGGTCAAACCAGAGATCAGCTGCCGAGATGACAGCGCAAACAGAATCAACAAGGGAATGGTGGCAATGGCCGAGCCGGTCATCAGCGCGCCCCATTCGGTGTCCACCGGGCTTTGCAGGCTGCGCAGCGCCAGCGGCAAGGTGAACATCTCGGGCGAGCGCATCACGATCAGCGGGCCGATGAAGTTGTTCCAGGAGGCAATGAAGGTGATCAGCCCCAGCGTGCCCATGGCGGGTTTGAGCAAGGGCAGCACGATGCGTGCGTAGATGGACATCTCGCCGCACCCGTCCATGCGGGCTGCCTCTATCAGGTCTTTGGGCACCGAGCTGGCCACGAACTGGCGCATCAAAAAGATGCCAAAAGCGCTGGCCGCACCGGGCAGGTAGAGCGCGCGGGGCTGGTCGATCCAACCCAGCACGTCCATGATCATGAAGGTGGGGATCATGTTCATGAAGGAGGGCAGCAGCATGGTGGCCATCACCAAACCAAACAAGGCCTTCTTGAAGCGGAACTCGAACATCGCAAAGGCATAGCCCGCCATAGAGCAGAACAGCAGCGTCAAGGCCGTGTTGGCCAGGGCCACATAAAGGCTCCACCCCAAGTTTTGCCAAAACGGAATGCGCTCGGTCAGGATCTTCAGGTTGAGCAAAAAGTCGTCGCCGAAGAACACGGGTGGCGGCAGGCTGAAGATCTCTTCGCGCGAGTGCGTGGCGAAGACAAACATGAAGTAGAACGGCGCCAGCATGATGAGCGCGCCCACGCCCACCAGGGCGTAGGCCATCCACGGAGCGGTTCGCGAGGGAGCAGAAAGGGTGTGCATGGCTTGGGCCCTCATTCGGCAGAGCCACGAGGGCGGAAGGCGCGGTTGGTGGCCCAGGTGAGCGCCACCACCACGATGAACAGCAACCAGCTCATGGCACTGGCGGCACCGAAGTCGTTGAAGTCAAACGCCATGCGGTAGAGGTAGATGGCGGTGGTCATGCCGGCTTGGTCGGAGCCCCCGCGGCCTTGGGTCAGGATGAAGGGCTCTTCATACAACTGCAGGCCGCCGATCACGCTGAGCGTGACGCCAAAGAAGATCATGGGGCGCAGGCTGGGCAAGGTGATGCTCCAAAACTGCTGCCACTTGCCCGCACCGTCCATGGTGGCGGCTTCGTACAGGTCCGCCGGAATGGTCTGCAGTGCCGCCAAGTAGAGCACCACGTTGAAACCCACATAGCGCCAAAACACGATCATGGAGACAGCGGGTTTGATGTTCTCGGCCCGGCCCATCCAATCAATCGGCGCGTCGGGCATCAGCCACCCCAAGCCTGGCACTTTGCCCAAAGACAACAGCGCTTGATTGATCAGGCCATAGTCCGTCGAGAACAAGGAGCTGAACAAGATGGCAATGGCCACCGTGGAGGTGATGTAGGGCAGAAAGTAAGCCCCGACCACCGCATTGCGACTGCGCTTGAAGGCGTTATGAATGAACACCGCCAGCGGAATGGCCACCAAATGCTGGGGCACGCCGGAGGCCACCGCCAGCCAGCCGGTGTTGCGCAGGGATTTCCAGAACCATTCGTCTTGCAGCGCAAAGATGAAGTTATCCAGGCCTACAAACTCCATAGCCGCTAAGCCACTGGTCGGCTCCCAGGTTTGGAAGGCCAGGGCCAGCGAGAACAAGAGCGGAAACAGGCCAAAGATGCCAAACAGGATCAGAAACGGGCTGATAAAGACATAAGGCGCCCAGCGAGGCGAGAGGCGAAGTGCTGCAGGAAATTTCATGACGATGGCAGGCTCTCAGCGGTTGGCGCGGCGTTGCAGCAGGCGCTCGGCGTCGGCCAAGGCGGTGGCAATGTCTTTGCCTTGGTCCAGCACCTTGTCGAGTTCGGTATTGATCACCTCGTCGGCAAAAGCATCTTGCTTGTGCACGCTGACGGCGGTGATGCGCTGGGTGGCGTCGCGCCACTGCAAGCGAGCCTTTTGGCCACCCAGGAACGGCAGCGGTTCTTCAAAAAACGGGTCGTTCAAGGCCTCGGTCAAGGCCGGAAAGGCGTCATGCGCCTTGAAGGCGGCCAACTGCTGATCACGTTGCAGCGTCAGGTGCTGAATCAAGTCCCAAGCCAGCGCCTTGTTGGCAGCCGGTGCGCCCCGGGCGATAGCAAAGAAGGTGCCGCCATAGGCCGCGAACGCGCCCTGCGGCAAGGGGGCCGCGCGCCACAAGCCTTTGGTGGCGGGGGCCAACCAATTGTTCAGGTGACCCGCTAGCCAAGCTCCGGAGATCTGGGTTGCCAAGGTGCCGCGCTTGAATCCCTCAGACCACTCGTTAGACCAGGTGCCCACGCGAGCATCCAGCTTGTTTTGGCGCACCGTACGGGCCAGCTCAAAGGCCCGCACAAAGCGCGGTGAGTTGACCAGCACTTTGTTGTTGGCATCAAAGTAGAGGCCATCGCCCTGAGCAATGCCGACACGGATCAGAATGTCCTTGAGGTCGCGCGCATGGGCCATCAGATAGGCCCCCGTGCGCGCCTTGATCTGCACGCCAGACTGCACATAGCCCTCCCAGGTGCCGGTCAGGTCCGCTTCGGTCAATCCGGCTTTGCTGAGAATGTCCTGGCGATACAACATGGTGCCCGGGCCAATGTCTGAGGGCACAGCCACGATGCGGCCTTTGCGGGACGTAGCCTGCGCCAAGGCATAAGGCACCCAACGCTGGCGAAAGCGGTTGATGTCATAAGCCGGCTCGCGCAGGTCTTCCAGGCCGCCACCTTGGGCAAAGCGCCCCACATAGCCCACCTCCAGGGCCATCACATCGGGCAGGTAAAACGCCGTGGACAGCGCGGTGGTCATGGCCGTATGGTGGTCGGCAAAGGCCCGGCTGACCACTTTGACGTCCACTGCGGGGTGGCGTTGCTGCCAGGCTGGCAGTGCTTTGC
Organism: Ideonella sp.; assembly: GCF_044358605.1. Taxonomy (GTDB): domain Bacteria; phylum Pseudomonadota; class Gammaproteobacteria; order Burkholderiales; family Burkholderiaceae_C; genus Ideonella. Next base: position 31,422 of record NZ_JBIKNQ010000041.1, read on the forward strand.
GCACAATCTCATCGACCGCCGGATAAGCGGCCACCACCAAAGTGGTGCGCGCCGGTGCGGCAGCCTGGGCCATAGCCCCCGTGGGGCCAAGCAAGAAGCCCAAGCCCACTGCCCCGCACAACCCAGCGGCCAGCCTTCGTCGGCCCACCTTTCTGGCAGGGCCTTGCCCTGACTTGCCCACATTCATACCTGTCTCCGTTGCTGTGCGTTGTCGTTTTTGAAAGCGCTTTCAAAACTATAGTCGCAGCCACTCCGGAATGTCAATCAGGGTTGTGGAGGCTGCGTCGGTGCGAAGCCTCAGACCGTGCAGTCGCACCCCAAGGCGAAGCCACCCTCCTGGGGATGATGCAGGGAGGCAATCAGCCGGGGCGGCGCCGGCTGGACTCCCGCACGATCAGCCGGGGGGCGGGCAAGACCAGTGTGGGCGTTTGGCCGGACAAAAGCTGCAGCACGGCCTGCGAGGCCATGCGGCCCAATTCATAGGCCGGTTGATGCACCGTGCTGAGCGGCGGAATGGTGTACATGGAGCTGGCCAGGTCGTCAAAGCCGACCAGCGAGACATCGTCAGGCACGCGCAGCGAGCGGCGGTGCAGGGCCAGGGCCGCGCCCAAGGCCATTTGGTCATTGGCGCAAAAGATGGCGGTGAACTGCTGGCGCGAGGCCAGCAACTGCTCCACCGCCAGCACACCGCTCACCTCGTGGTATTCGCCTGGCACCACCAACGCGGGGTCAAAGGCAATGCCTGCGGCCTCTAGGCCGGCCTTGTAGCCTTTGAAGCGGTCTTGCGCATCCGGGTGCTCGGGGTGGCCAGAGATGAAGGCAATGCGGCGGTGCCCCAAGTCGGTGAGGTGCTGCGTAGCCAAGCGGCCGCCTTCGAAGTTGTCGAAGTGCATGCAAAACAGATTGGGCGCCTTGAGCTGCCGCCCCACCACCACCAAGGGCAATTGCTTGGCCGTGGCCTTGAGTGCGCTGTCGGCAATGCGGCCCGTCAGCACGATGATGCCGTCCACCCGGCGCGAGCGCAGTACTTCAATGCACCGTGCCTCAGCCTTGGCATCCCAGTGGCCGCTCACAAACAGCGGGCTGTAGCCCACGCTGTCTAACTCATCTTCAATACCCCGCAGGGCCGCGCCATAAAACGGGCTGTCCATGGCCTGGGTGACCACGCCAATGCTCAGGGTGCGCCCCCCCGCCAAGCCCCGGGCCATGGGGTTGGGCACAAAGCCCAGGGCGGCAATGGCTTCATCCACCGCCTGCTTCTTGGCCGCACTGACCACCGCTGTGCCATTGAGGATGCGCGACACCGTGCTGAGCGACACCCCTGCCGCCTCGGCCACCATCTCGATGGTAACGGGGCCAGGCTTGCTCTTGGTCTTGGAGGGGGCGCTGCTCATGGACTGGTTTTTTTGCTCACCGCCAAGTGTAAAGCGCCCTGGGAGCGCTTTCGCCCTGGGGCCAGCCCTCGGGTACAGTGGCCGCCTCTTCAATTCGACCCTCTGCATGAGCGCCGCCTTGCATCGCCGACTGGCCACCGCCTGTGGCCCCCTGAACCTCCCCACCGCAGCGCTGAGGCAGCCAAAGCCAGCCCGTGCCCTGTCCAAAACGATGGGGCGCCGTGTCATGGCGCTGCTGCTGGCAGCCACCACAGCCAGCATGGCCCAGGCCGCTGGCCAAAACATTGTGGACGACGCCTGGGCCACGGCCCTAGGCTATCGCTTCTCTGGCCGCCTGACAGAAGACAAGCACCAGCCCGCCGCCGCCGATGCTGGGCGCCTGAGCACGCTCTACCGTAGCGCCCGAGTGCTGGCCGCAGACAGCGCCGCAGGCGAAGTGAGCTGGAAGGTGGGCGAGCTGAGCTGGGCCACCCGCAGCGACAGCAACGGTTATTGGCTGCTGCAAAGCAGCCAGGCGCTGAGCCTGAAACCCGGCTGGCACGAGATCATCACCCCCACCGCCAGCAGCCCCGCAGGCCTCTGGGTGCATGAGCCACGCAACCGGATGGGAATCATCTCGGACATTGACGACACCATTTTGGTCAGCCAAGTGCCCAGCACCGTCAAGCTGCTGAAGAACAGCCTGACCGTGCCGCCAGAAGCCCGCCAAGCCGTGCCCGGCATGGCCGCCTTGTATGGCCGCTTAACGCACCAGAACCCCAGCCCGATAGCCACGCCCTTGTTCTTTGTGTCGGGCTCGCCCAAGCAGCTCACCGACAGCGTGCGGCGCTTTCTGACCAAGCACCAATTCCCACGCGGCGTGCTGATGCTCAAAGAAGTCAGCAGCGACAGCCCCGACCCGCTGCGTGACCAGCAGGCCTACAAAATGGCCCGCATCCAGCAGATCATGAAGAGCCTGCCAGAGGTCAAGTTCATCCTGGTTGGTGACGACGGCGAGCGCGACCCCGAGGTCTATGCCGAGATCCAGAAGCAGTTTCCCCAACAGGTCGCCAGCATCTGGATCCGCCGCGTCCACCCAGACCCCAAGCGCGAGCGCTTTGCGGGGCAGCAGGATGTAGCGGAGTTGTTGAAGCAGTGAGTGCCAAATGAAGCTCAGTTCCCAGCACGATCATCAGGCCAAAGCATGGCGCTATGCCATTGCGTCAGTGGCCTGCAGCGCACTGGCCGTGCCCACCCTTTTCTTGATCCTGCCGATCGTGCTCTTCCCCGCCATCGGCCTGATCCTGGCCTTCAAGGCAAACAAGCATTACCGTCGTGGTCAGCAATCTCCGAGCAGGGGTGCGCCGCTGCTGTTCATCCTGCCTTTAGGGTTCGCGGTCTTGGTGTGCTGTGGCTGCCTCGCCCTGGTGGCGAACACCTACCGGGCCTAGAAACGCTGCATGGCCGCAAACGCCGCTCAAAAGTTCACCGAGTTACCCGACCCAGCCACCTGCGCCACCTTGTTGTCGTTGCCCTGCACTTGCACGCTTTGCTGAATGCCAAGTGCTGCGGCCTGCGGCTTAGCCTCCTCCAGCCAAGCCTGCAACTTGTCCGCGAGTGAAGGGTCGGCCCTCATGGCCTTGACCAATTGGCTGCGCAATGCCGCTTGAGTGTCGGCGTCGCTGGGCTGTTGGCGCAGGTCTTCGAGGGCTTCTTGCTTGCCGAGCCGGCTTAGCTCTTCTTTGAGCTTAGCCACCAATCCACCCACAGCAGCGCTACCCGCTTCTTCAGCTGACCTGCCACCTTAACAACGCATGATCAGGGAGTGGCTTGCTCACCTTACTTCAGCAAGTCCTTGACCTTGTCCAGCGCCGCCACCGCGCACTGCTCGTCCAAGTGGCCACCGGGCGCGCCACCCACACCCACAGCGCCGATGACTTCGGTGCCCACGCGCACAGGCACACCGCCGCCCAGCAGCAGGAAGCCGGGGATGTGCACCAGGTTGGCGGCGGCGGGGTTCTTCTGTGCGCCGTCCATCATGGCCAGGGTGTTGTTCTTGGCCGAGGCCGAGGTGAAGGCTTTGTCGTGGCTGGCGGCCAGGGTGTGGGGGCCGGCGTTGTCGGCGCGGTGTACGGCGCGCACGCCACCCGCGCGGTCCACCACCGTGGCGGTGACGGCATAGCCATTGGCCGCGCAGGCGGCCACGGCCTGGCTGGCGATTTGGCTGGCCAGCTCTAAGGACATATTGCGCTCAGTGCGCACGGCTTGGGCTTGGGCAGCGCCGCTGGCCAGCAAGGCCAAAGTGAGGGAAGCGAGGGCTTTGTTCATGGTCTTCTCCGAAGTGAATAAGGGGTGTGCAACACACCGGCCTTCACTGTAAAAACCATGCGGTTTGACCACCATCCGTGCGGTGACGCGCGGGCTTCCGTAAAACTACGGAGCGGCGCTGCCCTCGTCTTCCACCAGCACCGCATAGTGGCGGATGAGCTGGGCCAGCGAGCTGGCCTCCAGCTTGGCGAAGAGGTTGGCGCGGTGGGTCTCCACGGTGCGGGGTGAGACCCCCAGCGCGCGGCCCATTTCTTTGTTGGTCAGGCCTTCGACGATCAGACCCAGCACCTCGCGCTCGCGCTCGGAGAGCTGGGCATAGCGGGCGCGGGCCACGCGGTCGTCTTGCAGGCGCTCGCGCGAGCGCACGTGCTGGCGCACAGCGTTGTGCAGGGCTTCGAGCAGGGCCTCGTCATTGACGGGCTTTTCCAAGAACTCGGCCGCCCCGGCCTTGAAGGCGCGGCGGCACATTTCCACCGTGCCGTGGCCGGTGAGCATGATGATGGGCTGGTCCACCCCTTGGGCCACGAGCTGGTCCAGCACGGTCAAACCGCTGAGGCCGGGCATGCGCACGTCCAGCACGATGGCGCCGATGGCGTCGCGCTCAAAGTCCCGCAAAAAGGCCAGGGGCTCAGCCCAGGCCTGCACCCGCAGGCCAACGGTGGAGATGAGCAAGGAGAGGCTCTCGCGCACGGCCTGGTCGTCGTCAATGAGGTGGATCAGCGGGGACAGGGGCGCGCTCATGGCAGGGGCAAGTAGATGGTGAACACCGCGCCGCGTGGCGTGTGGTGGCTGGCCTCGATGCGGCCGTCGAGCCGGGTCAGCAGGGTCTCGCGCAGGCTCAGGCCCAGGCCCATGCCTTCGGGCTTGGTGGTGAAGAAGGGCTCGAAGAGACGGCGGCGGGTGTCCTCGCTAAAGCCAGGGCCGCTGTCTATGAGGCGCAGCACGGCCCAGGGGCCGTCCGCGTGCAGCTTGATCTCTAAGCGGCGCTCTGGCGCGGGCACTTGGGCCAAGGCCTGAACCGCATTCATCAGCAGGTTGTGGATGACCTGCTCCAGCGCCACCGGCTCTGCCTGCACCTGCAGGGCCGGCAGGTCTTGCTGCACCTGAACCTCGGCCTGCGCCAGCTCCGGCGCCAAGAGGTGCACCGTGCGCTGCACGGCTTGGGCCAGGTCCAGTGACACGCGGTCGCTGGCCTCGGGCCGGGCCACGGTGCGGCGCAAGCGGGCCACCACCTCGGCGGCACGGTGGGCCTGGCTCACGGCTTGAGCCATGGCTTGGCGGGCCGCGCTGGCGTCGGCGGCATCGCCCTCCTCATCCAACAAGCGGCTGGCCGCCTGGGTGTTGGCCACGATGGCAGTGAGTGGCTGGTTCAGCTCATGGGCCAGGCCCGCTGCCAGCTCGCCCAGGGCATTCAGGCGCGAAACCTGGCCCAAGCGCAGCAGCTCTTCGGCGCGGGCCTTTTGTTCGCGCTGGGTGCGCCATTGGCGCCACAGCGCCAGCAGGCCAGCCCAGCCCACGCAAGCGGCCAAGATGGCCAGCCAAGGCAGCTCGGCCCAGCTCACTTGGCGCTGCAGGCTCAGGCCAAAGGCTTGGCTCTCGGAGGCCAAGGGCTTGCGCACCTCAAAGCGCCAGCCGCCGGGGCTGGTGCGGCCGGGCTGCACCACCCAGGCTTGATCGTCCCGCAGCACCGTCACGGCCACGGGGCTGCTGTCACGCGGCAGCGGCCACTCGGCCCAGGGCACGGTGGCTTGCAGATCGATCAGCAAGGCCACCGCCGTTTGCGGCCCGGCCCGCAGCAGGCCATAGCGTCCGGGTGAGCCGGGCACGGGCAGCACTTGGGCCAGGGCGGTTTGCCGAGAGCGGGCTTCGGCCGCAGCCCACTCAGCCGCCGGCCAGGGGCCATCCGCTGGCTGGCGCAGCACTTGAAGAAGCTGCGGGTAGAGCTGGCGCAAGGTGGCGTCAGCGCCCGGTGCATCCGCGGGTGCGGGGTAAAGCGTCAGGGTGACGAGCACCGCGTCATGCTGGGCCAGGCGCTGGCTGAGCAGTCGGTGGGCAATGCGGGCGTCCAGCTCAAAGGCGTCGCGCAGCTCACCCAGCCGCCATTGGGCCAGGGCCACGGCGGCCAGCGCCGTGCCCAGCAGCCAGGCCGCCAGCCACTTGCCGTGATTGCGCTCAAACCATGTCATGGGTGGATGGTAGCGGCTCAGCCTGCACTGGCACACAGCAAAGGTGATCGTGGGCAAGGCCTGCTGTGCGGACAGCGTGAGCCAAGGCTTCAGCTTTCACCCACTTTGGCCGATATCCAGTCGACTCAGACCCCTCTCACTCGGTCGGTAGCGCCAGCCGTTGACCGAACAGACTCAGACATCAAGCCCTTCGATCCATGCTCGGTTCTTCAGCACCGCCTCGTCAGCGCCTAGGCAGCCGCCCGCGCCGGGTGCATGGCTTCACCTTGATCGAGTTGATCTGCGTGATCGTGATCCTGGGTGCCTTGTCAGCCACAGCCCTCCCCAAGTTCAGTGACTTTCAGCGCGACGCACGATTGGCCGTGGTGGCAAGGACGTCTGCGGAGATCACCGGCGCTGCGCGAATGGCCTATTACAAGTGCTTGCTGATCGCAGGTTGCTACGTCGCGTTCAGCGGAACCAAATTCGTCGCGCCATCTGGTGTCAACGGCGCTACCTATTTCGGGTGGCCGACCGGACAAACCCGGCCGAATGACTTCCAGGGCATCAAAGATTGGGTCACTGTCTCGGGCTTCACCGTGCATGAAGTGAACACTGCTGTCGCTGAGTTTCGTCTGATTGGCTCGACGACCCCAACGGCCTGTCTGGTGCGCTATACGGAAACGGCCACTTTGGGCACGGGGCCACAGATCGTCACTGTCACCACGGGTTGCTGACGCTCAGCCCTGCGGGTGCCCATCCACGATGCGGGTCAAGGCGCGGCTGAGCCGCATGCGGCGGTAGGCGCCCCCGGCATAGCGGGAGACACGGCTGTAGTAGCGGGCTTCCAGGTCGGCCACCATGGCGGCATAGGCTTCGGCCACGTCATCGTCCAGCGCAAAACCGTCGTAGTTGACGATCACGCCCACGCGCTGGCCATCGTGCTGGACCACGGCTTCGCAGTGGGCGCTGACGGCGGCGCGGATCTGCGCCACGTCGTCCAGCGTGCGCACGCGCAGGTGCTGAAAGTCCAGGAACAGCAGGTGGCGCTGCACGTCCAGGTGCAGGCGCCCGTCCAGCCGCAGGCTCATCAGCATGTGGTGCAAGCCCATGGGGCCGGGGCTGAAGATGCTGGCGTCCATCAGACGGGGTTCGTCCACCAAGGGGGCAAAGTCCATCTGGGCCAGGATGTCACGCTCTATGTTGACGCCCGGCGCCACTTCGGTCAGGCGCAGGCCGCCCACGGTCAGCTCGAAGACGCAGCGCTCGGTCACGTAATGCACAGGCTGGCCGCGCTCTGCCGCACGCTGGCCGGCAAAGGTGATCTGCTGCACGGCTTTCTTGAACTTGCGCTCCCGGCCTTCGCGCAGGATCTGCAACTGGCCGCCTTCCACAGCCACCTTCAGCCCACCGGCGGTGAAGGTCCCGGCAAAGACGACTTGGCGCGCGTTTTGTGAGATGTTGATGAAGCCCCCGGCCCCGGCCAAGCGTGAGCCAAAACGGCTGACGTTGATATTGCCCTGCGCATCGCACTCGGCCATGCCCAGCACGGCCAGGTCCAGCCCGCCGCCGTCGTAGAAGTCGAACTGTTGGTTCTGGTCGATCACGGCCTCGACGTTGTAGGCCGCACCAAAATTCAGGCCCCCAGCCGGCACGCCGCCGATGACGCCGGGCTCTGCCGTCAAGGTGATGAGGTCCAGCACGCCTTCTTCGTTGGCCACGCTGGATACACCCTCGGGCATGCCAATGCCTAGGTTGACCACGCCGTCCACTGGCAGCTCCAGTGCGCAGCGGCGGGCAATCAGCTTGCGCTCGTCCAGCGGCAGGGTGGGCAGGTGGTCCAGCGGCACCTGGATCTCGGCCGAGAACGCAGGCGAGTAGGCCGTGGCATAGGTCTGGCGGTGGGTCTCGGGGGTGCTGACCACCACGCAGTCCACCAAGGTGCCTGGGATGCGAACTTGGCGCGGGTCCAGCGAGCCCGTCTTGGCAATGCGCTCGACCTGGGCAATGACGACGCCGCCCGAGTTGTGCGCCGCCATGGCCATGGCCAGGTTGTCCAGCGTCAGCGCCTCGCGCTCCATGGTGATGTTGCCGTGGGCATCGGCTGTGGTGCCTCGCACAAAGGCGACGTGAATGGGCATGGCGGGGTAGAACAACCACTCTTCGCCGTCGATATGCATCAGGCGCACGCGCTCGTCGGTGCTGCGGGCGTTGATGCGGCCTCCTTCTTGGCGCGGGTCCACAAAGGTGCCCAAGCCCACCTTGGAGAAGGTGCCGGGCTTGCACGCTGCAATGTCGCGGTAGAGCTGTGAGATGCACCCCTGCGGCAGGTTCCAGGCCTCGATCTCACCGGCCAGGGCCAATGCCCCCAGGCGCGGAATCAGACCCCAATGGCCGCCAATCACTTTCTTCAACAGGCCAGGTTGGCCTAGGCGGTTCAAGCCTTGCTCGGCGCCATCGCCTTGGCCTGCCGCAAACAGCAAGGTCAGGTCGCGCGGGGTGCCGGTTTTGTGGAAGCGCTGGGCCAGGGCCTGCAAAAGGCAGTCGGGCGTGCCGATGCCAACAAAGCCCGAGGTGGCGAGCGTGTCGCCCGCGTGGACGACGGCCACGGCTTCTTCGGCCGTGGTGATTTTGTTGCGCATGGGTGTGTCTCCAGCAGGCGCTCAGGGGCGCCTGTGCTGAAGCTGTTGTAGCGCAATGACGGGGGCTCAGCGCCCCTGAGATTCCCTACTCAATGGTCGCGCCGCTGAGCTTAACCAAGCGGTCCCACTTCACCGCTTCCGCCTTGACGAACTGCGCAAAGTTGGCCGGCGTGTCGCCTACGTAATCAGAGCCGGTGTCGGCCAGCACCTTTTGGAACTCGGGCGCCTTCATGACCTTGATGGCTGCTGCGTTGAGCTGCTCCACCACCGCAGGCGGGGTGCCTGCCTTCACAAAGCAGCCGTACCAGGCGTAGGACTCGACGCCCTGCACGCCGGCTTCGGCCATGGTGGGCACGTTGGGCATCAAGGGTGAACGCTTGGAGGCGGTGACCGCCAAGGGCTTGACCTTGCCCGACTTGATGTGCGGCATGATGGCCGCGAGGCTGTCGAACATCATGGGCACGTGGCCGGCCAGCAGGTCGGCAATGGCAGGGGCCGAGCCTTTGTAGGGCACGTGGGTGAGCTTGAGCTTGGCCGCGTCCATGAACAGCTCAGCCGTCAGGTGCTGCGGCGTGCCATTGCCCGAGTTGGCGATGACCATGCCGTCGGGCTTGCTGCGGATCTGCGCCATCAGTGCTGCCACATCGTTCACGCCTAGGCCGGGGTGGGTTACCAGCACCAAGGGCATGCGCATCACATTCGTGACAGGGATCAGGTCCTTGGCCGGATCAAAGGCCATCTTCTTGTAGAGGCTGGGGTTGATGACGATGGGCGCGCTGGAGGTAACCAACAGCGTGTGGCCGTCAGCCGCCGCCTGCACCACACCGGCCGTGCCCAGGTTGCCACCGGCACCGGCTTTGTTCTCGACCACCACGGTCTGGCCCAGCACCTCTTGCAGGCCTTTGGCCAAGGGCCGAGCGGCGATGTCGGAAGGGCCGCCGGGCGGCCATGGCACCACCATGGTCAAGGGCTTGGCGGGCCAGCCTTGAGCGCGCACGCTGGTGGCTGGAAGCAAGGCCATGGCGGCCCCAAGGGCAAGAACTTGACGGCGCTGCGGGGCGCCGGATTGTTGTTTGGACACAGAGGTCTCCTTCAACACGACCAAGAAGGAGCAGAGTCATCCCAACCTCGGGCACGGATGATGGTTCCGCTTTGCCACGACACTGCTTGGGCCTGTTAACACTACGGCAAGGGGCGCGAAGCGCCGACTTGGGGCGTCCTTCTAGGCGCAATGCGCCGCCCGCACTGGTGTGCGGGCAAGCGTTGCAACGACGAGGGGCACCCCAAGTCGCCGCTTCCCTCCGGGTTGTGACCAAAAAGGGCGCATGCGGCGTTGCAAATCCTCGCCGGGCGGATAGCCCGGCTACGGCTTGCGCCTTGCCTGCGCTCTTTTTGACTCACAACGCGTTCCCTTGCCGTAGTGTTAACAGGCCCTCATCTGCCGCCGATCAGCGGACCAGCGCAATGTATGAATTTGTCAGCTTCGCGTCATCCGTAGTCCCCACACGGCGTGGGGGGAGCCTGCCCTTGCTTGACGCTCCCGCGTGAAGCAAGGGCAGTCCTTTGGCCTTAGGCCGTTTTGAGCGCCACTGTATCGAAGGGCAAGCTACGCAAGCGCTTGCCCGTGGCCGCAAAAATGGCGTTGGCCACGGCCGGGGCGATGGGCGGCGTGCCGGGCTCGCCAATGCCGCCAGGGGCGTCGGTGCTGGGCACGATGTGCACTTCCACCCTAGGCATTTCATTGAAACGCATCAAGGGATAGTTGTGGAAGTTGCCCTGCTCGACCTGACCGTCTTTGTAGGTGATCTGGCCATAGAGCGCAGCCGTCAAGCCGAACACCACGCTGCCTTCGATTTGGCGGTGGATGATCTCCGGGTTGACCACCTGCCCGCAGTCCACCGCCGCCACCACGCGGTGCACGGTGGGCGTGCCGTCTTTGGCCACCGAGACCTCGGCCACTTCAGCCACCACCGAGCCAAAGCTGGACACCACCGCAATGCCACGGTGGCGGCCCGCCGGCAGCGGCTTGCCCCAGCCGGCCTTTTGCGCGGCCAGCTCTAGCACCTTCAGGTGGCGCGGGCTCTTGCCCAGCAAACCACGGCGGAACTCGAACGGGTCTTTGCCTGCGGCATGGGCCAACTCGTCGATAAAGCCTTCCATGAAAAAGCTGTTCTGCGAATGGCCCACCGAACGCCAGAACCAGACTTGCGGCCCAGGCTCGGCACGGGCATAGCTGATGCGCTGGTGCGGGATGTCGTAGGGGTGGTCGGCAATGCCTTCCACCGCAAAGCTATCCACACCACTCTCGGGGATCTTCATGAAGCCCGAGGCCGCCATGATGGACGGCGAGGCCACGCTGGCGGTGAACAGCACGGGCTTGCCCGCCGCATCCACACCACCGCTGAAACGGGTGACCGCCGCCGGGCGGAAGTAGCCCGCCGCCATATCGTCTTCGCGGGTGTAGATCAGTTTGACGGGGGCCGCTGCGATCTTGGAGAGCAGGGTCGCGTCGATCACGAAGTCGGGTGCAAAGCGGCGGCCAAAGCCCCCGCCCAACATCATGGTGTGGACCTTGACCTTGCCCGGCTGTACGGAGGCCACTTGCGAGAGGATGCCTTGCAGCGGCCCCTGGCTTTGCGTGCCCGCCCAGATCTCCACCTCCTCGCCCTTGACCCAGGCGGTGCAGTTCATGGGCTCCATGCAGGCATGGGCCAAGTACGGGGCTTCGTAGACAGCGTCCACACGCTTGGGCGGCTGCTGCGCAGCGGCATCGCCCTCGGTCTTAGCCACCGCACCGGGTGTCGCAGCGGCCTCGCGCAATTGCTGGCTGATCTTGGCGCTGGAGAGGCCGGCTTTATCGCCCCAGTCCCAGCTCACTTTCAGGGCATCCCGGCCCTTCTTGGCGGCCCAATAGCCGCTGGCCAGCACGGCCACACCTGAAGGCAGGCTGATGACCTGCTTCACGCCCTTGACGGCCTTGGCGGCCGCGTCGTCCACGGTGCCGGGCTTCACACCGGGCAAGGGCGAGCGCAGCATCACCGCCACCAGCATGCCGGGCAGGTTCACATCAATGCCGAACTTGGTGCTGCCATCCGTCTTGCCTGGGGTGTCCAAGCGCAACAGCGGCTGGCCGATCAGCTTGAAGTCTTTGGCCGCCTTCAGCGGTGGGTTGGCCGGCGGTGTTTGCTTGGCCGCCAGGGCCACCAGCTCGCCATAACGCAGGCTTCGACCGTCGGCGTGGTGCACGCGGCCCACTTGGGTGCGGCATTTGTCGGGCGTGGTCTTCCATTGCTCGGCGGCTGCCGCCACCAACATGGCGCGCGCCGCCGCACCGGCCTTGCGCACCACCTCCCAGTGGCCGCGCACGGTGGTAGAGCCGCCGGTGGCTTGCATCTGAAACGCCGGGTTGTTATAGGCCTTGTCCACCGGCGCTTGCTCCACCCGAACCCGGCGCCAGTCAGCGTCCAACTCCTCGGCAATCATCATCGGGATGGCGGTCAGCACGCCTTGGCCCATTTCGGCCGAGCCACACAGAATGGTCACCTCGCCATCCGCCGTGATGCGCAGCCAGGCGTTGGGCACAAAGTCACTGGCAGCGTTGGCCGTGGCCGCGCGGCTGGTGCTGGGCAGGGTGAAGCTGAGGGTCAGGGCCGTGGCGCCAGAACCCGCCAGAAAGCCACGGCGGGTGGTGGCCAGGGTGTCATCCGTGAGTGTCTTGTTCATGGTGCTCAAGCTCCTGCCGTCAAGATCACCGATGCGCCTTTAACGGCGTCGCGAATGCGGTTGTAGGTGCCGCAGCGGCAGAGGTTGCCACTCATGGCTTGAGTGATGTCGGCGTCCGTCGGCTTGGGGCGTCGTGCCAGCAGCGCGCAGGCACTCATGATCTGGCCCGACTGGCAGTAACCGCACTGCGGCACATCCTGCGCCACCCAGGCGGCCTGCACGGCCTTGCCCACCTTGCTGTTGCCTACCCCTTCAATGGTGGTGACACGCTTGCCCGCCGCCGCCGACAGCGGCGTCTGACAAGCCCGCACGGGCTGGCCGTCCAGATGCACCGTGCAGGCCCCGCACAAGGCCATGCCACAGCCAAACTTGGTGCCCGTCAGTTGCAAGTCCTCTCGCAAGGCCCACAGCAGCGGCATCTCAGGGTCGGCATCCAGGGTCACGGCTTTGCCGTTGACGGTAAGTTTCATGGTGTGCTCCACAGGGTTCGTGATGTGCGGCGCATGTTGCCTCAATCCGCGATGCCTGTCAGACCCTAGGCTATTTGCCTGGCCTACACTCTTCACCCAATAAAGAGAGATTTGAGGAGTCGCCTGGTGCCTGATTGCGCCCTGTTGCCGCATGACTGCGGCCATCACCCGTCATCACCGCCCGGCTTGCAGGAGCATGAGTCATGGCTTTGAGCACCGACGCGGTCCTCGCCTTGGCCCCCGATGAGTCGTCGGTGAAGGCAGCACGCGGGCTGATGAGCCCCGCCAAGTGGCCGCTGTTGGGCCACGACGACCTGGCCGCATGGGGCGAGTGCCAAGGCAGCGGCAGCAAGCCCTACCAGACCCAGGTGGACTTATCAGGCCCGGCGTTTCGCTGCTCCTGCCCCAGCCGAAAATTCCCCTGCAAGCATGGCCTGGCCTTGCTCTTGATGCGCTGCGACGCCCCCGAGCGATTCAGCCACACCGAGGCCCCAGCCTGGGTGCAAGCCTGGCTCGCCAGCCGCCAAGACAAGGCTGAAAAGCAGGCCGATAAAAGGGCCGCCAAAGAAGAGCAGCAAGCCCTCGCCGCTACGTCGCCGGCGTCCTCTGCCAGCGCCGAGGCCAGCAGCACTCAGCGCCAAGAAAAGCGCTGGGCGCGCGTAGAGGCTGGGATGACCGAACTAGAGCGCTGGTTGGCCGACCTGTTACGGCAAGGCTTGGCCACCGTGCAGCCCAGCCATGCCGCAGCTTGGCGCGCCTTTGCGGCCCGCATGGTGGATGCACAAGCGCCCGGGGCGGGCCAGGCCTTGATCGACGCAGCGGACACCATCGGCGACGGGGCCGACTGGCCCGATCGATTGTTGGCACAGCTAGGCCGCTTGCAACTGCGCATTGATGCGGTGCGCCAGCGCCAGCACTTGAGCCCTGCTCAGCTCGCCGACTTGCGGGTAGCGCTGGGTTGGCCCTTGGATCGCGAAGAGATTGCCCAGGATGGTGAGGCTGTGGCCGACCGCTGGACGGTGCTGGCACAAATCACCCAAGAGAAAGACCGCCGCTTGCAAGAGCGCCGAGTTTGGTTGTGGGGCGAGCACACTGGCCGCATGGCCTTGGTGCTGGACTTTGCCCATGCGCAGCAAGGTTTTGACCAGGCTTGGCTCACCGGCACCAGCCACGAATGCAGTCTTCAGTTTGCACCCAGTACACAGCCCTTGCGCGCTTGGGCAGCGGAGCGCCCACCGGCGGGCGAGAGCAAGGCCTGGCCCCCGGCCACAGCGCCCGGTTTGGCACAGCCCTGGCAGGCATTGGCGCCGGTGGTGCTGAGCAGTGCTGTGCTGAGGCGTGGGCCGGACCCTGAGGGCCATTGGTCTGTCCACAGCCCGCAGGGCCATTGGCCACTGCACATTCCAGACGAGGAGGCCTGGGTCTTGTTGGCCCTGTGCGGCGGCCATGGCTTGCGCCTGTTTGGTGAATGGAACGGCCAGCTTCTGCGGCCATTGCGGGCCTTGAATTCCGAAGGGGATTGGCAATGGCCCGTAGGAGCCTTGTCATGACCCGATGGCGCTCTTTGATGCCCGTCGCGCTGGTGGGCACCGACAAACACAGCGGGCTGGAGACGGCGCTGTGCCAGTTGAGGCTGAGTGATGCTGGCCCCACAGAGCATCCCGCCCACGAAGCCTGGGATGCGTTGACACTCGCCCTGCGGCAACCCTTGAGCCCCGACACCGCGGCCCAGGTGCTGCTGCGCACGGCCGGCTGCCTCAGCGCTGTGGAGCGTGCCGCGCACCAAGCCCCTGCTGCGCCAGCGATTGCAGCCCCCCCTTCCCTGGACGACGACCAAGCGGCACTGTTGCAGGGGCCTTGGCCGGAGCGGCTGTCTCAGGTCTTGTCGCAAGGGCCTGCAGCGCTGCAGTATGAAACTTTGCAGACACTGCATCTGCGGGGCTGGCGCCTGCCGGCACGCTTGCTGCCTCAAGCCTTGACACTGGCACGCCAGCAGCCCGCATTGCGAGAGATCACCAGCGCCACCGTCGGACAGCGTGGCCGCTGGCTGGCCCTGCAATCAGCCCACTGGCGCGATGCACTGAGTGCCCCAGCTGACCCGAGCGAAGAAGACTGGCTGCATGGCAACACCGCCGCTCGCCAGGCCTTTTTGCGCCTAGAGCGCGAGCGGGACCCGAGTGCCGCACGGGCACGTCTGCAATCCAGCTTGCCCGAGTTGGCCGCGAAAGAGCGTGCCGACTTGTTGCCTTGCCTAGCGCTGGGCTTGAGCGGTGAAGACGAAGCCCTGTTGCAAGCCTTGCTCAAAGACCGCGCCGCCGATGTGCGCCGCTGGGCGGCCGCGCTGCTGCTGCGCCTGCCGAACAGCGCCCACCGCCACTACATGGTGGCGCAGGCTACGCCACTGCTGCAGAGCCAGAGTGCCTTTCTGGGCCTGGGCAAGCGGTGGGTCTTGGAGACCCCGGCCCAGGAAGACCCCGAGTGGAAGGCCCATGGCATAGAGCCTGTGCGGCCCAAGCATGACAGCCTGGGGGAGCGGGCATGGTGGCTGTATCAAGTGGTGCGCGGCCTGCCCTTGGAGTGGTGGAGCGAGCACACCGGCCTGAACCCCGAGGCCTTGGTGGAGTGGTCCGCCAAAACCGATTGGCGCGAAGCCCTGCTGCGTGGCTGGCGTGATGCGCTGGCCGTGGCCCCGGCCGACGCGCAAGAAGCATGGGCCTGGGCCCTGCTGGGCGCGGAGGCGCAGGGCGCTACAGGCCTGGACGCCGATGCATTGCGCGGCCTGCTCAGCCCCAGCCGCCGAGTGCAGCTGTGGGCACAACAGCTGCGTCAAGAACCGGCGGCCGTTTGGGCGATAGCGCAGAACATCGTGGCCAGTTGCAGCCCCGCTGATCGACTGCCGCCCGAACTCTCGCAAGCCCTGGCGCGGGCTGCTGTGACCAAAGTTCGCAGCGAGCTCAACCAAACGCAATCCGGCTGGGCCTACCCAGCCCGCCAGTGGATGCCCCTCCTTTGTGCCCACTTAGACCTCAGCGCTTTACCGCTGCTGGCCCAGCTCAGCACGCCCGATGACCCGACACCCGCTTTCATTGAACTGCAAGCCCAACTGATGCGCTTGCAGAACCTGCGCCAAGCCTTGACTCAACTGCCTTTGCCAACACCATGAGCGCCAACTTTCTTCGCCAACACGCCGAACACCAATACGCCGAAGAGCTGCATGAGCTCAAGAAGGCCGACCAGCGCCAGCGCCCACCCAACTGGCAGCTGTCACCTTGGGCCGTGGTCACTTACTTGCTGGGCGGCAAGCTGGACAACGGCTTCACCGTCAGCCCCAAATACATCGGCGAGCGCCGCTTGATGGAGATCGCCGTGGCCACCTTAGCCACAGACCGCGCACTCTTGCTGTTTGGCGTGCCGGGCACGGCCAAGTCGTGGGTGTCTGAACACCTCACGGCCGCGGTGAGCGGCGACTCCACCCTGCTGGTGCAAGGCACCGCTGGCACCAGCGAAGAGCAGCTGCGCTATGGCTGGAACTATGCGCAACTCTTGGCCCACGGGCCGTCCGAAGCCGCCCTGGTGCCCAGCCCCATGATGCAGGCCATGCGGCGGGGCCAGATCTGTCGGGTCGAAGAATTGACGCGCATCCCTGCGGATGTGCAAGACACACTCATCACCGTGTTGTCTGAAAAGACCTTGCCCATCCCCGAGCTGGGTAGCTGTCAAGCCCCGGGAGATCATTCACACGTTTTGTGAAGAGCTTGGGGTGTGAGGCGTGCCATTTTTTCAGGGCCTCGATGGGGGTCTGGTGGTTGAGGGCGCGTTGAGGAATTCGATGGTTGT
>NZ_JBIKNQ010000042.1:0-46950 GCF_044358605.1 Ideonella sp.
CTCGGTGAAGGTGTCGGCGCCGCGCATAGGTCTCTCTCAGATCGAGATGCTCACATTGTCCTCGCTGCGCCTCGCTCGACCATCACAACCGGTCGGTATTTCAGCAGCCTGCTAGGAGAAACTCGAGATACTGCGCCCTTCATCGTAAGCAAAGCCCCGTGATCAAAGTGCCTGATAAGGCAGGCACTCCACCCGCACTTCCTGCATTGTCCTGATGGACCTGTGGCCGTCCACGAGAGACCGCCACATGGGTGACTGACCCTAGTTGGAGAACCGCCACTCACCCACGGCTTGCGCCAGGTCTGCTGGGGGTGCCAGTTCAGGCTGCTGCAACACCCGCCTCAGCACACGCTCTTCAAAGGCCGCAAAGCCCGGTGCGGTGCGGGAGCGAGGACGCGGCAGGCCCACGGCTTCGTCAAAGGCAATGCGCAGCTCCTCGATCAGCACCACCCGGTCTGCAAGGGCGACGGCCTCGCCGACATCATGGGTCACCAGCAGGGCTGTCACGCCATGCTCGTGCCACAGCCGCTCGATGAGTTGGTGCATTTCGATACGGGTCAAGGCATCCAAGGCGCCCAGGGGCTCGTCCAGCAGCAACAGACGAGGCCGATGGACCAAGGCGCGGGCCAAGGCCACGCGCTGCCGCTGGCCGCCCGAGAGCACAGCTGGCCATTCATCCGCCCGGTCTGCGAGGCCAACCTCGGCCAAGGCTGTCAGCGCGCGCTGGCGTGCGTCGGGTCCTTTCAGGCCCAAGGCCACGTTGTCCAGCACCCGCTTCCAAGGCAGCAGGCGAGCGTCTTGGAACATGATGCGCACATCGGCACGAGCCTCTGCCGGGCTGGCATGCTCACCCAGCCGGATGTGCCCGGCATCGGCTTGCTCCAGGCCCGCCAAATGGCGCAGCAAAGTGCTCTTCCCGCAGCCACTGCGGCCCACGATGGCGACAAACTCGCCCGGCGCAATCTGCAAGTCGACCTGCTGCAAAACTTGGCGCTGGCCATAGCGCTTGTCCAGCCCCTTGACCTGGACATTCAGTCCGCGAGCCGACGGCAGCACCGTCACCGAAGGCGCAGGCGAGCGGCCAGCGTCGGTGTCATCCGCCGCTTGAGCCCCGCGCAAAGTGGTCTGCGGGCCTTCGCCTGCAGCCGCCAGGGGAATTGGGCCCATCCAGTCCATGATGGCGTTCCAAGCGCCATGCCAATGTCGTTCAAACTTCGTCATCACATTCTCCCCATCAGCGAGCAGCGCGTTGGTAGCCTGGGTGCCAGCGCAGCAAGGTGCGCTCCAGCAGGCGTGCCACCACGTCCGCCAACTTGCCCAACAAGGCATACAGCAAGATGCCCACCAGCACCACGTCGGTCTGCAAGAACTCGCGGGCGTTCATCGTGAGGTAGCCAATGCCCGCCTGGGCTGAGATAGTCTCTGCCACGATGAGCAGCACCCACATCAGGCCTAAAGAGAAGCGCAGACCGACCAAGATGGACGGCAAGGCGCCGGGCAAGATGACTTGGCGGTAGAGCCCCCAGCCCGATAGGCCATAGCTGCGTGCCATCTCGATCAAGCCCATGTCCACTGAGCGAATGCCGTGGAAGGTGTTGAGGTAGATCGGAAAGAACACCCCCACAGACACCAAGAAAAGCTTGGCGCTCTCATCAATGCCAAACCACAGAATCACCAACGGAATGAGCGCCAAGGCCGGAATGTTGCGCAACATCTGCAAGCTGGAATCAAGCAAGGTCTCAGCCCAGCGGAAGGTGCCGGTCAACAGCCCCAGCACCAAACCCAAGCCCCCGCCAATGGCCAGACCCAACAAGGCTCGGCCCGAGCTGACGCCCACATGGCGCCACAGCTCGCCCGAACTAGCCAAGAGCCAGAAGGCTTGCAGCACCGCCCACGGCTCAGGCAGCACACGCGTGGACAGTGCGCCGCTGGACGAGGCCCATTGCCAGGCCAGCAACAACACCACCGGCAGCAGCCAAGGCAGAGCGTGCCGGCCCAACTCCCCACGCCATTGACGATTGGATAAAGGATGTCCCATGGTCAGCTCCGACTTCCCTACCTCAAGAGGCAGAACGGGCCAGGGCCGAAGGCTGCGGCACATGCTGGTTGGCCACCACCTCACCGAAAGGCCCCGTCAGACCGGGCGTCTGCAGTTGTGTGGCCAGGCGCTCACGCAGGCCCAGCGGCAGCAAGGGGAACACCAACTCCGCGAAGCGGTAGGCCTCTTCCAGGTGCGGGTAGCCTGAGAGCACAAAGTACTCCAGCCCCAAGTCGGCATACTCTTTGATGCGATCGGCCACTTGCTGCGGATTGCCCACCAGTGCGGTGCCTGCGCCGCCACGCACCAAGCCCACGCCCGCCCACAGGTTGGGCGAAACCTCCAGGCCCTCGCGGATGTTGTCCGGGTTGAACTTGCCTTGGTGCAGCGCGGCCATGCGGCGCTGCCCCACCGAGTCCATCTTGGCAAAGGTTTGCTGGGCGCGGGCCACGGTGGCTTCGTCGAGGTGCGAGACCAAGTCGGCCGCTGCCGCCCAAGCGGCGTCCTCGGTTTCGCGCACGATCACGTGCAGTCGAATGCCGTAGGTCAAGGTGCGCCCATACTTCGCGGCGCGCTCGCGCACATCGGCCACTTTGGCCGCCACGGCGGCCGGCGGCTCACCCCAGGTCAGGTAGGTGTCGAGTTGCTGCGCGGCCAACTCATGCGCCTCGGGCGATGAGCCGCCGAAGAACAGTGGCGGATAGGGGCGCTGCAGTGGTGGATAGAGCAGCTTGGCACCCTTGACACTGAGGTGTTGACCTTCAAAGTCCAGCGCCTCGCCGGTGTGGCTGCGCGACACGATTTCGCGCCAGATGTGCAGGAACTCGGTGGCTTGCTCATAACGCTGGGCATGCGGCAGGAATTGGCCGTCACCTTCCAACTCGGCTTGGTCTCCGCCGGTCACCAAGTTGATCAGCACGCGCCCGCCCGAGAGCCGGTCCAGGGTGGCGGCCGTGCGGGCGTACTGGCTGGGCGTGACGAGACCTGGGCGCAACGCCACCAAGAATTTCAGTCGTCGCGTGGCATCGATCAGGCTGGACGCCACGGTCCACGGGTCTTCGCAAGAACGACCCGTGGGGATCAACACGCCTTCATAACCCAAGGTGTCGGCCGCCACGGCCACTTGCTTGAAGTAGTTGAAATCAGCGGCGCGGCCGCCGGTGCTGGTGCCCAGGTATCGGGTGTCACCGTGGGTGGGAATGAACCAAAGGATCTTCATGGGAATGTGCTTTCGAATCGAAGTGTTTAGCGGCCAAAGTGAAGGACCGCGTCGGGGTGAAGTTGGGGGGCGTTGGCGGCGGGTTGACGGGGCTGGGGCAGTGACACAGGCCGTGGCCACCACAGCGCAGCGGTGGTGGCGATCACCCGCCGTACGTGGTCGCGAGGCTCAGCGGTGGCTGTGCGAACGAGTGCCGTCACGGTCATGGGCTTTCAGCGAGGGGACACCAGCGCCAGCCTTGCCGCCTGACCTGCAGGCAAAGCGTCGGCCACGCGGATAGGCCTGGGGATGAGCTTCAGCTCGGCGAAGGCATCAGCCACCCGTTGCTGCTCAGCCACCAGAGCGGCCGTCAACGGCGCCACCGGTGAGGGCTGGCGCCGCTCCAGCACACGCAGCACCGTGGCCAGGCCCAGGCCCGCAAAGTCGGCAAAGCGCTTGGCAGCTTCTTGTCGGTTCTGCTGCACATAGCGATCGGTGTCCACCAAAGCCGCCAAGATCTGGCGCAAGACCGCTTCTTGCCCCGCCAGGGCGCGGGTCGCCAGATAGAAGGTGTTGTTGTTGGTCAGGCCACGGCTCGTCGCCAGCACGCGCACCTGGCCGTCAATCTCCGCGGCGGCGTAGTAAGGGTCCCAGATCGCCCACGCGTCCACCGAGCCCCGCTCAAAGGCCGCTCGGGCATCGGCAGGCGCCAGGTACACCGGCTGGATGTCAGACCATTGCAGGCCGGCCTTGGCCAGCGCCTGCACCGTCAGAAAGTGAGCGGATGAGCCTTTCTGAAAGGCCACGCGGCGCCCTTTCAGGTCGGCCAAGCTGCGCAGCGGCGCATCGGGCTTGACCAAGATGGCGGAACTGTCGGGTTTGGGGGGCTCTGCCCCGACATAGACCAGGTCCTTGCCGGCGGCCTGCGCGAAGACCGGTGGTGAATCTCCAGTGGCGCCCAGGTCCACACTGCCCACGGACAAGGCTTCGAGAATCTGCGGACCCGCCGGGAACTCGACCCAGGTCACCGTGGTGCTTGGCAAGCGCTTCTCTAGCACAGCGGTGAGCTTGAGCAGCGCCAAGTTGATGGTCCCTTTCTGAAAGGCGATGCGCAACTGTGGCAGCGCAGGCGCCTGAGCCCACGCGTCCCGCCCGCCAAACCAGGCTGCAGGGCTCAAGACGCTGGCGGCGGTGGCCCAGCGCAGCACGTTGCGGCGCCCACCAGAGCGGGGATGAAATGGATGTTCAGACATGGTTTGACCTTCCGATCAGTGCGGCGCTTAGGCGCCGTGATGCATCAAGAAGCCTCCACCCGCCTCATGAGGCAGGCTCACGCGCCCAACGCGGCAAGGCGGAGGCAAGACCCTCTGGGGTCAGGAGACAAACGGATCAGGCAGGCGTCAACAAGGCACACGCTCAGGCGACGGGGCCCTGAGCCTGCTCAAGGGCAAGACCCCGGAAGGGGTCTCCGACAAAGGCGCAAGGGCTGCGCGCAGACGCTGAAGCACCTCTTCATTGGGCTGCCGCCCAAGGAGGTCGTGCGACTCAAATTGACTGTCGGTCGCGTAGACCACATCCAAGATATGGCGCGCTCCCAAGGCACTCAGCACCGGCTTGAGCGCATAGTCCAAAGCCAGCAGATGCGCGGTGCTGCCGCCCGTCGCCAAGGGCAGCACGATCTTGCCGCGCAAACCCTGCTGCGGAATCAAGTCCAAAAAAACTTTGAGCAGGCCACTGTAGGCCGCTTTGTAGATGGGAGTGGCCACCAAGACAATGTCGGCTTGATGCACCTCATGCAGGGCACTGGCGATCAAGGGATGATCCACCTCGGCATGCAACAGAGCCTGCGAGGGCAAGCTCCGGACATCCACTTCGGTGACGCGCTCGGCTGCGGGCCTGAGCTGATGCAAGCCGGCTCGCAGCAGACTCAGCGTGCGAGAGGGCGTGGTGGCACTGGCGGAAAGGCCCACCACTTTGGGGGCTGTGAAGGTGTGTGCAGAAGTCATGCCCTGCACGATAGCCACGGACAGCCCCGCCGTGAACGAAGGAAATCGGGTTTGGATATCCGACTTCCGCTGCGCAGAGTCAGAGCGGCGCCTCGGGCACGCCGTGCGGCGCCGACTGAGCCTGCTCCACGATCTCGCGCTGTAGATGCGGTGCGAACAGCGTCACGAACGCATAGGCGAAGGAGCGCAGCAAGCTGCCGCGCCGCACGCCCACGCTGGTGGTGTTGATGGCGAACAGGTTGCGCGCATCGACGGCGCGCAAATGAGTGTCGCGCTCCTCGTCAAAGGCGATGGCCGCGATGATGCCCACGCCCATGCCCAACTCCACATAGGTCTTGATCACATCGGCATCCATGGCCGTCATCACCACGCGCGGGTTGAGCCCGGCACGCTTGAAGGCGTCGTCGATGCTGCCGCGCCCGGTGTAGCCGGTGTCGTAGGTGATGACGGGGTGTTCAGCCAAGCGCTCCAGCGTCACCGCCCCATCGAGCAGCGCATGGCCCGGCGGCACGATCAAAGAGTGGCTCCAGCGGTAGCACGGCAGGGCCACCAACTCCGGCTCTTCAGCCAAAGCATGGGAGGCAATGCCGATATCGGCCGTGCCGTCTAACAGCCATTGCGCAATCTGCGCCGGTGAGCCCTGATGCAATTGCAGCTGAACCTTGGGAAAGCGGGCGCGAAAGTCATGCACGGCTGTAGGCAAGGCATACCGCGCTTGGGAGTGTGTGGCTGCAATGCTAAGTGTGCCCGCCTCGCCCTCCAAGAAATCCAAGCTCGCACTGCGCAAGTTCTCCGCATCGAGCAAGAGCTTTTCCACCCAGGGCAGCACTCGTTGACCCGCAGGCGTGAGTCCGGTCAGGCGCTTGCCCGCACGGATGAAGATTTCCAGACCGAGCTCTTCTTCCAACTCGCGAATCTGACGGCTGACGCCGGGCTGCGAGGTATGCAGCACCGCTGCCACCTCCGTCAAATTGAAGTTGCGGCGCAGGGCCTCACGCACCGATCGGAGTTGTTGGAAGTTCATGCCAGATGATTCGGTCTGCCCTGGGGCGAAACCTTGAATTATCGGCAGCCAGCCCCAATCACCAACGACCAATCCCGCCTAAGCAGCCTCAAAAAACGAATAAGCAAATCGCTGGCTGATACGTCAGCGGCGATTCGGCACCAAGCGATCACTGGCGTCCAATTCAGCGTTGCCGTCCAACTCAATCGCCACCTGCGTGCACACCGCACGGCACAGCATGGCCACGCGCTCACTTTGCAGGCGGTAGTAGATCTGCGTGCCCTCGCGGCGCTTGGCCAGCACGCCACTGCGATAGAGCGTGGAGAGGTGCTGAGACATATTGGGCTGGGTGGTGTCGATCTCGGCCAGCAGTTGGGAGACGTTTTTCTCTTGCTGGCACACGGCCGAGATGATCTTCAGGCGGATGGGCGTGGCCAGCACACTGAAGAGCTCAGCGGCAGACTCGAACACCCGATCGCCCGTCGCGGCGTCGGCAAGGCCCTCAAGGGGCAGCACGGGTGATGATTCATCCATGGCTTATTTTATTCGCAAGTGTGGAGTTTCTGCCTCACAGCCTGCGGAGGCTCGCGGTCGAAGGTCTCCGGAGTTTCCCCTGGTTCGCCCTTGCGCCGCGCCCAATCACAGGCCATGGCCAGAGCATACATGGCGGGCTGCGAGACAATCGGGCTGTTGATCCTTCTATCGAGCCGCCATGTCTTTACCCTTGAGCCCTGCATCTGCCACCACCGCCGTTTTGTGGGGCGGCCTAGGTTTAGGCTTGCTTTTAGGCGCCTCGGCACAAGCCACGCGCTTTTGCACCATGGGTGGCTTGTCCGATTGGTTTGCTTATCGGGGCACGCCCAGGCTGATGATGTGGGTGCTGGCCGTGGCCGTGGCTGCGGCCCTGAGCATGGGCTTGGTCTTGGGCGGGGTGCTCGATGTCAGCCGCTCTGTGCCCTGGAACGACCGCCTGCTGTGGTTGTCTTACCTGGTGGGGGGCACCATTTTTGGTGCGGGCATGGTCATTGCCTCGGGCTGCCCGCAGCGCAATTTGGTGCGCCTAGGCAGCGGCAGCCTGAAGGCCTTGGTCACGCTCTTGGTGATCGCCGTCTCAGCCCAGATGACGCTGCGCGGCTTGTTCGCCGAAGGC
Source organism: Ideonella sp. (assembly GCF_044358605.1). Lineage (GTDB taxonomy): Bacteria > Pseudomonadota > Gammaproteobacteria > Burkholderiales > Burkholderiaceae_C > Ideonella. The sequence continues at coordinate 7,396 of NZ_JBIKNQ010000042.1, forward strand.
CGCACCCGCTTTCTGGACAGCACCGCGCTGCAACTGGCGGGGCCGCAAGACCTGGGCTATCTCTTGAGCGTGCTGGGCGGCCTGAGCGCAACCCAGTGGCGCGGCGTGGTCTTGGCCCTGGTGCTGCTTGTGGCCGCCTTGCTGCTGTGGCGTAACCGCCGCGAGATGGACACCGGCCATTGGTTGGGCGGCTTGGCCGTGGGCGTGCTGGTGCCCGGTGCCTGGCTGCTGACGGGCTTGGTGGGCTACCTGCCCGAACACCCCGACACCCTGGAGCCTGCATGGCTGGGCACCGCCACCAAGCGGCCCGAGGCCCTGAGCTTCACCGCGCCGGTGGCGCACACCATCGACCTGCTGACCTTCTGGTCGGATCGCAACACCACGGCCAGCTTTGGCGTGCTGCTCGCCTTGGGCGTGGTGCTGGGCTCGGCCATCTCGGCCAAGCTGCGCGGCGAGTTCCGCATCGAAGGCTTCAAAGACACCGCCGATTTGCGCGGCCATTTGCTGGGCGGCGTGATGATGGGCTTTGGCGGTGTGACGGCCATGGGCTGCTCCATCGGCCAAGGCATCAGCGGCCTGTCCCTGCTCTCCGGTGGCGCCGTGCTGGCCGTGGCCGGCATCGTGCTGGGGGTGTGGGGCGCTTTGAAGTGGCAGATGCGGGGGCTGTGAGAGGGCTCGGTGTGCCCGCAGGGCGCGCCGCGCCAGCCAAATCCTATGGCCGTGAATGAAAGAACCAGCGGTCCAGCGTCAACAAGGCACGAGCGTGATCTCGGGTCGACACGCCAGGAAGGACAAACGTGTCGGAGGCAAAGTGGCGGTGCTCCAGGGCCAATACAAAGGCTTCATCAATGTTCGAAGGCCGCCTGGCCACCTGCAGATAAAGGGTCGTGCCAAAGGCAGCTACCAATTCAGCCCCGTAGTTCTCAGCCCAAACCCGTAGCGAGGCGGCCAGCTCTGCGGCACCGCCGCCTTCCAAACCGTACCAGGCCGTGTAAAGAAGTGCCTTCCAAGACTGTTGGGTTGGCAGCAAGACTGCGACACGGGGATGTGGCTCGCTGAACTCGTGGCCGTCGAGGTAGTGAAAAGAAGGTGGCAATAGTGCGGCGTCTCCAAAACGCTCCACCTCCCAGCGTAAAAGCCAGCGCTCAAAGTCGGCGTCGGATCGCAATACGCCTGAATCCCGAAGATCGCATATCTGCTGGACCGAGGGCGCTTCGCCAAATCTGCGCTGGATGTCACTCAGCGGGTGGCTAGGATGACTGAGATCGATAGCCAACCAGCCCGAGAAATCGTCCGTTCTCGTTTCGCTGAACCGACTCAATGATCCTCCTGTAGCCAGGTAGGCTGACCCATCCACCAACAAAGTCTCGGCCGCCGTAGCTTCAATCCAGTCCCACTCAGGCGGAGCAGACGGTGCAGACTCGCAAAAGGTCATATCGACATGGTCTTTGCTCGACACCAGGGCATAGCGCCCCGTCTGCGCCATCAGTGACCGCAACAACGCCTGTTCGTCGTATTCTCGACCGGCTTCGAGCGCAACGGTGAAAACTGGGTCTGTGCCGCAGTGCTGCCAAACCTCACCCAATGCACGGCCCTCCAGACCTGTGCCCCGCAGCACATTCGCCAGTTCGTCGATGGATTGAATCAAAGCCTTCTCCTCAATTCCCGCTATTTCTGTTGATTTGGCATCCCCTTGAGTCTAGCCGGACACCTGCCACAGGACCTCTGAGCAATGGGCCGTCTTGTCGTTGGGCATGCGATATCTCAATCTCTTGGGAGCGTGCCTCGGTTGAAGCGTAGCTGCCCGCCGGCGCATCCACAAGTCCTTGAGCTTCGCTACACAACTACCGCAACACCTTCGATGACTGATGGCCCATTCGCTTGATCGTGCGAAGACGATTGAGGGAGAGGGTGCTGGGCCACTGGCGCAGTGAAGTTAAGGCGGAGCCTTCGGCCCAGAGGGCCGAGGGCGGGGGACATGAACGGAGCCAGTGGCCCAGCGCCCTCTCTGTGGCACGACCCCAGCAGGCAGCTCCATCAATTCGCACGGCCCAGGTTTCAGTCATACTCCCTTGCCCTGACGCTCGTCGAGTCTCCCACGCGCGGCGATGGCCCGACCTATCTGGCTCCAATTCAAACCCCAGTGAACCCCCAGCTCCTGCTACTGGCCCTGTTCCAAGGCCTCTTCCTTTCCAACAACGTCACCTTTGTTGCCATCAACGGCCTGGTGGGCCTGAGCTTGGCCCCCCTGCCCTGGATGGCCACCTTGCCCATTGCCGGCTATGTGGCGGGCGGCGCCGTGCTGGCAGTGGCCGGCATCGTGCTGGGTGTCTGGGGCGCCTTGAAGTGGCAGATGCGCGGGCTGTGAGAACACCGCTCACTGCACATAGTCACCGCCGCCCGCGCTATCTCACTCCCTCAGTACGCTCATGAACCTCTCCTGCCCCGCCTGTGGCGCCACCAACCGCGTGCCTGAAGAACGCCTCAGCGACCAGCCCGTCTGCGGCAAATGCGGCCACGGCCTGATGGAGCCCTCCCCCGTGGCGCTGGACCAAAGAACGTTCCAACGCTTCATTGCCCACACAGACTTGCCGGTGTTGGTGGACTTCTGGGCCGATTGGTGTGGCCCCTGCAAGATGATGGCGCCACACTTTGCCCAAGCCGCCGCAGCCCTGCCGCAAGTGCGCTTTGCCAAGGTGGACACGGAAGCCGCGCCGCAGCTCAGCGCCGCCTTCAACATCCGCAGCATTCCCACCCTGGCCTTGTTCAAGGGTGGCAAAGAGGTGGCTCGCGTCAGCGGTGCCATGTCTGCCGCCGACCTGCAACGCTGGGTGTCGGCACAGCTCTGAGCCTTGCTTTATTGGCATGAGCTAATATTTAGTCATGCACCTCTCCATTTCCCGCCCCCGGCGTCTGACCCGGCGCCTCAGCCTGTGCCTCTTGATGGGCGCCTTGAGCCTGGCCGCTTGTTCGCAGCCCTCGGACCCCAAAGACAAGGTCACGCTGGACCAAGCCCGCGCAGACCATGAGGCGGGCAAGGTGGTGCTGATCGACATTCGAGAGCCCGCCGAGCATGCCACGGGGGTGGCGCAAGGCGCCAAGTTGCTGCCCATGAGCCAGTTGCGCCAACGCGCCATGGAGATCCCCACAGACCCGAGCAAGCCGGTCTATCTGATCTGCAACACGCAGAACCGCTCGGCCTCTACCTTGGGGGCCTTGCGCAAAACCGGCGGCTACCAGCATGTGCGCTATGTTCACGGTGGCATGAGCGAGTGGGCCCAACGTGGCTGGCCGATGGTCAAACCCCAGTGAATGCTCAACTCTTATTGCTGGCCCTGTGCCAGGGCCTTTTTCTCTCGAACAACGTCACCTTTGTCGCCATCAACGGCTTGGTGGGCTTGAGCCTGGCGCCCGCGCCTTGGATGGCCACCTTGCCCATTGCCGGCTATGTGGCGGGCGGGGCCTTGGCCGCACCGCTGGTGGCGCGGCATCAGCGCGCCTGGGGGCGCAGGCGCACTTTTCAGGTCGGGCTCGTGGTCGCCATGGTGGCCTCAGGCCTGTGCGCGCTGGCCACGGTGCAGCAGAGCTTTTGGCTGCTGGTGGGCGCCACGCTGCTGGCGGGCTATTACAACGCCAACGCCTCGCTCTACCGCTTTGCAGCCACTGAATTGGTCGCGCCCAGCGCCAAAGAGAAGGCCATCTCCTGGGTGCTGGCGGGCGGCTTGATCGGCGCGGTGGTAGGCCCCAACCTGGCCAGTGCCACGCGGGAGTTGACGGTGCAGCCCTTCACCGGGGCTTATCTGGCCTTGATCGGCTTGGCGGCGCTGGCGATGGTGTTGATGTCGCGCATTGAGTTTCCGCCGCTGCCCCAAGCCGGTGATGGCAGCCCTCAGGGTCGGCCGCTACGCGAGATTGCGCGCCAGCCGCTGTTCATCGTGGCCACCGCCGCTTGTGCCTTGGGCTATGGCGTGATGAGCTTGTTGATGTCGGCGACGCCCATTGCCATGGCGCAGTGCGGCCTGCCGTTTTCCAGCGCGGCGTTGGTGCTGGAGTGGCATGTGATCGGCATGTATGCACCCAGCTTCTTCACCGGCCATTTGATCAAGCGCTTTGGGGCGCTGCCCATCATGGTGCTGGGGCTGGTGCTGAATATCGTGTGTGTGCTGGTGGCGCTCTCAGGGGTGGAGCTGATGCACTTTTTGGCCGCCCTGATCACGCTGGGCGTAGGCTGGAACTTCCTCTTCATCGGCGGCACCACGCTGGCCACCGAAGCCTATCGCCCAGAAGAAAAAACGACCGCACAGGCGGCCGTTGATTTCTGGGTTTATGCCACGATGACGCTGACCGCTTTTGGCTCGGGCGCCCTGGTCACCACCGGCGGCTGGCAGGCCATGAACCTGGGCAGCTTGCTGCCGCTGACCCTGCTGGGCGCGGCGCTGGTCTGGCTGGCTGTGCAGCGGCGCGGGCTCACCACTCCCGCAGCTTGACGCGCAGGCGCGCAATGGCCTGGCTGTGCAGTTGGCAGATGCGGCTTTCGGTAACCTTGAGCACGGCGGCAATCTCTTTGAGGTTCATGTCGTGCTCGTAGTACATGCTCATCACAAACTGCTCGCGCTCGGGCAGGTTCTTGATGGCGGCCACCAAGGCCTCGCGCATGCGGTGGTCTTGCAACTGGGCCAAGGGGTTGGCTTCATCCACCGCGACATGGCGGTCTAAAAAGTCATCGCCGGCCTCGTCGCCCGACATGTCTTCCAAGTAAACCAGCTGGGTGCCGCGCACCTTGGTCAGCATGTCCTGGTAGTCGCTCAGGGAGATGCCCATTTCACCGGCAATCTCGCTCTCCTGAGGCGGTCGGCCCAGACGCTGCTCCAGCTTGTGCACGGCGGCTTCAATCTCGCGCTGCTGGCGGCGGTTGCCCCGGCTCATCCAGTCGCTGCCCCGCAGCTCGTCCAGCATGGCGCCGCGAATGCGCTGGGTGGCAAAGGTCTCGAACTGCACGCCCTGGGCCACGTCGAAGCGGCCCATGGCGTCGTGCAAGCCAATCATTCCCACCTGCACCAAGTCATCCAGCTCCACATTGGCGGGCAACTTGGCAATCATCTGATGTGCCAGTCGCCGCACCAGCGGGCTGTACTGCTTGAGCATCGCGTCGGTCTCGAGGCGGCCTGTTGCGGTGTACATGAACGGTCTCCGGACGGGTCAATACAAAGAAGCCATGCGCTGCTGTGGCGCGCGGTGCGCCTGCAACTCATGGGCAGGAAGCGCCACCGGCATCAACTGCGCGGCGGCCAACATCTCCACAGGGGAGGTGTCGTAATGGGTATCCACGGTGTCCACCACGGCGGTTTGCCGCAGCAAGGCACCCAGGAAGGCGTCTGAGCAACTGCTCAGGCGCTCGACAATGCGCTGAGCCCGGCGCGGGCGGCCCACATGGCCCACCATCACGTCAAAGCTCATCAGTTGGGCACGCTGGGCCAGCAGCTTCATGGCGGCATAGGCGGCGGTCAGGCTGTCAGGCTGCAGCGAGGCCAGCAGCACGGGGTGCACCTCGCGGCCCACCAGCATGCGGGCCAGGTCGCGTGCCTCGGCGTGCAGCACGATCACATCCACACCCGGCGCAGCCGCTTCGACCTCGGCCAACCAATTGGCGCTGGAGCCGCGGGTGTCCACATGGCGGCGCGGCAAGCCCCGCGCGGCAAAGTAGGAAACGCTGCCGCTGAGCCGCTCGATGCAAGAAGGCAGATGCACATCGGCCAGCTCAGCCGGCGCCGGGGACGAATCCGCCGCATCCACCACCAAGGTGCGCGCCCCCAGGGCCGTGAAGGCACTGTTGAGGCGCTCCAGCAGGGCTCCGCTGCAGTCGATCTCGGCACTGGCGACCACCGGCACCACCACGGCAGGAGGCGTGGCAAAGAGTTTGCGCAGGCCTGCGGCTTGGTCGCCCTGCCACAGGGATTGAGAGCTCAGTGACGCTGCTTTGGCCATGGACTGCGCCTTAGACATGCATGCCGTGGGAGACCGCTGCAGAATGCGAGGCGGCCGCAAAAATCAACTGAACATCGGCCGCTTCCATGCGGTATGTAGCGGCGCCACCGCCGCGCATGGCGCGCTGCAGCAGGGCGTTGGACGACAGCCGATGCCAATCCTCTGGGACGCGCTGGCCATTGGCCACGCCCAGCACTTTCAATTTGTGACGAATCAGCGCGTCCAGCGCCGGGGCCAGCTTCACGGCCTCGTCGATCTTGGACAGGATCACGCCCTTGCACTGCGCAGCGCGCCAGTTGGTGATCACGTCGTCAATGGTTTCGCCTTGGGCGGCGGCATCCAGCACCAAGAGGCGGCTGATGCTGGGGTGCGAGAGCATCTCCAGCAGCTCGCGGGTGCGGCTGTCGCGCTGGGCCATGCCAGCGGTGTCGATCAGCACCATGCGCTTGCCCGAGAGCAGGTCCCGCAGGTCTTCCAGCGAGGCGCGGTCGTGCGCGGTGTGCACGGGCACGCCCAGGATGCGGCCGTAGGTGCGCAGTTGTTCGTGGGCGCCCACGCGATAGGCGTCCAGTGTCACCAGGCCCAAGTTGGCCGCGCCGTATTGGGTGGCAAAGGCTGCGGCCAGTTTGGCGGTGCTGGTGGTCTTGCCTACGCCGGTAGAGCCGATCAGGGCAAACACGCCGCCCTGCTCTTCCAGGGCAGGCTCGGCCTCGCCGGTCAACAAATTGCGCTCCAGCACGGTGGTGGCCCAGGCCAGCTCGTCCTGCGCTTGCGCGGGCAGAGCGTCCACCATGCGGCGGATCAAACCGGGCGAGAAGCCAATGTCCAACAACTTCTGGGCCAGCAAGGCTTGGCGCGGCTCGCGCTGCAGCTTCTCCATGAAGGCCAGGGCGCCAAAGCGCTCTTCGATCAGGCCCTTCATCGAGCGCAGTTCGTTGACCATGTCGATCTCTTCACGGCGGCCCACGGCCTCTCCGAGGGTCGGGATCGCAATCTCTTCTTGCAGGCGCGGCACGGCCAAGCGCTGTGCGGTGGTGGGCGCGGGGCGTGAGGCTGGCGCAGGTGCGGCGCGAGGAGCCGGCGCAGCACTGCGTGGCGCACTGGTCGGGGCCGGTGCCGCAGCACGCGGCGGGGCAACGGGTTCGGGCGCCGCAGCGGCTTCCGGGTTCAGGGCTTGTTGGCGGCGCTTGAGCATGCGCTCGCGCACATAGTCTTGGAAGGACAGCGTGCTCATGCTGAGCTGGGCCACATCGTCTTCGACATTGCCCGCGCCTGCGGCCGCCTGCTCTTCACGGCTGGGGCTGAGGCTGCGCTGGGCATTGGCGCGCTCCACGCGGGCGGCCAGGCTGTCGCCGCGTGCACGGGCACTGGGCGCGGCGCGCTCAGGCTCAGGGTTGGCGGCGACCTTCTCGATCTGGTCCAGCGAATCGGGGCTCATGGCGGTAACTTCCACCCCCTCGGCGGCGGGGCGGGTGGAGAGCACCACGGCGTCCTCACCAAAGGCCTGTCGCACCAGGGCGAAGGCCTCTCGCGAGGTGCGGGCGGTAAAGCGCTTGACGTTCATGATGAGGCCCCCTGGGTGGCGTCAATGACACCGTGTGGCTGAGATCCGGGCTGTGAGTTCTGGCCGTCCAGGGCAGGCCAAGAAGCGAGGACAGAGGGGGTCATACAGCACCTCCAATGATCGAGCCGATGCGGATCGAATGAGTTTCAGGAATTTCGCTGTGCGCCAGCACCTTCAGGCGGGGCGCAGCACGTTTGAGCAAGCGGGCCATGGGTGCGCGCAGCGCGTCGGGCACCAAGAGGCAGGCCGGATGGCCGAGGTTCTCTTGCTTGTTGGCGGTGTCGGCGGCTTGGCGGGTCAGGCTGTCGGCCACACCCGGGTCCAGCACCGCGCCGTGGGGCGAGTTCAAGGCCTGGGCCACCATGCGCTCCAAGTCGGGCTCCAGCGCAATCACATCCAGCTCCTTGGCGGGGCCATAGATCTGCTGCACGATGGCCGGGGCCAGGTGGATGCGGATGCGACGGGCCAGCTCGGCCGGGTCAGTAGTGTGAGGCGAGTGTTCGGCCAGTGATTCGACGATGGAGCGGAAGTCGCGGATGTGCACGCCCTCTTCCAGCAGCAGCTGGAGCACTTTTTGTAATGTTGCGATCCCGACCATTTTTGGCACCACATCTTCGATCAACTTCGGAGCCAATTTGGTGACGTGTTCGACCAGTGATTGGGTCTCTCCACGCCCCAGCAATTTGGCGGCATTCACTTGCATCAAGTGTGAGAGGTGAGTGGCCACCACGGTCGAGCAATCAACCACCGTAAACCCACTCATTTGGGCTTGCTCTTTGAAGCGCTCTTCAATCCACACCGCAGGCAGGCCGAAGGCCGGGTCAATCGTCTTGGTGCCAGGCAGTTGCGGTGCACCGCCACCTGGGTTGATGGCCATGTACATGCCAGGGAAGGCCTCGCCTTCACCCACCACCGCGCCGCGCAAGGTGACGCGGTAGACACTGGGCTTCAACTCCAGGTTGTCGCGGATGTGGACCGAGGGCGGCAAGAAGCCCACCTCTTGCGCAAACTTCTTGCGCACGCCCTTGATGCGTGCCAGCAGGTCGCCCTGGCGGGCCTTGTCCACCAGGGCGATGAGGCGATAGCCGACTTCCAGGCCCAGGGTGTCCACTGGTTGCAGGTCATCCCACGAAGCCTCGCCATTGATGGCCGGTGCCGCATCTTTGGGGTCCACAGCAGGCTTGTTGGCTGCCGCCTTCTCGCGCTGGCGCAGCCACCAAGCGTAATAGCCAATCAAGCCGCCCATCAGCAGGAAGACCACATGCGGCATGCCGGGGATGATGCCCAGCAAGAGAATGATGCCGGCCGTGATGCCCATGACCTTGGGCGACTGGAACATCTGGCCGCGAATCTGGCTGCCAATGTCGTGCTCAGAACCCACGCGCGACACCACCATGGCGGCGGCGACAGAGATCAGCAAGCCCGGAATCTGCGCGACCAGCGCATCACCCACCGCCAACAGGATGTAGGTGTTGGCAGCCTGGCTGGCGCTCAGATTGTGTTGGGCCACACCGATGATGAAGCCGCCCACGATGTTGATCACCAAGATCAACATGCCGGCAATGGCGTCGCCGCGCACAAACTTCGACGCACCGTCCATGGAGCCAAAGAAGTCGGCTTCTTCGCCGACTTCGGCGCGGCGCTTTTTGGCCTCTTCTTCATTGATCAGGCCGGCGTTCAAGTCGGCATCAATCGCCATTTGTTTGCCGGGCATGGCGTCCAAGGTAAAGCGGGCGCCCACCTCGGCAATCCGCTCCGCGCCCTTGGTGACCACGATGAAGTTGATCACCACCAGAATCGCAAACACGATCAAACCGACCGCGAAGTTGCCACCAATCAAGAAGTGGCCAAAGGACTCAATCACCTTGCCCGCAGCGCCGGGGCCAGTGTGGCCTTCCAGCAGCACCACGCGGGTGGAGGCCACGTTCAGCGATAGCCGCAGCAAGGTGGTCACCAGCAGCACCGTCGGGAAGGCCGCGAAGTCCAGCGGCTTGACCATATTGGCCGCCACCATCATCACCATCAGCGACATCGCGATGTTGAAGGTGAACAGCAAGTCCAGTGCAAAGGGCGGCAGTGGCAACACCATCATGGACAAGACCAGGATGATGAAGATCGGTGCCATCAGCGACTTGATCATCGCTGCGTTCTCGCCGAACAGGGCCTTGAATTGGTACTGCAAGTTGTTCATTCAGTCCTCGGACGTGAGGTGTGCGGGTCAAGCTCAGGCGGCACCACCACATCGGGGGCGACCAGATAGGGGGTGCGGCGCAGTTGGTAGACCCAGGCCAGCACCTGTGCCACAGCGGCAAACAGGGCGGCGGGGACTTCGCCTTCCAACTCCACATGGGTGTAGAGCGCGCGGGCCAGCGGCGGCGCTTGCAGCACCGGCACGCCCGACTCGCGCGCCAAGTCGCGGATCTTCAGTGCCAGCAAGTCAGCGCCCTTGGCCACCACGCGCGGTGCGCCCATGCTGCCTTCGTCGTACTTCAGGGCCACGGCATAGTGGGTCGGGTTCATCACCACCAAGTCCGCCGTGGGCACGGCCAGCAACATGCGCTTGCGGCCGATCTCGCGCATGCGCTGCTTGACCTTGGCCTTGACCTCTTGGTTGCCCTCGGCCTCCTTGAATTCCTGCTTCATATCCTGGTGGCTCATCTTCAGCCGGTTGGCATAGAGGTGGCGCTGCAGCGGCACATCAATGGCCGCCCAAACACCCAGCAGCAGCAGCAAAAATCCAAAGCCAGTGGCCATCGTGCCCGTCAGCGCCGCCACCGCCTGGGGCAGCGGCACCAAGAGCAACTGCGCCATGCTCTGCCAGTGGGCGCGCAGGTACAGCACCCCTACCGTGCCCAAGGCCGTGGCCAACACAATCACCTTGAGCACATCAATCAAATGGTCCTTGGCAAACATCCGCCCCAGCCCGGCCAAGGGGTTGAAGCGGCCAAAGCTGGGGGCCAGCGCCTTGAACGCCACATTCCAGCCTCCAGAGACCACGGCGCTCACCACGCCCATCAGCATCATCAGCAAACCCAGCGGCGCAATCACCCACAGACTTTTGACGCCCAGCGTGACCAACTGTTCGGTCATGGCCGAGGGCTGCATCACCTCGCGAGTGCCAAAGCGCAAGCTGCTGACCATGATTCCGCGCAGCCAATCCCCCAGCGGGGCTGCCACCGCCAGCAGCACAAAGCCGCCCGTTCCCAGGGCTGCAAAGTGCCCCAGGTCGCGCGAGCGCGCCACCTGGCCTTCGGCCCGGGCCTTGGCCAGCTTTTTAGGGCTGGCGGGTAAGTTGCGGTCTTGTGCGGAGTCATCCATGGTGTCAGCCATGTTGCCCCGGGGGGCGCCCGCACTTGAGCCAAAAAAGCAAGGCTTAGCCCGGCCATCTCCGACTGGCCTGTCAACGGCGGCCCGGCGGACTGCGCCCAGAATGTCGCCTAAGGTTCACATCAATAGTGACAAATTCACAGTTGCGGTCTGGCTTGCGGCAGTGACAATGCGCAGCACGATTTTTAGAGCCTCGGTGGGGAGACCGAGTACGCCATGAGCCATCGCTTGTTGCCAGACGGCGTCAGTGCCCAAGATGTGAGCGCAGAGTGCTTGGCCCGCATGGCCAGGCGCGAGTCCACCGGCCTTCAGAGCAATGTGCTGGGCATGGTCTTGGTGGTGCTCATCTTGGGTCAGAGCCACCCCCTCTGGCTGCTGGCCGGCTTTGTGGCCCTGCGACTGGCCGTTTTGGGCTATCTGCAAGTCCTCACGCGCCGAGTGCTGCGCCTCAGCCCAGCGGAGGCGATGTCCCTTGGGCTGGAACAACGCATGGTGACGGGCCTGGCCGCCAGCGGCTTGACCTGGGGCCTGCTGGTCTGGCTGCTGGCCGACATCCCCCACTGGGGATTGCAAGAACAACTGATGATGATGCTGCTGACGGTGACCTCAGCCATGGCACTCATCGTCACTGCTCATCTTGGGCGCGGCATGGTCGCCTTCAATATGGCGCTCTGGGTGGTTGCGGGAGCCCGCTTCCTGAGCGAGCCCCTGGCCACCAGTTGGCCCTTGCTGACCTCATTGGCCGTTTACATGGTGGTGCTGTGGCTGTTTGGCCGGCAGCTCCATGCCCAAGCGCGCGACGCCGTGATCGGCGACCTACGCAACCGCCACTTGGCCGCCGCCCTGGAAGACAGCAACGCCCAGTTGCATGCAGCGCTGGACCAAGCCATGGCCCTGGCCACCAAAGACCCGCTGACCCAGGCCTTGAACCGCCGCGCCTTTTTAGAGCGTGCCCAGTTGGAAGCTGCGGCCATGCAACGCGAAGGCTCCACGGCCAGCCTGCTGCTGTTGGACCTGGATCACTTCAAGGCCGTGAACGACCGCCACGGCCACGCCACGGGCGACGTGGTGCTGCAACAGGCCTGCGCCAGCGTCAAAGCCTGCCTGCGCGAGGTCGACGTACTGGCCCGTTGGGGCGGCGAAGAGTTTTTGCTGCTGCTGCCGCGCACCGAGCTGGCCGGCGCTCTTCAAGTGGCAGAGCGCATCCGCACCAGCCTAGAGCGGGCCCAACACCCTCAATGGCCCCCCGGCTTGGCACTCACCGCCTCCATCGGCATCGCTCCGTGGCCCTCCGCCCTGCCCGTAGAGCAGGCGATCAGCTTGGCCGACAAAGCGCTCTACCGCGCCAAGGGCATGGGGCGCAATCGGATTGATATTTGGCCGTGAGGTCCTTTTTTTGATGCGCTCTGCAGCCGGCAAAGCCGCCTCCCCTCACCGAAACTGATTCAACATCCGGTCCAGCGCCGCCAGAAACGGTGTTTGCAGCAAAGGCAGCATCATCATCATGCTGATCAGCCCCAAACCCATAGTGATGGGGAAGCCAATCGAGAAGATGTTGACCTGCGGGGCCACGCGGGAGATGACGCCCAGCACCACGTTGACGAACAGCAGCACCGCGATGATGGGCATGGCGATCCACAGGCCCATGCTGAAGATCTCTGCCCCCCAGGTGTGGGGCATGGTGGCGCGCAAAAAGGCAAAAGGCTCGGGACCCACCGGAAACACCGTCAGGCTCTGGACCACGGCATGGATGACCGTGAGGTGGCCGTTGAGCACGATGAACAAAAAGCCCACCAAGGTGGCATAGAAGCGGCCAATGGCCGTGCCTTGGCTGGCCAGCACCGGGTCAAAGAAGCCGGCAAAGTTCATGCCCATCTGCAGGCCCGAGACTTCGCCCGCAAACTCCAGCGCCGCAAAGATGATGCGCACGGAAAAGCCCAAGGACAGGCCGATCAAGAGCTGCTGCACCACCAAGAGCACGGCCATGGACGAATCCAGCGGCACAGGCTCAATCGGCGGGGCCACGCCTTGCGCGCAAAAGGCCACCATGAAGGCCAAGGCAATGCGCACCCGCGCCGGCACCACCCGCTGGCCCAGCACGGGCAAGACCTGCAGCAGTGCCAGCACGCGAATAAAGGGCCAGAGCACCGGGGTGACCCAGCCCAAGATTTGTGCCTCGGTGATGGTGATCATGAGCGACCGAGAACCTGAGAATCAGCCGCCCGCCGCCATCGGGATGGACAGCAGCATGCTGCGCAAATAGTCCACCAGCGTGGTCAGCATCCATGGGCCCATCACCGCCATCACGGCCACGGCCGCCAGCAGCTTGGGCACAAATGACAGCGTGGCTTCATTGATCTGCGTGGCCGCCTGGAACACGCTGACCAGCACCCCCACCACCAGCACCACGATCAACAAGGGGGCCGCCACCGTCAGCAGCATCATCAGGCCTTGCTGGCCGATGGTGAAAACTTGTTGGGATTCCATCTGCGCGTCCTTCAGGTGGCAAAACTGGCGGCCAAAGAACCCAGCAGCAGGTTCCAGCCATCCGCCAACACAAACAGCATCAGCTTGAAGGGCAGCGCCACCAACACCGGCGAGAGCATCATCATGCCCAGCGACATCAGCACGCTGGCCACAATCATGTCGATGATCAGAAACGGAATGAAGATCAGAAAGCCGATCTGAAACGCGGTCTTCAGCTCGCTGGTCACAAAGGCCGGCACCAGCACCCTGAACGGCACATCCTCACCCTTGATGGATTCGTCGATCTTGGCCAACTTGGCAAACAGCTGCACATCGGCCTGGCGGGTCTGCTTGAGCATGAACTCGCGCATCGGCACCTCGGCCTTGGCCAGGGCTTGGTCAAAGCCAATCTGGTTGGCTGAGTAGGGCTTCCAGGCCTGGTCGTAGACCTTGTCCAAGGTCGGTGACATCACGAAGAATGTGAGGAACAAGCTCAAGCCAATGATGACCTGGTTGGGCGGCGCCGCCTGGGTACCCAAGGCTTGGCGCAGCAGCGACAACACAATCACGATGCGGGTAAAGCCCGTCATGAGCAACACGACCGCAGGAAGAAACGACAGGGCCGTAAAGAACAGCAGGGTCTGGATGGGCACCGAGTAGCTGCTGCCCCCCGCGCCCTGCCCCACCATCAGCGGCAGGTTGGGCCCGGTAGGGGCCGTAGGCGCCACCGGCTGCGCCCCGGCCAAGGCAGGCAAGAAGACGACCGCCATCACAGCCAAGGTCACCCACAAGCGGCTGGGCTTATCGTGCATGGGGGCCTCCTGTGGGTTGCTCACCGCGCCAGCGCGAGATCATTTGCGCCACCGTCGGGGCTTGGGGGTTTTGTACGTCCAGCGGCACACTGGGTGGCGCATCCAGCGTGGCAATGGGGGTGATGCTTTCACCGCCCACGCCCAATACCAACCAGCGCTCGGTGCCGCCTTGCTGCAAGGACACCACCACCACACGCTGCGAGGGCGAGACCGATAAGGTGTCGACCAAGTTCAGCAGGCCGCGCTGGCCGGCACGCACGCCACCGGCACGGCGCACCAGCCACAGCACCACGGGGATCATGGCCACCACGCCGATGAAGGCGAGCAAAGGAGTCATGGCTTGGTTCATGGCTCAGACCCGGCTCAGGCGACGCATGCGCTCGCTGGGGGTGACGATGTCGGTCAGGCGGATACCGAACTTGTCGTTCACCACCACCACCTCGCCCTGGGCAATCAAGAAGCCGTTGACCAGCACATCCATGGGCTCGCCAGCCAAGGCATCCAGTTCCACCACCGAACCTTGCGCCAGTTGCAAGATGTTCTTGATGGGAATACGAGTGCGCCCCAGCTCCACGGTGAGTTGCACCGGAATGTCCAGGATCATGTTGATGTCATTGCCCGCACCGCCCACGCCACCCGTGGGCGTGAAGTTGGTGAAGGCGGCAGGCGAGACTTGCTCGGCAGCCTGCGTCACTTCGCTGGCAAAGCCTGAAGCGCCTCCCGAAGACCCTGAAGACCCGGTGGAGCCGGAGGACTCCTCCAGCGCCGCAGCCCAGGCTGCGGCCATATCGTCTTGGGCATTGTCATCAGCTGCCATGGTTGTCCCCCAACCAGCTCAATCCTTGGCCGGTCAACATGCGATCAATCTTGATGGCGTAGCGCCCTTCTGACGTGCCGTAATAGCAGTCAAACACCGGCACGCCATCGACCTTGGCCTGGATCAGCGGGTCCAGGTCCATCTCTACAAAGTCGCCGGCCTTCAGGGCCAGCAGTTGCTCCACCGTGGCGGGCGCGGTGCCCAACTCGGCCACCAGGTCCACATTGGCGGACTGGATCTGCTCCTTGAGCAAGTTCACCCAGCGGCGGTCCGGCTCGGTGGAATCGCCCTGGATGGACGAATACAACACGTCGCGGATCGGCTCCAGCGTGGAGTACGGAATGCAGAAGTGCAAGGCCCCCGAGACCTCGCCCACTTCAATGGTGAAGGAGGTGGCCACCACGATTTCACTGGGGGGGGCGACGTTGGCGAACTGCGGCTGCATCTCCGAGCGCTGGTAGTCCAGCTCCAGCGGGTAGATGCCGGCCCAGGCGCGCTTGTACTCGGCAATGATGACGCCGACCAAGCGCTCAATCACCCGCTGCTCGGTGGCCGAGAAATCACGCCCCTCGATGCGGGTGTGAAACTTGCCGTTGCCACCGAACAGCGAGTCGATCACCGAAAACACGATGCTGGGGTCGCAGACGATCAGGCCCGAGCCCCGCAGCGGCCGCACCGACACAATGTTGAAGTTGGTGGGCACCACGATCTCGCGCAAGAAGGCGCTGTACTTTTGCACCTTGATGCCGCCGATGGACACCTCGGGGCTGCGGCGAATCATGTTGAACAAGCCCACCCGGATGTTGCGGGCAAATCGCTCGCCGATGATCTCCATCGTCGGCATGCGCCCGCGCACGATGCGCTCTTGGCTGGCCAGGTCGTAGTTGCGTATGCCCCCGGTCGGGGCTTCTTCCTGCTCCAACTTCTGGCTTTCGCCGGTGATGCCCTGCAGCAAAGCATCCACTTCGTCTTGGGAGAGGATTTGCTGGTTCATGTATTGGCGTCTCTGGAGTGGGGCGGGTCAGATGAGCCGAATCACTGGATGATGAAGCTGGAGAACTGCACCGACTTGATGGGCGAGTCGTCAATGGTGTCGTACTGTCTGCGCTTCTTCTTGCCCGCTGCGGGGGCCTCTTCCACCTCGTCCTCGTCTTCCAGTTCAATGCCCATGGGCAGAACGGCTTCGCGCAAGATTTGGCGGGCTAACTTCTCTTTGCCTTCGACGGTGTGAAGGTCTTGAGAGGTCTTGTGGGCCAGCAGCATCAAGATGTTGTTGCGGATGGCCGGCATGTAGATCTTCAGGTCCTCCCCCGCCTTGGCATCTTCCACCTGAAAGGTCACGCCAATCTGGGCATAGCGGTCGGCCTCCCGGTCAGCCAGGTTCACCACAAAGGGGTCCAGGGGCACAAACACCGGCAGCACGGGCTTGTCGTCCTTTTTCTTCTCTTTCTTCTTTTCCTTCTTGGGCGCGGCATGGGCTGCGTCGCCGCCTTCTTCGGCGGCGGCGGCCTCGGCTTCGGCGGCCTTCTTCTTCATGTAGAACACGGCACCACCACCGCCCAAGGCCAGCACCAAGCCCACCACGGCGAGGATGATGATCAGCTTCTTTTTGCCCTTTTTGGGCGCGGCTTCGCCGTGCTCGGCGGCTGCTGCAGCGGGTGCGGACATCGCGGCTCCTTGTTCAAATCACGCCCTGGCCCACCCACCCATGCAGGCGGCACCAAAGCGCTGGACTGAAGCCATTATTGGGAGGAGCCCCCCGGCGCGATGCCCCGAAAAGCGGGGCAAAAGACAGCGAGGACGCGCCTCAGGCCACCAAGTCCACCAGGCTACGCGGGCGGCCCTGCGCCGGCACACGTTCCTGGGCCTCTGCTCCGTTGGCTGCGCCATCCGCCCGGCCAAAGGCCTGGGCCAGGGCCGCCAGGGCGGCCGAAGGCTGGCGCCCCGCGTCTTGCTGGGCTTGGCGTTGCGCACTGCCTTGATCAGACATGCCGGACCCCGCCAGTTGCACGCCCACATCGCCCAAGGCCTCCGCCAAGGAGGGCAGGGCCTGGGCCAAAGCCTCGCGGGTGCTGGTGACGTCGGCGCCAAGCTCGATCCGGGCCTGGCCGTCGCGCATCGCAATGCGCACTTCAATCGGACCGAGATCGCGCGGGTTCAACTCCAACTGAGCCATCTCCACGCCCTCAGCCACCCAAACGCTGAGCTGTGCGCCCAGCGCTGCGGTGAAGGCCACCGTCCCCGGTGTGTGTTCCAGTGTGGCTTGCGTCGGCACGGGCACTGCGGCGGCGGTCTCCACGGGCAGGGGGTTGGCGTTCAATCCCGCCATGGGCTCGGGCTGCGGCAAGGCCGCCGCCACGGGCTCGGCCAGCAGCGGCTGCGCCAGCGGACGCTCGGGCTTCTCTGTGCTGCGCTGAACAGCAGCGGCATCGAGCCCGGTGGCCGCCAGCAAGGCTTCACCAAAGCCCAAGGGCGCTTCGGTTTGCAGGCCCGCTTCCACGGCCTCAGGGCGCAGGCCAGGCTCAGCCCCCGCCGCGCCCCGTTGGGCGCGGGCTTGGGCCCCCAGGCGGGCGGCAAGGTCGCGAGCACGGTCACTCAAAAGGTTGGGCGCCGCCGTCAATGCAGCCTTGGGGCGCAGATCGGCAGACAGGTCCTCTGCGCCGAGTTGCAGCTTTTTGGGCAGCTTGCTCTTGTCGCTGGGCGGGTCATCACTCTGCTCGGCTTGATCCTGGCTGACCGTGGCCTCGTCGTCGGCCTTGTCCGAAGGCGCTGCGCTCACAGGTTTCTCGGGCGGCTCCGCTGAGTCAGCCTGGGCTTGCAGACGCAGGAGCTGGGCAAACTCGCTGCCGCTGGCTGGCGCGCTCCCCGTGCTGGTCTTGCGGGCCTGCGGCGCCGCTTTGTTCATGGGCGTCAGGGCTTCAGAAGGGGCGGTGGTGCTGAGGCTCATGGCATGTCCTTACATCGGGGCCAGGGTCAGGCCTGCGCGGCGCATGCGCTGTGCCGCCTCGTCACTGGCTTTTTGTTCGCGGCGCTGCACCACTTGCGTGGCGGCGCGTAAACGGCGGTCGATCAGGCGCTGCACGGTCGCCAGCTTGACCTCGCGCTGCTTGAGCCGCTCTCGCGCAGCAGCCACACGGGCGGCGTGGTTCTCCACCGTCGCTTGCTGCGCACCAATAGCCTGGTCCAAGCGCTCCACAAAGCCTTGGTAGCAGCGGATGATCTCAATGGGCGCAGCCTGCTTGAACTGGGCTGACCACCGCTCGCGGTATTCGCTGCGATAGGTTTCCAGCGCCTGCGCTTGGGCACCCGCCGCCTCGGCCTGGCGCACGGCCTCCTGCCATTGCATCAGGGCTTCGTCTCGGCGCTTGCGGTCTCGGTCTTCCAGCAATCGGAGTAGGGCAACGCGGTCCATGGCTTAGCTTTCAAAAGTCAGGGTTCAGGGCCAAGAGCTGGGCTCGGCAGGCGGCCAGCGGGGCGGCCTCATGCATGTCTTGTTGCAGCAAACGCACCAAGGCCGGGCGCACGCGCACGGCGGCGTCCAGCTCGGGGTCGCTGCCAGGGGTGTAGGCCCCCAGCTGGATCAAATCGTGCGCCTTGTTGTAGCGGGCCAGCCATTGGCGGGCTCGGCGAGCGCCCTCGATATGCTCGCGCGAGGCCACCGAGGTCATCACGCGGGAGATGGACTTCTCGACATCGATGGCCGGGAAGTGGCCGCTCTCGGCCAGCTCGCGGGAGAGCACGATGTGGCCGTCCAAGATGCCGCGCGCTGCATCGGCAATCGGGTCCTGCGGGTCGTCGCCCTCGGTCAGCACGGTGTAGAAGGCTGTGATGGAGCCCACGCCGTTCAGGCCATTGCCACTGCGCTCTACCAATTGCGGCAGCTTGGCGAAGCAGCTCGGCGGATAGCCCTTGGTGGCAGGTGGCTCACCAATGGCCAGGGCAATCTCGCGCTGGGCCATGGCATAGCGGGTCAGCGAGTCCATCAGCAAGAGCACATGCTGGCCCTTGTCGCGGTAATGCTCGGCAATGGCGGTGGCATAGCTGGCGCCTTGCATGCGCACCAGCGGCGGGGCATCGGCCGGGGCCGCCACCACCACGGCGCGCTGGCGGCCTTCTTCGCCAAGGATGTCTTCAATGAATTCTTTGACTTCACGGCCCCGCTCGCCGATCAGGCCGACCACGATCACATCTGCCGCGGTGTAGCGCGCCATCATGCCCAGCAGCACCGACTTGCCCACACCCGTGCCGGCAAACAGACCAATGCGCTGGCCCCGGCCTACAGTGAGCATGGCGTTGATGGCCCGCACGCCGGTGTCCAGCGGCTGGCGCACGGGGTCGCGGTCCATGGCGTTGATGGGGCGGCGCTGCATGGGCTCACGCAGCACGCGGGCCAGTGGGCCTTCGCGGTCCAGCGGCAAGCCGTGGGCGTCCACCACGCGGCCCAACAGGCCGTCGCCCATGGGCAAGTGCAAGCCCCGGTCTTCGCTGCGCCGCCAAGGGTGGTTTTCCACGCCCAGGCGCGGCGGCAAATGCGGCACCGGCAGCGGCACCACCTTGGCGCCACTGGCCAAGCCATGCACTTCACCGGTGGGCATCAAATAGGCGCGGTCACCACTGAAGCCCACGACCTCGGCGGTGATGGTCTCGGTGTCGCCGGGCACCGTCACGGCGCAGACTGCGCCCACAGGCACCCGCACGCCGGTAGCCTCCAGCACCAAGCCGGTGACGCGCACCAGCGAGCCCTGCATCTCCAGGGGTTGCGGCACGCTGGCGTAGTTTTGGATGTCGGCCAGGTAGCGGTCCCAGCGCTGGCTGCGTTCGTTGGTGGTGGCGCTCACAGTTCAGGCTCCAGCGAACCCAGGTCGGGCATCGGTTCTGTCTGTGCACCCTCTTGCTCAGCACGCTCCGCCGCCACAGGCTTCACGGGCTCGGTCCGGCCTGCCGCGGCACTGCCACGGGCCGCTGCCGGCGGTGCAGGAGTCGCCCAATCCAACGGCAAGCCAAACACGCCGGCGGCTTGCTGCCAGCGGCTTTCCACGCGGGCATCGACCTCGCCCATATCGGTTTCCACCACACAGCCGCCTCGGCTGAGCGCGGCATCCGCCAGCAGCAGCACTTTACGGGCACGCAAATCATCACCCGCGCCGGACTCGATCAAGGCCAAGTCTTGCGGGTGCATGCGCAGGCGCAAGTGTTGGGCCGTCAGCAGCACGGCAGACACGGCCTCGCGGGCCACTTGGGCCACCGCGTCAGGCCGCAGGGCCAGTTCGCTGCGCACCACTTGGCGCGCCAGGCGCAGGCTGGTGTCCAACACGGCATGGGCCATGCGGTCTTCCAATGCAGCAACATCGCTTTGAAACGCCGCCACCAAACTCGCCATCTCGGCGCTGGTTTGCTGTGCGAACTGGCGCTTGGCCGCTTCCAGGGCTTCAAGGCCATCGCGGTAGCCATTGTGGTAACCGGCTTGGCGGGCCTCTTCAATGCGGGCCAGCCACTCGTCGGTGGTGGGCGGCGGTGGCTCAGGCGGCTCAAGTGGTGCCTCGGGTTCAGGCTCCACCTTGGGGGCGCCAAAGCTGTCAGGGCGCCAGGCGGCAAAGCCTTTCAACTCCTCACGCGGGATGAAGCGCGCGTAAGGGTTGTGCGGACGGGCGGTGGTGTCGGACTCAGCCATCACAGGAAGTCATCCGCGCCACCAGAGGCCAACACGATCTGGCCTTCGTCGACCAGACGCCGCACGATCTTGAGCATCTCTTTCTGCTCGGCCTCGACCTCGGAGACACGCACCGGGCCACGGCCTTCCAAATCTTCCTTGAGGGTTTCGGCCGCACGGCTGGACATGTTCTTGAACACCTTCTCGCGCAGCTCGGGCGTGGCACCCTTGAGCGCCAGCACCAAGGATTCGCTCTGCACCTCTTTGAGCACGGCCTGGAAGCCCTTGTCGTCGAGCTTGCTGAGGTCGTCGAAGGTGAACATGTTGTCCATGATCTTCTGGGCCAGGTCGGCATCGGCTTCGCGGATGAAGTCCAAGGCCGAGGTCTCGACCGACGAGCCGCAGAGGTTGATGATCTCGGCCGCCGCTTTGACGCCGCCCAGCGAGGCCTTTTTGGTGCGATCGCCCCCTGCCAACACCTTGCTCATGACCTCATTCAGGTCCTTGAGCGCAGCGGGCTGAATGCCGTCCAGCGTGGCAATGCGGATCAGCACCTCGTTGCGCTGGCGCTCAGTAAAGACCTTGAGCACGGTCGAGACTTGGTCTTGGTCGAGGTGAACCAAGATGGCCGCAATGATCTGGGGGTGCTCATTGCGCAGCAACTCGGCCACTGAGGCACCGTCCATCCACTTCAGGCTTTCAATGCCGCTGTTGTCATCGCCTTGCAAGATGCGGTCGATCAACAAATTGGCTTTGTCTTCGCCCAGGGCTTTGCGCAGCACGTTCTTCACATAGGAGTCGGTGTCAGCGACCAGGATGTGTTGCTCCTGCGCCTCTTGGGTGAACTTGTCGAGCACCGTCTCCACCCGCTCGCGCGGGATGACCTTGAGCTTGGCAATCGTCTCGCCCAGCTTCTGAACTTCCTTGGGGCCGAGATGGCGAAAAACCTCAGCGGCTTCCTCCTCGCCCAAGGACATCAACAGAATCGCGGCGTTCTCTATGGTGTCGTCGGCCATCACTCTTTCCTTTTGCGCTCAGGCTCTAGGCCTCGCCATTGACCCAGTCGCGCACGATATTGGCCACGGCGTTCGGGTTCTCGCGGGCCAGCTTGCGCGCGGCTTCGAGCTTGGCGTTTTCTTTGGGGGCTTCCAGCGCGGGCAACTCGGTTTGGCCCTCTGCGCCGGGCAACTCTTGCACGTCATCGACCACCGCACTCAGGGCTGTAGCGTCAGACTTCTGCTCATCAGCAGACGGAGGTGGCGGCGTCAACGCTTGTTTCACGGCCGGGCGGATCACGCCAAAGATCAGACCCAAAGCCACCAGGGCCAAGGCCAGCGGCACTCCGGCCGCACGCATCAAGTCTTGCGCCCAAGGCTGCTTCCACAGCGGCACGGCGTCGGGCTCAACGGGCGCTTCAATCTTGAAGGGGGCATTGATCACCTTGACGGAGTCGCCACGCTCTTTGTTGAAGCCAATCGCTTCTTGCACCAAGGCGGTCAGCTTGTCCAACTCTTCTTGGGGCAGCGGCACGGTGCTGGTTTTGCCCTTGGCATCGGTGGTCGTGCGGTGGTTGACCACCACGGCCGCATTGATGCGCTTGATCGCACCGGTGGCGTTACGGGTCACCTTGACTGTCTTGTCGACCTCAAAGTTGGTGACGTTTTCACGCCGCGCGCCACCACCTGCCGCACCCATCTGGGCCGGCTGCAAGGGAGCCGACGCGCCATTGATGGGGGCCTGGGCGGCTTGCGGCGGCTGATTGGTGGCCGCACCGGGCACGCCAGAGGGTGCCGCTTGGCCAGGCTGGGTGGACTCCAGCGTTTGCTGGCTGCGCACGGCGGCAGGCTGGTCGCCTTGGTTGGGGCGATATTGCTCAGAGGTGGCTTCGCTCTGGCTGAAGTCGATGTCGGCGGTCACGGTGGCGCGCAGGTTGTCACGGCCCACCACAGGCTCCACGATCTCACGCACCCGCTTCAAGTAGCTGTCTTCAATCTGACCGACGTAGCGCAATTGCTGTTCGTCCAGGCTCTTGGCGGCGTCTTCGCCGGGGCCGCTGAGCAGGCCACCGCGCTGGTCCAGCACGCTGACGGCCTTGGGGTTGAGTTCAGGCACGCTGGATGAGACCAAGTGCACGATGCCCGCCACTTGCGCACGGTCAAGAGAACGCCCCGGATGCAGCGTCAGCATCACACTGGCGCTGGGCTTTTGTTGCTCGCGGAAAAAGCCGTTCTGGTTGGGCAGGCCCAGATGCACACGGGCCTCTTCCACACCGTCGAGTTTGCTGATGGTGCGCACCAGCTCGCCCTCCAAGGCGCGCTGCATCATCACCCGCTCTTGGCGGTCGGTTTGGCCCAGGCGAGGGTTGTCCAGCAGCTCATTGCCGGCCACCACTGACTTGGGCAGCCCGGCCGTGGCCAGCTTCATGCGTACTTCATGCAAGCGGTCAGCCGGCACCAGCAAGGCTTGGCCGCCTTCGCCGTGGCGATAAGGCACGTTCAGGGCAGAGAGTTGCGCCACCACGGCACCGGCGTCTTTGTCCGACAAGTTGACGAACAAGACCTTCCAGTCGCCTTGGTTGGCCCAGAGGCTGACCGCCACCACCACAGCCGCCAGCGCGGCCACGCCAAGGCCAAGCTTCATGCGTGTGGCCATGGGCAAGGCGCCCAGCTTGGCCATCACACCGCTCGGTGCTTCAGCAGGAACAAGGGGAGTCGGGACAGTGAGTTGATCCATGTGTGCAGCCATGAGCGCAAGACAAGCCCCGCGCTATAGGGGTATGGCCACATTGTTGGCGCGCTCCTCGTGCTTGCATGGCCGCAAAAGCCGCCCATTCCCCAGACATCTCGGGTCTATATCCGGACGAACCCTTGCCTATGATCCATGCCATCCCCCCAAGGAGGGCCTACCATGGACGTCAAGCTCAAACCCTTTGATTTCGCGCAAGCCGCTGCCCGTGCCGGGCTGTCGGTAGACGGCACACCGCTGGCCAAAACCCGCGCGCCCGCCGGCCCCGCCGCGACAGAAGGTGGCAACTTCCAGTCAGCGATGACGCAGGCCTTGAAGTCGGTCAGCGCACAGCAGCTGACCTCTCAGCGCATGCAGCGCGAGCTGCAACTGGACAACCCCTCGGTGAGCCTGGAAGACACCATGATCGCGATGCAAAAGTCGCAGATCGGCTTCCAAGCCACGGTGTCGGTGCGCAACCGCATGGTGCAGGCTTACACCGACATCATGAACATGCAGGTCTGACGCCAGCACCGCAGACAAAGGCCTGCGAAGCTGGCGCTCAATCCAGCGACATCATCCGACGCCGCTTTTGGGTCTGGTCGATGTAGTGCAACAGCACGCGCTGCGCATCAGCGTCCATGTTCAGCAACTCGCAGCCCAGGCGCACGCCTTGAGCCTGCGGCTGAACCGAGGTGATGTGGTGGATCAGCAGACTGGCCTTGATCTCGGTGTCCGAGTCCAGCTCCAACTTGATACCGTTGATCAAGGACCCCGGCTCTACCGAGGGCAGATCATTGGGCATGAACAGGGCGCAGCCGCCTGCGCTCAAGTCCAAGACCCGCAACTCCAACTGCACATCGGGCATGGCCGGATGGCGGAAGCTGGCTGTTGGCGCGGTGCGCTCCAGCGTGCGCACACGATAGGCGCTGCGACGTTGGAAGCGGAACATCTCTCGCGGCATCATGGCCTGCATCACGCAGCTCTGGTTGCCGTGCACCAACATGCGGTCGAACACGTCGAACTGCAGCTTGACCTGCTCTAAGTAGCAGACGGCCACCGCCTCATCGGCCTCAATGAGGCGGTGAATGGAGGGCGAGAGCAAGTCGGCCGAGAAAGAGATCTTCTCGCGGTTGCTGTCCACGGCCCAGAGCTGGGCGGTGTGCGCACTGCCGTCAGAGCCACTGATGATGACCGGAATGCTGCGGTCCATCACCGACTTCAACAGGCTACGGATCTGCGCCACTCCCGTCACCCGAAACGTATCCAACTCGGGCAGGGGCATGGCTTCCAGTTCGGCGGGGCGGGTGTCGGTAAAGTTCATCATGGCAGGCTCCAACACACGCTCAGTGCAAGACCTTGGGGCGGCCGTTCATCATTTGATCCAGGTCTTCCAGCCAGGGCTCGGCCAGGTGCCGGATCTCGGCATCGTTGAGCAAGATGCGTTGCATGATCTTCGACTTGGCCTTGGCCTCTTCGGCGCGCAAGGCGTCGTTCTGCGCGGCGCTCTTGAGTTGCGAGATCAAGACGGCGCAGGCGCCCTCGAGCTTGACCACCTCGTCCCAGTTGCCGGTGCGCGCGGCCTCCAGCATTTCTGCGCTGGCACGTTCGATGGCTTCGTAGTAGTTCAACAGCGTGGTACTCATGGCTGTAGGTCCCGAATGCGGATTGAGTTCAGTGCGTTCCATGATCCACCTGATCTTTGATGTCTCGCCAGGCTAGGCGAAGGGGCTCGATCAAGCTCACGCATTCGTCCAGGATGGCCTCGTCATTGCGGAGGTTGGCCAAGGTCAAACGCATGGTCACGTATTGGTAGAGCATCTGCAGGTCTTGCGCCAGCGTGCCGCCGTCCGTCAAGTTCAAGCCCGCTTTCAGGCCCTCGTCAACGATGCGCGCCGCACGGCCGATGCAGCGGCCCTTGCGCTCGATCTCACCGTCGCGCATGGCACCGCGTCCCTGCGCGATCGCCTCCATATAGCCATCAAACAGCATCATGATCAGCTGGTGCGGAGAAGCGCCTTGCACCGCCGTCTCGACGCCAACTCGGCGGTAGGCCATGGCCATCGCATTGGGGCGCCCGAAGGCTGAATTCATAGTGGGATTGAACATCTGTGGTGTGGAAGTAAGGCTGATACAACCGTTGAGAAGTTATCGACCCTGCCCCGGCGCACTTGAGAGCCGCACAAAGCCTGGAAAGCCCTGAATTGCATGGGGAATTCCCGCAGCCTGCCCACTGCTCCAGGATCTCGACACCAGCCTCTCAAAATGCCACAAGGCGCCCTGGGGCGCCTTGCGTTGAGCCGCACTCAGCCGTGCGGGAACTAGGTCACATTCGCGGCTCAAGCACTGGTGTTTAGCGAGCTGAGCTGCTGCGTCACATACTGCTGCAGCGCTGAGAGACGGCTCATCTGCGTGTCCAAGGACTGATAGCGGGCACGCAGGTTTTCTTCCTTGCTGGTCAGGCGATCTTCCATGTCGGTTTTCTTCAAACCCAGGCGCGAGATGTTCTTTTGCAGGTATTGGCCGCGCACTTCCAAGCTGCCCTCAAACGACAGCACACGGTCACCCACATCGCGGAAGCGGTCCATGAAGCCCGAGTTGGCCGAGCTGCTGCCATCCGTGGCCAGCAGCTTGCGCAGCTCGTCCGGCTTGGCCAGGGCCGCCGTCAGTTCGGTGGACTTGGTCTCCAAGGTGCCGTCCTGCTTCATCACGATGCCGATCTGGCTCAGTGCCGACCACTGGCTGGAGGTAGAGCTGCTTTCATTGATCACACTGCGCAGCTGCCATTGCAAGTCCACCGCTGAGCGGTCCCCTTGCAGCGGCCCGCCTTTCATGACCACATTGGTGTTGCCTGCCGACGTGGTGGAACTACCCGTCGCAGCCTCTACCTTGGTTTGGTCGCGCAGGTAGACGGCCATTTCGTTGTAGGCCTTGATGAACTCATCAATGCTGGTCTTGATGCTGGCCGTGTCCTGGCTGGTCACCAGCTCGACCGGCGTGGCGTTGACCTTGCTGACCGTCACCGTCAAGCCATCAGCCACTTCGGCAAAGGTGTTGGTGGTGGAGTTCACCACGATGCCGTTGATGGTGGCTTGTGCATTGGCCGAGCGTTGGTTCAAGGCCATGGGCGAAGTCAGGGTCGTCGCGTTGAAGGCCAAGGCGCTCAGGCCCGTGCCTGGGGCACCGTCGTCCGTGGTCTCGGCTGCGGTGATGCGAAAGCCATTCACCTCGCCAGTGGCGGTGGAGCGCAACGAGAGCCGGGCCCCATTGGCGTCGTTCACGATGGACGCCGTGACACCTGCACCGGCCGCATTGATCTTGTCGCGAATGGCCGACAGCGAGGTCTCGCCGGCGCCAATGTTGATGGTCACTGGCGTGGCACCCGGCTTGGCCGTGAAGCCGGTGGCCGGTGTGCCTGAACCTTGATAGCTGCCCAGCTCAATGGTCAAGCTGCCCTCATTCAGCGTAGCGCTGCTGTTGGCAAACTGGCCCGAGGTGATGGTTTGTGCCGCCGCCAAAGACTGCACCGTGACAGAGTAGCGCCCGGCCGGTGAATTGGCCGCCGCGCTGGCAGAGACTGAAGTGGCATCCGAGGTGCTGACCGCCATCTTGCCCCAGGCTGTGGTCGAGGTCAGTGCAGCGGCCTTGTCGCGCATGGCCGCCACCAGGCTCTTGAGCTTGCCGATGGAGGACATCTTGGTGTTGAGCCCATCGATCTGGGTTTGCACCAGGCTGATGGGCCGGCGCTCGACGGCCATGAGCGAGGACACGATGCCCTCAGCGTCAAGTCCGCTACCCACGCCGAGTGAGGTGATGGCTGGCATGTCAAAGCTCCGGTTGCATACGTGGTTGTCGGCCTCGGGGTCTAGAGCTTGAGAGCTTTCGTCGCAACAGACTGCAACAGAAGCTCAGGCCCGACGAAAAACGGCCGGGGAACACCCGGCCGCTGTGCTGTGAGTAAGGGGGCTTAGCCCTGCAGCAGCCGCAGCACCTGCTGGGGCAACTGGTTGGCCTGGGCCACCATGGCGGTGCCGGCCTGCTGCAAGATCTGCGCTCGGCTCATATTGGCAGTTTCTTGCGCAAAGTCGGCATCCATGATGCGGCTGCGCGCTGCCGCCTGGTTCTCAACCGACTGCTGCAGGTTGGAGATGATGGCGTCAAAGCGGCTCTGTGTGGCACCAAAGGTGGCCCGCGTGTCGTTGACGGAATCCAGCGCGGTGTCGATGGCGTCGATCACTGTAGCAATGGCACCGGCACTGGCCGTAGCACCGATGGAGGCGGTCGACGCGGTGACGGCTGTGATGTCCGTTGCGCTCTTCATGTCCTCGGTGGTGACGTTGATCACGTCATCATTGGTGGTGTTGGCCCCAATCTGGAAGGTCAGCGTGGTCGCATCGGTCCAGAGGATGTTCTTACCGTTGAAGGTGGTACCGCCCAAGACTCGGCTGATTTCAGCCTGCAGCTCGGCAAATTCTTTGTTCAGCGATTCTTTGTCCGAGCTGCTGTTGGTGGCGTTGCGGGCCTGCACCGCCAGCTCACGCATACGCTGCAGCGCGTCGCCCACATTGGAGAGCGCGCCTTCTGCGGTTTGCGCCAGTGAGATGCCGTCGTTCGCATTGCGAACGGCCACATTCATGCCGCGCACCTGGGCGTTCATGCGTTCGGCAATCGCGAGGCCTGCGGCATCGTCTTTGGCCGAGTTGACGCGCAAGCCCGAAGACAGACGCTGCATCGACACAGCCAGTGACGACTGCGACGCGTTCAGATTGCGCTGCGCGTTGAGCGACGACAAGTTCGTATTGATGGTCTGTGGCACGTTGGCACTCCTGAAGATACAACCACACCCGGCGGACTGCCGGCTTGTTCAAACCCGCCACCGAAGCAGCGGGCCGCCTAAGCCCGGCACCTAGACACCGTCGAGACGGAACCGCTTTCGCAGTCCGCGGCTTACGCCAGTGCTTGTCGGACCACGCCTTCCAGCCGGAGAGACGTTGATGTGATTCTGGCGACGAGGCCTCGGCACTAAAGCGCCGAAATGAAGCGCTTTGTGCGTCTATCTTCAGACCCTCCAAACGTGGCAACGCCCCGTGCAGGCGGTGCTGCACGGGGCGTTGTGGGGGGCTTGCCGAGCGGGCCTGTGTAGGCCCTGGGAGAGGTGCTTATCGCAGCAGCGACAAGACCTGCTGGGGCAACTGGTTGGCCTGAGCCACCATGGCCGTGCCAGCCTGCTGCAGGATCTGCGCTCGACTCAGGTTGGCGGTTTCCGTCGCGAAGTCCGCATCGACGATGCGGCTGCGTGCGGAGCTCTGCGCTTCAACGGACTGCTGCAGATTGGCAATGATGGCGTCAAAGCGGCTCTGTGCAGCACCGTAGTCAGCACGCTGGTCATTCACCGTGTCCAGGGCCGTGTCAATGGCGTCGATCACCGTGTCAATGGCACCGGCAGAAGCCGATGCGCCGATCGAAGCAGTCGAGCCCGTGACGGAAGTGATGTCGGTGCGCGCATTCATGTTTTCGGACGCCACGGTGATGCGGTCATCCGCCGTGGTGTTGGCACCGATCTGGAAGTCCAGCGAGGTGGCCCCCGTGCCCAAGATGCTCTTGCCGTTGAAGGTGGTACCACCCATCACGCGGGTGATTTCCGCCTGCAACTGCCCGAACTCCTTGTTCAGCGAGTCCTTGTCGGAGCTGCTGTTGGTGGCGTTGCGAGCCTGGACAGCCAGTTCACGCATACGCTGCAGCGCGTCGCCCACTTTGGAGAGGGCGCCTTCTGCGGTTTGCGCAAAAGAGATACCGTCGTTGGCGTTGCGGATCGCGACGTTCATGCCACGCACTTGAGCGTTCATGCGCTCGGCGATGGCCAGACCGGCAGCGTCGTCTTTGGCTGAGTTGATGCGAAGGCCTGAAGACAGGCGCTGCATCGACACAGACAGTGACGACTGCGATGAATTGAGGTTGCGCTGCGCATTGAGCGAAGCAATGTTGGTGTTGATGGTTTGCGGCATGTGACACTCCTTGAGGTTTCCAAAAGCCTCCGGTAAAGCACCGGCGTAAACAAAACTGCTACGTCAGCGCCAGGTGCTCCTCCGATCGGGTGATGCCTTCGCATCGCCTGACCCTTGGGTCTCTCACCGGACCGCAGTGATCGCGATGGCGACCCCTGTTGTGCTGGATATCGGAGTGGTCAAAAGCAAACTTGAGAAATTTTTTTGTGCGTAGAACAAGGTGCTTTTTTGAGGAGCACCTTGTTCAAGGGAGTGGCCGGTTCCGGCTTACGAAGAATTGTTGATAGCCGGGGGTGCCGGCGATCCCTTACCCGGGATCAGGAAACCGTCATCGAAGCAGTGAGAGCACGGTCTGGGGCAACTGGTTGGCCTGGGCCACCATGGCCGTACCCGCCTGCTGCAAGATCTGCGTGCGGCTCAGATTGGCCGTCTCCGCCGCGAAGTCCGCATCCATGATCCGGCTGCGGGCAGCGCTCTGGGCCTCTACCGACTGCTGCAAGTTGCCAATGATGGCTTCGAAGCGGCTCTGGGCGGCACCAAACTCAGCACGCTGGTCATTGATGGTGTCGATGGCGGTGTCAATGTCGTCGATCACAGCGTCAATGCCGCCGGAGGTTGTCGATGCACCGATCGCCGCACCCGATCCGGTGATGGCCGAGATGTCGCTGTTGCCCACCATGTTGGCGGTGGAAACGGTCACGCGGTCGTCGGTGTTGGTGTTGGCGCCGATCTGGAACTCCATGTCAGTCGCCGTGGTGCCCAGCAAGCTCTTGCCGTTGAAGGTGGTCCCGCCCAGCACGCGGCTAATTTCGCTTTGCAGCTGGGTGAATTCCTTGTTCAGCGAGTCTTTGTCAGAGCTGCTGTTGGTGGCATTGCGGGACTGCACCGCCAGCTCACGCATACGCTGCAGGGCGTCGCCCACTTTAGAGAGTGCGCCTTCAGCCGTCTGCGCCATGGAGACACCGTCGTTGGCGTTGCGCACCGCCACGTTCATGCCACGCACCTGGGCGCTCATGCGCTCGGCGATGGCCAGACCGGCGGCGTCGTCCTTGGCGGAGTTGATGCGCAAGCCCGAAGAGAGGCGTTGCATCGAGGTGGACAACGAGTTTTGCGACGCGTTGAGATTGCGCTGTGCGTTCAGCGAACCAATATTGGTGTTGATGGTCATGGGCATGTCAGTACTCCTTCTCGGGGTATCAAAAAACGAGGTCCTGGTGGACTTTCGGTTGCGCCCCCGGATGAAAGTGGTTGGGGCCGTGAATTGCTTTTCGGAGGGGTGATCGCAGAACTTGAGGGTTTTTTGTGCCGCTTTTCATCGCATCAGTTTTGGTGCCTGGTTCCGAGCCCCCTGTTGCGCCCAGAGATGGCTGGAAACCTGACTTCTTTTCGGCGCTTATCGCGAGAGACTGAACCCTCAAGCTCAGGCGATGACTGCTCTGCCCCCTTCTGCCGTGTACCGCGTCGCCCTGGTGATGATCGTGCGTGACGAGGCCCCCCGCATCAGCCGTGCGATCCAAAGTCTTCTGCCTTGGGTGGATGAATGCGTGGTGCTGGACACCGGCTCGCGCGACAACACCGTGGCCTTGGCCCAAGCCGCTGGGGCCCGGGTCGGCCACTTCACCTGGTGTGACGACTTCTCTGCCGCGCGCAACGCCGCGCTAGAGCTCGCTGGTGCCGACTGGCATGTGGTGCTGGACGCGGACGAGTGGCTGGCCAGTGGCGGCCCCAGCCTGGCCGCGCTGCGCCAACAAGCGCCCGCCTTTGTCGGCCAGGTGCGCGTGGACAGCCACTTTGGCGAGGGCGACGAGCGCGCCCCCAGCTGGCTGCCCCGCGTGCTGCCCGGCTGGGTGCGCTATGAAGGCCGCATCCACGAACAACCGCGCCGTGGCCCGCCCACTCAGCGCCTGCCCGTGGTGTTTGAACACCTGGGCTATGCCCCCGCTGCCTTGGCCCAAAAGGCCGGCCGCAATGCCGCCTTGCTGGGCGAAGCGCTGAAGGACAGCCCCGACGACCCCTATCTTTGGTACCAGCTGGGCAAGGACCATGATGTGTACGAGCGCTGGGCCCAAGCCATTGATTGCTTTGAGCAGGCCTGCAAGGCCCTGCCCCCGCAAGGCCCGCTGCCCGCTTGGCGGCACGACCTGGAAGTGCGTTGCTTGCACGCTTTGAAGCGCGCAGGCCGCCATGCTGAGGGTGTGCTGCGGGCTGAAGCGGGCTTGGGCCTGTGGAGCCATTCGCCCGACTTCTTCTTCGCTTTAGGCGACCTGCTGCTGGACTGGGCCACCCAAGACCTGAGCCGCGCCGACGAGCTGCTGCCCATGATTGAAGACGCCTGGCAACGCTGCCTGATGCTGGGAGAGCGGCCCGACCTGGAAGGCTCTGTGGCCGGGCGTGGCAGCCACCTGGCCGCCCGCAACCTGATGCTGCTCTATCAAGTGTTGGAGCGCCCCGAAGATGCCGCCGCCCTGAGCAGCCTGGCCCAGCCGCCCGCCCCCACCCGTTTGGAACAGGCCTTGCCCGGTGCTGTTTATCAACCCGCCGCCTCGCCGCCCGCTGCGGCAGCATCTGCCCCATGAAGAACACCCGCCAACGCGCCGAGGCGCACCGCCAAGCCGGCATCAAGGCCATGCAGGCCCGCGCCTGGGCACAAGCCCGCAGCGAGTTTGAACGCGCCACCCAACTGGCCCCGCAAGACGGCCTGATGTGGATGAACCTGGCCCGGGCGCATTTGCAAACCGGCGACCTGCCCGCAGCCACCGAAGCGGCCCAGCACGGCCTGCACGTCAACCCACGCGATCCGCTGGCCTGCCGCCTGGTGGCCGAGTGCCTGGGCCGCACCAACCGCTTTGAAGAAGCGGCGCTGGTGTTTGACCAGTTCCCCGCCGACGCCCCACGCGACCACGACTGGCACAACGCCCATGGCAATGCCCTATTCCAATCACGCCGCTTGCAAGACGCCGTCAGCGCTTTCTTTCAGGCCCTGGCCTTGAAGATCGATGCACCGCTGTCGCACTACCGCTTAGGCCTGTGCTTCAAAGACCTGGACATGGTGGCCGAGGCGACCGAGTGCTTTCGCACCGTGGTCACGCTGGACAAAGGCTCGACCCGCGCCTTGGCGCTGTCGCTGCTGGTGCATGAAGGCCGCCAAAGCTGCGACTGGAGCCGGGTTGACGAAGACACCGCCGCCCTGCTGGCCGCGCTGGACGACACCGACACCAGCGTGGCCCAATTGCTCTCGCCCTTTGCCTTGCTGGCGGTGGACGCCACCCCGGCCCAGCAAAAGCGCATTGGCCAATTGCGTACCCACGGCCTGGCCAGTGCGGCCAAGCCCCTGCCCGCCCCCGGCCCGCGCCGGCCTGGCCCCATCCGCATTGGCTATTTGTCGAGCGACTTCCACCAGCACGCCACCGCCGTGTTGATGACCGAGCTGCTGGAGCGCCGCGACCGCCAGAACTTTGAGGTCTGGCTTTACTCCCACAGCGTGGACGACGGCCATGCCATCACCACCCGCGTGCGCGCCGCTTGCGACCACTTTGTAGACGTCAACCATTGCCACGCGGGCGAAATTGCCCTGCGTATGCGCGAAGACGACATCGACATTGCCGTGGACCTGAAGGGCCACACCCGGGGCAGCCGCTTTGAGCTGCTGGCCTATCGACCTGCGCGTGTGCAAGTGGCTTACCTGGGCTACCCGGCCACCACGGGAGCTGACTTCATCGACTACATCATTGGCGACCCGGTGGTGACGCCGCTGGCCCACGCCGAAAACTACACCGAGCACATCGCTCAGTTGCCCGACAGCTACCAGCCCAACGACCGCCAGCGCGCCCTGCCCCCGGCCCCCAGCCGCGCAAGCCTTGGCCTGCCGGAAGATAAAGTGGTGTTGTGCTGCTTTAACCAGACCTACAAGCTCTCGCCGCACATGCTGGACCTGTGGGCCAAGATCCTGCACCAAGCCCCGAACACCGTGCTGTGGATGCTGGCCTGGAACCCCCAAGCCCGCGCCCGCCTGGACGCCGAGCTGCTGCAACGCGGCATCGGCAAAGAGCGCGTGCTCTGGGCGCCCAAGCAAAACCTGGCCGAGCACATTGCCCGCCTGCGCGCTGCCGACTTGTTCTTAGACACTTGGCCTTGCAATGCGCACACCACCGCCAGCGAGGCCCTGTGGGCCGGCGTGCCTGTGTTGACGGTGCCCGGCGCTACTTACGCCTCTCGTGTGGCCGCCAGCCTGGCCACCGCCTGCGGCCAAGCCGAGCTGGCCTGCGCCAGTGAAGCCGACTACGTGACCACCGCCGTGGCCCTGGCGCAGAACCTGCCGCGCCTGCGTGCCCTGCAACAGCACCTGGACACCCAGCGCCTGCACCTACCGCTCTTTGACACCAACCGCTACGTGCGCCACTACGAAGCCCTGCTGACGCGCATGTTTGAGCGCCAGCAAGCGGGGCTGGCGCCAGGGGCGTTGAAGGCGGAGTTGTTGGTGCGGGGGTGAAGGCGGACTAGCGCATCACTTCGGGACGAACTGAACAATCTCGCCGTTGTCGCGCTTGTAGTGCATCACGCCTTTGACCAAGCGCACGTCATTGCACGTTCTGTCCCTGCCCCGCAGTTGGCCACACAGCTTCCCCTCTTCAACTTGCCACTGGCCGTCCCCATTGAAGCCACGGCTGGTGTTGATGAAGAAGTAGCCATTCGACTTGTACTCAAGCCGCCAGCTGGTGCCATCAGCCAGCTTCACGTCGTGGACTTTGTCTTCCACGTACTTGCGAATGTCCGCGTTGCTCATACTTTCGCCGCCCTGAGGAAACTCTTGGGCCAGCGCGGCGCCATGAAGCGCCACGAGGGCGGCGGCTGCAAGCCAGTTCATTTGCTGTGACATCGTCTCTACTCCAAAAGATGTATTGGGCAGGCCGGATGGCCCGGAAGGCGCTACACCACTTGGTTTGGGTGACAGCCACCACCTCAGGTAGGACTAGGCGTTCAAAGCTGCGCCCCCGCTGATGGCGCCGATTGTGAGCGGCATCAAGTTCAGCGGATTCCTCAGCTTTGTGGATGCAGGGCGTGCTCTAGACCCAGGAACGTCGGCCCGCAGCGGATTGCGGGTGGTCCACATCGTCTCGGACGCCAAAAGCAATGGCCCCGCTGTGATGGCCGCTGTAGCAGCAACAGCGCCCCAGCATCAGGCGGTAAAGCTGTGCTGCGCGATCAACAGCTAAAGCGCTTGCGCATACACCAACAGACCATCGCGATAGACCTTCGCTTCGTGATACGGGAAGACATGATGGCCGCAATGCTCCGTGAACACAGCGACTGCCCGCTTGGCTTCGCTGGCAATGTGAAACGCCCAATTGAACTGCACGACGGAGCCATCCATCAGTTCGATCCGCAGTTGACCATGGGGAAAATCGAACCACGGCCTCAGCTGTTGCTGAACATCTTCCACCGATCGACCGAAATACGCCGCGAGCTCGGGCGCCCACTCTGCTTCAAGTTGTTGCGCTAAGGAAGGAACTGGGGACATGCTTTTGAAAGTCGAGCCAACCGGCGCTGCGCGGCACTATCGCGCAGCGCCCAGCGACTGAAAGAAGCGATGTTGAGCACCATGTTAGGGCTGTGGCTCGTGGAAAATGTGCCAAGCATCTCGAAGCCCTTGCTCTTGCAGAATGTTGGGGTGAATGCCGGGCATCTTTGGGTCGAGGAACCACTTCGAGAAACGTTCAGGTTCGCTGAAGAGAACCGCCCCCGGAACGATAAAGTATTCGACGGCTTCCCCCGGCTTGTTCAGCAACACGAACACGTATATGTGCTGTGGCTTGACTCGGGTGTGAGCAATGAGGAAAAAAGTTTTCTTGCGGAGCGCCTTGACCTGAACCGTGAATGTGCGTCCGGTTTCTTCGTTGAAGGCCAAGAGATCGATGGCTTTGGCGTTGCCAAATGTCACCGATGTTTGCAGCCCTCGCTTCAAGAGCTCGGCTGCTACGAAAAGCTCACCGGCGAGGCCTGTCACTTGACCATCAGCTCTCTTTGCTTTCGGTTTGACTTCTGACTCGCTCATGGGAACTTTAACGCTCATCATCAGCGAATTCCGCTGAATGCTGTTCTCGGGCATCGCCCTCAAGAGTGCGCAAACCAATCCAATCGGAAATTCGCTTCAGCACCGAAGGCGCCATCGTCTCTTCAATGACCTCATATTCCGCTATAGATCCGGTTGTTGCAGTCTGAAAGAGGTGGTTCAAGCCACGACATTCTTCGAGTGTGACATCAGAATTCCCTGCTGCCGACAATGCCTCCCAAAGCACCAGCCTATGAATGGCCGGAGGAACCTGAATGTCGAGCTCGCCGAAGAGAGCCAGTACGGGGCAGCGAACACTTCTGAAATAAGACGCAGGCTCGCATTGCAAGAATGATCGAAACGCCGGGGCCATCACGGTATCAGCCATCACAGCAATGTGCGTTGCCACGGCGGCATCATCGACCGAATTGTCCGGCCAAGATTTCAGGTGGGAGGCGAGAACAGAAAGAATCCGCTCGCGTGCAGGCTCCTGTCCGATCGTGCTGTTTAGAACAGCAAACACCTCTTCGTTCATTCGCCGCTCGTGCGCCACTTGTGCCTCGGTAGCTCCTGCCTGCCGGGAGATGCGCGCTGCCTGTTCGTGGATAGTCTGCTCGCCCGGAAGTGCCGGACACCCCATGAGCACTATCAGTGCAAGCTGTTCGTAACTCGTCGCAGCGGCCGCCGCCAACAAAGCCCCCTCGCTATGGCCGATGAGGCCAAGTCGGCTCGCATCGACTCCCTTGTGCGCTGCCAGAAAATCCAGCGCCAAGTGCACATCCTGCAGTAGTTCGTTGTGCGTGCACTGATCCTTGTCTCCCGTCGATTCGCCAACACCGCGATCATCCAATCGCAGCACGGCAATTCCGGAACGGGTCAGGTGATCCGCGAGGACGAAAAAAGGGCGATGTCCACATAACTTCTCGTCGCGGTCGTGCGCACCCGATCCTGGAATGAGTAGGACGGCGGCGGTCCGTTGGCCTTCTTTCGGGAGGGTCAATGTGCCCGCCAATCTAGCGCTTCCCCTGTCACTTGCCAGCACGACCCCCTCTACCGTGTAGGGGAGTGGCTCGGTAGGCTCTTGCGGTCGAGATGGCATTCCTTTACCCGATTCCTAGTGAGTGATCGAGAAACCGAACGCTGGAACTCGTCAGGAGCATCAATCGCGAAGCGATTGATTGGTCCACTTGAGCGAGCAGTCGTCCCAAGCAGCGGCGGGCGATGGCCGCATCGCTCTGCTCGTCGGATCGGTGGGCTTTGGGTGGACTACCGCAGGAAGGCAGTTGCGCGCCGTTCGAGTTCAGCCACCCCGGCTCCCTCCGGGTCTGCTGGTCGCCCCTTCCGCCACAGGCTTTTTCTCCTCTTTTTTCTTTTGCTTTTGTTTGGGCTTTTGTTTCTGAGTATTCGCTGATTCAGTCTTTTGTTTGCTAACTGCCGCCCCGTCATCAGCAGCCATTGCTGTGGGTGAAAGCAAGCTACCAACGACTATCGCAGTGCACAACGCTAAAGAAGTCTTCATGATTCATCCCACAAAAAAGAGCCTACGGAAACAAGCATAAGCATGACTCAAAACTTATGCCGGGCATCGGCTCACTGAGCTGCTGCCGGAGTTCCGGGCACCGACCTAAGCTCCTCGAGCTTGTTTGAACTGTACTGGACTGACTGAGTTCCTGCCAAGCCAAACCCAGGGTCAGCCGAAGATGGCGTTCGTCCAAAATCGAGGTTTGAGGCAGCTCCAACGCATCACGCGTCACCGCCCGCCTGCAGCAGATCATCAGCGGCCCGCTCACCCTGACTGAGCCCAGGGCCGCCAGCCGCCGATCCAGGCTCGGATCAATCTACAGCGGCAACACCTTCATCTCAGTCTCCCCGGGCTTGTCCAACAAACGGCTCAGGTCGCGGCTTCGCTTCGCTGCGCGCGACCTAGCCCTCATTCATTAGGCCGCAACGCGTTTAGCTCGCAAGTAGACAACGGTTGCAAACACTACCTCGATGAGGCCGCCCGCCAGAGCGCTGACCGCTACGGGTGCTCGGAGCAGGGCGAGTGCGATTCCGGCGGCGCACAAAGCTACGCCTAAGATCCAGTACAAAGACAACCCATAAACCGTTTGGAAAGTGAGATACCGGCCGCCGATGACCAAGAGCATTGCCGGGAAAAACCATTCGATACGTAGCGCGGAAATGCCGAACGCTATGGCAATGCCTGCCAGCATCCAGAAGGTGCCCTCCATGGCCAACCGAGCAAGTGGATTGCGGGGTTGATGCGTTCCTGCGCTGCCGAGTGCCCTTGTGATGAGGACGCCCACTGGATGAATGAAAGCGCCGGCGATTAGTAGGGTCCAGACGGCGGCACTTGCTGAAACGGTGAGTGCTACTGCCGCAGCAGACAGCCAAGCCACAGATGAGGCTGCTATGCCTGGTGCACCATGGAGATAGCCGGATCGCATGTCGGCTTGCGCATCGGAGAAGCTGTATTCACTCATTGGCGAGGTGGGTAGGTGTTGACTTTGCGGTCTAACGAATAGCGTTTATCTGCCGCGCCACCCAGGCCGGAGACTGCACAGCCACTGATCGCGGCAGATAAACCCGGTTGAACTGAACCATGTGGTGTCGGTGGCAGGCAGCGCCTCGGTGGGTACTGGGGGTTTGAACCTTTGGCCCCCGCTGATGCTACGCATTATCACCAGCGTCGAGGCCCGCAGACTCCAGATTTGCCACTAGCGGTGGGGTTGGCATCCTCAGTTTCTGGGATGCCGTGGACGGGCTGCAGGCCTTGCGCTCGGTTGCACCGGCTTCGGCGCAAGCTCGCCCCACTCGGCCTGCCGACTGCGCAGCGATAGCGATGAACCACGGCAGAGCAGCTCACGGTGACGGCCCCCTGGCGGTGCTGGCTGGCCGCCCTTACCATCCCCGCCCGACTCAGTGCATAGCCACTCGGTTGCGCGGCTTGCTTAGTCTGACCCACCACAACACACCCCAAGCTGCGCCACGCTGCAAGCCGTTCAACCCGACAAACCCAAGCAGTTGGAGGCAACCGTGCACTGACAGCTCGACCTCCGCCACATTCATCCCACACGGTCTGAACTTCTGACAAGCAAAGCTCAGGGTCAGCCCAAGGTGGCGTTCGTCCAAAATCGAGGTTTGAGGCAGCTCCAACGCATCCCGCGTCACCGCCCGCCTGCAGCAGATCATCAGCGGCCCGCTCACCCTGAGCCTTTTCGCCGCCAGCCGCCGATCCAGGCTCGGATCAAACTACAGCGGCCACACCCTCATCTCAATCTCACCGGGCTTGTCCAACAAACGGCTCAGGTCGCGGCTTCGCTTCGCTGCGCGCGACCTAGCCTTATTCGTTGAGGCGTCACTCGCGGACCTTGACCTCAAAGCCATACTCCATGAGCTTGTCTGCAATGTTCTGCTCATAGCCATCCTTCGGCCGCAATTGCCAGACGCGAAAGAGGTCCCTCTTGGCTTGAACCCTGTCGCCCAAGGCCTCGTATGAGAGTGCGCGATAGAAGTGCGCATAGCCATAGTCTGGCTGTTTGGGTATGCCGAGTGTGAACGCTTCAATGGCCTCACGATGACGACCAGCTCGTTGAAGCGTTTGGCCCGTGTGGTAGTAGACGGCCATTCCTGGGCCGGTTCCAGGTCCATCTTCATCAAAAGCCTTTGCAGCTTCCAGTGCTGCAAGCGCCTCAGTGAACCTGCCGTCTTCTCTCAGGTATGCGCCGAGCATCACGTGCGCCCACACGTCAGTGGGTTTCGTGAGCGAAATCGAGCGTTGCTGATCCCGTGCTGCCTCGCGCCATCGCTTGAGATCCGCAAGTGCGGAGGCCCTCAGTTGAAGGCCAAAGGCTTTGTGCTCTGCAGGAAGGTTCTCCTCGAGGCACAGGTCTAGATGAGGAATGGCGTCAGCATTGCGCTTCTCCTTGACGGCGGAGAACCCCAAGAAGCACGACTTTGGTAGATCGAGTGCCAACGCAACTGGAGTTGCGGTTACGAGGAGAGCTGCGAGGAGAGATGGTAGGAACGTGCGCATGGGTGTGATTGTGACGATTAGACAAGATGGCTTCGTAGATTCGGGCGGCCCATCTCCAGCGCGATCGTAGGTTGCAGGCCATGGGCCTGCCGAGCTACACCAATGCACCTGGCAGGTGTT